>JAKSIH010000024.1 GCA_024398935.1 Fibrobacter sp. | reverse complement strand
TCGATGCCATGAAGAGCCTGTGCCAGAAGTTCGAAATCGTCGAATACATCCGCACCGGTAAGGTCATCATGCTCCGCGGCGAAGACAAAACTTAGTCTTATTTTCTAGACCAATAGAAAGCCCTCGGTGATGAACCGAGGGCTTTTTTATTTGCGAATGAATGCTGGGCTAATGCGATTTTATGTAATTATGAATTACGAGACCGCTATGGATTCTTCACACCTACGGTGTTCAGAATGACGACAGGGTGTTCTAAAATCCTAGCACGGCTTCGGAGATTTCGTTGGCCTCGTCGGAACCGTCGTCGGTCCAGTCTGCAATGAATTCGCCCCAGCCATCGCTGGTTCCGCAGCCCACACCCACGTCAAAGCTGGACCACTTGAAGGCGCCAAAGACTTTTTCGAAGCGTTCCATCAGTTCGCTGAAAAAATCCTCCGGGAATTCGTCTTCTTCCACCATGACAGAACCGTCCATGGCAAGCAATTCCCCTTCGGGAAGTTCCTCGAAACGGCACTCGTACTCGTCCATCATGACATCGTCTACGGAATACCAGTCCCCACAATCTTCGCTGGGAAGTTCCGCTTCCGGAAACTGTTCCATAAAGGCATCATACAGTTCAGCAAGCTGACTGCTTACACCGACAAAACGAACAAGAACTCTATAGCTCATGGGAACTCCTTTTCCTGATTGATTCCATAAATATAAAAACGCTTTTGCAAAAAAAGCAATACCCGTAATAATTTAGGGGTATCACAAGCAATAGTTTCTGGCTATGAAGACCGAGTCTTGTACCTTTTTACTGCGGAGTGTTTCCCGACCATTCCTAAAAAAAAGACGCACAACTTTCTATATTTTGCCCTGTATGAGTGATTTTTTGTTGAAAAATAGTATCGGTCCCGTGGTTCCCCAGACCTTCGTGAAGGATTATGGCGAACAGGGTTTCATGCTGGAAAACGGAAAGACGCTGCCCGCACTGGAAATCAGATACGAGACTTACGGCAAGCTGAATGCAGAGAAGAACAATACAGTCTGGGTGACATCTCCCCTGACTGCAGACGCCCACGTGGCAGGCTACTACACTGAACAGGACAAGAAACCCGGCTGGTGGGATGCACTTATTGGTCCGGGAAAGCCCGTAGACACGGACAGGTTCTTTGTGGTCTGCAGCAACATTCTGGGTGGTTGCAAAGGTACCACAGGTCCTGCAAGCATCAATCCCCGCACAGGAAAACCCTACGGCAGCACCTTCCCCACCATTACCATCGGGGACATGGTCCACGCCCAGAAGGAACTGGCGGATTATCTAGGCGTAAAGGACATCTACTGCGTTATTGGCGGATCCATGGGCGGTTTCCAGGCCATGAAGTGGGCCATCTACTATCCGGAACAGGTGAAGCGCGCGGTGCTCATCGCCACCTCCCCCCGCTTTAGCAGCCAGGCTCTGGGTTTCGAAATCGTTGCCCGCGACGTGATTACCCAGGACCCCAACTACAACAACGGTGACTACTACGAATCTGCCCATCCGGACGTAGGTCTTTCTAACGCCCGCAAACTGGCCCACATCACCTACCTCAGTGCGGTAGGCATGGAAAAGAAGTTCAAGCGAGCTCAAGATCACGAGCACAAGAATCACGCCATTACCTACAGCACGCCATTTGATTTGGACCTGCCGCTAGAAAGCTACCTGAGGTATCAGGGAGCAAAGTTCGTGGACCGCTTTGACGCCAACAGCTACCTGCATATCGCCCATGCTACCGACTGCTTTGACCTGGAAACGGAATACGGTTCCCTGGAAAACGCCTTCAAGGACATCAAGGCGGAAGTGTTGAACGTGAACCTTTCCACAGACTGGCTGTTCCCGCCTCACGAATCCCGTCGCATTACCAGCGCCCTGCTGAATGCAGGCAAGGTGGTCACCAGCCTGGAACTGGACACCCTCTTCGGACATGACGGATTCCTCATCGAAGATGAAGACCTGGGAAAGGCGGTCGGACGCTTCCTGGACAGTAAGTTTGGCGCCCTGGTCGGCACCCAGGCAACCCCCGTATTCCGCAAGCAGCAGGACTTCGAACTGCTGGCCTCCATGGTAAAGAAGGACAGTAAGGTTCTGGATGTAGGCTGCGGTGGCGGCGACCTGATTGCCTACCTCCACCGTACCAAGAACATCGGTGGTATGGGTATCGAGAAAAGCCTGAAGGACATTATGGACTGTCTGGAACACGATGTTCCCGTAGTGCAGCGCGACCTGGACGAAAGAGGTCTTTCCGACATCAAGGACAATAGTTACGACTACGCCATTTTCAACCGGACCATCCAGGAAATCCGCGATCCGGTGGCGTTACTGAATGAAATCCTCCGTGTGGCAAAGCGCGCGATTGTAACCTTCCCCAATTTCGGTCACTGGTCCGCCCGCGGATCCCTTATGCTCCACGGTCGCATGCCTAAGTCCAAGGAACTGCCTTACGAATGGTACAACACTCCTAATATCCGCCTGTTGACGGTAAAGGACTTCTACACCCTTTGCAAGAAGGAAGGTCTGAAAATCGAAAAGATCGCATTCCAGAACCATCAGACCTTAAGCAAGATTCTGACACATCTCGGTCTCAAGAATTTTGGTGCAGAACACGTCATTGCGATGGTAAGTAAAAAATGAAAGATTGATGATTGATAATGGATGATTAAAAGCAAGGCGGCTTTGCCGCGATTTAAAAAATTATCAATCGTCAATTCTCAATTATCAATTAAGGAAAGTTATGGCAATTTTATCGATGACCGGTTTTGGCAAGAGCGAGTCCATGTTCCAGGGCGCCCCTTGCGTGATTGAAGTCCGTAGCGTGAACAACCGTTTTCTGGACATTAGCTGCAAGCTCCCCAAGAACCTGGCCTATCTTGAAAATTCTTTCAAGAATCAGATCAAGGACAAGTTGGTTCGCGGTTCCGTGATCTTTAGCGTTACCCTGGGCGCAGGATCCGGCGGAAATGTTCCTGTATCCTACAATGAACAGGCCATTGCAAAGTTTGTGGAAATCACCAAGGCCATGCAGTCCAAGTTTGACATCGCGGGCGAAATCAAGCTGGAAAATATTTTGGCACTGCCCGAAGTGTTGCAGTTTACCGACAGCGGAGCCGACGCAGAGGCTTTGGAAAAGCATCTGGCTGACGAACTGAACAAGGCTCTGGACAAGGTCATCGAGATGCGAGCCAAGGAAGGCGCCAACCTTGCTGCCGACTTGACCAATCGAGTAAACCATCTGAACGATGTACTTTCCAAGATTGAAGTTCTGGACCCCAAGCGCATTGAAAACTGGAAGGTGAAGTTCCGCGACCGTATCAACGTGCTGTTGAAGGATTCCGAAATCGATGAAGTCCGCCTGCTGCAGGAAGCCTGCATTATGGCAGACAAGCTGGACATCAAGGAAGAAATCACCCGCTTCAAGAGCCACAACAAGCTGTTCCTCAACGCCCTGAAGGAAGGCGGCGCACAAGGTAAGAACCTGGGCTTTATCCTTCAGGAAATGGGTCGCGAGGCAAACACCTTGGGAACCAAGTGCCAGGACGCAGACATTGCAGCCCTCGCCATCGAACTGAAGAACGAAGTGGAATGCATCCGCGAGCAGAGCCTCAACATTGCATAGCATCGTTTAAGGCGAGCGTTACAAAAATCCAGAGTCCTTTGCGGACCGATCAAGAGCACCTGATTACGGGTGTTCTTTTTTTTTGCAGGCAAGACCCGCGCTTTCGTTGTCTAAAGACTACAGATTGCCCATGAAGCGACTAGCCGTTCTCATTTTTTTGATTTATATTCAGGAATAGCGGTTTGGTGTTCCGCCATTGGAGATTTGTATGGGTTTTAAATCATGGATGTTCGGTCTCGGACTTGTTTCTCTTGCAGGTACCGTTTTTGCAGCAGACGCCATCAAGGCTTTTCCCGAAGCGCTGGGCTTTGGCGCTAACGTCACCGGCGGCCGCGGCGGCACCGTCTATCACGTGACCAACTTGAATGATTCCGGCGAAGGTTCCTTCCGCGATGCAGTCAGCGCGCCCAACCGCATTGTGGTTTTTGACGTAGGCGGCATCATCAACATCAAGTCCGCAGTTTCGGTCAAGAGCAACATCACCATTGCAGGTCAGACTGCTCCCGGCGAGGGCATTGCCATTCACGGCGGCAAGGTTTCTACGGGTAAGCAGTCCAACATCATTATCCGCTACCTGCGAATCCGTCCCGGCGAAAACACCGCCTCCACCAAGGACGACGCCCTGAACCTATACGACTCCAAGGACATTATCATTGACCACTGCTCCATCGAGCTTGCCCCCTGGAATAACTTCGGCGGAAGTTCCGACAACGCCAGCTACCGCATTACAGGCGTTACCGTCCAGAACACCCTTGTGGCCAATCCCATTTACCAGCAGTTCGGAGCCCATATTGAATCGGTGGACGGAACCTGGGCCTGGTACTATAACGCTTTCATCAATACCCACAACAGAAACCCGCTGGATAAAATTAATGACGTATTCGTGAATAACGTCCACTACAATTTTGAGGCAGGTTACACCACTCACACCTCCACCCACTTTAATCACGATATCGTGAACAACTACTTCGTGTACGGTCCCAAGGGAAGCAATCCCTGGTTCCAGGTGGACAAGAACCAGAGTATTTACGCCAGCGGCAACATGATAGACACCAACCGCGATGGAATCTTGAACGGAGGTGCATCCAACATTTACTACTACCAAGGACCGGGCGAGGAATTGAAGGAACCCTGGAACGAGATGACCAACAGGAATCCGGTTTATAGCGCGGCAACCGCCTGGCGCTTGGTGAATTCCCAGTCCGGCGTTTTGCCCTACGATGACATTGATTCCTTGATTTGGTACCAGGCAAGTACCTTGGGCAAGGAGGGGGCCTTGGTCAAATCCGTTGGCGCTATGGGCCTAACGAAAAATGATGGCTGGGGCGAAGTCATCGCCGGCAAGCCCGAAGTGGATACCGATAAGGATGGCATGCCTGACTACTTTGAAGGAGCCATGGGCTTTAACATAGGCAAGGATGACGCCATGGTCATCGGTAGCGATGGTTACGCCAACATTGAAAAGTATATCAACTGGCTGGGCGCCATGCACACCCGAGTGCTAAAAAATGGTTCCGTAGACTTTGACTTGCGAACCATTACCAAGGGCTTCCAGCCGGTGGCTCCAAAGTATACCGTCATGAGTTTGGAAAACGGATCAGTCACGCTGCTGGACGATGGTTACACTGCACGCTTTACGCCTAATCCGGGATTTATGGGGCTGACCGCCTTTAAATACACCGTCAAGGGCAATGACGGAACGGAATACACCGGACGGGTGGAAGTTCTCGTGGAGAATAGCGACTTGACTGCAGGGCCTTCTTTGGTGGTGCAGTCCGGCAGCATGAACCAGCAACTGTTTAAGGGAGACGCCCTGAAGGACATCGTCCTGAGTTATGGAGAATGTGGTGGCGCCCAGGCCCTGAACCTTCCCGACGGAATCAAGGCCACGGTGAACGCAACCGCAAAGACAATTACCTTGAGCGGAACGCCCACACAGACCGGCCTCCAGAAGTTTACCGTCAAGACGGTGGATGACGGCGGCGAAACCGTTGTGGTGGAAGGTTCCATCAATGTGCAGTTTAACGCGGAACCTCTTGCCGGGGCAAAAATTGTAAGCGATATCAACGCAGCCTACCCCAACGACGGTCATGGCATTTACGAGGAGACCAACGCAGGCTGGCGTGATGAAGGCTACTACAACTTCTCCAACATTGCGGAAAGCTACGGCATCTGGAATCTCATTGCAGAAAAGGGCCAGGCCGGAGTTGTTGTGACCTTCCGATTTGCAAATGGCGGTAAGGCGGCCCGCCCCATGGAACTGTTCATCAACGACGTGAACTACGGGATTATCGAATTTCCGCCTACCGGGGCATGGACGACCTGGGATAGCGTTTCCGTGAAGGCGGACCTTGTGACCAAGGGCAACGTCCTGAAGCTTCAATCCCTCAGTACCGACGGCGGCCCCAACATAGACCAGATCGGATTTGACATTGCAGGAGTCAAGCAAACCGCCGAAGAAGTCATCGTGGAGAAGGGCGACCAGAGCGACGACTGCGAAGCGGGCAAGGAAGACCAGTGCGATTCCGAAGAACCTGGCGAAAGCACGAATCCAGGCGACGACCAGGCCATCGCCACCACCGTACCCCTGACCCATGCTGCAGTAGCCACCTTTGACCTGAATCGAGGTGTGCTAAACGCCTCCCGCGAAGGTTTCGCCACGGTTTCCGTCTATAACATGGCGGGTCGTCTGGTGGCAAAATTCAGCGGGAAGGTCCATATGGGAATCAACAGACTGGACATCAAAAAATCCAAATTGCCTAAGGGCCAGTACGAAATTCGCGTAAATTTTCAGTAGTTTGCTTGAGGGTATCTGCCCTAGGCAGCCTTGTTGAGAATTTATAAACGTTTTTAGAAGGGTTTTCCTGCCATGGGAAACCCCTTTTTCGTAAAAAAACATAGTTTAACCCTGGTGTTGTTTTGGGCTGGGTGTATTGTACCGTATAGGAGACTTTATGTTTGGCAAGATTAAGATGATTGGTATTACTTCCGCCGCCACCCTGTTTGCTGGTTTAGGTGTTAGCGCCAATGCGGAAGCTTATGACTGGGGCAATGTCCGTTTTGACGGCGGTGGTTTTGTAAGCGCAGTCCTCCCCCATCCGACAGAAAAGAATTTGATGTATGCCCGTACCGATGTGGGCGGCATTTACCGTTGGGACGTAACTAACGGAACCTGGATTCCTCTCATGGACCAGTTCAACGAAAACGACAAGGGTCTCTACGGTACCGAATCTTTCGCCATTGACCCCACCGATCCTAAGCGAGTCTATGTGCTGGCTGGTACAGGCTATTTCAGCTGGGGACGCACCGCCATTCTCCGTTCCGAAGACTTCGGCACTACCTGGGATACCACTTACGTAGGCAACAAGGAAGGCGAAGGCATTCTGGCTCACGGTAACGGCATGGGCCGCCAGACCGGCGAAAAGCTCATGGTAGACCCCAATATGCCAAACATTATTCTTTGCGGTAGCCGTAACGCAGGTCTTTACAAGAGTACCGACTACGGTAAGACCTGGAGCAGCCTCTACAAGGTGGCAATCTCCAGCGCCACTGGCAGTTCCCTGAACGGCGTCAACGGCATAAGCTTTGTGATGTTCGACGAATCCCAGGGCAAGCTTGCCGACGGTAGCACCGCAGTGATCTACATTGGTATTTCCGAAAAGACCGACAACCTGCAGGTTTCCAAGGACGGCGGCAAGACCTGGACCACCATTAAGGGCGGTCCCACGGGTCTCATGCCCCACCGCGCAAAAATTGTAGATGGCGACATGTACATCACCTACGCCGACGGCCCCGGCCCCCATCAGATCAGCAAGGGCGCAGTCTATAAGTACAACATCAAGGCCGGCACCTGGACCGACATCACTCCCATCACCGACAAGGAAGAAGGCGAAGGAGACAACAAGAAGACCGTCATGGTCAAGGACTACAGTTCCTACGGTGGCATCGCCATTGACCCCAAGGACAAGAAACACATTGTTGTGACGACTCTTGGCGTATATACCGGACGCCACGTGACCAAGGATGAAAAGGACAACTACGGCGACCGCATTTACGTGACTACCGACGGCGGCGAAACCTGGACTCATGGCCAGCATTACGGTGACATTCCCAATATCGATGCCAACGGCACCGACTGGATTCCGGGTAACGCCATCCACTGGGCTGGCTCCCTGGAATTTGATCCCTTCAACAACAAGAAGCTGTGGGTCACCAGCGGCAACGGAATTTTCACCACCGATGACATTACCGCCAAGGTTCCTGTGTGGAAGTTTGAATCCAAGGGCATCGAAGAAACGGTTCCCCTGGATATCGTAAGCATTCCGGGCGGTCCGCTGGTTACTGCCATCGGTGACTACGACGGCGGCGTCTATACCGACATTAACGCTCCTGTAAAGCGCCATTTCCCCACGGTCGGCTCTACGGAAAGCATCGGCTACGCAGCTCTCACCGGATCTTTGATTCGTACCGGCGTGATTACGGTTTACGGCCAGTATGATTCCAAGAACTACAAGAAAATGTACCGTTCCGACGACATGGGCAAGACCTGGGATGAACTACCCCAGGATACTGTGGGCACCATGGCAAACAACGTGAAGGGCCACCTGACTCTTTCTGCAGACGGCAAGGTCATTATGCACAAGCCCGAAAACGGTTCCACCTTCTACCGCTCCGTGGATAACGGCAAGACCTGGGATGCAGTGAAACTCAGCAGCGGAAACGGCCGCCTGACTGCCGACCCCGTGAACCCCAAGGTGTTCTATGTGGTAGGCGATAACGGCGAGTTCTTTACCTCCACCGACGCAGGCGAAACCTTCAAGCAGATTTCCAACCTCAAGACCAACGAAAACTTCTCCGGTGCAGGCAATCCCATCCGTACCGTTCCCGGTCGCGAAGGCCACATTTGGGTGGCTCGCGACAATAACGAAATCTGGCAGGCTGACGGCTACACCCATCACGGTCTCAGCTACACCGAAGACGGTGGCAAAACCTGGAACGATTGCGACATCGTGGGAACTGCGGTGGCTGTAGGTATCGGCAAGGCTAAGGAAGGTGCCGATTATGAAACCATCTTCATCTGGGGTGGCACCAAGGATTCCGTTGGCGAAAAGCAGTGGGGCGGTACCGAATACAAGTATTCCACCATCGGCATCTACCGCAGTACCGACAAGTGCAAGACCTGGGAACGCATCAACGATGACATGCACCAGTTCGGCGGTCCGGGTAACGGCAAGTTCGTCCAGGGCGACATGAACAACTTCGGCGTGGTATATATGAGCACCGTTGGCCGCGGCACCATCGTAGGTGCCCCCGAGGGAACGGACTTCGTTACCACCGGCTTAAAGGTTACAAACATCAGCCGTTCAGCAAGCATGTTCCAACAGGGACGCAGCCTCCAGATTTCCGCCCCCGCCGGAAGCCAGCTGAAGCTGTACTCCGCAAAGGGCAAGCAGGTTCTGTCCCAGGAAATTAGCGGTAACGCAAGCGTCAGCCTGAACAGACTGCCTGTAGGTAAGTACATCGCCCGCCTCACCAACGCCAATGGAAGAAGTCTCCTGACCAAGGCCATTCTGGTAAAATAATACAGTCTTCCCTCTTGATGGGAACAGGACTTCAAAAGTCTGTTATACAGACCTTGCATGAAGCGTCGCAGCGATAAACTGCGGCGTTTTTTTTCTTGAATGCCCCTATTGCGCTGTATGTTTCCCCTTGTACACATTTTTATGTAGGCTCATCTACCCTTTTCACCCAATAAATGGGTAATTTATCATCGTAAATTAAACCTCTAGAAAAGGATTGGAACTTCATGGAAAATTTCAACTTTTACAGCCCCACGGAATTCGTATTTGGTAAGGACCGCGAAAATGAAGTCGGTGCATTGGTTAAAAAGCACGGCGGCTCCAAGGTGCTGGTCCATTTCGGCGGTGGTTCTGCTGTAAAGTCCGGCCTCATTGACCGCGTGAAGGCATCTCTGGATGCAGCTGGCGTTCCTCATGTGGAACTGGGCGGTGTTCACCCCAACCCGCTGGATACCAAGGTTTACGAAGGCATTGAAATTTGCCGTAAGGAAGGCGTTGACTTCATTCTCGCTGTAGGTGGCGGTTCCTCCATCGATAGCGCCAAGGCCATTGCCATGGGCGTCGTTTACGAAGGCGACTTCTGGGATTTCTATTCCGGAAAGGCAGCTCCCGCAAAGGCTCTTCCCGTTGGTACCGTTCTCACCATCGCTGCCGCAGGTTCCGAAGGTTCCGGCGACTCCGTGATTACCAAGGAGGAAGGCATGCTGAAGCGCGGTGCCGGTGGCGATTGCCTCCGTCCCCGTTTCTCTGTGCTGAATCCGGCTCTCACCTGCACGTTGCCTGCTTACCAGACTGCTTGCGGTGCCACCGACATTATGGCTCACGTCTTTGAGCGTTACTTCACCAACACCACCGAAGTGGAAATCACGGACCGTCTCTGCGAAGCCGTACTCTGCACTATGGTGAAGGAAACTCCCCGCGTTATCGCCGATCCCAACAACTACGAAGCCCGCGCCAACATCATGTGGGCTGGCATGGTGGCTCACAACAACATCGTGGGTGTAGGCCGCGGTCAGGACTGGAATAGCCACGCTATCGAACACGAACTTTCCGGCATGTACGACTGCGCTCACGGTGCAGGTCTCGCCGTGATCATGCCCGCCTGGATGGAATACGTCATGAACCACAACGTGATGCGTTTCTGCCAGATGGCAACCCGCGTGTTCGGCTGCGCCATGAACTTCGAAAATCCTGCTGAAACCGCCAAGGCAGGCATCAAGGCATTCCGCAGTTTCCTCAAGAGCATCGGTATGCCCATCAACTTTGCAGAACTGGGCGCCAAGGAAGAAGACATTCCCGAAATGGTCCGCAAGCTGAACCCGGGCAACGGTTGGGGCTTCCAGCCGCTGAACGCAGACGATGTGACCAAGGTCTATCAGATTGCTGCAAAGGCAACTGTTTAATTTAAGATTGAAAATTGATAATGGATGATTGATAATTATTATGTTAGGCAGCTTCGCTGCGTTAATTTAAAATTGTCAATTTTCAATTATCAATCATCAATAATTTAGGTATTTATGCGTGCACTTTTTATTGGTGGAACAGGTACGATCAGCATGGCGATTACTCGCCTTGCTGTGGAACAGGGTTGGGAAATTTATTTGCTGAACCGAGGCAATCGCGATGCCGCGGACTTGCCTTGTGCGGTGCTGGCAGGCGGACCTCATAAGGGAACGCCCGCCGTAAAGCAGATTACCGCGGACATCTACGACGAAGCTGACGTGGCTGCAAAAATTGCGGACCTGCAGTTTGACGTGGTCTGCGACTTTATCGCATTCCACTATAGCGCACTGGAACGTGACTACCGCCTGTTCAAGAACAAGGCCAAACAGTTCATGTACATCAGTTCCGCCAGCGCCTACCAGAAACCTCTTTCGGATTACCGCGTGACGGAAGCCACCCCGCTAGCCAATCCTTACTGGGAATACTCCCGCAACAAGATTGCCGGCGAAGAGTATCTCATGAAGATGTATCGTGAGGAAGGCTTCCCCATCACCATCATCCGCCCCAGCCACACTTACGATGAACGCCGCATTCCGCTAGGCGTCCACGGCAAGAAGGGCAGCTGGCAGGTGGCCAAGCGCATGCTAGAGGGCAAGCCTGTTATCATTCACGGAGACGGCACCAGCCTCTGGACCATGACCCACAACAGCGACTTTGCCAAGGGCTTCGTCGGACTCATGGGAAACATTCACGCTATCGGCGAATCCTTCCAGATTACAAGCGATGAAACGGTCACCTGGAATCAGGTTTACCAGGCCATCGCCAATGTGCTGGGCGTAGAACTGAAGGCAGTTCATGTAGCTTCTGAATTTCTCGCTGCCGTAGGCGATCCGTTGGGTTTTGATTTTACCGGAAGTCTCATCGGCGATAAGGCAAACTCCGTGGTGTTCGACAATTCCAAGCTGAAGAAGGCGGTGCCAGGCTTCTGCGCCACCACCCGCTTTGACCAGGGGATCCGCAAGACCATCGAGAATGTGCTGGCTCACCCTGAATTGCAGGAAGAAGACCCTGAATTTGACGAATGGTGCGACAAGGTGATTGCTGCACTGGAACAGGCGAAAAAGATTTTTTAGAATAATCCTTGCTTAGGAAGATTCTCTAAAAAATTTCAAGAAAGCTTTTACAAATATCGCCTAAAAAACGATAAAGAATATGTAGCAAGGAAAAATTGCTGTGATTCCGGTTGGATTCAGGTTCATCTCAGGATGGGGGTGCCCTGGTTTGCCTCAGTTGAAGCTGTTCGCTTCAACTTCGCCCTACGGGCTTTTCGCAAGCATGGCTTGCTCAAAGGCCAAAATGCTCGCTAGCTCGCATTTTGTCGACAGGCCTGTCTCAACCAGGGCACTTAACAAAAATCAGAGATTTTTGCTATATTAAGGAATACTACATCGGGGGTGCCCTGGTTTCGACAGGGTTACTGAAGTGTTAGTTGCAAGCCGGGGTCTCAGACGAGGGCACCCGTAAAAAAGTCTGAAAAAAAATAAGTGCTGACGAAAACTACGCACTCGCTGCCTAATTAACGGCAACGCCGGGCCTCTACTCACTCCCATTGGGTAGTACGTCCGGTCGCAATATGGGATGGACGGTTGTAATACCTGGGTGCAACCGTCGAGATTTACTAGGCTGGTCGAAGTTTGCGCCGACCTTCTTGGGCGTGAATCAGACGAGATCTTAAATGCGAAGGGAAAGCTTGTAGGAATGGACAGGGATGTGACTTTGGACAGGGGTTCGACTCCCCTCACCTCCACTAGAAAAGGCTCCGGTTTTACCGGGGCCTTTTTTCGCTTCTTTTGTGTTCTTGAGCCTGGCTTTGCCAGTCTCTGCGAACCCAAGGGGTGCCCTGGTTTGCTTCGCTCGCGCTGTTCGCACTCGCTCACCCCTACGGGGCCTATCGCAAGCTTTGCTTGCTCAAGGGCAAAAATGCTCGCCGGCTCGCATTTTTTCGACAGGGTTGACTTCCGTGTTAGTTGCAAGCCGGGGTCTCAGACGAGGGCACCCGTAAAAAAGTCTGAAAAAAAATAAGTGCTGACGAAAACTACGCACTCGCTGCCTAATTAACGGCAACGCCGGGCCTCTACTCACTCCCATTGGGTAGTACGTCCGGTCGCAATATGGGATGGACGGTTGTAATACCTGGGTGCAACCGTCGAGATTTACTAGGCTGGTCGAAGTTTGCGCCGACCTTCTTGGGCGTGAATCAGACGAGATCTTAAATGCGAAGGGAAAGCTTGTAGGAATGGACAGGGATGTGACTTTGGACAGGGGTTCGACTCCCTCACCTCCACTAGAAAAGGCTCCGGTTTTACCGGGGCCTTTTTTCGTTTCCTTTGTGTTCTTGAGCCTGGCTTTGCCAGTCTCCGCGAACCCAAAAGGGTAAAAATCACCCGCGCTTTCCGGTCCAGCCCAATTTTTCACGGAGGGCACCTACGAATCCGGTATGACGCATGCGAATGAAGGTTGTAAAGGACTTGCTCTGAGTCAGGACCACCCGATCTTCGGGTTCCAAAGCGACGCAAGAGCGACCATCAAAAACCAGGTCCAGAGTTTTTCCTGCAGCAGGCTTCAATTCCAGTTCCTTGTCCGTCAGAGACATGACCAGAGGACGCACCGACAAGCTGCTGGGAGCGACAGGAGTCAACACTACAGCATAGGTTGCAGGGTGGATAATAGGGCCACCTGCAGCCAGGTTATAGGCAGTGGAACCCGTCGGTGTCGAGACCAACAGAGAGTCCGCCCAATATTCCGTATAGTCGGTTCCGTTGTAGATAACATTGACATTCACCATACGTTCAGGAGCGTGTGCTCGGACATGAACTTCATTTAGGACAGTCTGCTTGGCAATGCATTTCTTGCCATGGTACACGGCGGCATCAATCATCATGCGGTTACGGGTTGCAAAGTCCCCAGACAGAAGGTCGTCCAGAGTTTGTGGTAGACGATTAATGCGGGACTCCGCCAGAAATCCGACACGACCAGCGTTTACACCGAGAATAGGAATTTCATGTCCCAAGGCCATGTGGGCCGCAGAAAGAACGGTACCATCCCCACCAATAGCAAGCAACAAGTCAGACTTCAGCAGAACCTTCTGGGACACCACTTTAAGCGGAGTCTTCACAAGCTCCTTCAGGTTGTCCAGAACACAGAACTTCACCTGGGGATGAGCCGAAGCCCATTCCGAAATCTGTTCCAAGGCAAATACCAGGTCAGGACTTTTATCCTTCCAGCCGATAATGCCGATCTGGCGAAAAGCCTTCCCTAGGCAATTTTCTTTACCAGCGCTGTGTTCCCGCTCTGTCATCCTATTCATATCCACGCCCTACTTTTCTTCGGAGTCCTGCTTTTCGTTCTGCAGAGTCATGACCTGGTTTAACTTTTTCAGCATTCCCGGGAAGCGGGTTTCAATGACTTCGCCATTGGCCACCGCTTCATCATTTTCCAGAGCCAGGGACAGCACGCTCAAGGCAAGGCCGATTTCCGGATTGCCGCCACAGTCAAAGTCGCTGCCATTCACCACCGTTTCCAGGCCACGGATTACCAGGCCGTCATCATAGACCCCCACTTCGGCGCCGGTCTTACGGAGGTTTTCTGCCAAGGCGTCGTTTACAGGACGGAGTTCTGCTCGATATTCCTTGGGCAGGCGAAGGATGGTTTCCCCTTCGGCAAAGCAGGCTGCCACAGCAAGGAACGGATAATCCTTGATGCCTGTCGCAATGGCATCTTCCGAGAAACGGCGGCCCTGAAGTCTCTTGCCGGAATTCAGCGGGAACATTTCAATGTCACCGTACACATCGCCGTAACGTTCTCGACGGCTAGTGGTTTCGAAACTTGCGCCCATGCGCTTAAAGCAGGTGAGCGCGCCAGCCCGACTGGAATTCAGGTCCACATTCTTCACACAGACCTTCGCGGTCTTTGGAATATTTGCGATAGTCACCAGCAAGGCAAAGGCTATAGCCTCGGTAGAATCTCCAGGAACGAAGTAATCATGGGCGGTAATCACGTTGGTCTCGGAAAGTTCCGTAAACTGGGTGCGTTCCACCTTCTGGCCGCGGGCAATCATCATGCGGCGTTCCAGTTCACTGAGTTGTTCCATGCCACGGCTTTCATACTTCATCTTGACGCCGAAGTACATGAGCATTTTCGTCCACTGGTCGTGCACGGTGGAGCGTTCTTCAAAAGTCAGGTAATCCGAGCGGATGGTCCCGCGAAGCAGGAGACGGTTACGCATAATGTAGCCGACATTACCCAGGGAGTCCTTCTTGAGGGCGGGCTCCTCACTTGCAAAGTTAAAGGTCAGCTTGGCCAGTTCATCCGTCAGGATTTTCACCTTGAAATACTTCTGCAAAGTTTCCTTGGCATAAGCCACCAGCGCAATACCTGCATCGTCCGCTTCGGCAGCGAAGGTATAAATCTGCTCCACATCCTTGGAAGCCAAGGTCCAGAGCATCACATTGCATTCTTCATCAAAATCGATCGGCAGCAAGGAAGGCAAGTCGTACTGAAAGCCTCTGCCATTTAGCACCAGCTGGTGTCCCTGGGGCATATACTCCAGACCAAATTCGCAGAGAGCCTTTGCAAAGCGTTCACAACCAGGTGCCCAGGCAAAATCGTCCAGAACGGTGCGGCCGTTAACCAGAAGCGCCATTACCAGGGTCAGCTGAAAGCGTTCCTTATCCGGGTTCAGTACAAAATCCATTAGCGTTCCTTTACATCGTAGTCCAGCACGCCCAGAATCTGGATGGCACGGCGGGCTTCTTCGGGAGTCTTGAAGGCAAGCAGCAAGGTACCTGCAATATTTTCCCGAACCTTCATCAATTCAATATCTCGAACATTTACATTGGCTTCTGCCAGAGGCTTCAGCACATTCAGCAGAGCGCCAGGCTGGTCCTTCAGGGGAACCGTAATCTCCGCAAAATTGGCGGCAGCGTTGCGCCCCGGAGCAAACAGGCTGGCGCGGCCGTCGTTGCCTGCCTTGAAAACTTTTTCCAATTTGTCGGAACAGTCGGCGGCGGCAGGCTTACCGTCGTTCACCACAACCAGGCTATCCATGGCGGCAATAGTCTCGTCCAGACCTTCACGGACTTCGCGAAGGGCGCGGACCGTCTCGGAACGGTTGGTCACCGCAATGTCATGCCACATATTCCAGCCGGAAGCGGCAATGCGAGTCATATCCCTAAAGGCTCGACCGGCGTAATGCTGATAATTGTAATTCAGCAGGCGTTCCGGAATGTTTGCGGCAAGTGTCGAACTGAGCATCTGGGGCATATGGCTCACCCAGGCCATGGTTCGGTCATGATGTTCCGGCGGGAACACCACGGAATGGGCCCCCACGAAATTGATCAACTGCAGCAGCGGCTTGTAATCCTCTTCGGGAACACCATCCGGCGGGCAAACGAACCAGTATGCGTTCTCGAAAATGGAAGGATCGTTATATTCCAGGGTACGCTTTTCGGAACCGGCCATGGGATGGCTCCCCACAAACACAAAAGGCGCCGGCAACTTGGAACCCGCCTTACAGATTTCCACCTTGGTACTTCCGATATCGCTGACCAGAATTTTCTTGGACTGGCCAGCAGAAGAACCCTGCTGAAAATCGGCAGGCAATCTGGAAAGATCTTCCAAGGTTTTTAGAATGTGCAAAATGGGACTACAGAGAAGGATTACATCCGTATCCCTAGCCCACTGTTCCGTCTGATCGTAGCCGAAGAATTCATCGGCCAAGTTCATCTGGCGAGCTCGTTCCAAAGTCGAAGGAGAACTAACCGCACGGATTTTCACCGGCAGGTTAGCCTGTTTAATCGCAGAGGCCACAGAACTAGCCAAAAGGCCAAAGCCAACCAGCGTAAGGCGTTCCATCTTAATCCTCCACCTTGCGGGTTTCTGCCATGATGGTTCTAAAAATTTCCTTGATGGAATCAGGGGACAGCGGGCCCTTAGTCATGGAACCCACCTTTTCCAGCACAGCATCTTCGCGACTTTGGTCCAAAACAGGCAAGCCCAATTCCTTCTTGATCTTGCCTATTTCAGTAGCGTAAGAAGCCCTCTTGTTCAAAAGGGTTATGATTTCATCGTTCAGTTCGTCAATACGGATTCGCCAATCTTCAATTTTCATAGAAGGGAATTTAGAAAAAAGGCGAGAGCTGCGAAAAAATGCTTGCATTTTTTCATTGCCGAGCCACCGCTAAATGCGTTTGAAAAACGCAATTTAAGAAAAGCTCCCCCAAATATTAGTCGCAGCCGTAGAAATGATTGCCGAAATGTCCCTTTACCAGGACCTGTACAGAATCCAGGTAGTTATAGGCGGTCTGTCGACGGACACCCAGCTGTTCCGCAACGGCCTGCATGGGATTCTTTACATCGTTTCCCAACAGGATGTAGGTTTCCACAAACTTTTCCAGCTTTTTGTTGCCCTTCTCGTGAAGGTAGCTGCGTACCTTTTCCAGGCATTCGACGTTCATGATTTCATTTTCGTCAAAGGAATCATGGGAGACGCCATGAGAACGGAACACATCCGCGGAAGCATTTTCAAAATCCTGAGCGGAAACGAAACGACCTGCATAAAAGGTTTCAGGAACACGATCATCACCTTTCGCCTCTTCACCAAATTCTGTAATCTGGTCCCCCTCAAAAAGAAAACTATCCGGATTGCGCTCGTTCACCCAATCCAGGCCACGCTTGGCGAAAATGCCACGGATCCAAGCCATAAAGGGGGTGCCGCTGGACATATCGTAGCTGTGAACGCAGTTGTAGAAGCACAAATAGCAGTTACCGGAAGCTTCTTCATAGGAAGCGCCATTCCTACTCTGGGAAAATCCGAACTTCTTAGGGTTCTTTCCATCGGGGCCGTAACGATGCATACGCACCACTTCGTCCTCGTGATGGAGGTAGAGTTTGGCGCAGGCATCCTTATTGCCGTTTTTTGCAGCCTGCAAAAGGATAAAGTCTTCGGCATTCAAGCCAGTAAGGTTCATCTTCTTCATGAGAATTTCCTGATTATTGTTCATCTATCATTGCTCCCGAAATGATTTTTTTGCCAGTATTTAGCCCCGCTGGCAGGGCGACTCATTTTTTGACGACAGAATCAAACCGCACCGGAATTAAAATATCCGGAACGACAGACATGCGCTCGCCAAATGCGCAGCCTCAAGAATCAAGCAGGTTCACTTGCAAGATTCTATTTTTCCACCTCTAACAGCGATTTAACTGATGTAACCCAAATATAGAAAATCCAAGACACAAAAGAGCGCGTAACAGAAATTTTTTTGAATTTTACAAAGTACCGATTCTCAGCGATAAACAAAGAGTCGAAGTTTACGTTCGTCAAATCCATGACCTAAATATAGGTTAAGGCGAGTGCCAAAAGATGACACTCGCCATTTTTCTTGATTTTTTTTGAAAAGACTAGAACAATACCTTGTATTCGTCAAAGGCCTTTGGGTTTGCCTTCAGGGTATTGCCGTCCCAATCCAGGAGGGCGCTTCCCCACTCGCCATAGCTGGCCGGTTCCCAGAAGAAGGCACCAAGGCCTCGGGGGACCTGTTCCATGATCTGATGGGTCCTTGCACGGGAGCCATCAAAGCCATAGAAATTCTTGGCGGTTCCGCCGTTGTATTCTGCAATGAGGAATTCCAGATTCGGGTAGCTGCTGGCAAGACTACTCATCAATGTTTTCCAGGTGTCGGGCGTTCCGTGCTGGTAGGCGGTGTAGGCGGAGAATGCCATCACGTCGGGAGAAACTTTTTCCGTCTTGATAATGGAACTCATCCACCAGTTCACCGTAGTGGCGTTCTGGGGACTTTCGATGTGGAACACGGTCTTGATCTTGTGGGAAGAAGTCTCGAAAGCCTTTACCGCCCGGGAACCTGCCGCTAGGTATTTCGCAGTGTTTGCAATACCGTTGGGGTTCTGCTGTTTGTTCATGACGCCGTTCACGCTGTTGGGAGCCAACTGCACGTTATCGCCCCAGCAGTTGGTGCTATTGGTAGGTAAGTCTCGAAGCATGCCGTTGGTAATTTCGTTACCCACCTGAACCATGTCCGGCAAGGCGTTCACCTGCTTGAGGGCTGCCATCAGGTCGTAGGTGTAATTATAGACGGAATCCGCCATGGCATCGGAGTTTTGGACGCCGCGCCAGCGTTCGGGAATAATTTGCGTGTCCGGATCCGCCCAGACATCGCTATAATGAATATCCAGCAGGAAGGTAAAGCCAGCCTTTTTTACCTTCTGGGCGTAGGCCACCACATGTTCCTTGTCGCCAAAGGCTTCGCTATCCTGACCGCAACCCGCAGCGGCATAACCGAAGGCCGCCTTGGGACTGAGGAATGTCTTTAAGCGGACGGCGTTAAACCCGTGGTCACGCAGCAGAGCGAAGATATCCTTTTCAGTTCCGTCCGTATCAAAAATGCGAGTGCCATAGGATTCGTATTCCTGAAAACGGGAAATGTCGGCTCCTACAATGTAAGGGCTGAAAAGCATCGGCTTCGAGTCGGACGAAGGTGGCGGAGGCGGCACACTGCTACTTGACCGAGGCTGCACCATCGAAGAACCGGGTGGCGGGAGCGGGTCCACAGAAGAAGAACTGTGAGGTGGCAGGAGTATCACGCTGGAACTGGAAAGCAGCAAAGGTTCATTTCCTGATTCCAGGCCGCCAAACCAGGCGCTATCGAAAGCCGCACTGGAAGATGCTGGAATTTCTGGCAAGGGATCGTCACCAGGGAACTCCCCCATGGAACTCATGGGCCGTTCCGGGAACGGTCCGTCGCTAGGTCGGGAATCGGAAGATTGCAGCGGAAGCGAATCCGAAGACAAAGGCTGTTCCACAAGAACATCCGATGGAGAAGCGGGACTATCCGAAGAATCCCCACAACCTAAAAACTGAACCAGCCCAAAACACCCTGCTACGAGAGCCAAACACTTCTTATTAAAACCCATGCTGTAAATCTATGATAATTTATGAGCCGTAGGTGTTAAATAATGGTAAAAATCATTAAAACTGTACTTTTGTGCGAATAAAAATTCCCAAGTTCAAAGTTGAACCTGGGAAAGCCTTTGAGCGAAGATGTTCCTATTAACTAGCTAAAGCAACGCCTAACCTGTTGTTCAGTGAGTTTCTGAATTCGGCAGACCTTTTCAACAGAATCCCCCTCTAGAAGCATTTCACGGGCAGCCTGCAAAGTCTTTTCAAGGTATTCCTGTTCAGCTTCCTCACGACCTTTCGCCAGACAGATTTCTTCGCCATTGGCTTTGCCTTGCAGGAACGAACCATCCTTTTCGTATGCGAGATCAGTCATGCCATCGGCCTCCAGAAGAAAAACATCATTGGTGCATGAATCAAAGGCGGAGCATATCGGCGCGCGACTCTGTTCACGCTGTTCCGGCTTGGTGCGGTCCTCGATGGCGAAGAACTTTTCCAGCTTCACCAAATGGATGTCCTGCTTGCCGTAGTAATGCAGTCTATTGCGGACAAGCTCTATGGTATGGAAATAGTTGTTGCGGTCTAGGACGAACTGGTCCTCGGTCAGAAAGCTCAGTATAAAAATGTGAGGCAATTTGTAAGACAAGACCTTCTTCACGGTCCTCGTAACAACGCGAGAAGTATAATAGATGAGGCAATCCACAAAAAGCGGGTTGTAACTCTGCTGAACTTAGATGAGAACGGGTTCTCCCGCCTGCGTCGTTCCGTAGATATCGAAGAAAGCGGTCTTCTCGTTCAGCGCGCCGGGATTTTCCTGCAGGCCGAAGGTAAAATTCGAGATGGCCTTATCACCATCCAGCCCCAACATGGCGTTGAGGAACATGACAGTCCGCTCCGGCTTGGCTTCGTTTGCCAGCAGAATCTTGAACATGCCGTCACTGAAGAGATACACATTCTTGAAAATCTTGCGGTAATGGGCTAAACGATCCGGACTTTCCTTGATGTCCTTCGCCATGGCGATGAATTCTTTGCGATTCAAACAAACATCCTTTGAAATACGTTTTTTTGCTAGTTGCAGGATTGCCTTCCCGCGGGCAAACGCAACCTGGAGCACCTACTCTATACATGTATTTATGGAGTAATTTGTTCGCAGCTTTTTGAAAATTTTACATAACGGGTAAAAAGTTTACAAATGAGTCTTGATGTCTATGGTGAGCCTATCGAACCATGACTAAGCGTACCGAGAGGGACCCTACTTGAATTTTTTTAGGAATTCTTATTCCTAAAATCTTGAGGCATGAGGTGTGCTTCAAAATTGCGTTCGCCCTGCAGGTAGGCGATGTATAGATCAACTTGTTCTGTGATTTTCTTGCTGATTTCTTCGGATTTTCCTTGCGTCAGTTCGCACAAGTTGGCGTAGACTGCGTGGTCCAAATTAGCGTCGTTACCTGCCAGAAATTTCTTGATTTCCTGAATAAAGTAATTCTCTGCGGTTTTTAACATGGGAATATAACGTTTGCGTTCGTTGGAGAACGGTTCCAAGGCAGCTTCCTTCAAAATTTGTGCGGGAGACATAAAACCGCCCATACCGCAGCTGAGAAGTGGCCAGCCGGAGGCTTTACTAAAAAGGTAGAAGGTCTTCATGGTGCCAGAAGCCAGGGCAACCACCTGCGGAATCAGGAACGTGAAAAAGCAAGCTACAGAAAAGCCATATTCATCAACTTCACTACATTTGGCAGGTCTGTTAGGATTAAAATGACCATCTGCGTGAGGGATGAAACTTACTTTATAGTCGCCATGATTTCTTTCGATAGAGAACCATTTTTCAAGATCGCTTGAAAAGTTTTTAGTGTAGTAGGATACGAAATTTTCCATAGGATGTTCCTTTTTTGTTGGATAAGATTGAATGTTTAGTTTTTTAGACAACGAAATAATCAATTACTTTAAACAACGGACTGGATAACTACTTATATTAATCGACAATTTACACGAAACTTTAGCTTCATCACGAATAACCAACCCACACGCACTTATATTGTCATTAGGGCTCTGTGTAGAGGACCAAAATCTAGTATAACTTCCTAAGTTGACGAAAGAACCCGATCCACTAACACTACTGTAACTGTAGCTCCCCGAAGGAAGTGCAGAAAAGCCAAAGTCATTTGAGCCATCCCATTCTGAAGATTTCAATTTCAAGTGAGCATTTTCACCAACTACAACCATAAATTCTTCAAAATCTGACAAAGTTGGCAAACGCCAGCCAGACGGACACACTTTTTTTGCAGCATCCCACGTATACAAGCGTCCGTATTTTGCACAATTCTCTGTTTTATTATCATAACACATCCCAGATCTTGCATAACCCACTACGTAATTCAGATTTTGGGCCATCCAAACTCGCCCACCAATTTTCACAGTACGATAAACTTGATAATCACGACTATCCTTAAACTCTGAATATACCATTTGATCCGGTCCACAAAATTCAGATGCAACATCATACTTTTTCCCACCACACAGTTCATAAACTTTCTTATCTGAGCCACAGAAGTTCATTGTCACATCATATTTTTCACCGCCACACTTGTCATAAACAACCTTATCCGATCCGCAAAACTTGGACACAACATCATAACTCTTTCCACCACACAGTTCATATACCACCTTATCCGACCCGCAGAAACTGGTAGCAGGATCATAGATTTCATCGCCGCAGACGTCCTTCAGTTTTCCGCTTACGCAGACAAACTTTTCAGGGTCGTAAGTTTCACCACCACATTTTTCAAGTACGTCCCCGTCAAGACAAAATTCTGCAGAAATGTCAAAAGTTTTCTTATTGCACAATTCATAAACAGCACCATCTACGCAGAATGATTTTGTTTCGTCATAAGCATTTTCGCCACATATTTTTTTCAAGGAACTTCCGACACAAATGTATTCGGTAACATCGTAATCTTTCCCGTTGCAGTACGGATACAGCTTTGAATCCCTGCAGAAGCGAGCTACCACATCATAAGACTTTCCGCCACATAGGTCATAAACCTTATTGTCGGAACCGCAGAATTTTGATGTACTATCATAAGGTACTGTGCTGCATGTTTTCATGATTTTTTGATCAACACAAGCGTATCCCACAGGATTGTAAGTTTTCCCATTACACTTGTCATAAACTGCAGCCGCCGCACAGAACTGGCTGTTTACTTTATAAGTTTTGTTACCACAAAGATCATAGACCTTGGTATCTTCTCCGCAGAAACTCGCCGATGTATCAAAAACACTTTCACCACAAAGACCTCTCAAGACTCCGCTCACGCAAACATAATCTTCAGGATTAAATTCTGCGCCACCGCACTTGCTGTAAACCTCACCGTTCAAGCAGAATTCATTAGTCAAGTTGTATGTTTTATTTCCGCACAAGTCATAAATTTTTCCATCCGTCCAGCAAAAACTGACGGCGGTATCGAACATGTCCTTACCGCAAAGACCCTTCAAGGTCTTGTTTACGCAGACCAATTCTTCGGGGTTGTAGGGAACATCACCGCATTTCGGCAGTTCTGCCACAGAAGAACTGCTATGTCCCCGATCGGAGTCGGGGATGACATTTGAGGTGGAACTGCTTGCCCCCGCGGTGTCGGGGATGACATCGGAGGAGGAACTGCTGGATTCCCGATCGGTGTCGGGGATGACTTTTGAGGAGGAACTGCTTGACCCCTCGGCGTCGCTCGGAGTACTTGACAAGTTTTGATTGACATCTGAATCGTCTGAGCTTTCTGCGTCTACACGGACATAGCCATAATCATCTTCTAGCATGGCCTCGTAGTCGGAACAGCCTGAAATAGAAAGAAGAACTACAGAAAGAACGATTAGATTCCGTACTACGCTCAGAATGAGGCGGTTGGTGGCGTTCCGAATGACACTACTTTTCATTTCAGTTCTCCCTTAAAAAGCAAAGCTTACGCCAATGCCAATGGCGCCTACAATGGCAGTAATGATACCGACAGTTCGCAAGGTTTGTCCGCTGTGAGCCTTATCCTTGGCATCGTTTAATTCCTTCTCCGTCTTTGCGCCACCATCGTACGCATCCTTTGCCTGGCTATTCCCAACCACAGCCAAAACAGTCCCCGCAACCGTCACCGCGGTAGAAATTCCAAGGGGAACCCAGCGAACGGATTTCTTGTCCGTATCGATGTTGGTGGAAATGGTTTTCTCTATAGCGGACCTTTCTTCCTGGGCTTGCCTTTCCATTTCGCTTTCTAGAGAATCCTTCTTCTTAGCGGACTTGGCAAAAATCTTTTTTTTGATTTTATCGCGGTCCCAGATCCAGCGGCCAACCAAGTCGTTACTGGACTTTTCAAACTCCACGCGACCCTTGTAGTTCTGCATCTTTGCACTTCTACCCAAAGGAAGCACCACGCTATTTTTCTTCACCTTCACCAGCAAATGGCTGGTAGACTTTCCCGATGGAATTGCATCCACATCAAAAAGATCCACACCACTCAAGTAGTAGGCTCCAGCAACCTTCCTGTTCAAGTCCAGATAGAATTGCAACGATTTCGGTTCCAGCACAATCTTCAGGTTGGTACCCCGATCCAGCATGCGAGAATTCAAGGTTTCGATAGACTCGATAAACAGCGGAGCAAATTCATCGCCACTCTTGCGAAGGATAATCTCGTTACACTTGGAAAGCCACATCTCGGCCAGGTGTTTTTGCTGGTCCATTTTCTTTTCATCATAGAAAAGATTGAAGTTGTAGGTGGCGTCAAAAGCGCCAGAATGAGACAAAGGTTCCAAATCCACATCGCCTTCAATCTTCAGCAGGTTTTCCTTGGAAACGATAATCCTAGAAAGGGCATCAACGCAAGCATCAATCTGCTGAGTACGCTGCTCCAGACCGGAAGCCATGGACATGGAACCCAAACGAAGTTCACCGGTCACTTCCATGTAGCGGGTTTCGAATTCAGGAAGTTCCACTGCGTAAAAGTTTCCGCAGTTTTCGTCCAGCACGTCGCTAATGGAAATGCTGCCGCACCGGTCATTCATTTCTCCGATTCGATTGGCCTGAGCGATAAGGGAATCAAGAGCCTCGTTGTTCTGACCAATGCTCGCCTTCAACTCGGATAGGTCCGCCTTCAAGGCTTCAAATTCCGAGGCATCCTTTACGAAAATGGATACCGTAGGGTCTGCAAGTGCCGGAATGACAATAAACAAACAGAATACACAAAAAAATTTTCTGAAAATCATACCGGCGAATGTAAAAAAAAAACAACATTCGTCAGCAAAAATACGTTTTCTAGCGAAAAAACGCCCTTCCCCTCGGCGGAGCTCGGGAACCTTATGCTAAGGCGTCAAGCATTGCGAACTGTTCTTCGGTGAGTTTCTGATACTTAATGACCTTTTCCAAGGA
This sequence comes from Fibrobacter sp., assembly GCA_024398935.1. Classification (GTDB taxonomy): domain Bacteria; phylum Fibrobacterota; class Fibrobacteria; order Fibrobacterales; family Fibrobacteraceae; genus Fibrobacter. The sequence continues at coordinate 18,289 of JAKSIH010000024.1, read as the reverse complement.
AACTCCGTCTCGGAGCATTTCACGAGCAGCCTGCAAAGTCTTTTCAAGATATTACCGATCGTAAACCATTTTGGACAATGTCAAAACAGCAACCAATTTTCATACAGAGAATGTTACAAAAAAGAATTCCAAAAACTATCTTTTAATCATGACTCTCTGGGAACTGCTGACATCCGCTAACGTGCAAAATTTTATACAGGCATCCATCAAGAAAAAGATGGACGCTCTGCAGATTTCTACAGCACTGAACAAGGCGGGTTACAGCAACGAGGACCGTGCAGCCATTATGGATTACATGGCGCTAGTTCCCAAGTTCCGTGAAAAATTTTTTGGGGAAACGGGCAAGAAAAGCGACAAATTTTTATTGTGCGACAGGCTTGCCCTGGAGCAGAGTACCGCCCAGGACATCGGCAGGTGGAAATCCAACCTATGGCCCACCGAAGGCGTAGTTCATGACCTTTGCTGCGGCATGGGCGGCGACAGTTTTTTTATGCCTGCCGGTTTGACCATTGTGGGCGTGGACCTGGATGAAAACCGCCAGGACATGTATCGGTACAATTCCACGGTCATGCGAGGCAAGAATAGCGAAACCATTCTAGGCGATGTCCGCGAAGTCGCCCGCAACAATTCTTCTGACGCAGATTCTACGGGCGCATCAGGCATCAGGCGCATCGCGGACTATTTCACCATAGATCCGGCCCGTCGTGCGGTCGATGGCGAAAACCAGCGAGACCTGCGAAACCTTACGCCCACCTTCCAGGAAGTTCTGGAAATTTCCCGCCACTATCGGGGCGGCATGGCAAAGCTTCCCCCGGGATACCCTACCGACGAAATTCCTCAGGATGCGGAACTGGTCTATCTGGGAAGTCACTCCGACTGCCGCGAACTTCTGGTGCTGTTCGGCGCCCTCGCCTGCAATCCGGGTAAGGTTCGTGCCATCATGGTAGACAAAGAGGGCAATGTAGTCAAGGCCGCAGACAGTTCCACCGCCGAATGGTTCGGCACCTTGGAAGAAATCCAGGCAGCCTCCAACAAGGACGCCGAACACGATCTGCCCGGCAGCGAACGCAGTTTCAGAAACGCCACCAGCGAAAGCGATTTGCCCGTTGGTGATGTTGCAGAATTCATTGCAGAACCCACCGCACTTCTCATTCGAAGCCACCTGTTTGGAAACGTAGCCCAGGCAGCCGCTCCCGACGCGCATCTAATTTCAGAGGGAATCGCCTATGTTAGCTGTGCCACACCGCTCCCCTCTCCCGCCTTTGCAAACTTTCAGGTATTGGACAAGTGCGAAATTGCCACCAGCGCCGTCCGCGACATGCTGAAACGACATGGCATCGGAAAACTGACCCTGAAGCTCCGTGGCGTGAAGGTTGATCCCGACGAGGAAATCAAACGGCTGAAACCCAAGGGAAAGCAGTCCGCAATTCTTTTCTACACTCGTCACAAAGGCGAAAAGATCGCAATTCTTGCAAGTCGCTTGTAATAATCTAGTCAAGAGAATCAATTTTACCCATAAGTCGCAATTTAGTCATTGTCTTATAGGTAAATAAATTAGTTTATCTACAATAAGCTAAACAAAAACACAGAATTTTCATTCATTAAAGCGTTTTTATTGCAAATTTCGCTCTCATTTCAAGAGCTATACCGTCACTATCAAGGACAATCGCCCCATCGCAATACAAACAAAGTAATTTTTTACCTATAATCTCAGTCAGAAGTCTTGATTTATAGGTAAAACGCGACTCTATTGCACTATACAACCCCTGTTTTGTATTTATCTTTTTCACATGCTTAAGAAATTCTCTTTACTCGTAATCGTAGCATCACTTTTTATCGCCTGCGGAGACGATTCCTCCAGCAGCCCTTCCAATGAGGAGCAGCCCACAAGCTCTACCGAAGAAACAAGTTCCTCCAGCGAAAGCAAGGCGGAATCTTCTTCCGACAAAGTTGTTGAAAGTTCCAGCAGCCAACACGAAGCGAATTCCAGCAGCAAGATAGAAGATTCGTACAGCAGCAATGCTGTCGTAGATAATTCCAGTAGCGACACCGCAGAAGCCGAAGACTGGCGCAACTACTGTCTGGAAGTCATCAACAACTATCGTGCCACAGAAAACCTAAAGCCACTTACTTTAGCACCCGAAGCCAAGCAGTCCTGCGCCGATGAACAGTCCGCAGCAGACCTTGCCTCCGAAAAGGCTCACGGACATTTCGGCGACTGCGGGGAATTCGCCCAAAATTCAGGTCCCAACATCGACTTGAAATGGCGAGACACCGAAGAAAAAATCGTAGATACCTACCTGGAAATGATGTGGGACGAAAAGAAACTGGTGGAAAGCGGTGAACGCGATCCTGCCAAAAAGGAAGACTTTTCCTACATAGGTCACTACCTGAACATGAGCAGCACCAAGTACACCACCGTAGCATGTGGCATCGCCAAGAAATCAGACGGAACCAAGGGCTGGTTCAACGTCAACTTCTACTAGTCGAGAAATTCAACTCACGGAATCGTCCCAATGACTGTAAAACTTGAAGAATCCTGGCTGAACCTGCTAAACGACCAGTTCGACCAGCCTTATTTTAAACAAATTAAAGAAACTTTAGTTAAGGAAAAAGCGGCAGGAAAAATCATCTACCCGCCCGGCCAGAAAATTTTTGCCGCGCTGGATTTTTGTCCTGTAGATAAGGTAAAGGCCGTCATCATCGGACAGGACCCTTACCACAACCCCGGACAAGCTCACGGTCTATGCTTTTCCGTACCCTTTGGAATTGAGCCTCCGCCTTCTCTCATCAACATCTTCAAGGAACTTCATGACGACCTGGGAATAAACCCGCCTCCTCATGGAAATCTCGAAAGTTGGGCACAGCAGGGAATTTTACTGCTGAACGCCTCCCTGACGGTTCGTGCCCATCAGGCAGCGAGCCATGCTGGAATCGGCTGGCAGCAGTTCACGGACACCATCATCCAGCGTCTCTCCCAAACTAGGGAAAATCTGGTATTCCTGCTATGGGGAAGCTTTGCCATCCGAAAGCAAGAGCTGGTTGCACCGAACCGCGGGCACCTCATTTTGACGGCACCCCACCCAAGCCCCCTTTCCGCCTACCGCGGATTCTTCGGATGCAGGCATTTCAGCAAGGCTAACGCCTACCTCCAGAGTAAGGGGCTGGAACCCATCGACTGGAGCATCAAATAAAAGTTCATTCCTTTACGGCTGCCAGACCTGTGAGAACTACCCCCGCGTAGACGCCAAAAAAGCACCTGTCACAGCCGTAGGGTAACTGTCAAACATGTTTTTTTTATATTTGCCCCTATGAATCACAAGAATACATTTGCACGTCTCGTGCTTTTCATTGTGCTGGGCCTTATCATTGGCGGCGTCCTGGGAGAATGCCTAGGATTGTTGTTTGGTCAGCTCGGCGAATTGATGAACGCAGGTGGATACAATAACATCGTCCACAACTTCTTCGTTTCTTCCTTTGATCTAAACATCGGTTTCGGCGAACATGCCGAGCCTGTCGTAATCGACCTGTACCTGGTCAAGTTCGCACTGGGCTTTGGCATCAAGTTTAACATCGTCAGCATCATCGGCATGGTTGTTGGCATCTACATTATGAAATGGTCCGGAGAAAGGTAATGCTTACTATTGATGAACTCCAAGCAAAACTTTCCAGCGGTACAACTGCAGTCAAGCTTGCAGAAGAAGCCCTGGCAAAGATTGATTCTACAAAGAACTTGAACGCCTACATTTCCGTTCTCAATGAAAGGGCTCTGGAAAAGGCCGCAGAATCCGACAAGCGTCGTGCAGAAGGCAAGACCCTGGGTGCATTGGACGGTATTCCCGTCGCCATCAAGGACAATATGTGCCTGGTAGGTTCCCGCACTACCGCAGCGTCCAAGATTCTGGAAAATTTCGTTGCCCCCTACACCGCTACCGCCGTCGAAAAGCTGGAAGCTGCCGGGGCGGTCATTGTTGGCAAGACCAATATGGACGAATTCGCCATGGGTTCTTCCAATGAAACCTCTTACTTCGGTCCTGTGAAGAATCCTCTGGACGAATCCCGCGTTCCGGGAGGTTCCTCCGGCGGTTCTGCAGTTGCAGTCGCCAGCGGCACTGTGGCTTGCGCTCTTGGTTCCGACACCGGTGGATCTATCCGTCAGCCGGCAGCCTGCACAGGCGTTGTTGGCCTGAAGCCCACCTACGGTCGCGTTTCCCGTTACGGTCTGTTGGCTTACGCCAGCTCCCTGGACCAGATTGGTCCCTTCGCGTCCAACGTGAAGGATGCTGCAACCCTGCTTAGCGCCATCTGCGGTGTTGATGCGCATGACAACACCACCAGTACCCGTCCCACAGAAGATTTCACCGCAAAGCTTGATGCCGGCGTGAAGGGCAAGGTCATCGGCGTTCCCAAGGAATACTTCGCCGAAGGTCTGGACGCAGAATGCAAGGCAGCCATCGAATCCATGCTGAAGAAGTTGGAAGCCGAAGGCGCCGTTCTGAAGGAAATCAGCTTGCCCAACATCGGCTATGCTGTTTCCAGCTATTACATCATTGCAACTGCAGAAGCAAGCTCCAACCTCTCCCGCTACGACGGTGTCCGTTATGGCTACCGCAGCAAGGATGCCCGCAAGCTTATCGACCTGTACTCCATGAGCCGCAGCGAAGCCTTCGGCAAGGAAGTCCAGCGCCGTATTCTCCTGGGTAGCTATGTTCTTTCTGCAGGCTTCTACGACGCCTACTACGTTCAGGCACAGAAGGTTCGCCGCCTCATTACCGACGACTTCAACAAGGCCTTCGAAGAATGCGACGTGATCGCCAGCCCCACCATGCCGGGTCTCCCCCTGAAGTGTGGCATGAACGAAAGCGACCCCATGGCAGTTTACCTCAGCGACATCTACACCGTGAGCTTGAACCTGGCCGGTCTCCCCGGCGTCAGCGTTCCTTGCGGTATGGCCGGCGGTCTCCCCGTTGGTCTGCAGTGGATTGGCAAGCCCTTCCAGGAAGCCGACCTGCTCAGCGTCGCTGCGGCAACCGAGCGCTTGAACAAGTAGCAAGCGGGTGTCGCACAAGACACAGGTTGCGAGTTGCCGCAAGACGTGGGTCACCTCTGACTAGTCGCCGGATACCCGCGAGTTGCCGAAAGACGCGGGTTCGCCACCCCCTCAAAACGGCATACATAGTTTATTAGATAAGGATTCGCCCTCTCGGGGGCGAACCCTTTTTATTTAGAGAATTGAGTCCACTAACGGAAATTACCTATAAATCAAACATTACAACGCGATTTATGGGTAATTTTTCAAACAAACTAACAATAAAATAGATTAGTAAGCAGACCAATCTCCATTTTGTACACATAAGCCGACTTTATAGGGGTTGTTTATGGGTAATTAGATCAAGCCCCTGAAAAACAGAAACAAAAAACACCACCCATTTACCTATAACAACATTCAAAGCATTTGATTTATAGGTAAAAAGCCACACACCACCCCTATTATGTTCAATATCAAAGAAAATTTAGACGCAATCAGCAAGCAAATCACCAAACTTTTGCAACACCTTCCCAAAGTAAAACCCACGTCCGGGACATTGAGAGTAGCCCACAACAAAGGTTGCCCGCAGTTTTACCACATGATCCAGAAAGGAGACACCAACGGGACATACATTCCAAAATCAGATGCGGAACTCATTACGTCCTTAGCGCAAAAAGACTATAACGAAAAGTGTCAGCGCATCCTCAAAAAAATGCAGAAGCAAATCAATGCATTTTTAAGGAAATTTCATCCAGAGGAATTCTCTGCGCTACATACGAAACTTGGGGTTCGTCGCGATTTCATTACCCCGCTGATTTTAACAGACGACGAATTCGCTGCGCAATGGCAGGCCATCCCTTACACAGGAAAGTCTATTTCAAGCGATGTGCCGCAACTTATCACCTCACGGGGAGAACATGTGCGATCAAAATCCGAATGTATCATTGCAGATACGCTAACGCGCCTAGGCATTCCTTATCGCTACGAGGCTCCGCTCAAAATCGCCATCAGCGATAATCCAGATTCCAAAAGCAAGCGCAGCTCACTAAAACACGCCGTCACTATCCATCCGGACTTCACCTGCCTAAACAAACGCACCCGCCAGGAATTCGTCTGGGAACATTTCGGCATGATGGACAAACCAGACTACGCCCACAATGCGGTGGAAAAAGAACGTATATATGCAAGTGCGGGTTTTATCCCAGGCATAAATTTCATCGCCACCACCGAGACAACGGAACTTCCGTTGAACAGCAAACATGTTGAACAACTAGCAAAAAAACTTCTTCTATAAAGAGGTTCACTCCTATACAAGCGAACCTTTCAAATCATAAAGTTCAATAAAATGTTTATTTCTAATTTTGTATATATACCTTATGCGCCGTTTGATTTTCACAATATTTTTTGCATTTGCAGCAACGCTCTACGCCCAGAAGGACCAAAGCCAAGCTGTTCTAGCAGACAATTTAAATTGTCTGCTGTTTGAAAACTGCAAAAACGCCAGTTCCGATTTGCAAGAAGCGCACAAACGCAAAGCCTTCTGCAAAGAAAATACGGTCCGTCTCAACATGCTTATTCTTGACGACTACTTCGTTGTAAGCCAGCAGGAAAATGGCAAACTCGACCCCGACACCATCGTAACGAAAATCTATTCTTCAGACGCAATCCGCGTTCTTCCCTTGTGGACCCGAGTCTATGGTGTAAAGCAAGCCTCTCCCGATTCGATTCTTAGCATTCTGAAAGGTATGTACCAGCAAAACAAAGGCAAATCGGATCGGGAAGAACTTCTTATCTCCTACCCGCTTCAGGACAAAAGCATCTACGAATACAAAAATTTTATCAGCGCCATTAAGAAAATCGGTTACACCAAAATTCGCCTTGTAGGATTCAACAATGAATTTGATGCAGAAGTCTATAAAAAGCTTCAACTTCAAAAGTATAGCGAAAAGCAAGTTGAATCCTGGGAAAGTTCAAAGAATCACTGCAATTGGGACTGGCTTAGAATTGTGGAAAACAAGCTAATATTCGGAAAGCAAATAAACCATCATACAATCAGCGATCCTGTAATAGAACCAGGTCATAGATCATTTGCAGGAGTCAAAGACATTCTTGTCAAACAGCAAAGAAAGCTCGTCGCAATTCAAAAGAAATTCAAGAATAAACTATCCCGACTTAAGGATGTGAAAACTCCAGAACATCCCGATGCAGATGCGCAAATAAAAGTCACCCTTAAATTTACCATCGCTCCCGATGGAAACATTTCCAAGATGGAGATTATTTCTTCAAATTCCCAGAACGAAGAATTTGACCAGCGAGTTTCCGACGAAGTTTCTAAATGGATTTTTGAAAAAGCGGAGCACCCCACAACATTGACTGTTCCCTTCAAATTTGACAAGGACCAAAGAGGGCTTAAGCAATGAGCAAGGTTTTAATTCTCGTAGGTAGTCCTCGCGTTCAACAAATTTTATATTCCATCGCAAAATAAAATCGCAGAAAAATGAAGAACTTTAAGAACTACATCTTTGACTTAGGCGGAGTCATTGCAGATATCAATATGCAAGGAGCGTTGGACGGTTTCCGCGCCCTGGGCGTTCCTGAAGAAGAACTGCGTTACGACGAAGGTCCAACTGCAAAAATCATGCAGAACTACCAGCTAGGGCTTTTGACCACAGAGGAATTCTGTGACGCAATTATTGGCAGATGCAAGGCCGGCGCAGTCAACCCGACACGCCTATCCAACGATGCAGCAAAGCAAACGCCAACTCGCCCACAAGTGGCCGACGCCTGGAACACCATCATCGTCGGCATTCCCCAACAAAAGATTGACGCCCTACGCACCTTAAAAAAGCGGGCAAATGTCTACCTCTTGAGCAATACCACCGAACTCCACTGGCAGAAATGTCTAGACCTGTGGTTTAACGCCAACGGGAACAAAGCACAAGACTGTTTCCACCATATTTTCCTCAGCCAGGAAATGCATTTGGAGAAGCCCAATCCCGAAATTTTCAAGCAGGTCATCCGCTACATCGCAGCACTCCAAACCCGCGCCGCAAGCACCCCGACGAAAGTCTCCCGCAGCGCAGTCAACCCGATGAATGTCTCCCACGGTGCAGTCAACCCGACGAGCGACACGCACGACCTTACCACCCCGATTATAGACGCATCCAACACCGTCTTCCTGGACGACAACCTAGCCAATGTGCAATCCGCAATGAATTGCGGCATCAGCGGCATCCATGTCACTCCCGACTACGACTGGGTCACAAATTTAATCTAGACATTCCAGATTATTTCTTACCACTGAACCACTGGGGTGAAGGCGACAATATCTCCAATCAAGCCGCGAGTGGCATAATCCCAGTCGCTACCGGTTACGTCAATCGACCTCAGTGAAGCCTTACCTTCCTTTACACCATAGGCAAGAATCTTCCCGGTCTTTGCATCATAGAATGCATACCTGGCTTTAGCCTTAAAGAAATTATACGCAGAGACGCCACTATATGGAGTAGTCTGCATGGCCTCAGAAGCCTGGTTCCCCTGAACCGTCATATATTCCTCCGATTCACTTCCAAACCAGATATTGCTCAGCACAAGATAAACATCGGCACCATCCATATTCGTATAAGCGGGTGCTTCAAAATCCTTTTCCCCCAGTTTTACAACCTGAACGGACAAAGCACTTGCATCCACCTTTTCTATGGATGTCTTGACTTTTTTTCTGGACTCCTCATTTATCTTTTCACTTACAACATTTTCAAACCACTTGCCGAGATCATCCTTATATTCAGGCAAGCCATCTGTCAATTGTTTTGGATTACTAATCGTCGGATCCACATACACAACCTTCACGCTTGTTGGTTGTTCGGTCCAGGAAGAATCCTTGAAATAAGTGGGAGCAGCGCAGCCCCAGAACAACAAGGAAATTACAATTACAGAAATAATTGTCTTAAGCATTCTAACCTCCAAAATGTATTGCTATTCCAAATCTAGCAATAAAAGACTACATTTGCCTACATGAAATTCGAGAAAGACTTTCTCTACATCTGGGTAGGCGGCAGCTGCGATTACGGACACAAGGAACGGGCCGGCGGCGGAGCCTACATTGCGCAACAGCTTGAAACCGATTCAAAGGACTGTTCAAACGCAACCACGGTAGATACCTATACCTGCGCCGAATTCAATACTACAGAATTCAAGATGATTTTTGCAGCCATGAATCACGCCTTAGAAAAATTCGCCGGGCATCCAATTGTCTTTCTGTCCAACGTCCAGTACATAATGAACTTTGAAAAAAAGGACCTTGTGGACATGAAGATTCTCCCTTACCACAAGTACCCTCAGCAGCAACAAGTTCACGAAATGGCCAGTAACGCCATGCGAAAATTGCGGAACGGGTAGCTACGGTTTCAGCAACAGCTTATTATTGGCCTGAAGTCCGTCATTATCGAATCGCACCGTAGGATTCTTTCCGTTCTTGAAAGCCTCTTCGCTTTCGTAGATGGAAAGTGCCACAGAAACGCCCGGCAGCGCCGCTACGTTTGTCTGCCTTGCGGGCACAGAACTTGCGAAGGAAAATTCCTTCACCATTTCATCCTTGAAAGTTCCCTTCGGAACGGTAACCGTCTTACCCAGCTGTTCCAAAACCGTGCCGGAACCATCCACGAATTCCGCAACCATGTAGATGTCAAAGAAGCAGGGTGCCACACCGGAATTTTTCACCGTAATATTCAGGATGTTTTCAGTTTCCTTATCGCCAGCAATAGTTAACAGTTCAGCCTTTGTAACCGTAAAATTGTATCCGATCACATGGGTCATGGAATCAGCCAACGCCTTATTGTCCTTGTAGAATTCGTAGCCGTCATCGCTATCCTGGTCCAGAACGTAATAAGTCAGGTGTGCCGTCTTGATGGCAGAAACCCAACGGTCCGGAGTCCACTTCAGGTAGCCGCCAGGAATAACATCGGTGTAGTTCAGCATGGTCTTGTAGCCAGCAATGTTTTCAGCAATGGTCGGGAGTCCAGCCTCATACGCACGTACCAGTGAATCGGGCCTGCCAGGAATTCCAATAAAGCCGTCATCACGCTTGGCGATGCCTATATTCAAGGCATGGGTATAAACTTCCCCGGCTCCACTGGAAGGTAACACCAGCAAGGTCTTCTTGAATACAGAAGCGTAATGGTCCAGCATGTCCATCTCAATTTCTGCAGAAGGCATTTCGCTTCCGTCCAAATGAGAAGCATGCCATTCGCCCCACTCGCCGAAGGAGCGGACATCGATATACTCAATGCGGGGGTCGCCATCATATTTCGCAGCTAACGCAGTTCCAAAATCCTTGGCGGCCTGCAAGTAAACCGGATCGTCCCAGACAGGAACCTGGGCGCGGTATCCCTTGCCCTGCAATGTCGCAGTCACCTTCTTGGCGCCCGAATCATAAACCCATTGCGGAGTCCAGTCATACTTTTCAGTTGGCGTATCGTTTCCGTTAATGGGAGACGGCGTATAAGGCAGAACGCGCAAGGCGTAACCAAGTCCATTCTTTTCACAGGCATCCAGCAACTTGTCCAGTTCGGTCCAGTCGTAAACACCCTTCTCAGGATTCAGCTTGTTCCATTGCTGGTAACCGGAGCCATACGAAACCAGGTCCCAGGCGCGGTTGTTCAAGGATCCGTAGGGACCATATTCAAATTCAGGAACAAAAGTCCAAGTGCCGCCTGTAGGCACGGTAAAACCCTTGTGGGGATTAGCCAGCGGACCCTTGAAAGGCTTGAGTGTATAAGTAATCTTTGTTGTATCCCACACCGAAGCCGCGGCACTGTCCAGCAAAAAAGTTTCCGATGAACTTGAAACATCAAATGAACTAGAAAGTTCATCCATCAAAGTTCCACTATTTTCGCCATCAACGGAAACATTTGGCGATGAAGAACTAACATCAAATTCACTTAGCGAAGAACTACCGTTATCATCGCCACAGGCTCCTAGCCCTAGGGACAACACAGCAGCGATTCCAAATAAGGAAACTCTTTTCATTCTAACCTCAAATCCGCACAAGCCTGTTTCAAACGATCCGCAGTTTATTTTAGAAAGCAAACAACGCTCCAAATTTACGGTTTCAGCAGCAGCTTGTTATTTGCCTGAAGGCCGTCGTTATCGAATCGCACGGTGGGATTCTTTCCGTTCTTGAAAGCATCTTCGCTTTCGTAGATAGAAAGAGCCACAGAAACGCCCGGCAACACCGCTACGTTGGTCTGCCTTGCGGGCACAGAACTTGCGAAGGAAAATTCCTTCACCATTTCATCCTTGAAGGTTCCCTTCGGAACGGCAACTGTTTTACCCAGCTGTTCCAAAACTGCGCCGGAACCATCCACGAATTCCGCCACCATGTAGATATCGAAGAAGCAGGGCGCAATACCTGTATTCTTTACGGTGATGTTCAAGGTGTTCACAGTTTCCATGTTGCCAGTCACGGTCAGCAATTCTGCCTGCTGCACCATAAAGTTGTAGCCAATCACATGAGTCATGGAATCAGCCAAGTCCTTATGCTCGTTGTAAATCCGAAAGCCGCAATCACTTTCCTGTTCCAGCACATAGTAGGTCAGATGCGCCGTGGTAATTTCGTGCACCCAGCGCTCCGGAGTCCACCTCATGTAACTCTTGTTGTCAAAGGTCAGCATTCTTTCGTAGCTGCCAATATTTTCTGCAATGGTGGGGAGTCCCGCCTCGTAAGCGCGCACCAGGGAATCTGCAGTTCCTGGAATTCCGATAAAGCCGTCATCGCGCTTGGTAATTCCAAGGCTCAAGGCGTAGGTATAAATTTCACCATAGCCATCAGAAGGCAAGGCAAGCAAAGTCTTCTTGAATACGGAGGCGTAATGATCCAGCAATTCTTTCTGAACCTTCAAGGACGGCATGTCGCTACCATCCAAGTGGGAAACATGCCATTCGCCCCATTCCCCGAAGGTTCGCACATCGATATACTCCAGGCGCGGGTCGCCATCGTACTTCGCCGCCAAAGCCGTTGCAAAATCCTTGGCAGCCTTCAGATAGATTGGATCGTCCCATCTGGGAACCTGGGCAAGAACGCCGTTATCCTGAAAGATGGCATAGTCCTTCTGGGCGCCTTCTTTGTAAACCCATTCCGGAGTCCAGTCGTATTTGCTTGAGGGAGTTTCATTATTCGCGATGTATGAAGGAGAATAAGGGAACACACGCAATGCGTAGCCCAAGCCATGTTCCTGAAGTACGTTCAGCAAATCTTCCAGCTCGGACCAGTCGTAAACACCTTTAGCCGGATTCAGCTTATCCCAGCGCTGGTAACCGGAGCCGTAAGTAATCAAGTTCCAGGCACCATTCTTATCGGGCCCGAATCTAAACTCTGGAACAAAATTCCAGGCACCTTCGGTAAGGAGAGTAAAGCCTTTGTGGGGATTAGGCAGCGGGCCCTTGAATGGCTTGAGGGAATAAGTAACCTTCGCCGTAGTATCTCCGGGAATCATGGAACTTGAAGAAACCTCCTCACTGCCGCTGGATTCCGCGGGAACATTTACGACAGGAGTTTCTGCGGAGCTGCTGGACACAGCGGAACTATCGACAGTTTCGCCAGCAGAACTATATGCAGGTTCATTAGCAGAACTTCCCGGCAGCACCCCCTCCGACGAGCTAGATACATCAAACGAACTAGAAAGTTCATCAACGACAACAGCGCCGCTTTCGCCATCATCAGGAACAACAGGCGATGCACTGCTGTTATCGTCGCCACAAGCACTCAGCCCAAAAGCCAAGCCAGCCAAAACTGCAAATAAAGAAATTCTTTTCATTCCAACCTCTTACCTTATTCTGAATATAATAAAAGATATTTGTTATGAACAAAATAAATTTTCAACCAATGTCTCATGTAGTCATAAAAAAATCCCGCTGCAGCACTGAACTGCAACAGGATTTTTAGCCAGATCCTTCGACAAACCGCTTAGCGGCTTGCTCAGGATGACACAGAGGGCGAAACCTCCATTCAGAGTCCGCGAGCGATAAAGCCCCGCGGCAACCTAAGCGATTAACCTTCGGAACGGTAGTTCGGAGCTTCCTTGGTGATGGTCACATCGTGAGGATGAGATTCGCGGAGGCCAGCGCCAGTGATACGGACGAAGGTAGCCTTGTCATAGAGTTCCTTCAGGTTTGCTGCACCTGCGTAACCCATAGCAGAGTGGATACCGCCGATAATCTGGTAAATGGTGTCGCGGAGCGGTCCCTTGTAAGGAACGCGGCCTTCGATGCCTTCGGGAACGAACTTGCGGGGTTCCTTGATGCCACCCTGGAAGTAACGGTCAGCAGAACCTGCAGCCATGGCGCCCAGAGAGCCCATACCGCGGTAGCTCTTGAAGGAACGGCCATCAGCCAGGATGACTTCGCCCGGAGCTTCTTCGGTACCTGCGAACATGGAGCCGATCATCACTGCGTGACCGCCAGCAGCCAGAGCCTTGACGATGTCGCCAGAGAACTTGAGGCCACCGTCAGCGATGATCTTCACACCGGCCTTGCGAGCAGCCTTACCGCATTCCACAACAGCGGAGAACTGCGGGTAGCCAACACCGGCAACGATACGGGTGGTGCAGATGGAACCAGGACCGATACCAACCTTGACGATGTTGGCACCGCACTTGGCAAGTTCAGTAACAGCTTCCGGAGTGCAGACGTTACCACCGCAGATGGTGAGCTTCGGATACTTCTTGCGAACGGTCTTCACCATGTTGCGAACGCCGATGTGGTGGCCGTGAGCGGTGTCGATAACCAGCAGGTCTACGCCAGCTTCAACGAGGGCGGCAACGCGTTCCAGAGTATTAGCGGAAGTTCCAACAGCGGCACCCACCAGCAGCTGGCCATTCTTGTCCAGGCTTGCGGAAGGATTGTTTTCGCGCTTCAGGATGTCGGTCATGGTGATGAGACCCTTGAGGGCACCGTTAGCATCAACCAGGGGAAGCTTTTCAATACGCTTTTCAGCAAGAAGTTCCTTAGCCTTGGCAAGAGAAATCTTGGGAGAGGCGGTAACAGGATCCTTGGTCATGACCTTGCTGATTTTCACGTTGTAGTCCGTGATGGTGCGGAGGTCACGGCTGGTGAGCATACCCACCAGCTTGCCCTTGGACAAGATGGGGAAACCACTGATCTTGTGCATGGCACGCATTTCGAATGCGGCGGACACCGGCTGGTCTGCATCCAGGGTCACCGGATTAGTCACGATACCGGACTGCCAGCGCTTGACCTTGCGAACTTCTTCGGCCTGTTCTTCGATGGACATGTTCTTGTGGATAATGCCGAGACCGCCCTGAAGTGCAATGGAGATGGCGAGAGGAGCCGTAGTAACGGTATCCATAGCAGCGCTGATCACCGGAATGTTGAGCTTAATGTTCGGGGCAAGCTGAGTGCTCACGTCTGTCTGGGAGGGCAAAACGGAGGATGCTGCGGGAACGAGAAGAACGTCATCAAACGTTAAAGCTTCAGGCAAAATTTTCATAAATGAACCTCATTCTATTTTGCAAAGCAAATATAGAAAATTTTTGATTCCATTTTTTTAGGAAGTCACCAGATTCGGACATTACAAAGGCAAAAACGCACCTTTATGATGGCTAATCAAGGGCTAGTTTTGTACATTTGCATTGAATATGATCTATATCGTCCTTTCCATTTTAATGGCTCTCCTAGGATTCGCCGGAGCAATAATCCCCGCCTTACCAGGCCCACCCTTCAGTTGGCTCGCACTTTTGCTCCTGAGCTTCTACCCCGCAACGGATTTCAGCAACGTGCTGCTCATCGTCATGGCGGTAATCGCAATCGCCCTCACCGTTCTGGACTATATCATCCCCTCCCTTGCCACAAAGAAATTTGGCGGTAGCAAGGCCGGCGTATGGGGATGCAATGTGGGACTTTTCATCTCCTTTATCGGACTTCCCCTTGGCCCCCAGGGAATCCTGGGAGTAATCCTATGGCCATTCATAGGCGCGTTCGTCGGCGAACTAATTAAAAGCAAGGACTTTAAAGTATCCCTACGTTCGGCACTGGGCGCCTTCACCGGATTCCTATGCGGCACAGGCCTAAAACTGATCTACGCCGTCACGGTCATCTTCACGATAATTCTAGAACTAATCTTCTAGCAACGGTCCGATAAACCGGCGGCTATTTCCCGTTATAGCGTTCCATACACTTTTCGATACCGAACTTGAAGTAACATTCCACCAAGGGTTTCACCTTTTCAAGAGCCTCGTCAAAAACGGGGCGGTCTTCAGGCGGGAACTTGGCCAGCACCCAGTTGGAAAGGTCAAACTTAGGAGGGCACTTCCCTACCCCAAAACGAATGCGTGGGAACTTGTCGCCGATTTTTTCTATGATGTTTCGAAGACCGTTCTGGCCGCCATGACTACCATTGGCACGGCAACGAATACGACCTACATCCAAATTAATGTCATCGCTAAAGACCAGAATCTGTTCCGGTTTGATTTTGTACCAGGTCATAAGAGCCTGCACGGATTCCCCGGACAGGTTCATGTAAGTCTGAGGTTTCGCAAGCAAGCATTCCTGCCCCGCAATTACGACCTTCTGGGTCAAAGCCTTATGTTCCGATTTCCAATCGTCACTGGCAGCCAATTTTTCGACAGCCATGAAGCCTGCGTTATGGTGCGTGTTGGAATACTGTGTTCCAGGATTGCCTAAACCAACAATTAAGTACATAAAATCAAAGAACCTTCAAAGATGAACCTATTTTTCCCAGAGAACCCGAGGCCAATCGGAACCTTCCTGACCCAAGAGGAAAAGAGGTTTTGCCTTTCTATCAATGACCAGAGTCTTGGGCAGGGCAATTTCGCCAGACTTTTCCACAAGACCGAATCCTTCCGTCATGACCTTAAAAGGATCAATAACCAACTTGAAGGAGTCAGCCCCTAGATTCTTGACCCAGGAACGAATTTTCTTTTCCTCGACTTCCTTCACACCGATATTGACCAGGACCACATTAACATGATGTTCCGCCAGTTCATTCTCGTTTTTCGCAAGAATTTTTATCCCTTCCCGACAAGGCTGACACCAGGTCGCAAAGAAGACTAGCGCAGTTCTTTCCCCTGTCCCTGCAAGTTTTTCCAGAAAGGTCCTTGTAAAAGGAGAATTGCTATCATTGATTTCTCGAATGGCAAACCAGGGCAAGGAATCCGTAATGGGAGCCGGCTTCACAAGTTCTTCGGTCCTACCGGAACTTGATTTAGCCTGCACAAAGACAGTGCATAAAAGGATCAATAAGCAAAGGATTTTTCTCATTTGGCATTCCACTTATTCAATTCATCCGCCCAGACATTGAACCAATCACCCTTGGAAATATTCTGCACAATACGGTCCATGGCGTCATTCTTGCCATAGCGGCCGACACCCTTAACCGGAGTCCTCAGAACGAAATAGGTATCACCACCACAGGAGGCCCCCTTTAAAGTCAAGGACATCTGACAAACCATTCCCAGACTTCCGTCCTTGCATTCTGCAGAGCTCGATTCCACGGAAAGGACAACACCGCCATTACACTCGCCCGAGACCAGGTTGTAGTTCTGGGAGAGCCGTCCAAACAGAGCCTGTTCCAGCTCGTCGCCCTGATTTCCGTTGAAATAAAAATGATAGTGGGACTTAAACTGGCGGAAGTTTTCGTTCAGTTCATTATAAGTCTTTTCCGCCAGACCATCCACCGGATACTTGAAACTTTCCAGCACGTTTCTTACGGCAACAAGACGATTATGAACATCGCGCCCCGTCCTATAAGCATCCATTTTTTTCATCGGATGATCCGTCGCATTGAATGTTTCGGACAACAAGGTCAGGGAATCCTGAAGATTCGCAAACTGCTGGTTAAAAGGCTTCATAGCGTCTTCCACCGCCATGCAGGCAACGACACCCACCTTGTCCCCCACTTCCACTGCCCCTACCTTGCGGGCATCCTGAGCATTTTCCAGCTGGGAGAAAACCTTGGAAGTAACCTCAAATCCTGACTGGATCTGTTCGCGGCCGGCAGCATCTTCCACCTGGGACTTATACTGGGACGAAATGGAAATAATCGAAGAGTGAATCTGATTTGCAATGTTCTTCTGAGCCAGCTGAAGAGCCGCCGCTTCGGACTGGTCAAACGCTTCACCACGAAGATAAGCTCCTTCAGGGCAGGAGAACTTCTTCAGGGCCGCCTTGGACTTTTCCACCTCCGCGGTCGAAGCTTTGGACATGGACCCGGAGTCCTTTGTCGTTGAGTACTGTTCGTCCAACTCGTCGTAGGACCGGCTAGCTCGATCACGGGTAGCCGCATGATCCCGACCATTTGCAGGAGCACCGGTGTTAGAGGAAGCGCAGGCAGCAAGAAGCAGTGCGCCAGAATACGCAATTATCTTTTTTGCAGAAAAAATCAAAACAGGATTTCCTTCAGTCAAATTCATACAACAGAAGTATTTAAAGAATTTAACATTTTTCGAGGGACTTCATTGGCATGTTCTCAAAAAAAGCACCGTTTTAAGTCCAGGTGGATAATTGCTCCTTGCGCCAGCATGCAAAAAGCCCCGGAATTAATCCGGGGCGATTGCCTTTTGGATTCTATCGGGCTTGCGGCCCTCCAGAATGATGTCGAGGTGTGACCGCGCTGGATTCTATCGGGCCTTGCGGCCCTCCAGAATGACATCGGGATGTTACTTTGCTGCGGCAGTGAGCAACTTGGTCGTGAGCCGTAGGCGACTCATCTTATTGAGTCGTCGAAGGCGAGAGCGAGGCCGTTCGCTGTTTATTTGCCAGCAGCTTGGCCGAGCAGCCTTGTTACCGCGCTGACATACTCTGCCGGGTTAGGCAGCGGAGAGCCTTCGGCAAGGAGAGCCTGACCGTAGAGAGCCTTGGGCCAATCACCCAGATCTTCCTTGGCTTCTGCCTTAGCCTTCAGCATTTCGCAGATGGGGTGCGTGGGGTTGATTTCGAGAATGCGCTTGGACTTAGGCACGTTGGCCTGGCCCATGGCCTTCATCATACGTTCCATCTGAGCGCTCATGGCGTCGTCGCTGGTCACGAGGCAGCAGGGGCTATCCTTCAGGCGGCTAGACACGCGGACTTCCTTGATGTCTTCGTCCAGAACCTTCTGGAGATTTTCGCAGAGGCCCTTGAAGATACCCTTGTTGGCTTCTTCAGCCTTCTTTTCTTCGACCGTCTTTTCAAAGTCAACGTCACCGCGGGAGATGTCGTGGAACTTCTTGTCGCCGAATTCGGTGA
>JAKSIH010000023.1 GCA_024398935.1 Fibrobacter sp. | reverse complement strand
TCAACTCGGTCAGTAAAAACACCCCAAAAGTGTCAACCTTTTTTAGGGAAGGTCAAAATGGTCATCCTACGTAAAAATATGTGCGGAAAAATGTAGTCTGTAGTTGAAATTAGGTGCAGAAAAATGTAGTCTGTAGTTGAAATTAGGTGCAGAAAAATGTATTTCAGCATTTTAGGCTGAGTTAAAAATGGAATGATAACTCCAGACAAGCGAGCCGTACGTTTTTCCATTTTTTGCAACCTTCGTAAAAAACGCCGATTGGTTTTAAACCAACCGGCGTTTCGTTATTCAAACAAATAGAAATTAACCGAAAATTTCTATGGCACACGCGTAATTTGCCGTTTCAAGATTTTTCCGATTGTCATTGAATCTTGATGTATGAATCGTTTTGCAGACTCTCATCACTTTCGCATTAAAGCCGTGCAATTCGTCTATACTTTGGGCAACTCCACTCTCACTGACCAGATTATTCGGCATTTCGTGTTCCTTAATAACAATTTCAAAAACACGTATACTTGGATTTTCACGTTTCAGCCTTGCTAAACGAGTCAAATCTTTCCTTAATACACAAGCTTCATCGCCACGTTTAACTTCAATAACAAAAATAGGATCAAGCCCATCTTCATTAGAAGTTTTCTTTTTACATATAACCATATCGGCTCGAGTAGAATCCTTGACTTTTGAAAACAACTTGTAAGGAACTTCGCAACGTAATTCCATGTCATTTGGAAGCCGTGCTGCCACAATATCACTCATTGCACAAACTAGAGGTAGTTCAAGAATTTTACTATTTGAATAGAAGCACCTTTTATAGTCAATCCAGGCAGTAATGCCTTGCAAAGCAGTAGACATCCATTGAGGTATATTTTCTGACATATATATTTTCTCTATTTTAAATGTGAATTAAGGTGAAAAATGCAAAAGCATCATTGCACCTAGTCCTTTAAACAACGTAAACTGTAGCCTTTGCTCTTGTATGAACCGCCCTCATATGCGCCGTCGCGGTCGATGAAAGACTGTAACCACACGTAGCGGCTATCTTTATTGTCCTCATCGGTGGTCCACAAACTGGTTTCACTGTATTTGCGAAAAGCACCATCACTATCCCTTTCTTCGGCGGGGAGCAATGAGAAGCCATAACTGTCTGCACCATTCCAATCACTGATTGATTTCAACAGCTTTCCGGCAATAGATATTCCACCTACATACGTGTACAAGGTATGATACTCCTCATTCGCAGGAACGTGCCAGCCCACAGGGCAAATACCGCGGTGGGGACTGTTGGGGGTACACAGCTTCCCGTAGCCACATTCGGTTCTTGCATTTGTGCTGAACTGGGCAGCACTATCCATCACAGCACTCCAGGTATAAAGACGACCATACTTTTCGCAGTTGCTGGGTTCATCTTTGTAGCACCAGCTGGTGGAGTCTGATTCACTAATTTTGTATCCATCATTGAACAAGTATTTCACACCCACGTAGCGATAATTCAAATTCTCTGCCATCCAGGTCTGGTCACCAATCCTTATGGTCTTGTAAATTTGACCATCTCGGGAATCTTTTAGTTCTCCGTAAGAAAGTTCTATTATTTCATCGTTTAAACAACGAACATTGTCTCCAGGAACATAATAGGACGGGCCACAAATCTTATTCACTACATTATTTATGCATTTTTCTTCAGTGACATCGAACTCTTTGCCTCCGCACTTGTCATAGACCTTTTCTTCCACACAAAATTGTTTATCATGGAGATAATAAGATGTTCCACACATTCTATTCACTACATCATTTACACATTTTTCCTTGGTGATATCGTACTCTTCACCACCGCACTTGTCGTAGACTGATTATTCCGGCGTACTTTGAGCCATCAGTCCGGCGCTAGAGAGCCACCTTTCCGGAAAATACGGAGCCACCCTTCCGGAGTCAGAGAACCACCCACAAAATATCATGAAAACTCTATAATGCAAAAGTCCACGACAATGAATGCCGCGGGCTTTTTACATGGAGGTCTCATGACCAAATATCGCGAAATACTCCGGTTGAAGCATCTAGGCTTCAGCGAGCGTAATATCGCAAGGAATGCGGGGGTATCCCGTAATACGGTGAAGCGCGTCGCCCAGGCCGCTTCGGCGAACAATATCGACTGGAATGCTGTTGAGCAGATGGACGACGCGACGATAGAGAAGCAGCTCTTCCCGAATCGGAAATCGTCGGAGCCTACCCATACAATAGACTTCGAATACATCCGCAAGGAACTGATGCGCAACGGAGTCACCAAGAAACTCCTGTGGACGGAATACTGCGAGAGCTGCAGGCTATGTAACCGGGAACCGCTGATGTATTCCCAGTTCTGTTACTACATCCAGCAGGAGGAACAAAAACGCAGGGCAACCATGCACATCCCTCGCCGTCCAGCAGAAATGGTGGAAGTGGACTGGGCGGGCGATCCGGCCCACATAATAGACCCCGACACCGGAGAACTCCTGAACGCCTACCTGTTCGTCGCCACGCTTCCGTACAGCCAGTACACCTACGTGGAGGCTTTCCTTGACGAAAAGACCAGAAACTGGATCAGGGCGCATGTGCACATGTACGAGTTCTTCGGAGGGGTAACGACGATGCTCGTTCCGGACAACTGCACGACGGCAGTGAATCACGCTCGAAGCGACTGGTATACTTCAGCACTAAACCGAACCTACGGCGAGATGGCGGAACACTATGGCACGGCAGTAGTCCCGGCAAGGGTGAGGCACCCGAAGGACAAGGCTAGCGTAGAGGGGAACGTGGGCAAGATATCCTCATGGATAACAGCAGCCCTCCGTAACGAGGAGTTCTTCTCGCTTGCGGAACTCAATGCAGCCATAAGGAACCGTCTCGACCAGTTCAATGCGAGGCCGTTCCAGAAGAAGGAATGCAGCAGGCAGGAGATCTTCGAGAACGAGGAACGTCCGCAGCTAAGGCCCCTGCCCGCCACACCCTTCGAGGTTGCGGAATGGAAGACATCCACCGTCCAGTTCAACTACCACATCGTCCTGGATGGCATGTACTACTCCGTCCCCTATCAGTATATAAAAAAGCAGGTGGAGTCACGGTTGACCGACTCCACGGTGGAGGTGTATTACGAGCATGAACGGATCGCCAGCCACGCAAGGCTTCACGGAAGGCCGAGCCAATACTCCACGGTAAAATCCCATATGCCAGACAGCCACCAGGGATACCTGGAATGGGACGGAGAACGGTTCCGCCGCTGGGCCACCGGGGTGGGTGAAAATACAGCCGCCGTGATAAACGCCCTGCTGTCGGGAAGCTACGCTGAACAGCAGTCCTACAGGTCCTGCATGGGGGTACTGAAACTGGGCAAGCGTCACGGCAACGCCATGCTTGAGTGGGCCTGTGAGAGGGCTCTACGATACACAAGCAGACCAAGCTACAAGAATATCCGGGATCTGCTGCTGGGCGGAAGTGACAGGCAGCAGGCAAAACCTGACGGGGAAAAAGAGTCTCGTCGAGGAATCACTCGCGGAGCGAGAAACTACGGAGGAAACAAGTGAACAATAGCAGTACAATCGACAAGTTGATAGAGATGCGCATGACCACCATGTCGGACATGTTCGTCAACCAGCAAAAGGACCCGAACATGGCGGGAATCCCCTTCGAGGAGCGCTTCGGCATGCTGGTCGATGCCGAATACGCCAGCCGCAAGAGCCACGCCCTGGAGCGCCTGGTAAAGAGAGCCGAACTGGAACAGAATGACGCCAGCATAGCCGCGCTGGACTATCACTCCGGACGCAAGCTGAACAAGGCTCTCATCCAGAAACTGGCCAGCTGTGAATACATATCCCAGTACAGGAACATCTTCATCACAGGAGCAACAGGCAGCGGGAAGACATATCTCGCATGTGCCTTCGGGATGGAGGCCTGCAAGCGGTTCTATTCCGTAAAGTTCATTAGGTTGCCCGACCTTCTGATAGACCTGTCGGCCGCGGAGGATCGGCATACGCTTGAAAACGCCCTGCAGAAATACACCAAGCCCACGCTCCTGATCATCGATGAATGGCTCTTGTTCAAGTTGCGGGAAAATGAGGCGAGGTTGCTCCTGGAGGTAATCCACAAGAGACGCAGGAAGTCTTCGACCATATTCTGTTCGCAGTTCGAGGAGAAGGACTGGTATGACCAGATATGCGAAGGAGAAAGTACGCTTGCGGATGCCATAATGGACCGGATATCCTTCGACTCCTACAAGATAAACATCGAGTACGTCGACAAGTCCGTTGACAAATCCATGCGAGAAGTGTATGGGTTGAACCCATCGGAAGCTCAATAACCCTAAAACAGGTGGCTCCGTCAGACCGGACTAGTGGCTCTATCTTCTCCGGACTGGCGGCTCCGCCGCTCCGGAATAATCAGTAGACAGTTTCTTCTACACAAAATTGCTTGTCACGGGAGTAATAAGATGTTCCACACATTCTATTCACTACGTTATTTACACATTTTTCTTTGGTAACATCATACCCTTCACCACCACACTTGTCATAGGCAACCCCATCTACACAGAATTGCGTATCGTCAAGAAGCTTGTCGCCACAGACTCGGCTATAAATTGTACTATAGCTACAGAATTCCTTTTCAACATCATAAGTCTCACCACCGCATTTATCATAAGCCTTGCCAGCAGCACAGAATTGTTCAGCCGCAAGTTTTTTTCCTCCGCATAGGGGGTAGAACATACCACCCTCCGCATAAAACTTTACAGGACTATATGCGACAAGCCCTTCGCTATCCTTAGGGCCATAGCAGCGATTCTCAAGCTGGGCATCATCGGCAGCGAATTCATCGCAGACACCATCGCTAGGTTTTGCCTTTTCATAGACCTTATCGTTATAGCAGTACTGATTGTCTTGCAATTCCTTGCCACCGCACAGTTCTTCATCAGATACACAGCGCAGGTAATTCATGTCGGACTTACTGCTAAACGCCTTTTCGCCAAACACATACTTTGCATTAAGCAGACTTGCACCAAGGGCCTTGTCATCGCCACTTTCCAACGCGGTCCAATAATCCACGTTGCTTTTTTCGTTTTTATGCAAAGATCCATTAAACTTGTACAAATTGCAGCTCTTAAGGTCACTTTCTTTGTAGGATGAATTTGCGGAAAGAATCATCTTGCATTCTTCATCACTACCGAATACGAGACTTTCCGCATCAGTCGGATGGTCAATGTATTCGTACCTGCCGTTTTCACGAATAAAGTAGTTTCGGAACACATTGTCTACCCAAGGCTGGGTAAAAAGTCTTTCGTAATCACTCTTATTGGGCACATGGAATCCTTCAGGGCAAATTCCCTTGTTCCTTGACTTAATAAGCAATGCGGCAGAGCTTGTATTTGCGGCAATCCCTAAATCCATAACATCGGCCCAGTGGTAGAGGCGACCATTTTTACAATCCGAATCGTCGCTGGAACATTTGCTATCGGCGGTCTTGTAAGCCAGGTTCTCGGCCATCCAGGTCTGGGCACCAATTTTTACAGTCTTGTAAACCTTTCCGTCACGGGAGTCCTTGATTTCACCTTTAGAGACTACTGAAGGAACTTCAGCACTGGAACTAGAGGATTTTTCATCCTTTGAGTCGGAGGATTTGCTACCGCCCTTTTTACTAGAAGAACTTTTTTCATCAAGTTCTTCATCGCAGTCATCTTCGTCACATTCTTCTACTGCAACGGAACTACTGCTCTTTTCATTATCATTTGCGCTACTGGAATCATCGCTACCACATGCAGCGAACAAAAATGCGCTTAATGATAGCACCGTGATTATTTTCTTATTCATAAGATTCCTTTGGGTTCAAAAACCACCCACACTGTATCATTATTTATATCACCAAATGTAAACAAAAAAAAACAAAGTCAAGTATTTTTGCCGAAAACGGCAAAAATTGGGACCATTTTCGGTATTTTTTGGAACAAACTTGTAGTTTCCAGCACTATTTTGACACTTTGTGACAAGAATTTGTATGTACATTTGATTGCAGCAAAATTCGCGCAGAATTCAAATTGATTTCTGTTTTTTAGATAAGCAAAACCGAAGCACAAAACCGTCGCTTTTTATGCATGTAGCGACAGGAGGAACGATGAGTACGCAAGTAATGTACTTGACATTATGTATCCAATTAGATACATTTAGGAGGTTAAGATGTTTTCAATAGAGAAAACTGAAACCTTCTCAAAATGGTACGCGAACCTTAAGGACAATCAGGCAAAGCAGAGAATATTCTCTCGATTATTGAGAGTTGAACTAGGAAATCTTGGTGATGTCAAAAACATTGGTGACGGGATATCCGAAATGCGATTTGATGTTGGACCTGGATATAGGCTCTACTACGCCATACGAGGACAGGTTGTAATCATTCTCCTATGTGGTGGAGACAAATCAACACAACGGCGAGACATTGAAAAGGCAAAGGAAATGTGGAGGACGATTCAAAATGAAAACAAGTAAGCTGGATTTATCAGAGCTTTTGGATAACGAGGAGGTTATCGCAGGAGTCATCAGCGACGCATTGCAGTCAAACGACAGCACCGTTTTGTTGAGGACCATCGGATACGTAGCCAAAGCTCGCGGCATCGCACAAATTGCAAAAGCAACAGGCCTCGGCAGAGAAAGTCTTTACAAGGCGCTGGATGAAGATGCCCACCCCCGTTTTGACACCATTTTACGCGTATTGAACGCACTAAATGTTCAAATGATCGCGGTTCCTAAAGTTCGTACAAAGAGAAAGGTTACCCGCAAACTTGCCGTGGCCGAAAAGAAAGCCGCTTACAAAGCTTAGGCAAATGTTTCGCCGAACTTAAACCACTTTTTGATAAATAAAACCGAAGCACGAAACCGTCGCTTTTTACGCATGTAGCGACAGGAGGTAAAATGACAAAAATATCGTTTGCCAAAAGTACCATTATGGTACTTTTATATCTATATTTTCATTGTAACAGATTCTTCTGCTTTTGAGGAGGCTTTCTAAATGGAACACCTCGGCAAAGCGCACTATGACAACCGACGCAGACACAACGCTTTGGCAAGATGTTTACCATTCCTCCGACAAAAAAGAGGATGGTTCTTGCGTAAAGCTATACATCAAAATTCAAATAGCAAAAAATGAAAACGGAGTCATTATTTCGTTCAAGGAGTTATAGATGATTATAAAGATATGCCCTATTTGCGAAGCAAAAGTAATTCGTAAAAAAATCACAGACACATACACCTACAAGGGAAAGAGTATCACAATCAAAAACATTCCCATCTACCACTGTACAGGCTGTGGCGAAGACTTTTGTGATGAAGAACGGGAAGGTAATGTCAACAAAAAGCTTGATGCTCTCTACAGGGAAGCGGAGGGCTTATTGCAACCCCAGGAGATTGTTGAAATTCGCAAGAAGTTCGGTTACTCCCAGGAAGAATTTGCAGAAATCGTAGGTGGCGGACCGAAGGCCTTTGCCAAGTATGAAAAAGGAACTGTAACACAGAGCCGTTCCATGGACAACCTGCTTCGCATCCTGCGGGATTCCACAGACGCCATGGCAATTCTAACAAATCAAAAAGCCCTCTGTACCTGCGAAGCCAAAAGTGTTTATCAGGTAAAAAAAGACAAGAGTTCGTCCTGTTCAAAGACATCTCAATCGTGAAGTTCGCTGTTTTTTTCTAAATTTGCCCACATTAAGAAATTATTTGTGGAAATAAATTATGGAAACACGTTATAATTCTTCAGAAGTTGAAGCCCGCTGGCACCAGACCTGGGCTGACAAAAATAGCTTTGCACCTAGCGGTAAGGGCGAACCGTTCTCTGTCGTCATTCCGCCTCCTAACGTGACCGGCGCCCTGCACCTGGGCCACGCCTTGAACGACACCCTTCAGGATATTTTGGTACGCTACCGCCGTAAGACTGGCCGCGACACTTTGTGGATTCCGGGTACGGACCACGCCGGTATCGCAACCCAGGCTGTTGTGGAAAAGCGCTTGTTCCAGGACGAACACAAGACCCGTCACGACATTGGCCGCGACGCTCTGGTGGAACGCATCTGGAAGTGGAAGGAAGAATACGAAGCCCGCATCACCAAGCAGCTGAAGAGCTTGGGCGTGAGCTGCGACTGGAGCCGTCAGCGCTTCACCTTGGACCCCATCTGCGCCAAGGCTGTTCGCCACGCTTTTTTCAACCTGTTCAAGAAGGGCTTGATCTACCGCGGTAAGCGTCTGGTGAACTGGGACACCAAGCTCCAGACTGCCGTTGCCGACGACGAAATCTATTACGAACATGTGAAGGGTCACTTCTGGACCTTCAAGTATCCTCTGGCCGATGGTTCGGGCTTCATTCCCGTTTCCACCACCCGTCCGGAAACCATCATGGGCGATACCGCTCTTGCCGTGCACCCCAGCGACGAACGCTATGCACAGTTCATCGGCAAGATGCTGAAGGTTCCCTTCGTTGATCGCGAAATTCCCGTGATTGCAGACGCCATCCTCGTGGACAAGGACTTCGGTACTGGTTCCGTGAAGGTGACTCCGGCTCACGACCCCAACGACTATGCTACCGGCCTCCGTCACAAGCTCCCCATGATCAACATCATGAACGACGACGGCTCCCTGAATGAAAACGCCGGCAAGTTCCAGGGCCTTAAGGGCCAGGCTGCCCGCGACGCCGTTGTGGCAGGCCTCGAAGAACTTGGCCTCCTGATCAAGGTGGAAGACCACGAAATGGATGTGGGCCACTCCGACCGTAGTAAGACTGTTATTGAACCGTACCTCAGCGACCAGTGGTTCGTGAAGATGGACGTTCTTGCCGAAAACGCAATGAACGCCGTGAAGTCCGGTGAAATCAAGATTATCCCCGAACGTTACGCCAACAAGTACCTTGACTGGCTGGGCGAAAAGCGCGACTGGTGCATTAGCCGTCAGCTCTGGTGGGGCCACCGCATTCCTATCTGGCACACCGACGCAAGCGAAGAAGAACTGAAGGCCGTATTCGGCAACCGTGAAGACATCTTCTTCTACAAGGCAGAAAACGGCGGCTACCTGGTCTGCTCTCAGGAAGAAAACCTTGCAGAAGACGCAGTTCCGGGTCACGTTCTCAAGCAGGAAGACGACGTTCTGGACACCTGGTTCTCCAGTGGTCTCTGGCCCCACTCTACCATGGGTTGGCCGGAAAACACCGACACTCTTAAGAAGTACTACCCCACTTCCGTGCTGGTGACCAGCCGCGACATCATCACCCTCTGGGTGGCTCGCATGGTGCTGTTCTCCCAGGAAAACATGGGTACGATCCCGTTCCACACCGTTTACATCCACCCGAAGATCCTGGACGGCAATGGCATGACCATGAGTAAGTCCAAGGGTAACGGCGTGGACCCCATGGACATCGAACGCAAGTACGGTACCGACGCTCTCCGCTTTGTGATGGCAAGCCTCTGCACCGACAACCAGGACGTTCGTCTGCCGGTGAAGAAGGAAAAGCAGGAAGACGGTACCGAAATCAACACTTCTGAAAAGTTCGAAATCGGCCGTAACTTCTCCAACAAGATTTGGAACGCTTGCCGCTTCCTCTACCCGCAGCTGGAACAGGCTGGCGCCCTTGCCGCCGAACTTCCCATGGACAAGAATTTGTTCGCACTGGAAGACAAGTGGATCCTTTCTCGCCTGCAGACCACCATCAAGGATGCAACCCGCATGCTGGAAGAATACCACTTCGCAGAACTTGCAGGTTTCCTCTACCGCTTCGTGTGGGATGACGTTTGCAGCCAGTATCTTGAAATCAAGAAGGCTGTGATCAACAGCGAAACTTTGACCGCCGAAAAGAAGAACGCCATGGCCATCCTCAGCTACGTGCTGAAGAACGTCCTTGACCTTCTCCACCCGGTAATGCCCTTCATCACTGAAGAACTGAACAGCATCCTGTTCCAGGGTTCCGAAATGGTGATCAGCCGCCCCTGGCCCACCGCTGATGAATCTCTCATCAACAAGGATATCGAAGCCGCCTTCGACCAGGCATTCGCCGTGGTGGAAGCCGTTCGCGGTGTCCGTGGCCGTTATAGCGTTTCTCCGGCAACCAAGCTGAAGGCCGTTGTTTCTGTGGACGACGCAGCAACCGAAGCTTCCGTGAATGCATGCCTCGCCATCATCACCGAACTGGGTGGCATCGAAAGCATTACCGTTGGCGTGAAGGCCGCAAAGCCCAAGTTCAGCGCCTCTGCCGTTGTGCCCGGTGGCGAACTCTTCATCCCGCTGGAAGGTATCCTTGACCCGGCTGCAGAAATCGCACGCCTCGAAAAGGAAATCGAAAAGGCCAAGAGCTTTGCTGCTAGCATCGAAAAGAAGCTCAGCAACGAGAAGTTCGTTTCTGGCGCTCCCGAAGCCGTCGTCAACGCAGAACGTGTCAAGCTGGCAACTCAGCAAGATATCATTGCTAAGAACGAAAAGGCTCTAGCTGAGTTGAAGTAAGAATGACAAGTACGTAAGCCGAGTGTCGCGGACAAATTCATTTGTCCATGACCGAGGCTAGTACTTGGTACATGAGCGTAGCGAATGTACAAACTGCTCTGCAGGACTTGCGATAATTTCTCAGCAAGACAAACACCCGTAAGGCGAATGATGCACGAAAACTTGTTTTCGTATATCCGAGCCGAAGGGTGTTGCACAAAGTGCAAATGCCTAGGCCGAGAGTCGCGGCCATGCTTGCATGGACATGACCGAGGCCAGCATTTGGTATGGGAGCGAAGCGAGCATACAAAAGTTCGTTTCCGGCGCTCCGGAAGCCGTTGTCAATGCTGAACGCACCAAGCTCGCAACCCAGCAAGATATTATTGCTAAGAACCAAAAGGCCTTGGAAGAATTGTAGTAATTTCAGATTCCCGCTTTCGCGGGAATGACAATGCAGCGAGTCATACCGGCAAACCTCAGGTTGTCATCCCCGGCTTGAACGGGGATCTGGCATTCAAGGAGTCATTCGAGCGAAGCGATATAGAATTGTCAGCAACTTGTTGCCCTACAATTCTTAGGTTCCTTGAAGCAGGATCTAGTATTACAAAAGGACTTGAGATTTTTCTCAAGTCCTTTTTTTACCCTTTGTTCTAAAGACTTTTAATTTCCAGACTTTTGGTCTCGCTTAATGCAAAAGAGTATGAATCATCAGCACTCCCTTTTACATACCGAACCCTAGCATTTTCATTCCAACGCACCATCACTAACATCTTGCCTAGTAACATTTGTCCCAGAACCAAACGTATCATGAAACCAAATTTTTTTCACTCTTAATTTATTAAAGTCAGAATCAAATGAATCCATCACCGTTTGAACAACTGCTATGCTTAAAAATTCAGGTGATTTCAAATTAATTTCATTACAAGAAGTGTTACGGCAAGAGATACGAACATTTTTTCTAGCCATATCCTCAGTGATACCTTTTACCCATGCCTTACGAATTTTAGGAAAAATATTTTTTTGCGCTTTAGGAAGTTCTTTTTGCAATTTCAAATAAGCATTTCTCACTTGTTCTTCATTGTGTTTCTTGTCATAAACAGCTTGTATTTCAGTCCACATAATTTTCATTTCTCCAGCAGCCTTTATTGCTGTTGCAAAATCCATTGATTTCATCTTTACATACTCTGACAAACGATTTTCATACCACGAAAGTTCTTTTAAAGCATCTTCTAGAGTATAAGGAGGGGGTTCCTTTTTTACAGAAACTGTTTGTACAGACGGCGTAGACCGGGAAGATGTGTTTTCACCAGGAACATCCATACATCCAGCCAATTTCAATATTACGTAAGCAATAGCACAAAC
Source organism: Fibrobacter sp. (assembly GCA_024398935.1). Classification (GTDB taxonomy): domain Bacteria; phylum Fibrobacterota; class Fibrobacteria; order Fibrobacterales; family Fibrobacteraceae; genus Fibrobacter. The sequence continues at coordinate 31,836 of JAKSIH010000023.1, read as the reverse complement.
CACAAGGGCGGGAGCCACCCATCCAGCAGATTTCTTTTCCGAATTCGAGGATTCAGCACCTATTGCAGAAAGTTTTTCATTTTTAGCATCAATGCTTTCATCAGCTAATTTCTCTCCACATTTCGGACAAAAATCAGAATCATCCTGCACCCGACAGCCACATTTTCTACAAAACATATTTTTCTCCTTGGTTTTATTTTTCATTCAATCTCATGGCGAAGAATCCACCAACAAACGAGCACCTTCTCAAAAACCAAGGAATCCCAAATTCTGCATATAAAAAAGCGTGGGCTCATTTGGTTTACCCAATTGAGGCTCGGCAAAGCCCATGCAAGATAAACACAAACGACCCACGCCCCATAGGGACGTGAGCGTTCGCACCGAATCTCTTGCATTGATAATTTTGCCGATTTCAATTGGAGAGTGGAGCAAATGCTCAAATATGTCAACAGATTTTTAAAATCTTATAATTCGCCTCTTATTCTATTTTACCTTACAAATATAGCTCCATTTTGAACAAAAAACAAATAATACGCCTATGCATTACCATTCTAAATACAGACTTTGAAATTCATTTCACACAGCACATTCAAAGTCTTATTGACAAATCTACGACTAAAAACCTATATTATAAGTGAGGATAATGCTATGAAGCAGTTTACTACATCCGAAGCAAAGAAACTTTTGAAGGATATTCTTGCCGAAAAGAAACAGCGGGCAGAATACTTCAAGGCCAATGGTACTTTGAAGGGCTTTGTCCCGGCAAAGTAGTTTTTTGTGATTTATCCAGTAATTGAAGATTGCGACTCTTTTTATTTTGAGACTGAAACTCAAAATAAAATTTCCGTCATTTTCAATAATCTAACGCCACAATTTGAAGCCAACTTCCCAATCTTCTGCGTGGACATCTACCGTGTAGAAAGCGGTTTACAGCCAAATAATCATGTAAACGATCTTTCTGGAAGTAATACTAGAGATACCATTGTTTCGATTATTCGAAATTTCCTGGACAAATTCGACAGTGCCTTAGTTGCGTTCATCGACACATCGACCGACAGTAAGGGACGGGCAAGACATAGACTTTTTCAGTCTTGGTTCCGTATGTATGGCGAAAATGAATTTTCCATCACCCCAAGAGAAATTATCTTTAGCGAAACAGAGTCCTATTCGTTCTTGATTATCCGTAAGTCTTATACAAACGCAGACTCCATAATCGAGGCTTTTGACAACTTTATCAAGCTGGCTAACGAGGCAGATGACTAGCGTTTTGCGTTAGGGATAGTGACCCCTTGGGGCGGAGACTTGCGATGCAATGCTCCGTTTTAGGAGGTTGGCGATAAGCGAAGCGCAGACGGCAGCCCCTAAAATATAGCCCGACCTTGCGTAGGCAAGGGAACGCCCATAAAAACAGAATTCTTCGTGTGGGATGACGTTTGCAGCCAGTACCTTGACAAATGCACAAGCCGAGTGTCGCGGACAAATATATTTGTCCATGACCGAGGCTAGCATTTGGCGCTTGCGCAAATCAAGAAGGCAGTGATCAACCGTGAAACTTTGGACGCCGAAAAGAAGAACGCCATGGCAATCCTCAGCTACGTGCTGAAGAACGTCCTTGACCTTCTCCACCCGGTAATGCCCTTCATCACTGAAGAACTGAACAGCATCCTGTTCCAGGGTTCCGAAATGGTGATCAGCCGCCCCTGGCCCACCGCTGATGAATCTCTCATCAACAAGGATATCGAAGCCGCCTTCGACCAGGCATTCGCCGTGGTGGAAGCCGTTCGCGGTGTCCGTGGCCGTTATAGCGTTTCTCCGGCAACCAAGCTGAAGGCCGTTGTTTCTGTGGACGACGCAGCAACCGAAGCTTCCGTGAATGCATGCCTCGCCATCATCACCGAACTGGGTGGCATCGAAAGCATTACCGTTGGCGTGAAGGCCGCAAAGCCCAAGTTCAGCGCCTCTGCCGTTGTGCCCGGTGGCGAACTCTTCATCCCGCTGGAAGGTATCCTTGACCCGGCTGCAGAAATCGCACGCCTCGAAAAGGAAATCGAAAAGGCCAAGAGCTTTGCTGCTAGCATCGAAAAGAAGCTCAGCAACGAGAAGTTCGTTTCTGGCGCTCCCGAAGCCGTCGTCAACGCAGAACGTGTCAAGCTGGCTACTCAGCAGGATATCATTGCTAAGAATGAGAAGGCTTTGGCTGAACTGAAGTAAGAACGACAAGTACGTAAGCCGAGTGTCGCAGACAAATTCATTTGTCTATGACCGAGGCTAGTACTTGGTACATGAGCGTAGCGAATGTACAAAAGGCTCTCGCTGAACTGAAGTAATTCTTCGTCCACGCCAACGCAAGTTGGCTTTGGGCTTTCTAGAAAAACTTAAAAGAGGACATCCAACAGGATGCCCTCTTTTTTATGTTTCTGGAGTCTTCGTGGCTGCGCCACTCAGAATGACGCAGTCGCGTTTTTATGATTACAAGGTTGATTAAACCTTGCCCTTGTACATATTCTCGTAGTACTTTTCGTAATCGCCGCTGGTGATGTTGTCCAGCCATTCCTGGTTGTCCAGATACCACTTGACAGTCTTCTCGATGCCTTCCTCGAACTGCAAGGACGGTTCCCAACCAAGTTCCTTCTGGAGCTTGGTACTGTCGATAGCATAGCGTGCGTCGTGGCCAAGACGGTCGGTAACATAAGTGATGAGGTCAAGGTCTTCGCCCTCGGCACGACCCAATAGTTTGTCTACAGTCTTGATCACAACCTTGATGATGTCGATGTTCTTCCATTCGTTGAAGCCGCCGATGTTGTAGGTCTCGGCAATCTTTCCGTTGTGGAAGATAACGTCGATAGCGCGGGCGTGATCTTCGACAAAGAGCCAGTCACGAACGTTCTCGCCCTTGCCGTAAACCGGAAGCGGCTTCTTGTGACGAATGTTGTTGATGAACAGCGGGATCAACTTTTCTGGGAACTGGTACGGACCGTAGTTGTTACTGCAGTTGGTCACGATTGTGGGCATGCCGTAGGTGTCGTGGAAGGCGCGCACAAAATGGTCAGAGCCAGCCTTAGAAGCAGAATACGGAGAATGCGGAGTGTACTTAGTAGTTTCGTAGAAGAAGTCGTCGCCGTAAGCCAGGTGATGTTCAGAGCTGGAGGCCGTAGTAGTAAACGGCGGCTCAATGCCTTCGGGATGGTTCATCTTGAGGGCGCCATAAACTTCGTCGGTTGAAATATGGTAGAAGCGCTTGCCTTCGTACTTTTCGGGCAGAGATTCCCAGTAGAGCTTTGCAGCCTGGAGCAGAGCCAGAGTTCCCATCACGTTAGTACGTGCGAAGGTGAACGGATCCTTGATGGAACGGTCCACATGGCTTTCGGCAGCCAGATGAATGATGCCGTCGATTTTTTCGTACTGCATCAGCTTGTAGAAAGCGTCGAAGTCGCAAATGTCCATCTTCACGAACTTGTAATTAGGCTTGTCCTCAATATCCTTGAGGTTGGCAAGGTTACCAGCGTAAGTCAGCTTATCCAAATTGATGATATTGTACTGCGGGTACTTATTCACGAACAGGCGCACAACGTGGCTACCAATAAAGCCTGCACCACCGGTGATTACGATATTTTTCATCTTCTTTTCCTTTTGTCATTCCCGGCGTTTGTCCTCGCTTGACGGGGAAGACCGTGAATCTAGATTCTCGCTTTCGCGAGAATGACATTATAGTTCAAACGCAAATCCCAAATCCTTCAAGAGCGGATTCTTAGTGTCCTTTTCGCTGAGGAGGGGTTCGAAGCCATTACCCACGGGCCACTGGATGCCGATGGCAGGGTCGTTCCAGAACAGGCCGCCTTCATCTGTGGGGTCATAGAGACGAGTACACTTGTATACAAAAGTTGCAGTCTCGCTAAGGACTACAAAGCCATGGGCGAAGCCTTCTGGAATATAGAACTGACGCTTGTTTTCGGCACTGAGCACAACGCCTTCATACTTGCCGAAAGTCGGGCTACCCTTGCGCAGGTCCACAGCTACATCGTAGACTTCGCCTTCCAGCACGCGGACCAGCTTGCCCTGGGGATTTTTCTTCTGGAAATGAAGACCGCGGAGCACGCCCTTCTTGGACTTGGATTCGTTGTCCTGCACAAAGACCATGTCGAGGCCTGCCGCGTCGAACTCAGCCTTGTTGTAGGTTTCCATGAAGTAGCCACGATGGTCGCCATAAACGGTGGGTTCCACGATGGTCACACCTTCAATACTAGTCTTGATAAAATTAAACTTTCCCATGATAAAAGAACCTCGTAATAAATTCGTCTGAGGGGACAGGGTCTAGGGGTTAGGGATTGAGTCCTATACCCTATACCCTAACTAATACCTAATCTTTCCTTCTGCGACTTTTCTCAAATGCTGGCCGTAGGGGCTCTTGCCATACTTGGCGGCAGATTCCAGCAGCTTTTCCTTGGTGATCCAGCCGTTGATGTAGGCGATTTCTTCAACCGCGCTAATCTGGATCCCCTGACGGTTCTCCACCATCTTCACGAAATCACCAGCTTCAATCAAGCTATCCATGGTACCCGTATCCAGCCACGCAAAACCGCGACCAAGGAGTTTCACATCCAACTCGCCCATATCCAGATAGGTCTTGTTCAGGTCAGTGATTTCCAGTTCGCCACGGGCGCTGGGTTTTTGTTTTTTTGCGAACCCGCACACGCGATTGTCATAAAAATAGAGCCCCGTGATAGCGTAGTTGCTCTTGGGTTCCTTGGGCTTTTCTTCTACCGAGATTACCTTGCCGGTATCGTCAAATTCCACCACGCCGAATCGTTCAGGATCATCGACATAGTAACCGAACACACTGGCGCGGCCTTTTTCTTCTGCATTTTTTACCGCAGCCTTCAGGAGCGGGCTAAAGCCGTTACCATAGAAAATATTATCGCCAAGAACCATGGCGCAGCAGTCATCTCCGATAAATTCCTCGCCCAGAATGAAAGCCTGAGCCAGGCCATCGGGACTAGGCTGCACCTTGTAACTCAAGTTCAGGCCCATGGAGGAACCGTCCCCCAGCAGGCGTTCAAAATTAGGCAAATCCGTAGGAGTGGAAATAATCAGGATATCACGAATACCCGCTAACATGAGAGTGGAAAGCGGATAGTAAATCATGGGCTTGTCGTAAACCGGCAAAAGCTGTTTTGAAGTGACCATGGTCAGCGGGTATAAGCGGGTGCCCGAACCACCGGCAAGAACGATACCTTTCATAGAGGCTCCTATTTTGTAAGTAAAATATAAAAAAGCCCATCCCTTTTCCAAGGGACGGACTTATTTTACACGCCATTGAAGCTCAGTCATTTACGACATGGGCTTCAGGAGTTCCTTACTTTGCGGCAGGAGCCGGAGCAGCGTCTGCAGCGGGCTGTGCTGCAGGTGCGGCAGCCGGAGCTGCTTCAGCGGCAGGTGCCGGAGCTGCTTCAGCCTTCGGCTTCTTAGTGTGTGCAGCCAAAACAACGCGAACGTTCTTGGGGTTGCTCTTCACCTTCTTGCCCTTCTTAGCAGGCTTCTGGGGAACAACCAGTTCGGTACTTCCCTTACCGGCGGCACGTACATGCTTGGAAGGTACACCCTTCTTTACCAGGTAGTCCACAACGGCCTGGGCGCGCTTCTGGGACAGTTCCATATTTGCGTCAGCGTCAGCACCCTTTTCATCAGTGTGAGACTGAATTTCGATACGGAGAGCTTCACGAGCAATCATGAGCTTAGCAATCTTATCCAAGGTCTTGTTGGATGCCTTGGCAATCTTTGCATTACCCTTACCGAACTTGATCAGAGCCTGGAGCTTTACCAGATCCTCATCCTTGTTGGTGGGGCAACCCTTTTCGTCAATATTCACACCGCTGAGGGTAGCGGGGCATGCATCCTTTGCATCAACAATGCCATCGCCATCTTCGTCCAGTTCGCAACCTTCGGCATCCACCGGTGCGCCATGGGTAGAAGCAGGGCACTTGTCCTGAGAGTCAACAACGCCGTCACCGTCGGTATCCACTTCGCAGCCATCTGCACCGACAACGATACCAGGCTTGGTATCCGGGCACTTGTCACTCATATTGGGAATGCCATCCTTGTCATCGTCTGCGGAGAGGCGTGCCAGAGAATCGCTCACGGCGGCGATAGAGTCCATCTTGGCCTTGTTCAGGGAATCAGCAACCAGATCAACAACCTTTACGGTATCGGTCTTGGTGATGGACAGAGTATCGGTCTTGGTGATGGAGAGGGTGTCAGTCTTGGTTACGGCAAGAGTATCGGTCTTGGTCAGCGTATCAACACGGACAACAGGCTTCATTTCCTTCAGTGCGGAATCAAGCTTTTCCTGAGCGATCTTTTCTGCCATGACCTTTACCAGGGAATCAATACGAGCCTGTTCCTTGGCGGCCTTGTCGTTGTGACCACCGAAGTTCCAGGTCAGGTTGGCAGTAGCGGCCAGCAGCGGAGTAGAAGAGTAGTCATACTTCAGAGTACCCTTGTCGTCCTTGTAATAGATTTCAAAGCCCTGCTTTTCCTTACGATCCTTCTCGGCATCGTAATCCAGGTTCTTCACGATACGGGCGCCGATGTCAACACCCAGAGCCAGGTCGATATTGTCGGAAAGATGGAAACGGGCACCCGGAGTAACGATCATAGGATCAACAGCCGGATCGAAGGGTGCGCGGAAGTCGTTGGTATGAGCTTCGCCGGAAAGTTCCAGGAACAGGTCGATCATGCTAGCCGGCTTATAGGTAAGACCTGTGCTATAGGTAATAGCGCCGGAATAGTTATCATAGTCAAAATCAAAGGGCTGGACATAACCAACCTGGGTATTCCAGTGAACCTTGCTCCAGTGCAGGGAGAGGATTGCGCTCAAGCCTGCAGCCATCTCATCGCCAGTATAGGCCTTAGTGGTCCAACTCAGGTACCAGGAGTGACGAGGACGGATACCTGCGTCATCAGAACCTGTAGGAGCATAGAAGTTTGCAAGCAAGGCCAACTTGAAGAAGGAGTCGTTCTTGCCCACGATGCGGAACTTAGCCCAGGCTTCCAGGTCACCGATACCGATATCGGTCATATTGTTACCAGCCAAGCGATTCTGCTTGTCGGTAGCCATATCAAAGTAGATGGGGAAGCTAACACCCATGTCAAACCAATTGGTAAAACCAATGGCGGCACTAACATTTGCGCTAATGGAAATTGCAGATTCGTTCAATTCGATGGTCTGACCCTTATCGGTGGTCATAACGCCACCGCTAGCAAGGGAATAGTTATCGAAGGAAACATCACCACCGGCAGCGAAGGAGAAGCCCCACTGACCCAGTGTATTTGCAGTGTGCTGGTGCAAGCCTTCCTGACCGCCTGCAAGGCCTGTCTGGGCACATGCGAGACCGGCAGCCATCAAGGAGCCAGCGACTACAGAACTAATTGTTTTTTTCATAATTCCACCTATATGTTGTATAGACGGATAAAATGTAGCTATACTAATCGCAAGCGACAACAGGAATCTACGAAAAAAGTAAGCGAAAAGGAAGTTTTTCCGCTTACTCCAGGAATTCATTCAGGATTTTTTTGAGAATTTACCGCAGAGGGTTCTTTTCGCTCTTGTACCAGGCCATGAACTGGCCGATGCCGTCATGAAGACTCCAATGAGGCTTATAGCCACATTCCGACTCCAGTTTCGCGGTATCGGCATTGGTCTGGTAGACATCCCCCGGCTGCATGGGCAAAAATTCCTTTTTTGCCGGTTCTCCATAGGCCGTTTCGATTTCGCTAATAAAGTCCATCAATTTTACAGGATGGCTACATCCGATGTTATAGATCTTGTAAGCCACACCATTTTCGCACTGGGCGGCGTCAGGCTTACAGTCCAGGGCATGAATGGTACCTTCCGCAATATCGTCGATGTAGGTGAAATCCCGGATCATGTCGCCGTTGTTGAAAACCTTAATGGGTTCACCCCTGGAAATTGCCTTGGCAAAAAGCATGGGAGACATATCGGGACGCCCCCAGGGACCATACACGGTAAAAAATCTAAGCCCTGTCACCGGCAAGGAATAAAGCTTACTATAGGCATGCGCCATCAGTTCGTTACTCTTCTTACTTGCCGCATAAAGACTTACCGGGGAATCCACCTTATCGTCTTCACTATAGGGAACCTTGGTATTCAGACCATATACGGAACTGGACGAGGCAAACACCAGATGCTCTACCTTAAAGTTCCGGCAAGCCTCCAGGATGTTGAGAAATCCTACCAGGTTACTCTGCATATAGGCATAGGGATTTGTGATGGAATAACGAACGCCGGCCTGAGCGGCCAAATTAACCACTTTCTGGAAATGTCCCGCAGAAAACAAGGAGTCCAGCGAAGCCTTGTCATCTATAGATAAACGAATAAAGCTGCATTTTGCGAACCTGGAGTTCAGGACTACCTTTCCAAATTCCAGCTGGTCTTCGGGAATGTCAAAACCGCACTCCCTAAGGCGCCCATATTTCAAGCGGACATCATAATAGTCGTTGATATTATCAACACCAACCACCTCGTCTCCGCGGGCGGCGAGCATATACATCAGCTTTGACCCTATAAATCCGGCCGCACCTGTGACTAGGACTTTCATTCCTTAATTTCCTTCAGGTATCTGCCTAAGGCATCCTGCCATGTAGGCAAGGGCTTAAAGCCTGCTTCAACCAGTTTGCTCTTATCCAGACGGCTGTTAAAAGGTCGCGCCGCCTTGGAAAGTCCATACTCCGCAGTTGTTACCGGAAGAACCTTCGTTGCCAGTCCTGCCTGACGATAAATCTCCACCGTAAAGTCATACCAGCTAATAAAGCCACCTTCATTCGTGGCGTGATAGTAACCATACTTTTCGGTTTCATTCATATCAACCAGGAGACGAGCCAAATCAAAAGTATAGGTCGGCGTTCCGATCTGGTCATTCACCACACGGACCGTGTCGTGATTTTTACCCACGTTCAACATGGTCTTAATGAAGTTCTTCCCATTCAAGCCAAATACCCAGGCGATACGGACGATAAAGAACTTTTCCAGAGTATTGGAAACTGCAAGTTCCCCTTCCAGCTTGGTCTGTCCATAGACATTCAAGGGCTTGTAGTCCTTGCAGTCCGGTTTCCATGGTTCAGTCCCCTGTCCATCAAAAACGTAATCCGTACTGATGTAAGTCATCTTGCAGCCACGATACTTGCAGGCATCGGCAATATTCTGGGTACCACCCGCGTTAATCCCGCGAACCTTTGCAACAAGAGCATCATCTTCGGCCATGTCCACGGCAGTCCAGGCGGCACAATGGATTACGGCATCGGGCTTGACCTCCTCGATGACCCGGTCCACAGCCACAGAATCCGTAATATCCATCTGACGATACTCAGCGCAAGTAACCGGAGAACCATCCGCAACGCCAGCATATTCAGGAGCGATGTCGGAACCGACACCCACATGACCACGTCGGATCAATTCATTCATCACGTCATGACCCAACTGGCCGTTCACACCGGTAACAAAGAACTTCATAATATACCAAACCTTTTTGAAGAAATAATAGCAACTTTCAAATACAAAAAAATCCCCTGCTAAAGCAGGGGACTTTCTTAAGCAAAAACTTTTTTAAAGTCTATTACTTGGAGAACGGAACCAGTTCCACGCGGCGGTTCTTTTCACGGCCAGCCTTATCCTTGTTGTCGGCGATAGGCTTGGTAGGACCGTAACCAACTGCACGGAGACGATCGGAAGCGATGCCCTTCTTGGTGAAGTAGTCCATCACTGCCTGAGCGCGTGCCTGGGAAAGCTTCTGGTTTGCATCGTCAGAACCAACATTATCGGTATGGCCCTGGACTTCCAGATTTGCTTCAGGAATCTGATTCATGAGCTTCACGATATCATCCAAGGTACCATAGCTCTTGGAGGTCAGCTTAGCAGAGTTGTTCTTGAACTGAATACCCTTCTTGAGTGCATCCAGGTCCTGCTTCTTGTTGACCGGGCAACCATCTTCCTTGACCTTAACGCCAGGGAGAGTGTTGGGGCACTTGTCCTTCACGTCGGGAATGCCATCCTTGTCGAAGTCCAGGTCGCAGCCGTTTTCGTCAACGGTGATACCGGCTTCGGTATTGGGGCACTTGTCCAGACCATCGGGAACGCCGTCCTTGTCGCCGTCAAGAGAGCAACCATCGGCACCAACGGTAATGCCAGCAGCAGTGTTGGGGCACTTGTCCTGAGAGTCAGGAACGCCATCCTTGTCGAAATCCTTGGGGCAACCAGTTTCATCAACAGTAATGCCGGCAGCGGTATTGGGGCACTTATCCTTATCGTCAGCAATGCCATCATTGTCAGTGTCCACTGGGCAACCAGTTGCATCAACCTTTACACCTTCAGCGGTATTGGGGCACTTATCCTTATGGTCAGCAACGCCATCCTTGTCGAAGTCGGTTTCGCAACCATCCGGACCAACCGGAGCACCCGCTTCGGTAGACGGGCACTTATCCAGACCATCAGGTACGCCATCCTTGTCGGCATCCAGCGGGCAGCCAAGGCTATCGACGCTTACACCTTCCTGGGTGTTGGGGCACTGGTCCTTAAGATCCACGATACCGTCCTTGTCGCTATCGACGCGGGCGAGAGAATCGTTACGAACAGCGCGAGCGGCAACCAGGGAATCCAGACGGGCCTGTGCGGTAGAGTCCACAGCAAAGGACTGGGCAGCAGCTACAGCCGGATCTTCGTCATCGCCACCGAAGCGGTAGACCAAGGTAGCGGCACCAGCATAGAGAGGAGTAGAAGCATAGCCATAAGTAGCATGTTCGCCATGTTCGCCATAGCGGTGGATGGCAATGTAATCATCCTCATCCATTTCCTTGCTGTACTTGTAGGTCAAGTTCTTTACGTTGCGGAGTGCAACTTCGAGACCAATACCCAGATCCAGGGAACGGCTCAGGTGGAAACGGAAACCCGGAGTAATGATGTTGGGATCGATCATGAACTCGAAATCGTAGTCACCGGAAACGCGCATTTCACCGGAGTATTCCAGGAAGGCATCCACCTTCTTGTGGAGGAACCAGTTCAGACCGGTGCTATAGGTAATGGCATTGGGGTAATCTTCTTCGAGAGCGAAGATAAAGCCAACCTGGGTGTTCCAGCGCAGAGGCACGCCACGCTTGGTCCAGTCGGCGGTCATGATCAAGTCGGCACCAATGGTAGGACCATTTGCAGTAAACGGTTCAGTGAAGCCACCGGGGCCCACATACCATGCGTGACGGGGGCGGATACCGGCAGCGGTTTCACCAATCGCACCAGTTGCGCGAACGATTGCAGCAAAGCTCATGACGGAGCTATCGCTGGTAAAGGGCAGGGCAAACTTGACCCAGCCTTCGAAGTCACCCAGACCGATGGTGGTCATGTGATGATCTTCTTCCAGACCGGTGCTGGAACCTGCATAGTCATAGTTCAGGGACTGGTTAAAACCGATGTCCATCCAGCTGAACAGACCCATAGAAAAGTTGAAGTTACCTGCAAAGGAACCGTCGATTTCGTAAATGCCGAAATCCTTGCCAGTCTTGGCGTCCTTAACGACACCGCCCTTTGCCAGGGACCAGTTATCCAGGGAGACATTACCACCGGTACCCAGTTCAAAACGCCACTGGCCCATGGTATTTGCATTGTACTGATGCAAACCGTCCTGACCACCGGCAATACCACTCTGAGCGAATGCTACGCCTGCAGTCAAAAGAGATGCTGCAAGAAGTTTTTTCATATTGTTAAATCCTTCCTAAAAAAACTGGACTCAAATATAGAAACATTTAATTTACATTCAATAGTCCCTTTTAACGCAAAAAGCAATTATCATTGACAAAACAGCAACGATGAAGTAAAAAAAATCCTCATAAACAACGAAATTCGGTCCAAAAAGGGCCGAATTTCTGAAAATTTAAGGATTTTCGTATCATTTCCGCTTTTTACGGCGGACACCCCACTTGTCTCTCATTTCCTCCTCGATTTTCTTGTTTTCATAACGGACAATCATCTTGAACTGCACATTATAGACACCCGTCCCCACAAACCGGCCACGATGGTCCTTGAAATTCCAGTTCACAAAGACCTTCTTGTCGGTTTCCAGGCAGTTTCCGCCAAACTTTGGACTATTACAGGGAACTGTAATAATGGTATCGTTGACATACTGTCCCAAATGGTCCGTATAGTTCACGATGAAGGAGATAAACACATCTTCCGCCTTCAGGGAATCAAGAACAGAGGGGTCGTAGGAACCATCTGCGGAAACTTGAGCCCGATCCAGCAACTGAGGAACAAAACGTTCACCCAGCTGAACTAGCTGGCCCAAGGCCCCCTCCTTCTCCATATCTTCCTTGGTGGTAGATCCCGGAACATAGCGAAGGTTAACGGAGCTTACCGTCTGGAGGGTATAATTCTGCTTTTCACCCTCATCCACCACCCGGTCGTCGCTAGCATCGAAGGAACCCATATTGGTAGATTCCACCAGATGGTTCAACAGGCCGCCAATCACCACCGGCTGGGGATTTTCACCCGCGATATTTCCATAGTTATCCCTAATCGCATCCTTTTCTCCACGGCGGACCAGCAGGGAATCTCCCGGAAGGATCGTAGCAACGCTACCGTCCAGAATCAGCTTGGCAGACATACCATCAGAGGACCAGTCGATACGGGTGGGATCCAGCTCAATGGTTTCATTTCCGTGAATGAAGGAGAAGAAGTCATCCCCCTTCAGGTTCTTGGTCATGATAGGCTCGGAGAAGGTAACCACCAGGGTATCCGCCTTCTTGCCGTAGCTCAAGGTCGCAGAAGACACCACCGGAGACATCTTGTCAACCAGGACTGCGGTTTCCTCATTTACAAAAGTTTCACCAAAGATAGGATAGTAGGTGTAGATGGTTGCCGGCGGCAGCTTATCACTGATGCTGGTCACCCCTTCTGCCAGGCGGGTCGTAGAACGAACCTTCCAGATAACACGAGTGGAATCCTGGGGATCGATTTCCAGATCAGCAGGCTGAGCCTGTAGCTGGATAAGCATTCCGCGATAGCTGTACCAAGGGAAGGACATATAGAGAGTGCTATCGATATCAGCGGCAGTCAGCTTTCTGTCAAAGACTGCAACAACCTGGTCCAAGGTTCCATTGCCGTCGGTATCCCAGTACTCCACGTTCCTTGCCGAGGGGAAGCGATCCACCACGGTCACGGGAACCTCACGTTCGTATTCATCGGAAGTGATGTAGGGCAGTTCGCTGAACGACACTCCCGGGTACAGGGATACACTATCCTTCAAGTCTCCCTTCAGACCGAACTTTTCTCCGGTAATGATAATAATGTCCTTTGCAGGCATGTAGACCTTGGAAACCTGGTCAAGATTAAAGCCATAGCGATCCCCTTCCTGTTTCAGCATGACCAGCATCTCAGGAGCCCCTACATCGGCAGGAATCAAATCGATATTGAACTGGATGAACAGGGAATCCTTTCCGCTGGAACTACGAATTGCGTAGGCATCCCGAATAACGTTACTTCCAAGTTTAATCAGCTTGGTGTCTCGATAATGAACCGCACCAGAGCTCTTATCGCTATAGGAAATAATAGCCTTGGCATCCTCCACCGGGAACTTATCCGCATCGGGAAGCTTTAGATCGCTCACATCCACAAGAATACGGTCACTGGAGCTGTTCATCCTGGGGTTAGTACACTTGACCGTATCCTTCCCCACTACAATCCATACATTGTCCAGCAGGTATGTTGCAGAAAGCGTATCCTTCAGGAGAATTTCCATATAGTCCAGGGTCATATCATTGTCGGAATCCTTGATGTAGCCCACCCGGGTTTCCGGAATAGGATCAAAGAAGTTGATGTTGTCGATGACAACCTTGGTATCCCCGCCGACAACCTTGATGGAGCCACCGTTCACCACCTTGTCCGCAGTAACAAAGACCGTTACCGTACCGTCGGCATTCTTCTTGATGACATCCGTCTTTTCCCCTGTTACAGGATCAATCAACTTCACTTCCCCATCGCCGATGAATTTCAGGGAATCCACATCCCTGAAGTATTCGTCTACCTTGTCCTTATCCAGGGTAATGGCAATTACATCCCCGACCTTGGCAGAATCCTTGCCGGAATTGTAATGCAGGTCCATGGGAAGCCCCGTGGGATCATCCCCCAGGAGATAGTTATTACCGTTAATGATTACAATGTTAGGATTGGACGGATCCGGGTCCGTGGGAACAAGCACAACCGTAGAAGTCACGATGCTATCGCCCTTTTCAAAGTCTTCGGGATTGGGGTAGGATTCTTCAGGATCCACATCGTCAATATCGAAGTCTTCCACACCGAAATAGCGATTCGAGGAACTGGACTGATCGTCTATGTCCAGACCGGAACCATGGTTAGCGCTGGAGGAGGGACCATAAGAACTACTGGAGGAAGGTTCTGAACCGGAAGAACTTCCTGTAGATCCGGAAGAGCCTATGGAGCCGCTAGAGGAAGGCTCGGAACCGCTGGAAGAGGATTCTGATGCAGAGGATGCACCCGTGGAACCGCTGCTGGAAACACTGCCACTGGATCCGGGGGCGGATGTGGAGGAGCCTATAGAACCACTAGAGGAAGGCTCGGAACCGCTGGATGAGGATTCTGATGCAGAGGATGTACCCGTGGAACCGCTGCTGGAAATACTGCCACTGGATCCGGGGACGGAAGCGGAGGAACCTATAGAACCACTAGAGGAAGGCCCTGAACCGCTGGATGAGGATTCTGATGCAGAGGATGTACCCGTAGAACCACTGCTGGAAATACTGCTACTGGATTTTGCAGAACTACTAGAAGAAGCCCTGCTGCTGGAGGATTCCTCATAAATTTCAAGGGAGGAACTACTCTGGTGTGCGCTGCTGGAAATGTTCAGGTCCGTACCGGTGCTCGCCGTATCGCGGTCCACACTCACTCCGGAAAGAGGCGCCAGGTCATCGAGATAGTTATCTATCCACTGCAGATGAACGAGAACATTGTCGTTAATGTACATCTTGGGATTTGCAGTATAGTCTACAAAGACCATATGTCCCGTATTGCTCGCCACAAACAAGTGTCCATAGCCATCTACAGTTCCCTGATCCAGACGCCAGCCGACATAACCGCCATCATTCGTTCTCGGAAGAGTCAAGTTTTCCAGGGATTCCACAAAGAAGAAATCACGAAGGTCAATATGGGCAACCACTTTTGCCTTGACTTCCCCATTTTCCCTATAGGGCAAAATTTGAACAATGCGGGCTCCGCCAAAGACAAAGATGGTCTTGGAATAGGGGTCATAGGTTCCACCGTGGGCCCCTTCCAGAGAGTCAATCAGGATTTTCGTATTAAAAGCCGTAATGACGGAATCTCCAATTTTTCCACCGATGGTTTTCTGATTGGTCGCATTGACCTTTGTCCATACCGTATCCGTGAACATGCCAAAGTAGGCACCAGCCTTTCTCTTATCCTTCGCAGACTGGGAACAAAGCGTACCACTGGAAGCTTCGCAGCCACCACCAAAATAATCGGAATAGGTAAAGAAAGCCTGGCCTTCACCATCCCAGATAATGGTTGCAAGGACAGAATCCTTTCGACGACTATCCTTTGCAGGCAAAAGCTTTACATGGTAGCCTTTTTCAGCAAAGTTATTCTGGTTAACGCCACCCATTTCGGTGGAAAAGCGATACAGCGGTCCCGGAATACCGGCACCCCACAGATTTTTCTGGTTGGGGTCCATCATCAAATGCCAGAAACCGCTGGTAGAAGTAGCGGGCTTTGCAGTTGAAACCAGGCACTTGCCTCCATTTGCCTTGGCGGTCTTGCTTACCTTATGGACGCTAGTCCCCTGCCCCGCAATGAGCAAGTCTCCATCCGGATGGTGAACGATACCGTCTGCACCGGCAAGACCATCATCGGAAGTACAGAGGGTCTTCTTGTCGGAGGGTTTCATCAACAAGTAACCGGCACCATTATACTGATAGCTGATGCTCTTCACTCGATCGTTCTGGGCGTACTTCGTGTAATACAAAGTAGCCTTCGTCCCTGCATGAGGAACGATTTCACCCACCTGCTGAATCCAGATACCCGTTGCAGGATTTTCCGGAGCAGCATATTCCGCAGACATGGCAGACGTTGCCGCCATGAGCATAAGCAAAGCAGTGATGTACTTTGTCATTTTCAACATATCGCTAACCTCTGAAAAAGTCATTTAGGCAAGTCACTTCCGGGAAGCACCTACCCCCCACCTAAATACTCTTTCAATCAAAAATTCATCCTTTGCACCAAAGACTTTCACCTTGAACTTTGCAAGGTAGACGCCAACACCAACCCGACGGCCATCGTCGGAGCGCATATTCCAGCGGACATAGAGCTTATCCGGATTTTCAAAGCAGTTCCCCTTGAAGAACGAATCATCACAGGAAATTTTTCCGGAGGCACCACCTACATAGACACCCAGATTAGTGTAAACGTTAAGTTCCCAGGTAAGACCGCTATTTTCCAGGTCCAGGGCAGTTACACCGGAATCATTCTTCATGATGGTGGAGAAACCGATATCCATAAGCACCCCGAGAGAGGACGCGTCATCCTTATCCAGTTTGTCGGCCACATGGTCAATGGAGAAAGGCTTCACCTTGTCGCTAAGTTCCTGGGCACGGTTCAAGTCCGCAAAGGAGGTGGTCTTCATAATCACGCGGGGATCGCCTTCCACCATGACTGCAGGAGACTTTTCAGAAACCAGATTTCCCTTCATGTCAACAAGACCCGAAGTGAAATTATCAAAACGGACAGAGTCTGCAGGATTCATGCGCTCCGCCAGGTCTTCTCCGGCTTCCATGAAGAACGTTACCTTACGGCCACCGTCACTCCATTCCGCAGAGGTCAAACTGTAATGCATCCAGGCCCCATCCACATAGAAAGCAAGGCAATCATCCGTCATGGAAAATTTTTCGTAGTCAATGGCTTCGGAGAATGTCACCGTAAACTTATCCGGAGCCATGTACTGGAAGGATTCCGGGTTCAGGAAGTTTTCGGCAATCACAGGAGCCATGTAATCGTTCATGTCGAACAGAAACTCTTCCGTGGTATCCTTGCCGTCCACAGTCATCTTGTTGGTCATGGCAACATAGCCGTATTTCTTCTGAGTAGACTTCCTAGAAACCCTACTGGAATCGATGGATGTCAGCATTTCCATAACATTGAACTTCTGAGGATCCAGGGCAAAACCCACCACCAGGCCGTCATCGGAAATCGTCAGGTCACGGGGAGAAGGTTTAATTTCAATAACATCGCCATCGTTATCCAGCCAGTAGAAAATCAGTTCCATGTTCTTCAGGTCGTCTTCGGTCACAGGCATGTCAAAACCAACGGAAGCGCTATCCATACGACCATCCCCATCGCGGTCATAGAAGCCGTTATTCTCGCCATCCATGTAGACCCGTCCTGCATTCTTTACTACAACTTCCTGGTTATTCTTCTTGGTAGAAACGCCATCCGCAGCAGTAAGAACCTTTTCGCAGGTGGTTTCGATTTTTATTCTGTCCCCTACAGAAACCACACCGGATTCCACCACAAAGGTCCATACATTTTCAACCTTCCTGATGGCTTCCACATCGATGGATTTTCCATTGACCATCAAACCGTCACCTTCGGTCCAGGCCGTATCCAGACTCTTGTTGAAGCGAAGAACCAAAGTATCAGTCGTAGAGTTGCCTTTTACCAAGGTTGCCATCTGGATTACGGCGCCGATACTATCCAGCAAGGCAGTCTTCAAGGTATCGCAGCGATTACCTACGGAAGAACAGACATAGGCCTTGACTGCGCCAGTCGCATCTTCAGACTGAAGATCCACATCAACATCGGGAAGTCCAAAACCTTTACTGAGGTTCTTTACATCGCCGCCATATTCATTGAACTTTTTGTCCGTAGGCCAAGTGTAGAAGAACTTCTTCACCTCCACGGAATCCATCTTGCCTCCGAACCAGGTGGAAATGCTATCGCCGATACCATCCCCATCCACATCGTAAATGGCAGCCTTTTCAAGAATGGGCATGTCGGGATTTACAAACTGAAGGTCGCCTGGGAAAGGACCAACCACAAAGAAGTGTTTCGGGTCCTTAGTATCCTTGTACCCGCTCAGGGTAAATGTAGACCCGTCGGTAACCGCCCTAGGGGCCATGACCAGAAAGCTTCCTTCACCGTTTTTTAGATCCACATAGGGAACGCCACCGACTTCGTCCAGGGATTTTCCGGACAGCTTACGGAAATCAAGATCTGCGCTGGCACCTGTAGCAGAAACGAAAAACTTTTCCGTTACCGTAGTATCCAGGGTATTTGTAGAAGGCCCCATGGTTACGACAGCCTGAACATCCACCCGCAGGGTATCACCAACCTCCAACTGCAGTTTGGAAAGATCCGTCACCTCCGTTCCGTCGACATAGTACTTGAGTGCCGGGGCGTAAAAATTATAGACACGGAAAATGTTTGGTTCGTCTGTAGAGGTTGCCGACGTTCCAACCACGATGTTGGAATAGGGATACAGTCCCTTGATTCCAAGAGAAATATAGCGGGATTCCCCGGAATTTACCATATCCATATGACCCACAGGAATCCTGGAACCACTCACCTGCTGAAACACTTCAACGGAATCATTATCGGCAAGGGGAGCGTAGACATAAAAGTCCTCGTTAGGAATGGCATTGGACAAGACAACGTCTTCTCCATCGGGCACAACAAAAAGGCCAAATCCCTTGGAGGAAAGAACCCGCAGGTACATGCAGCGGCTATCCGGTTCACCGGAATAGTTTACGCAGTCAATTTTTTCAACAGCAAAAACACCTGTCGCAAGCAACAGCAACAACAAGCAGATTGAGCTGAAAAAATGTTGATAGCGCACCCACATCGTAGACCTCATAACCACATAAAATTGCGAAACGAAATTTCGCTTTCCATCCATTTCCAAATGTATGTTTTTTTTTGAATTTTCAAAACGCAAAAAAGCGTTATAGGGCTCTAAACCCAAGGTTTGGCAGCAGCGCGTTATTCCAAGTTGGAACACTTTTCCGCAAGGTCCGTAACGATATCATCCATAAAGATCCAGCCTCGCCCAGAAAGGGTTAGTTTCGAGGGCTTTCCATCGCTGGGTTCAAGGGTCAGAAAACCTTTGTCCAGCCACTTGGAGTAGCTTTTTTCAGGAAGACGCTTTCCCATTTTTTCAAGCTGTCGCAAATCCAGTCCGGAGGCCTGGCGAAGGGACAGCCAGAAAAATTCCATCAGGACATCTTCTTCGGTTAGCGAATCTTTCGTCAGGAGATTTTCGGGACAATTTTCACGCACATACTCGCGCCAACGGGGATACATCTCCGGCGCATAAAAACGGGTGTTTCCCACATAGCTGTGCGCCCCTGGACCAAAGCCCGCGTACTCGCCCCGCTCCCAGTAATTCCGGTTGTGAGCGCTTTCAAAACCGGGCTTTGCGAAATTAGACACCTCATAGCGTCTAAATCCTTTTCTCTCAAGGAGTTCCACGCCGCCAGCATACATCGGTTCGTACAGGTCTTCGTCCAGATGAAAGATTCCCTTTTCAACTTTCTGACCTAAAATGGACCTGGGATTTACAGTCAGTCCATAAAAGCTGATATGGTTCAGGGGATAGTCCGAAAGACAGTCTACATCCCTTAAGAAGCCTTCCACGGTCTGTTCCGGCAGATTGAACATGAGGTCGCCGGAAACCTGTATTTCAGGATATTTCAGAAGCTGTTCCAGGGCTTGTTTTCCAGCTTCAACCGAATGGGAACGGCCAATCCGCCTTAACATTTCCGGATCGAAGGTCTGGAGCCCCAGGCTGAATCGTTTCACCCCTAAATCCATTGCATTTTCAATACTTTGGGGCGTTGTAGACTCCGGATTAAACTCCATGGAAACCTCCCGGAGATTTCCTATCGCCACTCCTACGGACTCCAGACACGCAAAAATCTGTCGGAGGTTATCTCCGGGGAGAACAGAAGGCGTTCCACCCCCCAAATACAATGTTTCAGCCGTTTTCAGAAGCCCTGGGTGTCTAAAATTGAAAAATTCTATTTCCTGGCATATCAAGTCGGAATATTCACCAAACAGCCTTTCATTTGCAGATATTACACGAAAATCGCAATAATCGCAAATTTTCTTGCAAAAGGGAATATGGAGATAAATGCCGAACATGATCCTACGAGATAACTTTTTCAAAATAATTTAATTTTTTTTTATAATTTAGATTATATAGAGAACATGGAGAATGAGGTTATGGAGAACGAAAACAGAAAGAACTGGAAAACCAAGTTTAAGAAGCGAATCCCGCTTCTTATCTTTCTTACATTGTCCACCATCATATTCTTCCTAGCCTCCACATTGCTCGATATCAACAAGGACATCATCATCATTGCAATGTTCTGGGCTCTCCCCCTATTTATTCACTGATTGACCTATGGCGATGACTCGTTTAACACAGAGAAAGTTCAAGGCTCTCTGCTTCTATATATCTAGCTGGGTGATTCTTACATTGGGCACCACAGTGCTTTTTATGTACGGTACTTACCAGGCGCTGGAATTTAACAAGCTGATCTTAATGTTCCAGCTCTCGCTGTTTACAGGTCTATCCCACGGCATCTACGATGTGGTTATTCTTCAGGACGAAATGGACGGACGACCTGCAATCACTGCACTTCTCATCCGTTCCTTCTTCTTTCTGGCGACCATTACCGCAAACTTCATCCTAAGTCTTCTTGTATGGAAAGTCGATGCCGAGGAAGGCATACTCAACGAAGCATCCCTGGATTTTGTGAGGGAGACCTTTAGGGATCCTTCTACCCATGTTCTCATTTTTGCACTGTTCCTGCTGGGGCATCTGATTACGTTTATCCGCTCCGTCCATAAGAAATTCGGATCGAGGGTCTTCGTGAACACCCTTCTGGGGAAATACCAGGACCCCAAGGAAGAAGACCTGGTCTTCATGTTCATGGACCTGAAAAACTCCACCACGATCTGCGAAGATCTGGGAAACGTAAAGTACAGCGCCTTTATCAAGGATTACTACAAGCTGCTATCCAACTGCTGCGAAGAAAATCACGGAGAGATTTACCAGATTGCAGGAGACGGCGTATTCCTTACCTGGAAGACCTCCGCCTGCAAGCACAAGGCAAGACCGCTCAACTGCTTTTATGACTTCAAGGACGCTCTGCAGCATACCCAGAAGAAATTTCTCCGCCGCTATGGAGTCATTCCCGATTTCAAGGCGGCTGTCCACTGCGGAAAGGTAATTTCAGCAGAGGTAGGAAACTTCGGAAGCGAAATGGCCTACCACGGGGATGTACTGAACACCACCTCCCGAATCCAGTCCCTCTGTTCCAAGTTAGGCCAGGATTTCCTTATTTCCGAGGATTTTTTTGCCAAGCTCCCCCTCCCGCTCCCTCATAAATTCATCTGCACCAAGGCAGGATCCTTCGAATTGAGGGGAAAAAAGAACGCAATTTTAATTTTTTCACTGCAAATCCCTTGACAAACCTAAATTTCATTTCTAATATTGGGTCACTCTCGCGGGAATAGCTCAGTTGGTAGAGCACGACCTTGCCAAGGTCGGGGTCGAGGGTCCGAGTCCCTTTTCCCGCTCTAAAATGAAAAAGACATCCTTTTTGGGTGTCTTTTTTCATTTTACCGCAAGAACAGACTCGGGACAGAAGACCCCTCGGGGTCGAGGGTGCGACTGAATTACACCGTGGGCGAAGCCCGTGGGTGGAATTCAGGACCTTGAGCATAGCGATAGGCCCTTTAGGGTGAGGAGCCTGCTGAGCGAAGCTCAGGGACAGGCGACGAATCATTCCCTTTTCCCGCTCTAAAAAGAAAGAACACCACTAAAGTGGTGTTTTTCTTTTTTTTAGAAGTAGAGAAAGGGAATCAAGCACCCTCGAAGAGGGGGCGGCAGTAGCGCCCGAGGCGAGTGCTGTAAAAATCTATTTATAGATTTTTATTGCCGAGCCGACCAAGCGGACGCCGAAGGCGTCAATATTTTTCTTATGCACGAAGTGCGAAAAGGAAAATAATGAGCTTTGAGCGAAGCGATAAGCCCTTTAGGGTGAGTGAGCAGCCCTGCGAAGCAGGGTGACTGCGAACGAACATTCCCTTTTCCACCCCAAGCCTTTTTTCATTTTACCGCAAGAACAGACTCGGAGCAGATTACAGAGCCATTCAAAATCATCGTAATTTTGTTAGTTTATTTGACTTGCATTCTAAAATTCCCCTTCAAGCCCTCACACATCCTTTTTTATATTTTTCAGCGACTCTCACCTCGCACTGTCTATGATCCATCAGGTAGAAAAGCCCATACATCGTAGCAAGCTCCGCCGTTTTCTTGGCAAGGAGTTCTACATCGTCAAGCGCATTCTCTCCTGGCATTTTTCCGGCACGAAGTTTTCGAGGGTAGACCGCAAGGCCAGCCTTCCCCATGTGTGGATGAACCACAGATCCTTGATGCTCCGTAAGCTGAAAGACGTGGACATGCACCTTCAGTACAACAAGATTACCAATCTAAAACTGGCTGTCGCAAAACTAGACGGAGTGGTCATCAAACCCGGAGAGACTTTTTCCATTTGGCGGCTGGTGGGACGCCCTTCCAAGAGAAAAGGATACAAGGAAGGAATGATGATCCACAATGGGAAAGTGGGCACCGGTATCGGAGGCGGATTATGCCAGCTGGGAAACCTGCTGTATTGGATGGCCCTGCACACAGACCTCTCCATCAAGGAAAGATGGCGCCACAGTTTCGATGTGTTTCCTGATGCAGGACGCACCATCCCCTTCGCCTGCGGAGCAACCCTTGCGTACAACTACATTGACCTCCAGCTGGAAAATAAGACAGACCACACATTCCAGATTAAACTCTGGGTCGATGACGAATATCTAAACGGCTGCATAACTTCCGACATTCCGCCCTACTCGAAATACGAAGTCTACGAGACAGACCACCGTTTCGAACTTCAGTGGTGGGGAGGCTACACCCGTCACAACTGCATCTGGAAAAAGACCACCAGTCTGAGCACCGGCATAGAATCCACAGAACTGGTCACGGAAAACAACGCCATCGTGATGTATACGCCCTTGCTGGAGTAGGTACGCCCAGTTTATAGCACAAATGTAAACTTGCGGAATTCTCCGTTTTTTTCTATCTTTGCGCCCCTATGAATCCGAATGGCGCTATTATTGTTCAAAGTAACATGGAAATCATGGTGGAAGTGGACGCTCCCACCTACGAAGCGGCTCGAGACGCAATCGCCCCTTTTACCGAACTGGTGAAGAGCCCCGAACACCTGCACACCTATAAGATCAGCCCCCTTAGCCTGTGGAATGCCGCTGCAACCGGCCTTCGTGCCAAGGAAGTCCTGGAACGACTGGATAGCCAGAGCCGTTACCCCATTCCCCAGACCGTCATTACCGAAGTGGAAGACTACATGAGCCGCTACGGCCTTCTCCGTATGAAGAAGGATGACGGCAACAATCTCATTGTGGAATCCGACGACAAGTTCATGTTCACGGAAATCTGCAAGCTGAAGGACGTGGAGCCCTACATCGTAGAGTTCATCGACGACACCCACGCCATCGTAGATCCGGAACGTCGCGGCCACCTGAAGATGGCGCTTACCAATGCAGGCTTCCCGGTGGAAGACCTGGCAGGCTATACCGTAGGTGACCCGCTGCCTATCAAACTCCGCGACATCATGCTTAGCGGCAAGGAATTCAAGCTCCGCGACTACCAGAAGGAAGCCGCCCAGGTGTTCTACGCCTCCGGTTCCGAGAAGGGCGGTTCCGGCGTTATCGTGCTGCCTTGCGGTTCCGGTAAGACGGTCATCGGTATTGCCACCATGGCTCTCATCCAGACCAAGACTTTGATTCTTACCCCGAACATTTCCGCATCCCGTCAGTGGATCCGCGAAATCTGCGACAAGACGGATTTGACTCCCGACATGGTGAAGGAGTACTCCGGCGAGGTGAAGGAAATCGGTCCCGTAACGGTTGCAACCTACCAGATCCTGACCCAGCGCAAGCGTGCAAAGAAGGCGGGCGACGAAAATTCGGAAATCGACCTGGAAGGCGTTTCCGAGGAAGAAGTCAAGAAGGAACTGGCCAACTTCCCGCTGTTCAGCCAGCAGAAGTGGGGCCTGATGATTTACGACGAAGTCCACCTGCTTCCTGCCCCGGTGTTCCGCCTGAGTACCGAAATGCAGGCCACCCGCCGTCTGGGCCTTACCGCAACGCTAGTCCGCGAAGACCATAAGGAAACGGAAGTATTCAGCCTGATTGGCCCCAAGAAGTACGACATTCCCTGGCGCATTCTTGAAGCCCAGGGCTGGATCGCCACTGCCGACTGTAACGAGATCCGCATCCCCATGGAAGCGGATCTGAAGATGAAGTACGCCCTGGCGCCCGTCCGCGACAAGATTACCCTGGCCAGCACCAATCCCGAAAAGACGGATATCGTTCAGCGTCTGCTAAAACATTTCTCCGCCCCGGAAGACCGCGTGCTGATTATCGGCCAGTACATCGACCAGCTGGAAAACCTGTCCGCCACTTTGGACATTCCCCTGATTACCGGAAAGACCCCCAACAAGGACCGCGACCGTCTTTACGCCGCTTTCCGCGATGGCAGTCTGAAGAACCTGATGATTTCCAAGGTGGGAAACTTTGCCATAGACCTGCCCGATGCAAATGTGCTAATCCAGATTTCCGGTACCTTCGGAAGCCGTCAGGAAGAAGCACAGCGTCTTGGCCGAGTGCTTCGCCCCAAGAGCGATGGCGGTGCAGCACACTTCTACAGCATCGTGACCCAGGATTCCAAGGAGCAGGAGTTCGCCATGAACCGCCAGCTGTTCCTTACCGAGCAGGGCTACGCCTACAAGATCATCAAGCGCGGTGACTGGGATATTCTCTGCCGGACACCCGAGGAACTGGCCGCCAGAAAGTAGATTTCCGGCTAACCAGCCATGTCCGGTTTTAAAAAGGCGGTGGAAACGACGCATTTGCCAGAGTTTCCACCGTCTATTTCATTTTCTTACATCCATATTTTTCGTTTTTTTCCTTTTTTATATATCTTTGTGGTGTAAGAAAAGAGGTTTTTTTGAGCCAACAAAAAATTAACGGAAAGACCGAAACTCTCTGTATTTTCGGTTATCCCGTCGGACACAGCAAGTCGCCCCTGATGCATAACGCCCTTTTCGAGGCACTGGGCATCAATGCGGCCTACCTTCCCTATGCACCGGAGCCAGAAAAACTGGCCGATGCCATCAAGGGATTCAAATCCATGCGCTTTAGAGGCGCAAATGTGACTATCCCCCACAAGACTCCTGTTATGGATCTGGTGGATGAACTTTCGGACATTTCTAGATTTACAGGCAGCGTCAACACGCTATACTGGAAAGACGGAAATGTGGGTGGCATTCTCTGCGGAACCACGACAGACCCTTACGGGAGTATCCGTAACCTGGAAGAATTCGGCGTCACCCCGAAAGACACGACCGTGGCCCTTCTCGGAAACGGCGGTGCAGCAAAAGCGATTGCCTACACCCTGGTAGAAATGGGAAACCAGGTGACCATCGTCTGCAGGACCCTGTCCAAGGGACTGGCCCTTGCGGAAAGTCTCAACAAGTTCTTTGGAGGTAAGGCAAAGGAAGTCCAGGCAGTGACCTTCCAGGATTTCTACGCAGTCTCTCCCGACATCAACATTATAATCAATGCGACATCCGTGGGAATGACTCCCAATGTGGACGAATCTCCCCTGACCATGAAGGACCTGCACCAGCACCAGACCGTATGCGACATCGTATACACCCCGCTATGCACCAAGCTTTTGCAGATGGCCCAGGAAACCGGCTGCAAGGTGGTAACAGGCGAAGGCATGCTGGTACACCAGGGCATTGAAAGTTTCCGCAAGTGGTTTCCGGCAGAAACCAAGGACAAGACTAACGACGAACTCGCCGCTATTATGCGCAAAGGAATGCAAGGTTAACTTATGAAGCACATCTTTTTTACCGGATTCATGGCCAGCGGAAAGTCCCGTACCGGCAGAGCCCTTGCAGACCGCTTGCATCGTCCCTATGTGGATACGGATGCGGTCATTGTAGAAAGAGCGGGCAAGACCATCAGTGAAATTTTTGAACAGGAAGGCGAAGCCAAGTTCCGCGAAATGGAGCGAGATGTCGTTGCCGAATTCGCGACAAAAGCGGAACCCCATGTAATCTCCCTTGGCGGAGGCGCCCTTACCCAGGCCGCAAACCTGAAGGTTATTCGCGAAAACGGAACCATTATCCGCCTGTGGGCAAAGCCCGAGGTCCTTTCCGAACGCATTGGCCGCAAGAACACCCGCCCGCTTCTTGCAAACCTAAGCGATGAGGAGCGCCTCGAGAAAATCAAGCAGATGCTGAAGGACCGTGAGCCCAATTATGCGAACGCCGACTTCAGCGTGGAAAGTTCCAACGAATTTACCGAGGAACATGTCATCGAAAAAATTCTCCACCTGCTGAACTTCTGGGAAAGCCACGCTTTGGATGTTTTACCCAGCAGCGGCGGACGCTATCCCATCTTTATCGGCAAGAACATCATTCCCGATGTAGGCGCCATGCTGGAAGGGCTTCGCCTAACGCCGAAGTACGAATTCCTGGTTTGCACCGACACGAACATCGCAAAGGCCCAGAGTCGTACTCTGGGCGACCTGCGGAATCAGGCGGGACGCTGCCCCATCTTCAAGTTCCAGGCCGGCGAAAAGAACAAGACCCTTCACAACCTGAATCAGCTCTACAGCTTTATGCTTCATCGCGGTTACACCCGCAAGAGCTGTCTGTTGCAGTTCAGCGGTGGCGTCGTTGGAGACATGGCTGGTTTCGGTGCAGCCACCTACCAGCGAGGCATTCCGTTTATCCAGTTCCCTACTACCCTACTTTCCATGGTAGATAGTTCCGTAGGCGGCAAGGTGGCAGTAAACCATCCCGAGGGAAAGAACATGATCGGCGCATTCTACCAGCCGGAAGCGGTTGTTTGCGACATGGCTGTTCTCAGCACCCTTCCCGAAAACGAATATCTGGCAGGCCTTGCCGAAATCGTGAAATACGGTGTCATTTATGACGAAGAATTCTTCCGCTATATGGAAGAGCATGTTGCCGAAATCAAGGCCCACAACCTGGATGTCCTGAAACACCTGATTTACCGAAGCTGCTCCATCAAGGCAGAAGTGGTGGGTATCGACGAAAAGGAAGCTGGTCTCCGTGCGATTCTGAACTACGGTCACACCTTCGGTCACGCCATTGAAAATCTGACTCATTATACTACCTACACTCACGGTATTGCCGTAAGCCTTGGCATGCGTGTTGCTGCCCGCGCCTCCGTTCTCCTAGGCATGATTACTAAGGAGGAAGAAGCACGTCACAACAAACTGCTGGACGATCTTGGATTCCCCAAGACCTACAACATCAATGTGGAGGCTGCATGGGACGCCATGGCTGTAGATAAGAAGGCAGAAAAGGGAACCCGCGTCTACATTCTCCCCACAAAGATTGGTGCCGTAAAGAAGGTTACCAACATCGATAAACAGATTGTAGCGGACTCCTGGCAAGCAATTCGAGGTTAATTATGAGTATTCTTGTTACGGGTGGAACAGGCGCACTTGGTTACCATATTCTCTCTAGCCTATGCGGAACCGCCCACGAACTATACAGTTTCAGTGACGAACAGCCTCAGCCCTGGCAAAAGGTGGAAGGAGTCACCTATCTAAATGGCGACTTGTTAAATTCCAAGGAAGTCATCGAGATGCTCCAGAAGGTAAATCCTACACACATTTACCATCTGGCAAGTCAATCTTCCGTTGGCATCAGCTATATGAAGCCCAACGAGACACTGAACATCAACATGATGGGAACCCAGAACCTTCTGGAAGCCGTTCGACAGGTCACTCCCAGGGCAAAGATTATGCTGCTCAGTTCCAGCGAAGTCTATGGCCGTACAGACCGGAACCTGACCTACCTCCATAAGGAAGTTGATCCCCCAAACCCTTTGACACCCTACGCCACATCCAAGGCCTGCATGGAACTTCTAGGCAACCAGTTCCGTAACGCCAATGGTTTGCATGTTGTTTTCGTCCGGCCCTTCTATTTTACCGGTCCCCACCATAGCCGTCGCTTTGTAATTCCTTCCATCGCCTACCAGCTGGTGAAGATAAAGTATTACGGCGCAGAACCCATTATCTACTCCGGTAGTCTTGATGTAAGCCGTGACATTATTGATGTACGTGACGTCGCTCGCGGCATGATCCAGATTCTCAACCAGGCTGAATCCGGTGAAGTCTATAACCTTTGCTGCGGAAAGTCCTACACTATTCGAGAAGTTGTGGAAATGATGGTGGATATCGCCGATGTAAGCGTAGACTTCCGATTCGATCCCGGCTACGAGCGTAGAAACGAGATTCCCCTACTCATCGGAGACCCAGCCAAGGCTATGAACATCGGCTGGAAGCCCATGATCAGTATGGAAGACAGCCTTACAGACCTATTCAACGAGATGGTACAACGCCGCCGCATAGAACTAAAGATGGGCATGGGCAAGGATCTCCGTCTCTAAAAAGCACTTATCCATCAAATCGGATATTCATCCCATTTATAAGAAAGTCGGCTACCTTCCTTAGCTGACTTTTTATAATTTTGTCATGATGAAATTCGTTCTTAAAACATTTCTGGTCACCCTGCTATTTTCGGTGACCTTCGCATTCTCCGCCAGCGTGAGCGCACCGAGCGGCGGTCCTCGTGGGACAACCATAGAGGATTTCATGCCTCATCCCATTTCTTCCAAGGAATTTAACGAGACCTGGAGTTACCAGTTTGTTTTCGACAATGGGACCCGCGCATTCGTAAACTACGCCATTCTTTATGTACCCGGCTCGGGAACGAAGCTTGGCTGCGACATGACCTTCTGGAACTTTAAGGGAAAAACCTATACTGTAGGTCGTCAGTACCCTCCGGAACGACTCAAGACCGACAAGTCCACCGCAACCCTGAACATCAAGAACGAATACAAGATGGAGCACAAGCCCGGCAAAGGTCACCACGTGCTCTTTTCCGCCGACAAGGACGGAAAATACCTTCTGGATGTCACCTTTGAATCCGCAGAGCCGGGAAAGACCCTGGGAAATGGCGTATGGACGGTTGGCACTGCAAAGATGGGGCAGTATATCCACATTCCCTATGGCCGCGTTACGGGCAAAATCGCCTACAACGAGGATACTATAACCGTAAAGGGCTATGCCTACATGGATCAGATTTGGCAAACGGTCCAGGCCACAGACATTGCGGCTCGCTCAGTCAACTTCAGTACAAACGCCCGTAGCCCGCTTTTTGCAGGCCGCATTTCCCTAACCTCTGACGGGAACCTGGTGGGCTATGCCCTTTACAACGGCCCCGAGGGAAGCAAGGTGGTAAAGCCCAAGGTTATCAAGGACGACACCTCCATCTATAACGGCAAGGGATTTCCCAAGGGGAACCTAAGCATCGAATGGCAGGACGATACCCCTACCCTGCAGTTCCCAGCAAACAAGACTTACCAGAAGGCAAGCATCCTGGATAAGATAGATGGCTGGTTTGCAAAGAAAGCCTTTAAGGCTACCGCCGGCGAAGTGTTCTTCTATAGAGGTCGCTCGGACGGAAGTCACGGCAAGAAAATTGACTGGTGCGTAACAGGAGCTAAGTAATGACAAAGTTTCGCCCCTGCATAGACCTTCATGACGGAAAGGTCAAGCAAATCGTCGGAAGTTCACTGTCTGACAGTGGCGCTGGCCTCAAGACCAATTTTGAAACGGACAGGTCCTCCGCCTGGTTTGCGGAACTCTACAAGAAAGACCATATCAGGGGCGGGCATGTAATCATGCTAGGCAAGGGCAATGAGGACGCCGCAAAGGCCGCCCTCGCGGCCTATCCCGGCGGACTTCAGGTCGGCGGAGGCATTACCGCAGACAATGCCCGGGAATACCTGGATGCAGGAGCAAGCCATGTCATCGTAACCAGCTGGATTTTCCCAGAAGGGAAGCTGGATATGGACCGGTTAAACCGGCTGGTAGCAACAGTCGGCAAGGACCATTTGATCCTGGATCTTAGCTGTAAGCGAACCGGCGAGGACAAGGATGGCAATCCCCAGTGGAGTATCGCCATCAACCGCTGGCAGACCTTAATAGACATTCAAATCACACCCGAAACTCTTTCCGAATTGGCCAACTACTGTGATGAATTTCTGGTTCACGCCGCAGATGTAGAAGGAAAGCAGCAAGGGATGGACGACGACCTGATCCGATTCCTGGCAAGGGAAAGTCCCATTCCGGTAACCTATGCCGGTGGCGCCAAGTCTTTGGAAGACTTGAAGCATTGCAAGGAAATTTCAGACGGGAAAATAGATCTTACCATCGGAAGTGCACTTGACCTTTTTGGTGGCAAAGGAGTGAAGTATGACGAGTGCGTCAAATTCAATGCGGAAGCCTAGGGCGACCGACAAGCTGGATACCCGCCCTCCCATCTTTGGACGAACCATTACGAGTACGTTCAAGAAGATGTTTAGTTTCAGGCATCAGAAACCGGGAAACATCCGCACCTGCATGATTCCACCCGTTGTATTCGGGACGGTACTTTTCAATTTGCCGAAGCTTCTGGAATTGCGTAAATATTTCAAGAAGGAACGGAAGAAGTACCACAGGAAGCACCCCGACGATATCCGCGTCCTTTACTATGCGGACTGCCTGGACGAGACCAACGGCATCGCCAACAACCTGCGTAATGTTGTACCCTATATGCGGGAACACGGTCTGAAGGCCTATCTGGCAGGCAACGTGTTCAATACGAGGCCCTGTGGTGTCATCGAGAACAGCTATTGCATTTTGCTCCCTCGTATGTTCAGCATGGAACAGCTGGGATATGCCAATAGCGAGCTGGCCATTCCCCGCATAAGCCCCGTCCTGCGATTGCTGAAACGCTACCCTGTAGACCTGATTGAGCTGGAAACACCATCCCCCGGCGCATGGGCGGTATGCCTCTGCGCAAAGATTGCAGGCATCAAGGTCATGAGCCATTACCGCACCGACGTTCCGACCTATGCACGTACACTGGTGAAGGCAAAGTGGATGCACACCTATGTACTTTGGCTCATGCGCATTTTCTACTGGATGGCTCGTCCGGTCATCAGCCCCTGCGACGACTACTCCAGGGCGCTGAACAAGGAACTGAATGTTCCCAAGGGACAGATTAAACTTATGCCCCGCGGACTCCCTCTGGAAAAATTCTCTGCAGACCTTCGCGGCAAGGGCTATTGGGAAAAGTTCGGCTGCACTCGAGAACAGCGCAAGGTGCGATTCGCCTTTATCGGAAGAATTTCCAAGGAGAAGAACCTCCCCTTCCTGAACGAAGTATGGAAGAAATTCGCAGCACTCCACGATGATGTAGAACTGATGTATGTAGGCTACGGCTGGTATCTTGAGGAAATCAAGAACTTTTTCAAGGGAAACGACAGCGTCCACTTTGCAGGAGAACAGGGGGGCGAGACACTTGCCGCCCTCTACGCAGATGCAGACTTTTTCCTTTTCCCAAGCACCTCCGACACCTTCGGAAATGTGGTGGTGGAAGCCATGTCCACGGGCACTCCCGCCATCGTCAGCAACTACGGCGGGCCCCGCGATATCGTGGGTGACGACAGCTGCGGAAGGATCCTCCCCCTAGATGAGCAGAAATGGCTGGACACCCTGGAAGAGTGCCGTAAGCTGAAGCTGGAAC
>JAKSIH010000022.1 GCA_024398935.1 Fibrobacter sp. | reverse complement strand
TGAGTAGGCGCTTTAGCGTCACTCATACACAAAAAGGAAGGCTGCCCAAGTAAAAACTTGGTCAGCCGCACATTTTTGTAGGGGGTACTCAAGGGGGAGAATCCCTTAGAACTCACGGAAAGCCACAGATTCATCAAGAACGAAATATGAGTAGGCGCTTTAGCGTCACTCATACACAAAAAGGAAGGCTGCCCAAGTAAAACTTGGTCAACCGCACATTTTTGTAGGGGGTTCTCAAGGGGGAAAATCCCTAAGAATCCACGGAAAGCCACAGGTTCATCAAGAGCGAAATATGAGTAGGCGCTTTAGCGTCACTCATACACAAAAAGGAAGGCTGCCCAAGTAAAACTTGGTCAGCCGCACATTTTTGTAGGGGGTACTCAAGGGGGAGAATCCCCCTTGATTCATTATAGATTATCGTCTTCTTCGTCGTCGCTGTGGCGAATGACGGTTCCTCCGATTTTTGCCACCTTGTTTTCAAAGTCCTCGTAACCGCGGTCCAGATGGTATACGCGGCTCACCGTACTTTCCCCTTCGGAAATAAATGCGGCAAGAACAAGGGCTGCAGTTGCACGAAGGTCGCTACCCATGATATCGGTACCCTCCAGCTTGGTACCGCCCTTGATGATTGCGGTATTGCCGTTCACCTGAATGTCTGCGCCAAGACGCTGCAGTTCCGCCACATGCTTGAAACGGTCATTGTATACCGTATCTTGGATGGTACTGTTACCGGGGATAGAAACCAGGGTTGCCATGAGAGGAGCCTGCATGTCGGTGGGATAGCCAGGGTAGGGAAGGGTGGTGACGTTAATGGGCTTCAAATCCATGCCTCGGGCATCCACCTGGGCCCAGTCGCTACCCACATCCACCTTGCAGCCCATATCGCGGAAGGCGTCCAATGTGCTTGCGATGTGTTCGGGAATAATCTTGTTCACCTTGATGCATCCGCGGGTAATTGCTGCGCCGCAGAGGAAGGTTCCCGCTTCGATACGATCCGGAATGGTATAGCCCTTGCCGGGACGAAGGCTTTCGACGCCCTGCACGGTAAGAGTGCGGGTTCCTCGGCCCTGGATTTTAGCGCCCATGCCGATGAGGTAGTCCACCAGGTTGTCAATTTCAGGTTCCAGGGCCGCGTTGTGGAGTACGCTGGTGCCCTTGGCGAGAGTTGCTGCCATCAGGACATTGACGGTGGCGCCTACGCTGGAAATTGGAAAGTTGAAAGTACCACCGGGAAGGCGACCATCGCAGGTGGCTTCCACATAGCCGCGGGTCAGTGTAATCTTTGCACCCAGTGCTTCCAGACCCTTCAGGTGAAGGTCCACGGGACGGGGACCCCAGGCGCATCCGCCGGGAAGGGAAACGCGGCAGCGTCCAAAGCGGGCTACCAGAGGGCCAAGAACATAAAAGCTTGCGCGCATGGTCTTCACCAGTTCATAGGGCGCTTCCAGATGGTCTGCACCGCGGGTGTCGATTTTCAGCTGGTGGGCTTCACCGCTAATGCGACAGCCGATGACGCGCAGCACGTCGGACATGGTCTTCATGTCCTTCAGGTGAGGCACATTGGTGATTTCGGAAACGCCATCTGCCAGGAGGGCGGCTGCCATGACGGCGAGCACTGCGTTCTTTGCACCGGAAATTTCAACTTCGCCTTCCAGAGGCTTTTTTACCTGGTGTACTTCAAAACGGTACATATAAACTATCGCTCCTGTTCCTGTTTGGAACTTTCTTTAATCTTTATGCTGTAGTCAACCACGACTCGGCTTCTTGCAATGTGGTCGTGGAGCGCACGGCGCTTAGGGTCAATGATGACGATAAGATAGCCGATGCCGTAAAATGCTAGGGTAAACTGCGTAAATAGACTTGCTATATAGCGGGTAATGCTCGTGACCCAGGTTACCTTTTCGCCTTCGGCGGTTTCCACGCGGAGGTGCATGACCATCTTGCCGGGGGTCGCTCCCCGAAGGGCTGTAAAAATGATGAAGTAGAACGCCTGGAAAACGCTTACTGCAATAATCAGCTTTTCCATGTTTGGATCGTTCATGATTGTTTTCAGCATTTCGGAAAAGCCGTCGCTACCAGAAGCTTGCATGGAAGCAGTCGCTTGGGAAATGGAGTTCAGGTCAAAAACCTGGAGAGCCGTTAGCGCCTGCAGAACGATAAAGCCTATGGTACTGATGATCAGGTTGTCTATCAGGAATGCCAGTGCGCGGGGGAAAAATCCTGCATAGCGTTTCTGTTTCTGCTGTTGCTCGAGGAGGGCTGCGATGGTCTGCTTTAGAAGTTCGTCTTCGGGAAGGCAGTCGGGGTCCTTGGATTCCTCAAGATCCTTCCAGCTGCGGAAATTCTCCATTCCAGAGTGCCAAACCAAGGTCTCGGCGTCAATTTTCTTGCTACGGACCAGATCCTTGATTTCATCAAGTGTGTAGGGGCCTTTTCTGCGGTCACCGTCTGTAATGGATTCGTCGATATAGTACCATGTCATACGGGCTACAATGTAGAAAAAAAAGAGGGATAGTTGATTAACAAAATCGCCTGTTCCTTACGATAAGTTATAGCGGTGTTAATGCCGAAAAAATGAAAAATAGCTACATTGGGGGCTTATGATGAACTTTAAGGTTGGCCAGCGTTATGTAAGTCAATCGGAACCTGCTCTGGGACTTGGCATAGTCTCTGAGGTTCAGGACCGTATTGTGAAGATTTCTTTCCCTGCCATGAACGATATTCGTCTTTATCGCTCCATGGGTGCTCCTGTAGACCGGTTCCAGTTGAATCCCGGTGAAACTGCGAAAAATGACAAGGGACTGTCTTTTGCCGTGGAATCTGTCAAGGATGTTGATGGACTGTTTATCTACGAAGGTCGTGGCGGAAGGACCATGAAGGAATCGGAACTGAATGCGAAGATTTCCATTGCGCGCCCAGCGGACCTGTTTCGCGCCCTGACCGAAAATCGCGTTTCTGACAGTAGCCAGTTCAAGCGCCGCGAGGAAGCCCAGGAACTTTCCTGCAAGTGGATTTCTTCCCCTGTCCGCGGTATGATCGGTCCCCGCGTAAGCAAGATTCCCCATCAGTACTACTTGTGCCAGCGGGCCTGCTCCAGCTCTGCACTTCCCCGTCTTATGCTTTCCGATGAAGTGGGCCTGGGTAAGACCATCGAAGCGGGTATGATCTGGCATGCGCTTAAGTCCCGTGGTCGTGTGACCCGCACTCTCGTTATTGTTCCAGAGACTCTTAAACATCAGTGGCTCATCGAAATGAAGCGTCGCTTCAACCACCTCTTTACCTTGGTGGACGAAGGTTACCTGAAGGGCATTTTCGTAGCCGATGACGACGACAAGCCCAATCCGTTTAGCCTGGCGAACGACATCATCTGTTCCATCGATTTCCTGATGAAGCAGCCCGCCCTGATCGAGGACTTGCTTAAGGTGCAGTGGGACATGACGATTATAGACGAGGCGCACCACTTGGTCTGCGAAGATGGCTTTACCAGTCACGAGTATCTGCTGGCCAACGCGGTGATCCAACGCTCCAAGGGCGTGCTGCTATTGACGGGTACGCCGCTGCAGTTCCAACCGGAATCCCAGTTCAACCGATTGAAAATGCTGGACCCGGTACGTTTCGCCGACTACAACAATTTTATCAAGGAACAGGATGTTTACCGCAAACTGGTGACCGAGCTGAATAAGCTGCCTACGGATCCCGGCCAGCAGATGAGTTGGGATGACTTGAACGAGGCGGTTCCCAAGAAGTCCATGATTCGCCCCTGGCTGGAACAGGAAAGTGCAAAGTCCATGCCTGCGGATGAATGGATCCGCCGCATCGTGGATGCTGTGGGTACGGGTTCCGTGGTTTTCCGCAACACTCGTAAGGGTGTAGGCGGTTTCCCCAAGCGAGTGCTTGACGAAGTTGCCCTGGAACCTAACGAACGCTACCGTGAAATGGTGAACGTGGCTGCCGAAAATGATCTGGACATGTCCACCGACATTCAGGAAAACGGCCTGCTCTGCACCAGCTATTCCGACGCGTGGTGCATGGATGAACGCTATGTCTGGCTGAAACAGTTCCTGAAGGAGCATAAGAACGACAAGGTTCTCCTGATCTGCGAATCCATCCAGGTGGTTCTTGCCCTGGAATCCCTCCTGCTGGAATATCTGGGCGAGGGAGCTTTCTCCATGTTCCATGAAAACATGACTATTATGGCGCGAGACAAGGCTGCTGCAAACTTTAGCCGTGAGGATGGCGCAAATCTCCTGATTGCTTCAGAGATTGGTTCCGAAGGCCGTAACTTCCAGTTTGCCCATCACCTGGTCTTGTTTGACTTGCCGCTGGATGCTTCCCTGGTGGAACAGCGCATTGGCCGCCTGGACCGCATTGGCCAAACCGAGAATATTATCATCCATGTTCCCTATGTGAAGGGCTCCGGTCAGGAGGTTATGTTCCGCTGGTACCATAACGGTCTGAATGCCTTCGGCACTCCCATGATGAGTGGTGGCGAACTGTTCCTCAAGTATACGGATGACTTGATTGCCGCCTTGGCCGAACCACAGGAATACCTGCAACACTTTATGGATGAGGTCATTCCCCAGGTCAAGAAAGATTGCGATTCCATGCGCAAGAACATTGAGAAGGGGCGCGACCGGTTGCTGGAATTCAACTCCAGGAATCCGGTAAAGGCCAAGGAAATTACCGACGAGATCGAACGCATCGATGCTGAAAAGGATTTGCAGACCCTGGTGTTTGATTCCCTCATGACCCGCGGGCTGGAAATTGACAGGAGCAAGATTCCTGGCTGCTTCGTAATCACCATGGGAACCCAGGTGGAAGCGGGCTCCATTCCGGGCATGCCTGAAAATATTGGTGGCGTTCCGGGAAGTAGCGGTGGCGGTGGACGCGTGGTCCAGGCTGTGGGCGATTTTTCCGAAAGTTCCGGAAGCGATGACGATGCCCGTTATTCTGATTCATCTAGCCTCACCATTACCTTTGATCGTCAGGTGGCCATGATTCATGACGAAGTCGATTTTGTAAGCCTGGAACATCCGCTTTCTCAGGGCGTGCTTGACTTTGAAACCACCTTGGACAATGGCGCCGTGGCCTGCAACATCTGGCAGAATTCCGGAATGCGTGGCCTTGTGATGCAGTACAACTTTGCCGTGGAATTTTCCATCTCCGAAGAATGGGGCGTCTCCGACATTGCAGGCCCCAAGTTCATTACGGTGCTGGTAGCCGCCAATGGTGAAGACCTTTCAGCAAAAATCCCGGAACTGGAAAAGGCTTCCTTTAAGGATGTTCCCGTTCCCCAGGGAAACGCTGCGGTGAACATGACCCTCAAGTATTTCGGTAAGGATGGTCTTGCCATTGCACGCCGTGTCGTCATGACTCAGGCCAAGGAACTTGCAGAAGTCGCTGCCAACGCAGTCGAGGCTCGTGCCGAGCAGGAATACCAGCGGATGAATCACTTGCTGACCATGCGAGGCAAGGCTGGTAATAACGAACAGCTGAAGCAGCTCCGCAAGAACGCCCAGGAATGGAAGAAGATTATCTCTACGCCGCAGTTGCGTTTGGATGCCATCCGCCTCCTGGTCTGCAGATAAAAAGTAAACAGTGATTAGTAAACAGTGGTTAGTAAACAGTATAATGCGAAAAATGAACGTTCTAATCACCAACCACTAACCACTAGCCACTAACCACTAACCACTAAACCTATGAGTGAATTAAGAAAGAACATTTTGAATGAAGCCCGCCGCATTGTGGTGAAGATCGGTTCCCGCATTCTGGTGGATTCCGAGAAGGGCGGCGTCCGTACCCGTTACATCCAGAAACTGGCTGATTCCGTAGCCCGCCTCATGGAAGCCGGCAAGGAAGTGGTGATTGTGACTTCTGGTGCTGTAGGTACCGGCATGAGCCAGCTGGGCTACAAGGAAAAGCCTACGGTCATTGCCGAGAAGCAGGCTTGCGCCGCTGTGGGCCAGATCGACTTGATGTACGCCTACCGCGAAATGTTCCGCTGGTGTCAGCTTTCCGTGGGCCAGATTCTTTTGTCTGCCGAAGACTTCCGCGACCGAAACCGCTACAAGAACTTGCAGAACACCATCAAGGCCATGCTTGCCCGTAAGATTGTTCCCATCATTAACGAGAATGACTCCCTGGCGGTTGCTGAAATCAAGGTGGGCGATAACGACAAGTTGTCTTCAGATGTTGCGCTGTTCCTGGATGCCGACTTGCTCTTGATCTTCACTGACGAAGACGGCCTGTTTGATGACAATCCGAAGAAAAATCCCAACGCTCGCTTGCTGCGTTTCGTTCCCGAGATTACTCCCGCGGTTCTCGCCCTGGCTGGCAAGCCCGGCGAAGCGGGCTCCGCTGTAAGTACCGGCGGTATGCGTAGTAAGCTTGAGGCTATCCGTAATGTAACCAAGAGCGGCTGCAATGCGTTCCTTGCTTGCGGTATGCGTGTGCTGCCCCACGAAGTGATTCTGGAACAGGCCGAAGGGACTTTGTTTGTGGGCTCCAAGAAGAAACTGAACAGCCGTCAGCGTTGGCTCAGTTTTATTACCACTCCCCGCGGAAGTGTGGTGGTGGACGAAGGTGGCGTGAAGGCCCTCCGCGAAAAGCATTCCAGCCTGCTGCCTGTGGGCGTTGTATCTGTGAAGAAACATTTCGACAAGGGCGACCTGATTGAAGTT
This sequence comes from Fibrobacter sp., assembly GCA_024398935.1. Lineage (GTDB taxonomy): Bacteria > Fibrobacterota > Fibrobacteria > Fibrobacterales > Fibrobacteraceae > Fibrobacter. Next base: position 39,018 of record JAKSIH010000022.1, on the reverse strand, counting down.
CTCAGCGAATCAGGCGAAGCCGTTGCCCGCGGTGTTGCCAAGTTCGATAGCGAAACATTGAAGCTGGTGCTCCACAAGAAGACTGCAGAAATCCACGCCCTGCTGGGTAAGGATGTGGCCGACGAACTTGTACACAAAAACGACTTGGTCGTTTTTTAAATGAACAATGAAGGGTGAAAAATTAACAATGAGTATAATGGCGCCCTTGGCGCAACATAAAAAGGCGGCGAAGCCGCAATTATATAAATTCTTCATTCTTCATTTTTCATACTTAATTTTTAACTGGTAAGATTATGGCAGAAAATCAGAACGTAGATGACCTGGCCGAGGAATCGGCGGAACTCCCGAAGGTAGAAAGTCAGGAGGACCTGGCTCGCATTATTCAGGCACTGGTATTTGCTTCTACTGATGTGGTAACCATGAAGAAACTCCGTGAAATCCTGGGGGACTTCCTGGATGTTCGCATGGTTTCTGACGCACTCATTGTAGCCAACGATTCCCTGAACAAGATTAACGCCCCCTTTGAAATTGTGGAACAGGCTGGCGGTTTCCGTTTCCGTACCCGCGCCAAGTATTATCCCTGGGTTCGTAAACTTTTTCCGGAAGCAAATGCCCGCCGCCTAAGTCAGGCTGCGCTGGAAACCCTTGCTGTGATTGCTTACCAGCAGCCCATTACCAAGGCCGCCATTGAACAGGTTCGTGGTGTTTCTTCTGTGGATGGTCCCATCCGAAATTTGCTGGACAAGGGTTTCATTGCTCTGGGCTCCCGCGCAGAAACAGTAGGCAATCCGTATACCTATGTGACGACCCAGGAATTTATGAAGTACTTTGGCATTAACCGTATTCCCGAGGATTTGCCTCGCCTTCGCGAGTTCAGCGAGCTTCTGGAAGCTGGTGCTCTGGTTCCCCAGTATGCCAAGCCGGAATCTATTACTTCCGAAGAACCTCAGGAACCGGAAGAAAATCCTGATCAGATTGAACTTTCCATGGGAGACCTGTAATGGCCTGCACTCCCTTAATGCAGCAGTATTACGACATCAAGGCGCAGAACCCTGGATGTATCTTGTTTTTCAGAATGGGCGACTTCTTCGAACTTTTCGAAGAAGACGCTGTCATCGCTTCCAAAATTCTAGGCATCACTCTTACCAGCCGTAATAATGGTGCATCCGGTGCTACGCCCCTTTGCGGATTCCCGCACCACGCTGCTGAACGTTATGTTCCCAAGATGGTGGCTGCAGGCTACCGGGTGGCCATCTGCGAACAGGTGGAAGATCCGAAACTCGCCAAGGGTATCGTCAAGCGCGACATTGTGGAAATCATCAGTGCCGGCACTGCCATGAACGAAGCCAACCTGGATGCCAAGGAAGCAAATTACCTTTGCGCCTACATTCCGGGAACCTTCGCCGAAAAATCTGAGGGCAAGGGCGCCGAAGAGGCTGCCGTGTTTGCCATCGCCGATGTGACCACCGGTTACCTGGCTACTTGCAAGAGTTCTATTCAGGCTTTTGAATGTGAATTCTGCCGCCGCATGCCTAAGGAAATTCTCGTTCCCGAGGGAACCAAGATTCCGGCAGGCGTCATGGACTTGGTGAAGTCCGAAAACATCTTGATTACGGAGCTGCCTGCTTTCCAGTTTGGGGAAGAGGCTGCCCGCGATACTTTGTTCAGCCATTTTAAGGTAGAAGCCTTGGACGGCCTCGGTCTGGATGGCCGCGGTGAAGAAACATCTGTAACTGGCGCACTGCTCCAGTACCTCATGTACCAGAAAAAATCTGAGCTGTCTCACTTTACAGCCCTCGAGATTTTGAATCTGGACGACTACATGACGCTGGATCCCAGCACCTTGCGTAACCTAGAACTGGTGCGCCCGTTGAATGCCGACGACATTAGCAGCACCCTCTGCTACGTGCTGGACTTTACCGTTACCGCCATGGGTGGCCGCACTTTGAAGGACTGGGTCAGTCATCCGCTGATTTCCGTGGACCGCATCAAGGAACGCGAAGAAGCCGTTGACGAACTGGTGAACAATCCCGTGGCCCTTGACGAATTGAAGGAGTCCCTCACTTCCATTCTGGATATGGAACGTTTGATGGGTCGTGTAGGCTCTGGCCGCGCCAACGCCCGTGACCTTGCTGGTATGGGCCGCTCCCTGGCTCAGGCTTCCAAGGTGGCCGAGGTTCTGGAAGGCTTGCGTTCTCCCATTTTCGAGCCCATGCGTGAGGCTTTGGTCCGCGCCCAGGGTAGGGGAGAGGAACTTCTCAACCAGTTTAACGAAGACCTGCCCTTGACTGTCCGCGAAGGCGGCATGATCCGTGAAGGCGCCAATGCAGAACTGGATGCCATGAACGCCGACATCAAGGATCGTCGCATGTGGATTGCTTCCCTTGAAACTCGCGAAAAGGAACGCCTGGGAATCCCCAGCCTGAAGGTGGGCTACAACAAGGTTTTCGGTTACTACATCGAAGTGACCCGCGCCGCCATGGCCAAGGCTACGAACCCCATTCCCGACGAATATATTCGTAAGCAGACCACGGTAAATGCCGAACGTTACATCACTCCGGAAATGAAGGAATGCGAATCCGTCATCAGCAATGCCGAAGTGAACATCCACGCTCTGGAATACAAGATTTTCTCGGAACTCCGTGACCGCGTCAACTCCTGGCGTGCAGAACTTCAGGAAATCGCCAACGCCATCGCCCGCGTGGATACGCTGTACAGTTTTGCCCGCGCCGCCCGCAAGTACAACTACGTCTGTCCCGAAGTTTTTGAAGGCTCCGGCATTGAAATCAAGGGCGGTTTCCATCCGGTGATCGTTGCGGTAAATCCCGACCTTGACTTCATCAGCAACGACGTTACGCTATCGCCGGAAGCTACCCGACTGATGCTTATTACTGGCCCCAACATGGCTGGTAAATCGACTTACCTGCGTCAGACCGGCCTCATCGTCTTGATGGCACAAATAGGCTGTTTCGTTCCCGCAGAAAGCGCCCGCATTGGCGTAGTGGACCGCATCTTCACCCGTGTGGGCGCCAGCGACCGCCTGAGCCGCGGCCTCTCTACCTTTATGGTGGAAATGATCGAGACGGCGAACATCCTGCGTAACGCCACCGCCCACAGCCTGGTGCTGCTTGACGAAATCGGCCGCGGTACCAGTACCTTCGACGGCCTCTCCATTGCCTGGGCCATCGTGGAGACCTTGCACGACGAGCCCGCTCGCGCAGCCCTCACGCTCTTTGCAACCCACTACCACGAATTGACTGGCCTGGTGGAAGACCTTGAACACGCCGGCAACTACCAGGTGGCCGTTCAGGAAAAGGGCGACAAGCTGATTTTCCTGCACAAGATTCTGGAAGGAGCCTGTGACTCCAGCTACGGTATTCATGTGGCTGAAATGGCTGGGCTTCCCAACAACGTGCTGCGCCGCGCCCGCAAGATTCTGCTCCGCCTTGAAAAGCACAAGATCGACCCCAGCGACGAAGCCGCCAACAAGAAACTGAAGGAAAAGCCTCAGATGGATCTGTTCGCACCTCCCGACGAATCCACCACACTCCTGAAGGAAGAAATCCGCCGCCTCCGTCCCGAGGAAATGACCCCCATGCAGGCCCTCCAATACCTCATGGACCTGAAGGAAAACTACGGAAACAAATAACGATTGATGATGGATAATGGATGATTGATGATTATTTAGTAAGGCGGCTTTGCCGTGATTATTTACATTGTCAATTACCAATCATCAATTTTTAATTCCTTATGATCGATTTCGCTGCATTACAAGACTATGTTTATTCGGATCGCATTTACGATTCGGAATTCCACGGGCTGGACCACTGGCGGCAAGTGGAGTTTAACGGGCTGTTGCTTGCGAAAAAGACGGGTGCCGATATTACGGTAGTGCGCTTGTTTGCGCTCTTTCACGATTCCAAGCGGGAAAGTGATGGCTATGACGAAACCCATGGCGGCCGCGGGGCGGAATTTGCTAAGAAGTGCCGTGAAGAAAAAATGTTCGAGATTACGGACGAACAGTTTGAAAAATTATATCACGCCTGCAAGAATCACACTTCGGAACGGCACAATGGCGACCCCACCATTGATACCTGCTACGATGCTGACCGCCTTGACCTGGGCCGCGTGGAAATTAATCTTGATCCGATGAAAATGGCTTCGCTCGCAGGGGCCTTCATTGCCGCCCAGTCCCGCAAAGAAAATATCCCGCCAGAAAAAATGCGGGAATGGCTTCAAAAGTTTGAATTCTAAAGCAAAAGCGTCGCTCCCGATAGAGCAACGCTCTTGCTATAAAATTTCTCGAATGCTATGTATTACGGCTGAATCCAGCTGTAGCGGCCGCTGAACTGAGTCTCGCTCTTGACGACCTGGAAGGTGCAGCTGATTTCCACGCCTGCGTTCTTGGGAAGTGCCGCAACGCCAACGGCGGTACGGGCGTGCTTGCCGTTATCTCCGAGAATCTGTACGGCCAGTTCGCTAGCGCCATTCAGTACAGCGGGCTGTTCCTTAAAGTCGGGGGAGGACTGCACAAAACCCTGCATCTGCACCAGCTTCAAGGTCTCGCCGTCTTCCAGCAGGCTCATGGCTGCCGCAATGTTGTTCAGCAGGCAAATAGCGGCCCCTTCCTTCGCCTTTTCGGGAGAAAGTTCTGCGGGGACGATTCCAGTAAAGGCAGAAAAGTCACCGTTTACGGAGGGCAGCTGTCCGGAAACGAAAATCATTTCCCCGGCGCGGGTGGCGGGAACGTAGGCTGCCAGGGGTGCTGCCACAGCCGGAAGATTCAGACCCAGTTTTTCAATATTTTTCTTGATGGTCTCCATTGAGAACTCCTTTTTGTGTATCAGCTAATTTTTATTGCGGAATACCTTGGTAAAACAGAATGCGCAAAGTGCGATAATCATGACCCATGAACCACCCATGAAAATCATTCCGCTGGTGGTCAGTTCGGTGTTTGCTGTTGCCGTGGTGTCAGCCACTTTTATCACGGTGTCCACTACGGTCATTATGGAATCCTTTACGGAGTCCATTACGGCGATGGAGGAATCCGAAATCTTAGTCAGGGAATCTACGATAGTTGTATCAACGGTCTGTTCCATTATTTGACCTCCTTGATTTCTTCGTCAGAATTTCCCACGGGCATGTTCTGCGGGTGTGTTGTATCCTTGGTTGCCGCCCCGCCCTTACGCCAGACGTAGGCGATGACCACATTCAAAAGGATTGCCAGTACCAGAAGGAATATTCGAATTCCCCAGGTAAAGGAAATCTGGCTCATTTCGTGCCCCAGGAAATTGACCATGGCGTCGGGGGAAACTCCCTGCAGGGATACGACTTTCCAGCCGTCGTGAATAAGCCAGGCCACCAGCACAATGGCAAGGTATGCCGGGCAGACATAACGGATGATGAATCGGAAGAACTTGGGAAGTTTCAGTGCGGCGCCCTCGTTCATCAGAGCGAAAGCCTCGGATTCGGGAGAGCCGTCTTCCCGCTTGACTGTAGCGGATTTGCGGCGACCCAGCACGAAGGAGAAGATGAATGCCTGGATGGTTCCGATAAACACCAGCAGGAAGCTTCCACCCCAGAAGTCCAGTTCATCTACGGCGCCTGCAGCAAGACCGAAAATACCTACAAGACCGCCAATGAAGGTGATGATGCCCACTGTGGTAATGGATCCCTTGCGGCTAAGTTTCACATCGTCTTCGCAGAAGCTGATCAGGGGCTGGATGATGGAAATGGCGCTGGTGACACCTGCGATAAACAGCATGCCGAACCACAAAGTCTGGAAGAAACCTCCGAAGGGTAACTTCCCGAATACGAATGGCATGGTCTGGAAACCAAGGCCGAAGGTTCCAAGCTTTGCACATTCATCGATGTTGCTACCTGCAATGAGAATTGCCATGGGAATTACGATGGTACCGCCCAGGATTATCTCTGCAAAACCATTTGTAGATGCTGCGGTAAGGGAGGACAGGGTCAAGTCTTCCTTCGGTTTCAAGTAGCTTGCATAGCAGAAGACGATTCCCATGCCAAGGCTCATGGTGAAGAACACCTGCCCGCTGGCGGCGAGCCATACGGAGGGATTTGTAATTTCAGAAAGATCGGGATTCCACACGAAGGCCAGACCCTTTCCGATTCCATCGATGGTCAGTACACGTCCCACCAGGATTAGTCCCATGATCAGGAGAAGGGGCATGGTAATCTTGTTTACACGTTCAATTCCCTTACGGACGCCAAAGGAGAGCAACCCCATGTTGCACGCAAAAGTAATCAAGAAAAAGATCATGGCTGCGGGGAAGGGGCCTAGCTTGGTGTTCAGCATGATATAATTGCCGAAGAATTCCTTCATGGGTTCATAACCGCCCTTGACCACATCCATCAAAACGCCTGAGGCAGAATAGTAGGTGAATGCCAGGATCCAGGACTGGATGAACATGTAATAGAAGCTGATAAACAGCGGCGGAAGAATGCTCAAGGAACCTAGGTGCTTTGCCCAGGGCTTGCCGCCAAGGATGTAGTGAAATCCGCCGGGGGCTGTGCCGTGGTGTCGCGCTCCTGCTGCGCGACCCAAAGTCCATTCCATCCAGGAAAGGGGAATGCCTAGGAGCAGGAATGCGATGAGGTAGGGAATGATGAAGGAACCGCCGCCATTTGTTGCGGCTTGCACGGGGAAGCGCAGGAAGTTTCCGAGACCGACTGCGGAACCGGCTACTGCCAGAATCACGCCCAGTTTGGAACCCCAGTTGTCACGACTTTTTTTCATTTTTGTCCCTGGTTCAAAATTTTTTTATGCAATCTAGAAAAAACAGCGGGATTGTCCTTAAGAAAAACTTTTAAAAGTGTGACGTGTCCTGTTGCCTGCTGTATACAGCAATTGAAAAAAATTTTTATCCATAAGGAGTATTTCGTATTTATCTTTGGAAACGAAAGAGCAGAAAGGTATCTGCAGCAAAGGATAGAAAATGATCGACGTAAAAGGCAAGTGGACTTTGATTACCGGCGGTTGCCGCGGTGTAGGTCGCCTCACTGCCATTGAAATGGCGAAGCTTGGCGCAAACATTATTCTTCAGGGCCGTAGCAAGGCCAACGCAGATAAGGTAATCGAAGAACTGAAACCCTATGGCGTGGAAGTTCGTGCAGTGGGCTGCAACCTGGAGTCCGAGTCCGAAATCGATGCCGCCCTCGCCGAAATCGATTCCTGGGGCATCCAGGTGGACCTGGTTTTCAACAATGCAGGTCTCATGAGCCACTATTTCCAGGACTATCTGACCAATACCATGGAAGATTTCCACCATGCAATGGCCGTGAACTTCTTCGCTCCCATTAAAATTTGCTATCATTTCTTACCTGGGATGATTAAGCGCGGTTTTGGCCGTATGCAGCTTACGACTAGCGGTATTGCAAATGAACCTGAACTTGCAGGTTACGCCGCTGCAAAGGCTGCTCTCACTAAGTTCGTTCAGGACTTCGCATGCAAGTTGAACGGAACCGATGTGATGATGAATCTGATGGATCCGGGTTGGCTTCGTACCGACCTTGGCGGTCCGAACGCTCCTAACGCTCCCGAAACAGTAATTCCCGGCTCCATGATGGGCGTCCTCCTGGACGACAAGAAGAGCGGTCGCTGGTTCAGCGCTCAGGAATTCACTGGAATGAGTTTGACTGACGCATTGGCAAAGGCTGCCAAGGTTCAGTAAAAGAGTCCTCCTAACCCCCAAAAAGCTGGTGGTGGCTTCGGCTGCCACCAGTTTTTATTTTGTCTGCGATGGCAAACGCAGGTCATAGCTTTTTATATATTTCCCCACATGAATAACAATTCCTCCCGTACAAAGCTTCGTGACGAAGTCTATACCCAGATGATGGTGGCCCAGGCTCGTCTCAGTAAAGATCAGAATACCCAGATGGGTGCGATCCTGGTTTCCCCTGAAGGTCGAGTCATCAGTACCGGTTATAACGGCGCTCCCGCTGGTTTTGATGATGAAACGGTTCCCTACACCCGCGAAAAGCAGATGCTGGCATACGACCTGCTGGATGCGGACTCCGGCGAACTGCTGAGCCATCACGAGTTCGAGGCCAACAAGTATCCCTTCATGGTCCACGCCGAGATCAATGCCCTGCATTACGCCCGCGGTAAGGTTCCCGAAGGCTCCAAGCTTTACGTGATAGGCTTCCCTTGCGAACGCTGCGCCCTGGACGTAAGCCTTTCTGGCGTATCCGAGGTCTTTGTCACCAAGGACGATTACGATCCCAAGTCTACCCTCAACAACAGCCGTGACACCGCCTACTACATGTTCGCGCAGGCCCACATCGTGGTGACCCTCTGCGGTAAGCGAATCCGCCCGGTTGTCTGCAAGCCTGGCAAGTAATTTCCTGCCCAGAACAGCGTGCCCAGTTCCCCGTCATCCTGAGCAAAGTGCGTAAGAATGATCACCCCGTCATCCTGAGCAAAGTGCGTAAGAATGCCCACCCCGTCATCCTGAGCAAAGTGCGTAAGCACGACGCGAAGGATCTAGCACATTACATTTGAACGATGCATAAACTAACCTCAAGTATTTTTTGTTTTCTGCTGGTCTTGACCTGCACTGTATATGCCCAGGATGTGGAGTCAACTGCCCCGGCGGAATCCGTCTCCGCAGATACGACCGTAGCCAAGGAACCCATTGCAGATACGATGGCCGCTGAAAATGATACTTCTGCCGAGTCCGTGGTTCCTGAAGGATCCGCTGTAGCAGAGCCTGTCGAAGAAGTTGCCGCTTCTGTGGAACCGTCTGTGGAAGAGGTGACTGCACCTGCGGAAACTGCAGTGGAACAGGCTGCCGAACCTTCGACATCTGCTGCACCCGCAGAAATTGCGGCGGCCGCTCCCGAACAGAAGCCAGCCGCCTTAAGTCGCGACCAGGTAGCCGTAATGATGGGACTGAAGAGTCCCTATCCCCGCTATTTCCCGGGAGGTGTTTACCTAAGGTCTAGTTATGCTCCTTCCAACGGTGTGGATCTTGGCATTGGCTTTTTGTTCCCGCTTTCTACAAGCTGGCCGGTTTCCGTAGGCTTCGAACCGTTCCACCTGCAGATTGCCGCAAAGGATTTTCAGATAGTATCCGACGAAACCCTGTGGATTGCTGCCGCTGGCCTTGTTCTAGGCGCCATGGGTCCACTTTTCAAGGATGATTCTTCCAGTGATACCACGGCAAAGGCTCCGGAAACTTCAGAGGAGTCCGGCGGAAGTGTCGCTAGCTCCATCCTTGCTGTCGCCGTAATGATTCCGGTTTACGCCATCTGCGGATATCTGTACGTTCCCGTTGTTCCCGGTTCCTGGCTTGGAATTGTGGACAGGAGCCGCCTGAACACCCAGCTTATTTCAGAAGGGTTCCACAAGCGTAGCTTTACCTACATCAACGATGTGGGCTTGCGTCTTTCTCCCTTGGCAAGTGCAAGTGGAATTGTCCATGGCTATCTGGACGGGGGCATTCGCTTCGAGAAGAATTTCGATGCGGATTTAAAGTATAAGTACTTTGCCCAGCTGGGCGTTTCGCTTTCCTTCTAGTAAACCGCCGGACTTAAGTCTGGCCTCGCAAATTAACCCGGGTTGCTGCCGTTTTTACCTATAAATAAGCGGTTGCCATGGCCTTTATGGGTAAGTTTGCGCCTGTTTTAAAAATTGCGTTTTATGCTTTAGAAGAAATTACCCATAAAAAAGGCCGACAGGGGTTACATATGGGTTCTTTGTGACAGGCTAATTGAGCCTGACCTTCCTTTAATTAGTAGTTTGTTTGCAAATTTACGCATAAAACATCGAAATACGATGGATTTATAGGTAAAATCTGTCCTAAAAATTTTTTTGTGGATGGTTTGACACAAAATGTCAGTGGGTTTTATCTATATTACTGCACATGGTAGCAGTAAACAAGAACAAGAAAGAAATTGAATTCCTCTGCACGGAGTGCGGAAACACAACACCAAAGTGGGCTGGCAAGTGCCCGTTCTGCGGTGCTTGGAGTAGTCTTAAGGAACACGTTGTTGAAAAAGTGGATGTGGCGGCCGGCCGTGGTGGTCGAGGCCTAGGTGGTCCTGTCCATCAAGTAGTTGCCCTCAAGGATGTTGCTACCGAGGATACTAAACGACTTAGTACCGCCAATACGGAATTTGACCGTGTGCTGGGTGGAGGCTTCGCCCCGGGAAGCCTAGTGCTTATTGGGGGTGATCCGGGCATCGGAAAATCGACCTTGGTCCTTACCACTCTTGCGACGATGAACGCCGCCGGAGTCAAGGCATTGTACGTCAGCGGCGAAGAAAGCGCCTGTCAGGTCAAGCTCCGTAGCGAGCGCCTGAATGTGGCCGGTTCCGACATGTTGCTGCTTTGCGAGACCAGCCTGGAAAAGATTATCCAGCAGGCTAACGAAATCAAACCCCAGATACTAGTCATCGACTCCATCCAGACGGTGTATAAGGGCGACCTGAACGGCACGCCGGGTTCTGCGGCACAGCTCCGGGAATGCACCTTGGATCTGATGGTGTGGGCCAAGAATACGGGCTGCATTACAATTCTGATTGGGCATGTCACCAAGGACGGACAGATTGCGGGGCCACGCATTCTGGAACACATGGTAGATACCGTGGTCTACTTCGAGGGCGACCGCAACCACCAGTACCGCCTGCTCCGTACCATCAAGAACCGCTTCGGCGCCACAGACGAAATCGGCGTATTCGAGATGACGAGCCACGGGCTGTCATCGGTTCCCAATCCCAGCAAGGTGTTCCTGCAGGAGGGAGTGCCGCCCACACCGGGCAGTGTGGTCTGCTGCACGCTGGAAGGTTCCCGTGCACTCCTGTTCGAAACTCAGGCTCTCGTCAATCAATCTACCTTCGCGGTTCCCCAGCGGGTGGCCGCAGGTATCGACGCCAAGCGTCTCACCATCATTCTTGCCCTGCTGGAAAAGTTCGGGGGCATTACCATCGGGGCATCCGACATATTTGCAAGCATCGCCGGCGGCATGAAGATTAATGATACTTCCTCCGACCTTGCCCTTGCTCTGGCTATTGCCAGCAATCACCTGGGGATTCCTCTGTCCCGTCAGACTATTGCCATCGGGGAACTTGGCCTCTCTGGAGAAATCCGTAGCGTGAGCCTCCTGGACCAGCGCCTTAAGGAAGCCCGCCGCTTAGGCATGACGGAGGCCATAGTCCCTGCAAGTGGAAACCTTCCTGCTGGCTGTACCACTGGTGAAGGTCGTTCTCAGCCGTCCCTTAAGGTTTCTTGTGTCAAAACCCTGGGCGAAGCAATCTCCTGGCTAATGGACAAAAAATGATTTCCCTCGGACTGTCTCGCGCATAACTTCCTGCGACAATAAAAAAAAACTCCCGTTAGGGAGTTTTTTTATTCCGTTATAAGAGAAAATTAATCTTCGTCGTCTTCGACTTTCTTCTTCTTTTTCTTCTTCTTCGGCATAGCGTCTTCGGCTACCTTGGACTTGCCGGAACCGGCAACCTTGATATCTGCAGCCTTTTCGCCCGGCTTAGTGAAGCCGTACTGACGAGGATCGAAGCCAGAGGGGAATACGGTCTTGCTATCGTAGATCACCTTCTTTGCGGTGAACTTTTCGATCTTTGCGCCTTCCAGGTTTGCACCGGAGAAGTCGACGTCTTCCATCTTGGTGTCGGCGTCAATCTTGATGCCCTGCATGTTGGCGTTGCGGAAGCTAACCTTGATGAGCTTTGCACCGGCAAAGCTTACGCCGCCCAGCTGGGTAAGAATGAAGTCGGAACGTTCGATAGTGGAGTTTGCGAAGTTTGCCTTGGTCAGGTCAGCCTTGTCGAAGATGTTCTTGAAGACATATGCGCCGTCAAACACGGACTTCATGAGTTCAGCTTCCTTGAAGTCGTTCTTTTCGATGGATGCGTCGTAGAAGGATGCCTTGTTCAGCTTGGTCTTGTTGAATTCGCTCTTGGCGACGGAGCCCTTGTCGAATACCACGCCGGACAGGTCCTGACCGCTGAACTTCATGTTCTTGACGGTAGACTGTGCGAACTTGGCCTTCTGGAGCTGGGTCTTGGAAAGGTCCACATCGTTAAAGGTGGTCAGGGAGAGGTCAGCTTCCTGCAGGTTCACGTTCTTGAATTCTGCGCCGCCGAATTCTGCCTGGGAAAGACCTGCCTTGGAGAAGTTCACGTCAATGAGGTCGAGGCCCTTGAGGTTTGCCGCAATCAGGTTACAGGCGGTAAAGTCGGTCTTCACCACGGTTGCCTTGCGAAGGTCTGCACCTGCCATCAAGGAACGGGAGAAGTTGGTGTTGGTGAGGTTTGCCTTACGGAGGTCTGCACCGGTAAGGTCAACGTCCATCACGGAAGCCATGGTCATGTCGGCTTCCTTGAAGCTTGTGTTTTCATCAACCTTCATAGCGTCCAGGCGGGCGTTCTTCAGGTTGGTTTCGGGGAACTGGCTACCCAGGAGGGTTGCACGGTAGAGGTTTGCGCCTTCCAGGTTAGCCCCTTCGAAAGTGGAGTTACGGATGTCTGCGCCGCTAATGGTTACCTTCTGGAGGTTAGCCTTCTCGAAGGTTGCGTTGCTGATCACGGCGTTCTGGAAGGAAACTTCGGGGAGAGAAGCCTTTTCAAACTTGACTCCTTCACCGGTTGCGCGGCGGAAGTCCGTGGTGTTCTTGACGGCCTTGGACTTGGAGAAGTCGAAACCGTCGATACGCTTGTTACTAAAGGAAACCTTCAAATCCTGGCCCACCCAGTTTTCCTGAGCGAATGCGTTCAGCGCGAGGGCGCTGAGCAGGCAGAGACCAAACTTAGATACTCTCTTCATATTCATATACAATTTTCCCTTTGAGGATAAAACCAAATAACGGATAGCCCTAAAATAACTAAAAAAAATGGAAAACTGCAAAAGAATTATAAAAAGTCTTCAAATAAAAGCTAACTTGTAGGTCGAAATGAGCATTTTTGCGTCAAATCAGTACGATGTAGTGGTTTGTGGGGCCGGTCCAGCCGGTCTCATGGCTGCCTGTACCCTTGGACGCTTGACCGCCGGTGCCAGACGGATCTTGCTTCTGGACAAAAAGGAACCTTGGAAAGAGCCTATCTTTTGTGCCGAAGCGGTTTCTACCAGCCGACTTTCCAAGCTTTGGCCTATAGACCGCGCCTGGGTCCGTCAGGACCTTTCCGGGATATATTTTACATCCCCGAGCCGCTATAAGGCCGAATTCTATAGTAAGAACTGCGGCCTCCTTCTGAACCGATCCCTTTTCCATAAGTCTATTGCCGATGGCTGTAGGGATGCGGGTGTAGAGTGCCATTACGACGCTCTCGTGAAGAAACTTGCCCCCGTGGAGTCCGAAGGAAACATTTCCGGCTGGGATATTACCGTAAGTGTAGGTGACGAGGAAACCGTTCTTCGCTCGACTCTGGTTGTTGATGCGACGGGTCCTGGTGCAAGGCTTACCCACGGAATCAAGTGCCTGGAGGGCATAGAGTCCGGTGATACGGACCTGGAACCCGCCATTTTTGCGGTGGCCGAAGGCATTGAACACAGCAAGGAACACATTGACCTGTTCTTTGGCGGAGAGTTTACCACGGGCTATGGTTGGGTTTTCCCTCGTGATGGCAAGGAAGTGAATATCGGCTTTGTCATGGGGAAGGACTACAAGTGCGAAGTATCCTTGCGTCAGAAGCTTATCGATTTTGTAAAGCGGGAGTACCCTGCTGCGAATATAAAGGCCATCTATGGCGGAAAAATCGCCTGTGGCCAGTCTACAAAGCCTCTTGCAAAGTGCGGACTATTCAAGGCGGGCGATGCCGCCAGCTGCGTAAACCCGATTAGCAGGTCCGGTATTGTGGAAAGCCTTCGCTGCGGGAAGATTGTGGCTACCGCGGCGGTGGACTGGCTTAATGCCTCCAGGGATTCCGAACGTAAGTCTATAGAATCCAAGGTCCTGGACAGCTGGATGGACGCCTTTGGTAAAGGCCACCTGCAGATTTCCCGAGGCAAGAAGGACTTCGACAAGATTACAGACAGGCAGTTTGATAAGGCTGCCTACCAGCTTTCGAAACTGCCCCGTGAAAAACAGACCCTGTTCCGCATTTTCTTCACGGTGCTGTGGGCTTGCCCTTCCCTCATCTGGAAGATGCGTTCTTTCCTGCGCTAGTGGAGTGAATATGGAAACGATTCAGGAACGTCTAGACCTTATTCGTGAAAAGTTTGCTGCTTTTACTGCAGAAGGTGCTGATCCCGACGACAAGTGGAGCTATCTCATTGGGTTGGCCAAAGCACACAAGGGCATGGATGCAAGCCTGAAGGAAGAAAAGTTTGTCGTGGTCGGTTGCGCTGCGACCATGTACCTGGTTCCCCAGTTTAACGGTTCTACGATCCATTTCGAGATGGATGTGGAAGGGGGAACTACAAATCCGCTGATCAGCCGCGGTCTGGGGGCCTTGGCCCTTGCAATCTATAATGACATGGCTCCTTCGGATATTCTCTCGGTGGATCCGAAATTTTTTCAGGATATCGGCCTGAACGTGGGACTTTCTCCCACCCGTTCTAACGGCTTTGCCAGTCTTCTGAAACAAATTTATCTGTACGCACGCGTCTTTGACGCAATTTCCAAAAAGTAAGGTGAAAAAATGGCTTTTAGTTTCTTGAATGGAAAGAGCCCCTTTGATGAGGCAGAAGAACGTCTTGAAGCGGGCGAAACCGTCAACGGTCGCCCCAAGATGCCCAAGGCACCCGCCATGGGCTGGCAGGATGGAGTGTTCCTCCTGGTGATTATCGGCCTCGTAGTAGGCGGCTACCAGTATTATAAGTATGCCAAGGGCAAGTCCGAAGAAGTCTACAACCAGTGCGACGCCATCTATGCCGCTGCCGCCGGCGACAACGCCAAGTATCTCGAGGCGGAGGCCTGCTATAAGGATGCTATGGAACTGAGCTTTACCAGCGGTTCCATGGACAGTGTCGGTCAGTTCCGTCTGGCTTCCATCGATTCCATGCGTTTTATCCAGCAGGGCATCCTGGGCGATGCAAAGAATTTCTTGGGCGAAGGCGATACCGTCGCTGCAACGAAGCTCCTGAAGGAATACAAGGGTGCCATGCTCCTGAACGGATTTGGCGAAAAGAAGGACTGGGAAAGCATTTCCGCCCTGGCGAAGGCTGAACCTGCCACGGCTGCTGTAGAAAAGGCTCCCGAGGCTCCCGCTGCAGAAACTGCACCGGCTGCAAAGAAGTAGTTTTTTGAAAATTGCGAAAGAAACCCTAGGCACATGCCTAGGGTTTCTTTTGTTCTGCAGGAACAATTTTTTTGCAGGGTGTTCCCGCGCTTTCCTAGGAAAGCTTTTCCAGCAGGATGTCCCGTTCCGTTTCGGAAAGAATGCTTATGGTGATTCGGTGGGTTATGCCGGGATCGTTTTCTTCCAGGCGTTCGGGCCACTCGATAAGGCTTACGCCCTGGGCGAGATAGTCCGGGTCCAGGCCTACTTCGTTCAGGTCGGCGCCACCTTCCAGTCGGTACAGGTCAAAGTGGAAAATGGGCGGATTGTTGGGATATTCGTGAAGGATGGTGTAGGTGGGGGAGCAGACGGCGCCTTCGAAACCAAGCCCCTTGCACACGCCGCGGCTGATGACGGTCTTGCCTGCGCCGAGGTTTCCGAACAGGGCGACCTTATCGCCCGGCTTCAGCGACTTGCCGAATTCAACAGCCCAATTGAATGTATCTTCTTCCGATGTAAACTTCATATCAATTAATAACTTCGTTATTTTTGATAACCGGCTCGGAAATGTCCAAGCAAGCTTGGCCGCTTCACTCGCCTTAGTTATCAATTAACAATGAACGGTTAACAATGAACAATTTAGATAAAGGCGCTTCGCGCTTATTATAAAACGGCGAAGCCGGATTATTATCATTTTTCATCCTTCATTCTTCATCCTTCATTCTTCATCCTTCATTCTTCATTATCTAAAGTTTGTCCTTGAATTGCTGGTATGTGAACTTGTGGAGCAAATGGAAATTGCCCTGTTCGTCGAACTTGCCGATGCTGGGGTGACGCACTCCGTTAAAGAAGGTGGTCTTCACCATGGTGTAGTGGATCATGTCCTCGAAGATGATCTTTTCGCCTACTTCCAGGGGGTGGTCGAAGGAAAAGTCTCCCAGCTGGTCACCAGCCAGGCAGGAATTTCCGGTTAGCTTGTATGTGTACTTCTTTTCACCAGGCATGCCTGCGCCGGTAACGGCCGGGCGGTAGGGCATTTCGAGACAGTCCGGCATGTGGTCGCTGATGGACACATTCAGGATGGCGATGTCCATTTCGTTGTGGACGATGTCGCCTACGGAGGTTACCAGTTCGCCAGTCTGCCAGCCTACGGCCTCGCCCGGCTCCATGATGACGGTCAGGTGGGGGTAGCGGCCCATGAAGTCCTTCAGGATGCGCACCAGTTCGTCTCGGTGGTAATCTTTACGGGTAATGTGGTGGCCGCCGCCGAAGTTCACCCATTTCATCTGGGGGAGGTACTTGCCGAAGTGCTGTTCAAAGGCCTTGAGCACGCCCTCGAGAGCGTCGGCGTCCTGTTCGCAGAGGGCGTGGAAATGCAGGCCTTCGATGCCATCCAGAAGTTCCGGCTTGAATTCCGCTTCGGTAACGCCCAGACGGCTGAACTTGCCACAGGGGTTGTAGAGGTCCGTGTCTACCGTAGAGAACTGGGGGTTTACGCGGATTCCTGCGCTAACACCTGCCTTCAGCGTCTTTTCCTTGAAGCGCTGCCACTGGCTAAAGCTGTTGAAACTGATATGGCCTGCGTAGGAGAGGATCTCGTCGATTTCGTCATCTTCGTAGACGGGTGCGAAAACATGGACTTCCTTGCCCATTTCTTCCTTGGCCAGACGGGCTTCGTTGAGGCTTGATGCGGTGGCGCCAGCGAGATACTGACCGACCAGGGGGAAGGACCGCCAAAAACTGTAGCCTTTCAGGGCGCAGATAATCTTTACGCCGGTTTTCTTCTGGATGTCGTCCAAAATTTCCATATTTTTCCGGAGACGGGTTTCATCCAGGACATAGCAGGGGGAGGGAACTTGGGTATAATCTAGCATATGCCCCAAAGATAGCCTTTTTTTTCGCTTTTTCTTAATCTTTTTCAAATTCCTTTAACTAGATTTAAAGTGATGAGTTTTTGTTCTTTTAAGCATATTGTTCTTGCGGCTTTATCCTTGGCTTTTGTCCAGGTAGCCTTTGCGCAGTCTGCCGGGGTTCCCGTGGATTCCCAGGTGGTGGCGACCCCTCGTGGTGCTACAGCGACTCTGGACGAGATGATACAGGCCAAGCTGGATTCCATGAACCATGTGGCTCCCGCCGTCGGTGCCCGTAATTCCGATAGTCTTGCAAAGGTCAAGGCTGATAGCGTCCGTAAGCTTATCCAGGAAGGCAAGTACGTTAAGCGTGCCAAGTACGATAAGAAAAACTTTGACCACTGGAATGTCGATACCACCCTTCAGAAAAACATGAAGGAAAAGATGGTCGGTGTCTGGCGTACCCCGATTATCGCTCACGGTCATGCATTCCGCGATGCAGAACTTCGCTTTGGCATGAACGATACCCTGGTGGGCGTAACCCGCACCTATTCCGATTCCGGCCGCTACCAGATGACCGGTGAATACACCTTCAAGGCCCGTTACCGCTTCGATTCCGAGCAGTCCCTGGTCAGCCGCGAAGTGTTCTCCGACCGTAAGGTAATCCGCTGGGACTTTATCTCCTTCGATGTTGCAGGGGATTCCCTGGTGTACAACCTGAACAAGCTGGAATTCAGGGACCTGAACGACAACTGGCTCAATGCTCTCCAGGGCTTTGACAATGTTCCTCCCGAAATTTACCGCAAGGATGCCAAGGGTACTGCCGAGATGAAGCAGTCCTGGGAAAACAGCAAGAAAAAGAAGTAAGGCCTCAAAGCTTTTTATGAATCATAGAACCGGAGTTGGCTTCGCTATACTGGCTGCGCTCGCGGTTCTTTTTTCGTATCTAACCTTGACCTCCGGTTCGGTGGAAATTTCCTGGTCGGAGCTGTTTACTTGCGATGCGAATGGCATGGGCTGTCGTATCTTCTGGGAAATCCGGTTTCCCCGCCTGATGGCTGCGATCCTGTCCGGGGCGGCCCTGGCTGTGTCGGGTCTTGCTTTGCAGACTTTGTTTAGAAATCCCCTGGCGGGCCCTTTCGTGTTGGGCATTAGCAGTGGCGCGAGTCTCGGAGTTGCCCTGTCCCTGTTGGCGGGATTGTGTTTTGGGCATTTTGGCGTACTGGGATCTGCGGCTTTGGGTGCCTTTGCGGTTACCGCTTTTGTTATGGCTGTTTCTGCCCGGTTCAGCAATTCGACCATCCTTCTTGTGGCAGGACTTCTGGTGGGGTATTTTATCGATGCCGTGGTAAGTCTGCTTATTGCCCATAGCGATGCGGAAGCCCTTCGGGTCTATGTCAGCTGGGGGATGGGCAGTTTCGGCAGGCTGACGAGGGAATCCGTTCCTGTATTTGCGGTTGTCGGGGCTTGTGGTCTTGCGCTTGTGGCATGTGCTACGCGGTACCTGAACGCGGTGCGCCTAGGGGATGATTTTGCCCGTGGCCTCGGGGTGAATGTGAGGCTTGGCCGAACCCTGGTGCTGCTAGGTTCCTCTGTGCTGGCTGCTGCGGCAACTGCCTTCTGTGGTCCGGTAGCCTTTGTGGGAATCGCCGTTCCCCACTTGGCGTTTATGTTGTTCGGAACGGGGAACCATCGGGTACTTTTACCTGGGTCGGCGCTGTGCGGAATCGTCCTTTGTCTGGCAGCATCGCTGTTCCAGACTTTGCCCTTAAATGCAATTCTTAGTCTTGTGGGTGTTCCCGTAGTTCTCTGGGTTATTGTCCGCGGGGGAGGGCGCTAGTGGCTGTACTTCTGAATTGTGAAAAACTGGGCTTTGGTTACGGTTCCAAAAACTTTGCGACCGATTTGAATTTTGAATTGCTGGCTGGAGAGGTCGTTGCCCTCATGGGCGAAAATGGAAGTGGAAAGAGTACCCTGCTGAAAACCTTATGCGGTCAGATTCCTACGCTTTCTGGAACGGTCCTGGTCCAGATGAATTCTAGTTTGCAGCATTGTGATCCCGCTATGTCAAATCTTGGGGATGTTCCTGCCCGGGACTTGGCCAGGAGAGTTGCTCTGGTTCGCATGAGTGGAATTGCTCCCGACCGCATGACGGTTCGTGAGTTTGTGAACCTTGGCCGTTCTCCTTATGCGGGGCTTTTTGACGGACGTTCGGCAGAAGACAATCGCATTGTCGAAGAGGCTATCGCACTGCTGGAACTGGAATCATTTGCGGATCGCCAGGTGTCGACTTTGAGCGATGGGGAACGGAGCCGTGTCTATTTGGCGGAAGCGGTGGCGCAGCAGGTGCAGATTCTCCTGCTGGATGAACCCAACGCGTTCCTGGATATTCCCCGCAGCCATAAGCTATTCAAACTGTTGCGGAAACTGGCTGCCGAAAAGAATATGGGCATTGTGGTTTCTACCCACTCGGTAGAATATGCGGAACGTTATTGTGACCGTCTGATGGTGATTCACGACGGATGCGTTCAGGTTTCCAGAGCCTGCGAAGCTCGCCAGAAGGGACTTTTGAATTGGACTGAATGTTAGGAAAAATAATGAAGGTTGCAAACAAAATAATTCTTTTTCTTTGTTTACTGGCGCTTGCATCCTTCGCTGGCACAGAAAAGAAGCATTTCCTGTGGAAGGTCTCTGATAAGAATTCCCATGTGTGGCTTTTTGGTAGCATCCATGTGGCGGATTCTTCGTTCTATCCGCTGGCCCCTGTAATTGTGTCCGCCTTTAATGAATCTAGGGAACTTGCGGTAGAGATGGATGTCTCGGATCCTTCCGTTATGAACTTGGTTCAAACAACAATGTTGAAGGAAGGCCAGAATGCTGGTGGCCCTTCCATTAAGGATCTTGCCTCTGCGGAAATGTGGCATGTTCTGGATAGTCTTGGCACTGCATGGAATTTTCCTGTTCAGGCAATGAATGCATTCCGTCCCTGGTTTGTTACCGCAACGCTTGCAACTTTGAGCATTACCAGTAAAGGGTTGAATCCCGATTATGGTCTGGACATGGTACTGTCGGCGGCGGCAAAGAAAATGGGAAAGCCTATAGTGGGACTTGAGGGAATCTCCCAGCAGATGGATGCACTTCCTGGATATGGACTCTCCAATGAAGAGGGTTACGTTTTCCTGAAACAGACTGTCAGCGGATTTCCCTATACGGATTCCCTTATGGTAGAACTGGTGGATGCCTGGAAGAGCGGCGACGATGTGAAGCTAGCCAAGATCCTTGAGGATGAGTCGGAATTCGCTGGTGAAATTGACAAGTGCAAGACCGAGGAAGAGTGCGCTAGGGAAAAATCACTGCTGGAAGCCTATGAGAAAAAATCCATTGACGATCGGAATGTGGGGATGGCCGAAAAGGTGGAAGGTTTCCTGAAGGAGAATCGCACGGTCTTTGTGGTGGTGGGGTCTGCTCACCTGGTCGGAAGGTCGATGAGCGTGATTCATCTTCTAAAGAAGAAAGGCTATAAGATAGAACGCTTTTAATGGTTAAAGCGCTTTTGAAGAATTGCCGAAAATTTTTTTATAATGCAGGGCTGCCTAGCAGTCCTTTTTTACGTCGATGTCGAGACGGCGCAATCTGTTGTAGAGGGCGGTGCGAATGAGGCCGAGCTGCTTTGCGGTAACGCTTACGGAACCGCCGTTCTGGGCGATTCGTTTTTTTAGGAATTCCCGCTCCTGCTCCAGCTGGGCTTCTCTAAATTCGTCGTAGGTTACGGAAGAATTGATGGTAGAGAGATAGACTGTATTGTCCTGAGGGAGAATGGTCTCGCAACCGTCTTCCGTGTCGAACTGAAGGTCCTCGGGCTGGATGATGTTCGCGCTGGTAAAGCAGAGTGTCCGCTGGATGAGATTTTCCAGTTCGCGGATGTTTCCGGGCCAGCGATGCTTCTTGAGTTTCTGGATAGCTTCGGGGGAAAGGACTCGGTTATCGCCTTCGTTCTGGTACTGCCTGAGAAAGTAGTTGGCCAAATCCACAATATCCTCGGTGCGGTTCCGCAGAGGCGAGATGGATAGGGGAATGACGTTCAGGCGGTAGTAAAGGTCTTCGCGGAATTTCTTTTCGGCAACGGCTTGCTTCAGGTTGCGATTTGTAGCTGCAATTACACGAACATTGACGTGCTTCACCTTGTTAGCGCCAATGGGGCGGATTTCCTTGTTCTGCAGGACCCGGAGAAGCTTTACCTGGGTGTGAAGCGGCATGTCGCCGATTTCGTCCAGAAAGATGGCGCCTCCGTCGGCGGCCTCGAAAAGTCCCATGCGGTCCGTCTGAGCTCCGGTGAACGCTCCACGGACATGGCCGAATAATTCGCTCTCGAAAAGATTCTCGGGAATGGCGCTGCAGTTGACTGTAATGAACTTGTCGTACATGCAGGCGACTGCCCGTGCGATCAGTTCCTTGCCAACGCCGGTTTCCCCCTGGATGAGGACGGGGCTGGTGTGAATCATTGCCTGAAGGATATTCTTTCGGAGAATTTCCATGGAGGCGCTGCTGCCCACCAGATGGGACATCCGGTCCCTGAAGGTTTCCCGTGCTGCGATAATCCGCTTGAGGTCGGACAGCTTGCTCATGAGGTGAACCCGGAGGGCCGCCACATTCATGCTGGTGTCTGTCAGGCCGTTTAGGGAAGATCCGTAGATGGTCAGGTCTTCGCCATAGGCAAAAATCATGGAATCCGGAAAACGGGAGCGGATGACCTTAAGGTACTTTTCGTTGTCGTTGACGAAAGAGTCCAGGTCCCACAGCACAATGGATGCCAGTGACGAAAGTCCCCGCAGGGATGATTCCGACACTTTTTCTATATGCATATTCACGTCATAGTTCACGGAGGAAAGCACATCCTGAATAAAGGAGGATGTTTGCGTTTCCTGGGTGAAAAAATCGACGGGAGTCATATTGAGCAATGAGGTATGAGGTCGCTCGCGGTGCTCGCTAGAGGTATGAGGTTCCTTATGAAATGCCCCAAAGGACCGAAGGTCCGACCTCATAGCTCTAGCCCCGTAGGGCGACCCTCACTTCTATTTTCCCAGTTCCTTACTGCGTTCGGTGCCGGCGACAACAGCCTTCATGACGGTGCTGCGGAAGGCGCCTTCTTCGAGAGCGTTGATGCCTGCGATGGTGGTACCTGCAGGAGAGCAGACCATGGCGCAGAGGTCAGAGGGGCTCTTGCCGGACTGCTTCACCAGTTCTACGCTGCCTTCGATGGTACCGAGGGCAAGCTTCAAGGCTACATCACGGGTGAGGCCTGCCTTCACGCCGCCGCGGGTCAGAGCTTCGATGAATTCAAACACGTAGGCGGGTGCGCTGCCGGAAAGACCGGTCACGGCGTCCATGAGGCTTTCTGCCACGCGGCAGGTAACGCCGATATTGCCGAAGATCTTTTCTGCGGTAGCGAGGGTGGCTTCTGTAACGCCATCGGTAGCAAGGCCAACGGAGCCCTTGCCCACAGTAAGAGGCAGGTTGGGCATGACGCGGAGAACCTGGTTCTTTTCGCCCAGAACGTCGGTCAGGGCCTTGCGGGTAACACCAGCCATGATGCTGATGAAGGTCTTGGAAGTCTTGATGGACTTGACGGCAGTCTTCCATTCAGCGGCAACCAGCTTAAAGATCTGGGGCTTGACGCAGAGGAAGGTGACGTTGGCCTTCTTGACGCCTTCGGCGAAGTTCTTCACGCGGACGCAGCCGAGGGCGGTTACTTCGGCGGCAGCCTTGTCGCTTGGGTCGAAGAAGAAAATAGACTTGGGGTCGTTACCGGCCTGCAGAAGGCCGCGGAGAATTGCACCACCCATGTTGCCGGTGCCAGCGAAGAAAATCTTTTCAGACATTTTAAACCTCGAATAAAAACTTAGTGTAATGAAAAATGAAAGATGAAGGATGAAGAATGCCTATGATCGCGGCAATGCCGCCTAATTTCAATTTTACATATTTCATTCTTCATCCTTCATTGATAAAATCGTTTTGCGGTTGTGACCGCGAAAAGGTTTTACCTCACGCTCTCCTTGGCTTTTTGCAGGAAGTCCAAGAGTTCTCTATTTGTCTTGTACTGCTTCATCCACTTGATCAGCTTATCCATGATGCCGTTTTCGGTATCGTTCTGCATACCCTGACGGACGCTCCAGATGATATTCTGTTCACGGTAGCTAAGCAGTCGGTCTTCCTTACGGGTGCCGGACTTAAAGATGTCAATGGCAGGCCAGGTACGCTTTTCGGCCAGGCGGCGGTCCAGAACCAGTTCCATGTTGCCGGTGCCCTTGAATTCTTCGAAAATAACTTCGTCCATGCGGCTGCCGGTTTCGATCAGGGCGGTGCCGATAATGGTGAGGGAACCGTTTTTCTGGATAATTTCACGAACGGGTTCGTAAATATTCTGATTGGTGTCAAAGTCGTAGCCGATAACCTTCTGCACAATCTGGCCGTTGGAATCTTTCTGGAAGTCACCCAGCTTGTCGGCAATCTTACGAGCTGCACCGAAGAACTTCTTGGGGAACTGCATGGCCATGGCGTCCACACCGCCAGAAAGAATCTTGCCGGAGTGGGGGATGACCACATTGTTGGCGCGGGCGAAACGGGTGATGGAGTCCAGGAGTACCACCACATCCTTCTGCTGTTCCACCAGGCGTTTGGCCTTTTCCAGGACCATGGTAGCCACGCGGGCGTGATGGTCAGGAGGTTCGTCGAAAGTGGAGGCAACAACTTCTGCCTTGAGGGCCGGGTTCTTTTCCACCAGCTTGCCCACGATTTCGCGCATTTCCGTCACTTCTTCGGGACGTTCGTCGATAAGCAACACCATGATGATGACTTCAGGATGGTTTGTTGCAATTGCGCGGGTCATGTTCTGGAGAAGGATTGTCTTACCGGTACGGGGAGGCGCGAGGATGATGGAACGCTGACCCTTACCGATGGGGCTGAACAGATCCATGACGCGGGTAGTCAATTCATCCTGGTCGTGTTCCAGACGGATCTTTTCGTTGGGATGAATCGGGGTAAGATATTCAAATGCCACACGGCGCTTGATCTTTTCGGGATCGTCGAAATTTACCTTGTCTACACGGCGGAGCGCGTAGAACTTGTCGCCTTCGCGGGGCGGGCGGGCAAGACCTGCAACGGTGTCGCCGACCTTCAGGCCGAAACGGCGGATCAGGTTCTGGCTCACGTAAACGTCGTCGGGACCCTGCTGGTAGTTGAATTCCGTATTGCGGAGGAAACCGTGACCCTGGGGAGTAACTTCCAGGAGGCCTTCGGCGTAAACGATGTTGTTTTCATTTTCAAGACTCTGGAGCAAAAGACCCAGGGACTGCTTGCGGTAGCGGCGGAAGTCCAGGTTTTCCTTCTGACTTGCCAGTTCCTGCAGATCGCTCATGGTCATCTTGCGGTACTTGGCCCAGCAGTCGCGAGCCTTGCACCAGGCTTCGGAATCCGGTTCCGGCAGCGGCACGGCATCTTCCTGCTCTTCCTGCTGCTGGCGGTTGTTATTGTTGTTGCGCTTGTCGAACTTGTTGAACTTATTTCGCTTATCGAACTTGTTGAATCTGTCGCGCTTGTCGAACCTCTGGTTCTGCTGGTCACCCTCGGCGGTTGCGGCATCGCCTTCTGCCGCTGCGGTTTCGCCTTCTACAGGAGCCACTCCGTTTTCGGAATTTGCTACGGGGCTTTCGACATACTCATTTTCGGACTTGGCCTCGTAGGGTGCATCTGCAATTTTTTCAGCGCTTTCGATAACTTCCGGTACAGAGTTTTCGCCAATGATTTCCTTTTTGGGGCTTTCTGCAGAAAGATCTTCGCTGGCCTGGTTGTTGACTTTCTTTTCCTGGTGCCTGCGGGGCTTTTTTTCTTCGGATTTCTTTTCTACAGCCTTTTCGTTGAGGGGGGCGTTTTCATTCCTGGAATTTTTTGCCCTTGCCGTTTTTTTAGCAGGCTTGGCCGGAGCTTCCTGTATTTCGTTGCTGTCAAAATTTTCAATCAATTCCGGGGGCACTTCAATGCCGGTTGGTTCCTGATCTGCTAAATGGGTCGTTCTTGTTTTTTTTGTCAGAGCCACGTTGGTGTCCTGTATATATTAGTGAAAAATATTTTTTGATGTAGAAAAGACAGAAAACCTAGAAAGGTGTTGCTTTCTGAACTTTATAAAATGTTTGATGATTTATGATTTATATAAAAAAGTCTCTTTTTGAGAGCGGATATAAGATAACTAAAAAAATTGGATTTGTCATAGAGAACGGCTATTTTTAGACTCTTTTTTGTAAATATTTGTTTAAAGTCCTGTTCGGATTCATTAGATGGACTTTTTGGGAGATGACAGATTTTTGTCATCTTTGAAAAGCTATATTGAGGCTGTGAATTCTTTTGAACAAGTCTATATCGCTCTCGGGACGAACTTGCCGAACCGTTGGGAGCACCTGGCCCATGGTCGTCAGATGCTATCGAAGGTGTCCCTGGGCAACTGGACAGAAAGCCCTATTTACGAGACTCCTCCCATTGGTGCGGAAGGTCAGGGACCTTACTTTAACCAGGTGGTCGGTTTTCGTTACGGGGGGACCCCGTCTCAGCTTTTGTACTACCTGAAGGGGGCCGAGTATGTTCTAGGACGCAAGGACCGCGGTCACTGGAACTCCAGGGAAATTGACTTGGATTTGCTTTATTTTGGGGACAAGGTCTGCGACGGCATTCCGACGGTTCCCCATTCCCAGATTGGGAATAGACAGTTTGTGCTGGTTCCCCTAAAGGATATCGCTCCTGATTTCAGGGATCCCAGGTCGGGCTGTACTGTTGTATCTATGCTGGATTCTCTTCTGCAAAGGGAAGATTCCATTGAGTTTCGCGTAATAACCTCGGAGGAACCATAACATGCTGACCGAAAAGGGAGTCCATTTTTTGGCGATTGAAGGGGTCATCGGCGTGGGGAAGTCTTCCCTGGCAAAAATTATCGCGGACCGCTGGAACGCCATGTTTATCGAGGAAAACTTCGCGGAAAATCCGTTTCTGGAAAAGTTCTACCAGAACAAGGAAGCCTACGCTTTCCAGACCCAGTTGTTCTTCCTGCTGGATCGTCATAAGCAGTTGCAGAATTCCGCTCTGCAGAGCGACCTGTTCCATGACCTTCTAGTAAGCGACTACACCTACGAGAAGGACCAGATTTTTGCTGCACAGAACCTGCCCGAAAGCGAGTACGCCATGTATGACCAGGTGGCTCGCACGCTAAACGCGAACATTCCGCATCCTGATATGGTGGTTTACCTGCAGGCTAGCGTCTCTACGCTTTTGGACCGTATTCACGGACGTGGTCGTGCTATGGAAAAGTCCATCGAGGCATCCTACCTAAAGGCCTTGATGGAACGCTACGACCAGCATTTTTGGAATTATCCCTATGCTCCGGTCTTGATTATCAACACGGACCATATTGATTTTGTCCATAATGAATCCCATTTACAGCTTGTGCTGGATGCTATAGCGTCCTGTCCCAGACAAACGACTTATTTTGTCCCAGAAGGTAAATAATGCAAATCATTAATTCTATCGATTCTTTGCGCCAAGCTCTGAAACCCCTGGCTGCTCAGGGGAAGACCGTTGGCTTAGTTCCGACCATGGGTGCACTGCATGACGGCCATGGCGCCTTGATCAAGGCTTCGGTAAAAGAATGCGATGTAACCGTTGTCAGCGTGTTCCTGAACCCGATTCAGTTTGGCAAGAACGAAGATCTGGATAAGTATCCTAAGCGCCTGGAGGCCGATGCCAAGCTGGCGGAATCCATCGGAGCTGATTTTGTCTTTGCACCTTCTGTTGCAGAAATGTATCCTGAAGGCGACCCGCTGACCATGGTCCGCGATGAAGCCCTGGAAAACATGTACTGCGGTGCCTACCGTCCGGGGCATTTCCGTGGTGTCCTTACGGTGGTATCCAAGCTTTTCCTCATTACCAAGGCGGATCACGCCTATTTTGGCGAAAAGGATTACCAGCAGGTGTTCCTTATCGAACGCATGGTAAAGGACCTGAACTTTGATATCAAGATCCATCGTGTGAAGATTGTCCGTGAGGCTTCCGGCCTCGCCCTTTCCAGTCGTAACGAATACCTGACCGAAGAAGAACGTGCAAGGTCTCTGGGCATTAGCTCTGGCTTGAAGCAGGCAAAGGAAGTCTTTGATGCCGGTGAACGCAGTGTGGCGAAGATTCGCGACGTGGTGGTGAAGTCCATTCTCGCCAATCGCGGTCAGGTGCAGTTCGTTGAAGTGGTGAACCAGCTTGACCTGCAGAAGTTCAACGGCATGCTGAAGCCCGAAGACAAGGTTGTGATTCTCGTTGCCGCCTTCTTCGGCAAGACCCGTCTTATCGACAATATTGAACTGAACTAATTTCCGGTTTCGGCCTTTGTGGCTCGTCCGGACTGCAAGTTGAAAATGCAAAAGACCTCGGATTATTCCGAGGCCTTTTGCATTTTTGCGGGAATCGCTATTTCTCTGTTGCGGTATAGACGCCGTCCCAAGTTTCGCCTTCGGCGACAGGCGGGTGGAGCTTGTATGCTTCGCAGCGCTTGATGTAGACATGGGAAGGTGTAGTCTTGCTGCCAGGGTCGCGGTCCGGATGGTGGGGTTCCAGGTCCAGGCACTGGGTGAACAGCTGGATTGCCTCGTCCCACTTCATTTCCAGGTAGCACTTGCGGGCGGATTCCCAGAGCTTTACGAGCTGCTTCAGCTTGTCCTCGTTTTCGCAGCCGGCCTTCTGCAACAGTTCGAAGGTCTTTACGGGGAGGCTCTTGCCCACAACGCGAACGGTATCCAGGGAGCGGTAGATGAATGTACCTTCCACCAGGTTCTTCTGGGTGTCTTCGCTGATCTGGATGTAGGCGCCATACTGCTTGGCGGCACTTTCCAGACGGGCGGCCAGGTTCACCGCGTCTCCCATCATGGTGTAGTTCTTACGCATGGTGGAACCCATGTTTCCCGTCACGATGTCGCCGGAGTTGATACCGATTCTCATGTGCATGTCGTGAACGACCTTCGGCCACTTGTCGCCTTCGCTAGCCCACTTCTTGCGTAGGCCCATTAGCTTGTCCTGCATGTCCACTGCGGTTTCGCAGGCGCTCTGGGCGTGGTTCTCGAGAGGCATGGGCGCACCGAAGAACGCGATGATGGCGTCACCTTCGTACTTGTCCAGGGTTCCTTCGTTACCGAGCAGGGTGTCGGTCATTGCAGTCAGGTATTCGTTCAGGAGGTCAACCAGCCGGCTCGGGTCGCCAATCTTTTCGGAGAAGGTGGAGAAGCTTGCGATATCGGTAAAGTAAGCCGTAATGTTGGACTTCTCGCCACCAAGGGTCGGCATGATTTCCTTGTCCACCATGGCGTCGATCAGTGCGGGAGAAATGTACTGCTTGAAGGCGTCGTTGATGAATCGCTTTTCCTTGTTTTCAAAGTAGAACTGGACCACCAGGGTAATTGCGTCGATGAGGATGACGGTGAGTAGCGGCCTGGACACACCTATGTAAAGGCCTGTCTTGAAATACTGATAGGCGATAAAGGTGTAGACGCCCATGAGGACCAGGGAGATGGCGATGGACAGGTAACCCTTGAAGTAAAGGCCAAGGGCAGTGCAGAGCAAGGCCAGCAGTAAAATAATGAGAATCTGGGAATTTTCCTTTAGGACCACAAGGTAATCGTCTTCAAGAATGTTCTTGATGATGGTGGAGTGGATCAGCACTGCCGGATAGTTTTCTTCGTGAGGGGTGTTCACAAAGTCGAACAGGGCCGGCGCTGCGGAACCCAGGATGAAAATTTTTCCCTGATAGAGGCCCGGGTCAATACGGTTCTTCGTGACGTCGTAATAGGAAAGGTGCTGGAAGATTCGCTTGGACTCGTCGGTGTTGAATTTTCCCTTGTAGTTGACGCGGAAACTGCCGTACTCGTTGATCGGGACCTTCTTTTCGTTACCGAAGCGGAGTTCTTCACCGGGCTTTAGGCTTGCGATGGATTCATCGCTTGCTTTCTGGATGTCGCGGATTACTGCGTCGGAGAGAATGGCTATGCTAGACTGCCAGCGCTTGGTCTTTTTGTTGTAGTGAAGGTCCATGTCCAGGGAGAGGTGGATGGGCCTTTCCTCGGTAATGCGGGGTAGGGAGTCTTTAAAGAAGTCCAGGGTCTTTACGATGTAGCGGTCAATGAAGGCCTCTTCCTCATTTTCGACATCCGTCAGGACAAAGCGGCCCGCAGCGTCGTTTTCGGTGTCCTTCTTCAGGGTGAATCCTTCCTTGACGGAAATTTCCTCGCCCTTCTCAACCTTTTCCAGCATGTCCAAGGTGACCTGTGGCAAAACTCTGGAAAGTTCATCCGAGAGCACCTGTCCCTCGAAAAGTTCGAAGTTCAGGGTGCCGTTCTTGGTTCTTGTAACGATAATCTTGGAAGAGACATCCGTGAAGTCAGAGCTGGATTTTTTCTTGATATCCTTGGCGGCGAGACGGTCCCTCAGGGCTACGAACATGGGGTAGCTGAAGTTGGGATAGGTCGTGTGCATGAAACCGGTGGAGTCCTTGTAGATGCCGAAGGGCTTTCCCAGGTTGATGTACTGTCCCATCTTGATTTCGATGTTCTTGGGGTCCTGATGGAACAGGTGAAGAATCGTCATGAGTGACATGGTGGAATAGACATGTCGATCAGCGTCCGGATACTTGGCCGGGTTTGGGAACTGGTACAGCATGGAAATGCGGCGGACCACACCGTCGTTGTCCGGGTAGGCATTCACGGAACCAAGCTGGGCGCCTGCCTGTGCCAGTTCGGGGAAGATGTTGTCCAGCAGGTCCTTCGGTTCCACATTGTCAATTTTATCTACCTGGCTTATGTTGATGGTAGACCCGTAACCTACGCTGGCGGCTCGTTCGTCTGTACTGAGGGGTCGCCACTGGGACTCGAACTTGTAGGACTTGGAATCATCGAACATGTCGCAGACGATGGAAATGCCGCCATCCTTGACCGCCTTTACCAGCATGGAGTCATAGTTGTAATTTGCCAGAATACTTGGGTAGAGGGAATCCCAGTTTTCCTGGTTGTTTACATCCTTGAGGAGGGACATGACCTGGCCTGCTTTCTGCTTGCCGAAGTCAGCGGTCTTGAACATAATATCGAAGCCGATTGCCGAAGCGCCGCCGTTGTTCAGGTTCTTGATCACGTCCGCATGGATGAATCGGTCCCATTCATTGTAGGGGCCCAGCTTTGCCAGTGCGGGTTCGTCAATGTCGACGATGAGAATGTTGGGGTCGTAGTTGTTGGCAAGCTTGATCTTGGCGTTACCGGTCTGGTTTTCGCCATCGGTGATTTCGTAATCCCCGTCCAGGGTCTCGTCCTGGTTTTCGCTAGTGACGCCCTTGGAAAAGAGGTCGTAGAAGATGTTTTCGATGGATTCCGCCGCATTTCGGGTCGCGCCGGTTATTTCGTTCTGGGAGCTTCCGAAAACGGTAATCAGGGATACCGCTATTGCGGCACCCAGCACGCCGGAAACAAATTTCTTTGTCTGTTTGGATAATTTAACTCGCATGGAGAAAAAGATAATAAGTTGCACGAAATTGTCATTTGTTTGTCAAAATTAAAGGCTATATTTGACGGGTAAAAATCGGAGGCGATTTGGCTACTCAAAAAAAGAAACCAGCTAAAAAAAGTTCCAAACCAAAAACGAAGATCTCTAGTGGGGAAGATAATCAGGGATTTGGCCGCATTATCGCGGGATGGTCCCTGCTGATTGTCGGTTTCGTTCTTCTTCTGGGTTGCGTTTGTTCCGTGTATAGCGGTACCGGCGGAAACTGGCTCGGTCCCTATCTGGGCGGTATCGTTCCTAACGCCGTGACCCTTCTGTTTGGTCGCGTTGCTGTCATTATTTTCAATATGGCGTTAATCTTCTGGGGAATAACATTGGCTTTTGCCGGTTTCCAGGGGCGAATGGTCCGCTATTCCATTGGCCTGTCCCTCCTGTCGCTGGATGTTTCCTTCCTGCTTTCCCTGAAAAGCTATGGCATTGCCAAAGTTTCCAAGGAAGTTCTTGCCCTGAACGGCGGTCTTTTGGGACAATTCTTTTCCCAGAATGTTTGTGTTCCCATTTTCGGTAACGCATCTGCCATTGTGCCTTTTTGCCTGCTGATCGTTGCACTCGTCCTTATCCTTGTTTTGTCTTTCGGCCTTCGTCCCCGTCATTTTAGTTTTCTGGTCAAGGGCTCCAGGTGGATGTCGAGCCAGATTGCCAAAAAGGGCAAGGATGAAAATTCTGCGGAACCTGTAGATGCGACTGTTGTGGAAAGGCCTTCTCGAAATTCCAGGGATGTGCGTGAGGGCGCCTCTAGCCGAAGGGGAGTCTATATGGATGACAACACGGTGGTCCTTGAACCGGCTGACTTCAAGGTGGTGCGCAAGGGGGCGATGACTCCCTTCAATGGCCGCAGAAACTGGCTGGACCAGGAGATGAGCCTGGACAATGTCCAGGGGCTGCCAGGGGATGAAGCTCCCGCCGAAAATGCCGCGAAGGCTACCCGTAAGCCGAATGGGAAGGTCCCCGAGCAGACCCTGGCCCGCACCTTGCGCGAAGAGCCCACAAGTGCAGACTACAACATGAACGAGGACCCGGAAATTCGCAGGCTGGAAGAATATCTTCGTGTGAATATTCGCAAGATGAACGCCCTTGAAATTGTGGAAGTCAAGGAAAAAATTGCGGCCCTCCGTAGGGCTGGCGACCTGATTGCCTGGGAAAAGGGCCATAAGGGCCGTATGCAGGTGAAGGGGGACGTGCGTCGTTCCGAAGAAGGGGCTGGCCTCGTTTCCGGCGTTCCCGAGGACGCTGCGTCCGAAATTTCTCAAGAGGATATTCCGGCTAAGAAGGTTTCCCAGGCGGAAGCTCCAGTTCAGACCCGTCTACAGGAACGGGAACCGGATTTTTCGATGGAGTCCGAGCCTGCCGAACCGCCTGTCCGTAAGACTGTCCTAAGCAAGAATGTCCTGAAAAAGCCCGCGGCAGAAGAATTCGCCACCGAAATAGCCGAAATCAATGCAGCCGATTTGCTTGGGGGAGACGGTGCCGCTACGGAATTCCGTGAGGTGCCCGAATCTGACGATGACACCTTCGCTCCTGTAGTTTACGGTGCCGACGAAGAAAGCGAACCTCTTGATCAAAACGGAACTTTTATCCAGGAAGGTCTGGATAGTACTGCGGCGAACCCGAGAACGGTAGGGGCTACGCCTGCATCTGCTTCGAGAGGGGCGAGTATTCCCCCTCGGGAACCCACTGCGTTCGATACCTATAAGGTTCCCGCCATTACGGATATTCTGAGCGATCACGAGGCCCAGACGGCAGACTATACCGAAGATGAACTGAATGCCATCGGCAAGATGCTGGAAGAAAAACTGGAAAACTTCAAGGTGAAGGGCCGCGTCATCGGGTGCGAAACGGGCCCCATGATTACCCGCTTTGAAGTGGAACCGGGGCCGGGCGTCAAGGTAAGTCGCTTTACCGCCCTGCAGGAAGATCTGGCTATGCCGTTGCGAGTATCCTCTGTCCGTATCCTGGCGCCAATTCCCGGAAAGGCGGCGGTGGGAATCGAAATTCCCAACAGAAAGTTCCAGACGGTGTTCAGTAAGGATGTTTTCGAAAGTGAAAAGTTCGCTCCCACACCGGATAAAATCCAGGTGGCGCTTGGTAAGGACATTACCGGTGAAGCGTTCACCATGGACTTGGCCAAGGCGCCTCACTTGCTGATTGCGGGTCAGACGGGTTCCGGTAAGTCTGTCTGTATTAACGCCCTCATGGCAAGTATGCTTTTCAGTAAGACACCCGACGAGCTCCGCATGATTCTGGTGGACCCGAAGGCGGTGGAACTGAAAATGTACGAAAGCATTCCTCACTTGCTTGCTCCCGTCATTACCAAGCCCGAAATTGCGATTCAGGCTCTCCAGTGGCTGTGCTATGAAATGGACCGCCGTACCGAGGTTCTTGCTACGGCGAAAGTTCGTAATATCGGAGGCTTCAACGCCAAGTTTGAGGCGGGAGAACTGCCCGACGACATTCCTGAGCAGGATCAGGGCCACCGCATGCCCTTCATCGTGGTAATTATCGATGAAATGGCGGACCTCATGATGGTCGCCGGCAAGGAAATCGAAAAGTCCGTGGCGCGACTGGCTGCAAAGGCCCGTGCTGTTGGCATTCACCTTGTTCTTGCAACCCAGCGTCCTTCCGTGAAGGTGATTACAGGTATAATCAAGGCGAACCTGCCCACACGAATCAGCTTTAAGGTCGCTTCACAAATTGACGCCCGAACGGTGATGGATCATGCCGGTGCCGAAAAGCTTCTGGGCCGAGGCGACATGCTGTTCAAGGCTGTGAACGATCCGGATCCTGTCCGTGTTCATGGAGCATTCCTCAGCGATGAAGAAGCGGAAAAGCTGGCCGATGCCTGCTCCAACCAGAATGTATTCTATCCCCAGGTGGAATCCTTTGATGTTTCCGAAGGGGTGGACGGCGAGGATGAAGATGGGGAGGGCGGTAAGCAGCTGGGTAAGCTTGACCCGCTTCTCTTTGATGTCGCCTGCTGGGCAATCGAGGTGAGTGGACTTTCGACATCGGCGGTTCAGCGTCACTTTAGCGTTGGCTACAGTCGTGCAGGAAAAATTGTGGACCAGCTTTATGGTCTTGGTGTCTGTGGCCCTAGCAAGGGAAATTCCAAGCCCCGTGCAATGCTTGTGGGCATGGATGAACTGATGCAGATGGAACGATCAGGAACTTTTAGATAATGAACAATGAATAATGGATGATTGATAATTGATGATAAAAAATATGGCGGCGAAGCCGCGTTTATAACAATTATCAATTTTCAATCGTCAATCCTCAATTTTATTATGAAAGAATATGCTCCTTCGAAAATCAATTTGTTCTTAGATGTCATCCGTAAGCGAGAAGATGGCTATCATGATCTTGGAACCGTTTTCCAGACGGTGGATGCCGGCGATATGGTCAGTGCGGAAATTCGCACTGACGGCCAGATTGCCCTGACATACAATAAACCTCAGGATTATCCCGTTGAAAAGGATCTGGTGTTCAAGGCGGCGCTTGCCCTTAGGGCCTATGCTGTAGAACAGGGCTTTGCTGACGCAGAAAACCTGGGCGCGGACATTTATCTTGAAAAGGTTATGCCTCTCGGTGCGGGACTTGGTGGTGGAAGTGCAGACGCCGCTGCAACGCTTCGTCTCCTGAACCGCATGTGGAATTTGGGCTACCAGCCTGAAATTCTTGAAAGCATTGGCGCCAAGCTGGGAGCGGATGTGCCTTTCCTGGTGCGTGGTGGAACTGCCTTTGCCGAAGGTATCGGGGAAAAGCTCACCTTTACAGATCCCCTGCAGCTTCCCGAGGGTTATTATCTGCTGATATGCACTCCGTTTGACGCTGTACCTACCAAGGACGCCTATGCCGGGGTTGCCAAGTCCGGACCTGCTCGCTGGGACAGCTACAAGGCTGAAATGGAATCCGCCATTGCCGATGGCACTCTTGTCTCTCGCCTTCCGTCTTTTGCTGCTTTCAACGCATTTGAAGGTTCCGTGTTCCCGCTGCACCCTCTAGTTGCGGAAATGAGGGACGAATTTATCCGCCTAAGGGCAAAATGCGCCTTGATGTCCGGTTCGGGAGCTTCTGTTTTTGGCATATTTGCGAGCAGGGAAACGGCAGAAAAGGCTGCGGAAGCCATGAAAGAGATTTCCAGATACCAGAAAGTGACCCGCTTTTGGGTGCCCACCCTTTAAAAAAGACGGCGAAATACTATATTTGCGCCACCATTGGGATATCGTCAAGTGGTAAGACAACGGATTTTGATTCCGTTATTCGCTGGTTCGAGTCCAGCTATCCCAATGTTTTTCACTTTAAATTTAACTCAAATGGAGTAAATTATGGAACTCACTAAGCTCGTAGCAACCTCGAGAGTGTTAGGCAAGAGCCGCGACAATGCCCGTCTTCGTAAGGCTGGCCAGATTCCGGCTTCCTATTATGGTAAGGGTCAGGAGAATGTGAACATCAGCGTTAGCGCTGCTGATCTTCGCAAGGTTCTCGCCCCGGGTAAGCGTTACACCCTTCTTGACCTCGTCATCGACGGCAAGGAAGGCAATGCTGCTGTTGTTTATAACTACCAGAAGGATCCTCTGACTCAGGAAATCATCCACATTGACTTCCTGAAGATCGACGAATCCACCAAGGTTAAGGTTCGCGTTCCTGTCAAGCTGAACGGTCTTCCGGTTGGCGTTAAGACTCAGGGTGGTACCTTTGCTCAGCAGAACCGCTACATCCAGCTGGCTGCTGTTCCTACTAAGATTCCTACTCTCATTGAAATGGATATCTCCGAATATCCGGCTCCCACTACTTTCTACGCCAAGGACCTCAAGCTGGCTGAAGGTGTGGAACTGGCTTGCACTCCTCGCGTGGTGATCTTCAATATCACTGCTAAGCGCGGTGCTAAGTCCGAAGAAGCTTAATGAGACCGCTCGCGCAGATCGTCAGGCCAAGAACCTACGACTAGCGCTCGCTCTCGCAAAAAGGCGCAGGCTAAATGCCTGTGCTTTTTTTGCTCACGGAAAGACCGCTCGCGCAGATCGTCAGGCCAAGAACTTGCGACATGCGCTCGCTCTCGCAAAAAGACCTCTGGTTTTCACCAGTGGTCTTTTTTTTGCGACAAAAAATTTTAGCGGCGATTTCGGGCGCTGTTCTCGCCTTGGTAACATTTGCGCTACTGCGTAGCGCGATGCCCGGCGGCTCGGTCATAGAAACAAGCGAGCTTGTTTCTGCGACACTCGCCTTGGTTACATCTCTGGAATGGTTACTTCGTGGGTGACCTTGTTGTCTGCTTCGTCTGTAATCTGGATGGTGATGGTCTCGTTGTCTTCGGGCAGTAGCTCTCCGATGATGACCAGCTCGCGAGGTTCGGAATCGTATTCTACGGGAATCCACTTGTTCTTGAACTTTACGGAGACCGCGTTCCCGTTGGAAAGCCCGCTATACTTGTAAATCAGGGGAATTTTCAGCGCGGGAATGTGCCTGCCGCCCACGATGGTGTTGGACCAGTAGGCGAATCCCAGGGACGGGGCTTCCCTGTTGTCGATGCTTGCGATGTCCCGCAATTCGTTGATGCTGACGCAGCGGGTTTTCCCCTTGGTCTGCTTGCTGAAAATGTTCCAGCCGCGCTTGGTTTCGCCTAGCCAGTATAGCGGATTTGCTGCGGTCCTGCTATCGATGCAGGCGTCCCACTTGCCCGTGAACTGGATTCCCTTGGGATGAAATTCAATGAAGTCCAGACTGTCGGTATGCGTCTTGACAAATGCCAGTGCGACATTACCATCGTTGGTCTTGTTGGTAAGTCCCGAAATCTTCTGGGAAATTTCCATGCCCTCGACCTTTGCGTTCCAGTTTATATTTGCGCTCTTGCCTGCCGCGATGTAGACATAGATGTTGTTTTCCGCATCGCCTTTTTTGTACTTGACGTACGATACCTTCGGGAACAATTCGCCAATTTTAGCGACCGTGGCGTATTTCTTGGGGAAAGCCTGACAAAGATTTCCCAGCTTGTTTCCGGCAGCGTCAAATGCTTCGAACGTGTAGGCGTCGTCGCACTTGGCAAAGTCAATCATGGGCCTGGAGAGGTAGGTGAATAGGGGCGTTTCCTGGAAGTGAGTCTTCACGAAAGGTTCGTTGTTCTTGCAGCTGGAGCGCAGGTTGAACTTTTGGGTGGTCACGTTACCCATGTAGTCTTCCACCTCGATTCGATAATTGGATTGGGGCGGGAGCAGCGCATCAATAAAATGCCAGTCGCCGGCGGTGTCCGCTTCCTCGGCCCACAGGAGCTCGTCCCGGATGCGGGTGGGATTTGCCATGGATAGGGTGTCCTGGATCTTGCTGTAGATTTTGTCGTCGTAGCGGTAAAGTTCCACGCGACGAACCGACATGGGGTTTTCCTTGGGAACTCGGCTGTAGTCTGCAATCTTGAACGCTACGCGTACGGGGGATTCGTCTTCGTAGGTGTTCTTGATGGGAGATTCCACGCAACCGCTCTCTAGGGCGGCCTTGGAAGTGAAGGACACTTCGTTCTTGTACATGGCCGCCGCAGCAAAAATCTGCGGTGCGATGGTGTCTGCACACTGTACGCCGTGATTGCAGGGGGAAAGAGCCTTGTTTCCGGTGGCCCTGATTTCAAGATGCAGGTGAGGGTTTCCGATGCCGGTGCTTCCTGCAAATGTCAGGGTGTCCCCTTTTTTTACGGACATGTTCGGCGACAAGGAAACATCGTTCTTCTTAGAAGAAATCATCTTCTTCAGGACGAGGGAATCCAGATGGGCGCCGAAACTACTCTGGTGCGCGAAGACCCAGGTCTTGCCGCTTTCGCCCTTGAAGAACATTACCTTGCCATAGCCATAGGGCGAAACCTTGATTTCGTCGACCTTCCCGTCTTCCGGCGCGAATACCGGCCATCCTTCCTGCATGTCGGTGGAATAGTCTATGCCTAGGTGGTAGCGTGTTCCCCTGTTTTCCCCGAAGGAGGATGTTAGGTAGGCGACCTTCTCGAAAGGTGCATATGCAGGCGCCTTCGGAGCGCTGGACTGTTCGCCGCCGCTGGAATTTCCGAAATTCAGGCTGTCGACGGTACCGCCGTTTTGTGCGGTGATACAATCCTCGTAGGCGAAGGCGTCCATGGTGGCCTGGTTGCATTCCTCGGCAAAAAGGGGTGTTTCCGTCAGGAAGGCGATCCCCAGGGCGATTTTCCAAAATCGATTTGACCAAATACTCATTTTTCTCTAACTCCTTGTTGGAGCAAAAAATAAAAAATTCGGCGAAGCCTTGCAAGTTTGTTCTAATCCGCCGGAATGAAGCCCCGGGCGATAAATATGCAGCGCGGGAGAACCCTGCTGAAAAAGGAACGGAGAGCGGGAACGGACTGTTCTTGAAGCGTGTGGGTAGGGAGTGCGCGAAAGGCCTATGTGACAAGCGGGCGAGACCGGGCTAGGTCGGGAGGCTGCGTGCGTGGCCGTAGCTGGTCGTCTGGATAAAAAAAGAGACTCGCAATCTGCGAGCCTCTTTTCAGTGGAGCTAAGGAGAGTCGAACTCCTGACCTCCTGCATGCCATGCAGGCGCTCTACCAACTGAGCTATAACCCCATTAGGGTAGCCCAAATATTGAAAATTATTTGAAAGTTGTCAAGGGGGCAGGTGAAAAAAATCGATTTTTTTTGAACGCCATCCCCGCGCCCCCCGCAATGTCATCCCCGCGACCCCCGCAAAGTCATCCCCGCGAAGGCGGGGATCCAGCAAAAAAAACGCAGGTTTTACCCTGCGTCCTTTCGCAAATATGAGGAACCTCGCCCCTCAAAGGCCGTAGGCCGCCCTCATACCTCAGCGCGAAGCGCCCTTTTATGCCTTTTCGATCTTCACGGATTCGATAATCACGTCTTCATACGGTGCATCGCGACGGTCGGTCTTTACGCCGGCGATTTCATCCAGAACTTCGAAGCCTTCGTAGAGCTGGCCGAAAACGGAGTAACCTTCAGCAGGGCCGCCGTTTGCCGGATGGTCCAGGAAGTGCACGTCTTCACCGTGGACGATGAAGAACTGGGAACCGATGGAGTGGGGCATCATGGTCTTTGCCCAGCTGAGAGCGCCGCGCATGTGGGTGAGGCACGGATCGTACTTGTCGCCGATGGTGGTGCCCGGACCGCCTGCTGCGTGGCCGCCGGTACCGTTACGGTTGGTGAAGTCGCCGCCCTGGATCATGAAGCCAGAAATGATGCGGTGGAACGGAGCGCCATCGTACTTGCCCTGCTTGGCTAGTTCAATGAAGTTGGTTGCGCATTCGCCGACGCGTTCTTCGAAAAGACGTAGCTTCATCACGCCGTGGTTGGTGGTCATAATGGCGATGGTTTCGCCTGCCTGGG
>JAKSIH010000021.1 GCA_024398935.1 Fibrobacter sp. | reverse complement strand
AAAGTCAACAAAAAAGGGTGGCGAAGCCACCCACACATGTTGATGAAGAGCCAATTTTTCAAACATTTTGTTTTTGCAAGTTACTTTTTGTAACTTTGTCCGCAAGAAATTAATTTCTTGAAGGTTAGGATTATGAAAAAATTTGCAGTTGCAGCCTTATTTGCGTTGAGCGTATTTGCGCCGAGTTTTGCCACCACATCCGTTTCTGTGGGTACGGGCTTTTCCGGCCGTGGTATGGTGAATGTTGAACAAACATTTATGAATGATCATCTTTCTGTAGGGGCGGGCTGGAATGGCTATTCGGATGATTTCCTGCTTTTAGGTGTTAATGTGGCGTGGCATCCTATGGGCTTTAATGGTCCTTACTTGTATCATTCTTCCCAGTGGGTCCACGGAATGGATAATATCTGGAATAAGCACCACGGACATTACGAAGACCATCCTAACTATTGGCGTCTTATGTTCGGTGCAGGCTTTCAGCAGAGGTTCTTTACTCACTTCGGTGCGTATGCTGAACTGGGCTTCCAGTTTTACGCAGGGCAGGGCGGCTACTACACCAACCTGGACTTGGACCACGCGAACTTGGACAACGATTACATCGAATTACCCATCGGGGTTGGCCTGATGTTCCCGTTCTAAAAAGAGTGCTGTCTGAGCTTCTGTTCTTTGCGGGGATTTGTCTTGAAGAAAATTTTGGTTTTGTTGTTTGTCGCGGTAAGTCTGTGCTGTGCACAGCTGATGCCTGCTAGTTCCGCCGGCGTAAAATCCTCTGCACAAACATCTGGTATCTCTAAGACAATGAACGCAAAAGATTCCCTGAAAGCAGTTAAAGTCAAGGCTCCCGTAGATTACAGTATGGCGGTGCCGGCAGAAGGCAAACAGGCTGAATCCCGTAGCCATGCTATGAGTCCGGATGCTATGGGGCCTAATAAGCGGGATCTTTTCTCCATCAAGAATTCTCTTATAGCGACAGGAGCTGTGTTTGGGATGGCTGCATTGGCTGTCATGACGGGGACAACGTATATTCCTCCCCTGAATATAGGGCCAGTGATTCTCCTAGAGGATGAAGAGCAGGTTCAAGATGCTGTGAAAAAGGAATTCCTGAGTCCCAAGGAACAGCGTTTGCTGGAAATGCAAAGAATTGAAATGGGTACTAACGAACCTTAATTTCTTAAGGCGGCAGAAAAAAGGGCGCGGTTTCTATGCGGGGATTTTATTTTGACGAAAAGGCGGGGTTATTGGAGTAAAATTGCCTCCAACCCCGCTATTTTATTATGTTGTCCGTGACGAACGGGCCTGCAAAGGAAATTTTTCCTGGAAAAATTGCACTTGGAACGCCATTTTGAGAGAAAATTTCCCTTCGACGGCAATTTGCACCGACTGTGTTTAGAATAAATGAATAAAAAAGCGGGGTTCCAGCTTAAAATTGTGCTGGAACCCCGCCTTTTTCGCGATTTAAGGATTTAGCCGAGAATGTACTTCTCGCCAGATTCAACACTCTGGTAGATGAGGGTGTTGATGGTCATGGGGCCAACGCCGCCCGGAACCGGGGTGTATGCGCTGGAAACTTCTTCCATGCCCTTTTCGCAGTCGCCCACGCCACCTGGGTGGTAACCGGCGTCAACAACAACTGCGCCCTGCTTGATCCATTCCTTCTTGATGAATTCCGGCTTGCCGACAGCGCCAACCACGATGTCGGCCTGCTTCACCAGTTCCGGAACGTTGGGAGTCTTGGAGTGGCAAATGGTAACGGTGCAGTTGGCGTTCAACAGCATCATGGCCATGGGCTTGCCCAAAATTGCGGAGCGGCCAACAACTACGGCGTGCTTGCCGGAGAGTTCGATGTTGTAAGCCTTCAAGAGGCGCATAATGCCCTGGGGGGTAGCGCAGCCATAGGCCTTTTCGCCCATGGACATACGGCCGAAGCCCAGGCAGGTCACGCCGTCAACGTCCTTGCGGGCGTCGATAGCTTCGAAAGCGGCGCGTTCGTCGATCTGGCGCGGAACCGGGTGCTGCAGCAAGATGCCGTGAACGTCCGGATTGTTGTTCAGTTCCTGGATCTTGGAGAGCAGCTGTTCGGTGGTGGTATCCTGGGGCATGATCACCTTGATGCTTTCCATGCCCACGCGAGCGCAGGCGTTGCCCTTCATCTTCACGTAGGTTGCGGAAGCGGGATCGTCGCCAACGAGGATGGTGGCAAGAATCGGGGTCTTGCCGGTCTTTTCCTTAAGCTTAGCCACGCGTGCGCTGAGTTCTTCTTCGGTAGTCTTGGCAAGTGCCTTGCCATCCAAAACGAGAGCTGCCATATTTGTCTCCAGGTTTAATTTTTATAACCCAAAGATAGTAAAAGCCGTGAGCCGCGTAAATGACAAAGTTTGGCCGTTTTTTTTGCAAATCAAGAAGCCTCGAGAATAACCCGAGGCTGTTTTTCATTTTATGTATAACGGAATCCCCATTCCGCGAACATAATCGGTGCTGTCAGTGGAATACCTGCTAGAATAGTTCCTTGAGGGTGGGTACGATGGAACATACCAGAACCCAGGGGTAGGACAGGCTCCCCTTGAGCCAACCCGTCTTCTGGGTGTCTACGCCACTATAAATCGGGGCAGAGCTGCTTACGGAATCCTGGAGAGCTCCCTTCAGGTTTTCCATAGAACAATCGAACTGCTCCTTACTTTCGGTCGCAGAAGCGATCATATTTTTGAAGTGTTCGTTCATGGTTGATACCTCATCTTCTCTTTCTTGGCGCCAAATTTAAAAAAAACTTACATCTTTTTAAAGGCCTATCGTAATCTACACTTTACAACCTTTGAAAATCTGTGATTTTACTTACAATGTGATATGTGACAAAGTTGGCCAAAATGGACAAAAAACGCCATTTTTGTCCAAAATGGGTGGTCGTAAGTGTTTGAAATTCAGTATTTTAGGTAAAAAAATCGTTTTGCAAAAAGTGTTCGCTTGGTGTTCTCTTTTTTGTAAAAAAACTAACTTTGGGCATGAAAACCGACCCAAGAAGGAACTTTTCTATGAATTTATTCCATTATTCGCCTGTACTGGCAATTTGTGGTGCGCTTGTTGCCTGTGGTGGTTCCCAGAAGCCCGCTGTTGAACCGGGTGTCGCCCCCGCTCCTGAGGCTGCCGCCCCTGCCGCTGCTCCTGCCGAAACTGCCGTCGCTCCCCAGGCCGACTTGACTGACCCCATTAACCGCTATAGCTACGCCCTGGGCATGGACCTAGGTAAGGCCGTGGCCAATATTAGCGTGCCTATCAATATGGTGGTGCTGATGGATGCTCTCAAGGACCAGGTGGATTCCAATCGCGCCGTTCGCATGGACGACTCCACCGCAGAACAGTCCCTGCAGAATCTGCTTTTGCTGATGCAGCAGAAGAAGGAAGCCGACGACAAGGCCGAGGCCCAGAAGGCTCTGGAAGAACAGGCCCAGTTCCTTTCCAAGAATTCCTTGGATACTACAGTCAAGATGACCACTAAGGGTGTTCAGTACAAGGTCATTACTGAAGGCACGGGTATTACGCCCAAAAGCTCCGACAAGGTTCAGGTGAACTACAAGGGTTCTCTGCTGGATGGTACCGAGTTCGACAACAGTTTCAAGCGTGGTGAACCGCTGGAATTCCCCGTCAGCGCCGTTATCGAAGGCTGGCAGGATTTGCTGGTGAACATGAAGGAAGGCATGAAGGTCCAGGCATGGATCCCCAGTGCTCTCGCCTATGGTGAAGCCGGCGTTCCTCCCATGATTCCCGCCAACGCCCTCCTGGTGTTCGAAGTGGAGCTGCTGAAGGTCTATGCCGAGGTCCCGCCCGAAGCCGCTGACGGTGCTGCTCCGGCCGCAGAACAGCCCGCCGCACAGCCTGCTGCGCCCGCTGCCGAAGCCAAGCCGGCAGAAGCCCCCAAGGCTGATGCCAAGAAGCCTGCTGAAAAGCCCGCTGGGAAGAAGTAGTGAATTAATCCGCTTGAAAACGAGATTTGAACGCACTCCTTTTGGGGTGCGTTCTTTTGTTAGGTCATTCCGCGCTGCGAGAGCTACCCCCGAGTGGGCACCAAAAAAAATTTTCCTATCTTTCCCCGCATGAACCCAAATGATTTTACATCCCAGCATTTTGAAGTAGCAGGTTTCATTCGTGAAGTGTTCGGCTATATGGAACGCTTCAAGGGTCAGCTGTTTGTGCTTAAGATCGAAGACGATCTGATGAGCCATCCGCTGTTTCCTGTGCTCATGCGAGATATCGGGCTTTTGCACAAGTCCGGGATTAAGATCATTATTGTGCCCGGCACCCGCAATTCCATTGACGCCCAGCTGAAGGCCTGGGGTCTGGAATCCAAGTTCCATAACGGCGTGCGTCTCACTTGCGAAGAGGCCCTGCCCCATGTGGAACAGGCGTCCCTGGGTGCCGCCCAGCATATCATGAGCCACTTGACTGCAAGCGGCCTCCGTGGTATTCAGGGCAACTGGATTTTGGCCCGCAGCATGGGTGTGGTGAACGGTGT
The DNA here is from genome assembly GCA_024398935.1 of Fibrobacter sp. Taxonomy (GTDB): domain Bacteria; phylum Fibrobacterota; class Fibrobacteria; order Fibrobacterales; family Fibrobacteraceae; genus Fibrobacter. The sequence goes on along the minus strand of JAKSIH010000021.1, from coordinate 43,957 downwards.
GGACTACATGCGCACCGGCCGCATCGAACGTATTCAGAAGGATATCCTGGAACAGCTGCTTGACGAGAATTTCGTGCCTATTATTCCGCCCATTGGCTGGAACAAGATCGGTCACGCCTACAATATCAGCTCCACGGAACTGGCCACCGAACTGTGCAAGTACATGAAGGTGGGCAAACTGTTCTTCATCGGTAACCAGGACGGTATCAAGCTGGAAGGCCTGGTGACGGGCAAGAACACCAAGTATCTGGAACCTACCGACAACGGCCTGATTTCTGCTATGGATGTGGACCAGGCCCAGGAACTTCTGGAACTGAATTCCGACACGTTGAACTTTGCCCAGATGGACTACCTGATGAACGCCATTCACGCCTGCAAGGCCGGCGCCAACCGTGTGCATTTGCTTAGCGGTGAATTCCAGGGCAGCTTGCTTCAGGAAGTGTTCTCCGCCCGCGGTGACGGTACCATGGTGTACGCCAACCAGTACTCCAGTATCAGGCCCGCCAACATGGAAGACATTCCCGATATCCTGCGCATCATGCAGGACTACATCGACCAGGGCTTCCTTGTGCCCCGTACCCAGGAAAGCATTTCCGAAAAGCTCAAGGACTACGTGGTGTACAACATCGATAACAGCATTCACGGCTGCGGCGCTCTTCACGAGTTCGAGGACGGCATGGCCGAAATTGCAGGTATCGCTGTGGGCGCCAACTACCGCAAGTCCGGAATCGGCGACGCCATCGTTCGCCACTTGATCGAGGTGGGCCGCATGAAGGGCTACAAGAAGCTGTTCCTGTTGACCACCCAGGCGCTGGACTGGTTCTACCACTTCGGCTTTGTGGACGGCACCATCGAGCAGCTGCCCAAGACCAAGCGTGAACATTACAACTACAGCAGAAAGTCCCGTATCTTGATGCTTCCGCTGGAGAAATGACGCACCGCAGGTGTGTCATCCTGAACGAAGTGAAGGATCCAGCCCAGCGAATCGACATTTCATCCTGAAATTTCTTTGATACATCGCCTGGCGTAAGCTAGGCGTTTGTCTTTACCTGCAGAAAAATATAATTTTGTTACAAGAGAATGTGTTCTGGGGGTTACATCGTGTTTTTTGCAAAAAGAATCTTTTTCCTTGTAGAATTTCTATTAGCATTTTTCCTGTTTTCGGCGTGCTCCGACAGCGTTAGCAGTTATTCGGACGATTATCCCGAATATGGGACGTTCAAGCCTTCCCAGAACTTGCTCCTTTACGGATCTTACGACAGTCATTTTTATGTGAAGGGCTTCAGGGTGGTTCGCCTGGATTCAAGCTTCAATCCGGTGGACACTCTTTTGACTCAGCATGCGTTCTATCCCGATACGGGCTTTGTGACGGGCAGAAAGAAATTTTCGTCCCCCTACGTGAAGATCATTCAGGATGTGGTGGGAAGTTCCGAGAAGAACAAGATGGAGTTTGAGTTCTTTAGGGATCTTTCTTTCCACACGACCTGCGATACCTTGAACAGGATTCATTTGAATAACTGGGAAGAGGCTTTACTTTCCGGCCGTATTGAAGGCTATCTGAAAAAGGGGTTACAGGTGGAGGCCGCTCAGGAACACGCCAAGCAGGATTTCTACAATGCTCTGGGTGAACAATGGGATTCCTCCTGGACAGAAGTTCTCTGCAGGTTCCAGAAATCGGATTCCGCCTTCTACAAAAATTTTAAGGAATTGAACTCCCGTCTGAAAGAGGGCAAGGTCGAATTGTCCGATGTAATTGTCCGGGCTGCAGATGCTTTGTTTGAAAATATTTCGGACTACCTTACGAGAAACTATTCTTCTGACGATGTGCTGAACCATCAGCAGAAAAACAAGGATGGGTTAGACTTTATGTCCTATGCCTATGGCATGGTGAAGTGTGGGGACTATACGGAACGGGATAGCATGAAGGTGCAGGAAAAGAGCAGTAAGTTCTACGGCGAAGTTCTTGTCTGTGACCTGTATTCTGTAGGGACTTCCGCCTATGCCCATGTCTGGCGACCTATCAGTGAATTGGAAAAAAAGCTGGATAAGATGTGCTGGTACAATTTTGATTGGAGCGCCATAGACGGAGATGAACTGTACTTCTGTAACCCTCGTACCTGCAGGTGGGAGAAGGAGGAAGACTCCGTCTATGCCCGCCGCTATATCTACGATGCCCGTGTCAGTGAAATGTATGAGCGTTGCGGGGACCGAATCGGTGCAGGTACATTGCGGTATTATCATGATTCCCTGTTTGTTTGCAGAACTCATTACAGCAATGTGGATCGAATGAAGGTTTATTGGGAATATGACGAAACGCTGATGGACCGCCTGATGGCTGGTGAATCCGTTTATGCGGGAATGTACGACTACTATATCGATTCGACTGCTCTCGGAGATGCCTGCATGGCTAGGGATGTTGCCTCCTGCGATTTGACCTTGAAGGGGGTGCGCGAAAAGGCTTGCGACGGCTATTATGAATGCAGTGTCTATTTTGACGGATCCGGTGCCCAATGGAAATCTGTGAGGCCGATCGACTTCTATCATGAATCTGAATGCGTGGAAGATAGTCTTGGCAAAGTCATTACCCTGACAGAAGACCTTTCCAATTCTATCTGGGAATGCCGTGACACAACCGAATTCCGGAGGACCGTCTATAGATGGTTGCCATCAAAATCGGGTGGGGAGGTAGTGCGTGACTAGGAAGTTATTTGGTTTATTTGCGTTTGTCGCCGCGTTGTTCCTTGTGGCCTGTGCAGACGATGATTCCGGCGAGGTGATTGCCCGCGTTAGCGAGTCGGGTACCCTGTATTCTCCAGCCTCTATCAAGGTGGAGATGGATCGTACCTCCCCAAGGATTGTGGTTGAAGAAGTAAAGCTGGTTCGCCTGGATGGGAAGTACAATCCTGTAGATACCATTTCCATGAAGGATGACGATTATTACAGTTCCAGCATGTGGAAAACGGACACGACTGAATTCTACTCTCCCTATGTTAAAATTTTGGTCAATGGCAAAGGTGAAGATCAGAAAACTTCCGTAGCTCTTGAATACTATCTTGATCTGGCGGAAACCCTGGATTCTGCAAACACAGGGTATTCCTATTATAGAAACCAGTGGCCTCAATTGAATTTTGCGAAGGCATTGGCATCGGAACATGTGGGGTATTTGATTACTGAAAAGGATATTCCCCTGGCAGACGCCATTAGGGAATCCTATAGTGAAATTGATTCTACCCTGCTGAAGTACGGCGATTCGCAGGATAACGCCCTTCGGCTGCTTTGCAGGGCGACCTATTTTGATAGCCTTTATCGTCATGACTTTGAGGAATTGAAGCATATCTTTACCAGGAAGATTGAAATTCCTGATTCCATAAAGCTTCGTGCTGCGGATTTCCAGCTGTCTAAAAATACCCTCGGGGCGACCAATAACTGCCGGTTGCATGCGTGCGAAATCGTGCAGTCCCACGACAAGTATATGAGGGAATTTTTCCAGCTGGATTCCTGCGGTGAGGTGGGCGCAATCGACACCATTCGGGATGCTTCCAGTATTTATGCAGGTGAACCGGTGGGCTGCTGGGAACAGGCTTATGGTAGATATTGGCGCCTGTTAACGGACATGGAAAAGGTTATGGGTTTATGTACCGGTAATCGGGAAGCCATCTATGAGGGGAAACTTTACAGATGCAGCATGTTGGGATCCTTGTGGGAAGAATTTGATAATCCTTCCTTGTACAATTACCTTGTGGAAAATAATCGCGTAGAAGAAATCTACGGAAAGTGCAATGTGGATGTTCATGAAAGAACTTTGCGCTATGTGAACGACACTCTGTATATGTGTACCTGGGGAGGCTCTCAGTATGGTTTTAGTGGCTATCTCTGGGGCCGTAAGTCAGAAGTGATTTCTGGTGTCTATGGCCCAAGTAGCTGGCTAAGCGGATGGCTCAGCACGAAGGAAGCCTACGCGGATGCAGAGGCTGCCGTAGAGGTTGGAAACTGCACGCTAAAGCGCGCCGGTGAAAGAGTTCAGCTGGGTTCAAAATATTATTACTGCGATGACCAGGCCTGGAAAGAAATCAGCCGCGTTGATTATCATATAGGCGTTTGTGATTCCAGCAGCGTTGGTAAAAAAGGAGTTGTTCCCCCTACGGATTCCGCAGCCAGCATGCATCTGATCTGCAGAGGGGACTACTGGGAATCTGTCGCCCCCTGGGAGTATTACGATGAGGTCTGCGACCAAGCTAGGGTTGCGGAAGTTTATGTTCGTGACAGTGTCTATTTCTGGTGTAACGGCAAGACCTTTGAATACATTAATGAAAAGAATAAGGTGCCGCCCACCTTTGATAAAAAGCCCTGCTTTGCAAGCAGCTCTGCAAACTGGAACCAGATTTTAAAGTATGACGATCAGTATTATACCTGTGGAGGATCTGGCTGGCGGCTTTCTCTGGAGAAGGAATTGAAACCGCCCGTTAAGGCAGGATATTTCTGCGATCACACCGAAAATCTGTATTCCGTTGTGGAAGTGGATGGCCAGTACTATCAGTGCAATTACGATAACACCTGGAGTACTTCCACAAAGCAGATATACGAGAGATACCTCTACACCGAGGAACACAAGGATTATTGCAACAAGGGCATTGCAGGTACCTCCCTGCTCTGGAACGAAGGTGAGAATTCCCTTTATGGCTGCGCCAAGGATTCTACCGGAAAGGAAGTCCAGTTCATGAAGATGGCGACGGGATCTACAGGCTCCAACAAGTATTTTGCAGGGGGCAAGTTCATCAACGATTCCATCTACCAGGTGAAAGTGGATGATTTTACCATTGAACTGCAGACGGTCCTAAAGAACAAGTGGTATGAAAATCTTCGCGCGACCAAAGCCTATGAAGGCTCGCTGGATGATGCCGGATACAAGTATGATCCCTGGTCCACGGATACCACCATCTTCATCCATAGCAAGCGGAGTTCCGATACGGTTCTGGTGAGTTCCATTCCCAACAAGAGCGCAAGTTTCAATAGTTTCTATGAGGATTTCCTCAACGATTGGGAATGCCAACATTTCTGGTATAATGATAAGCCCACCGACGGAACTCTGGACAGCATTCAAGTCGTTGGATATACGGACCAGACTTTCACGGACTATGAAAGCGCCGTTGCGTTCTGCCCAAAAGGTTACCACATCCCGGATACAACGGAATGGGCGACCAACGCCAATTATTACGTGATGACCAGCAGCGTGTTCCTTCGGGGGGATTCGCCCTTAAGGATTCACATGACCTGGGGCGGGAAGAGCGTTAGCAATGTACGAACCATTTTCTGGACCAGTACAGCGAAGGATGAAGAGACCCAGTATTGTGTGGAGTACTCCTACAATTCTTTTCGCGGAATAACTTTTGAATGTCCTAAGGATCTGTATCCCTTGGTACAGGCCATGTGTATCAGGAATTAGCTGTTTATGGTTAGAAAGTTCTTTGGTTTATTTGCGATTCTTTTGGTGCTACTTTTATTCTTTAGTGCTTGCGGCGATGATGTAAGTGGAGAAACTCTTGTAGGCCGTTATGACGAGGATAACAAAAAGTTTTCTCCCGCAAAGATTGCAGGAACTGTAGCATATTCTTCCTGTTTTAAGCCGGAGTCTGTACTTGTGATTCCGCTAAATTATGATTTGGATCCTGTGGATACCATCAGGATTCAACTGGAAAATAATAATGGGCGTTTTTCTACCGACATGATGGACCTGGAGTCTCCCTACGTGAAGATTGTCAGTATCTTGGTTTCTGCTGATTCTAGCAGGAAACAGGAATTCCCGCAATATGCCAATGTGGCTCGGCAGTGGGGTGAATACCAGACTCTTCCCCAATCTATCGCCTTTGACCGCATGACGGACCTGGTGAAGAAGGATGGCTTCTCGCTCAACGAGGCAAGGGAGATTGCCATTCAGGAATTGACTTCTGAATTTGGTGGCAAGAAGAATGATCTCGAAGATATCTTTGCCCATACCCAAAGTTGGTTCCCCCTCTATATCTTTGCCAGATGCTTTGTAAATGATTCTGTATTCTTTAGTGACTATTTGGATATAGCGGAACGATTCCGGGAGCGGCATGGAATGGATGAAGTGGTCAGGTACCGTTTTGCCGATGAAGCATTGCCTTACGTGAAGTTTAGCCCCAATACGGGACTTTTCTTGGATTTACCTGGGTGTGTTAGCTATCTAAATTTTAGTCTTGTCTATAGCGCTTATGGCCTTACGGATGCCAGTCAGAAAGAGGGAACCATCAAAACGGTGGCGAGTAAGCAAAGCGCCTATTATGGCCATAACTTTGTCTATGACAGTTATGTGGATGCCCGCCATTACGTGAACTACTTCTGGCGTTTTGTAGAACCTTTGGAAGACACCCTGGGCATTTGCACCAGGGAAAAAAAAGAAATGCAAAAGCATAACGGGAAGTTCTATTCCTGCGATAGGGATTCTTCTGCCTGGCGACTGCGGGAAGATGCTGACGTGGTTCTGGATTATGCATTCGGAGATTGCTGGCGCAATGGAAGCTCCTTGGGAATGGTCCGCATATACAAGGACTCGGTTTTCCGTTGCTCTCTGGAAGAAACCTATGGCTGGCATCCCTACGAAATCAAGCTGGATCCTGCAGATTCCAGCTACGCCGCCGAAGTGGATGGCTTGGCTAACGAGAAATTTGGAACTTGCCGCACCACGGGGATTAACAACGGTAAAAAGGAAATACTGAACGATAGCATTTTCGTCCGCTGTCAGAGCAATCGCTGGACGTTGATTCCCTATGAATACTACTGGATGCCGAATTGCAACAGTGAACAGCATGAAAAAATAGGGCAGGTTCCCGATGGCCGCTATTTTAAGTGTATGCGTGATGGAACCCTGCAGGAAGTGACGCTCCTGGATTACGAGGGTGTGAAATGCGATACTTCCGTTCACAATCAGTTTGTCTTGAAGGACGACGCTTATTTCCGTTGCGATGCCCGCTGCGACAGTTGCGATAGGGGAAAGTGGTTTCTCGTAACAGGGGTGGATTCCATTCCTCCGGTCTGGAACAATGATGTGTGTGGATACAAACAAGCGAACTTGCTGAAAAAATACGACGACGTTTATTATCTCTGTGATGGAACCCGCTGGAATGTGGCGCCAGATAGCTTGATTACAGCGCCGGTAAAGGATGGATATATTTGTCAGGATAGCCTTTTCAATAAGGATCATAAGTCTGGTGGCGTCTATTATATCTGTAGGAACAATTATAAGTGGAGCCTTGCAGATAGTGCATCGGTTGTCGCTTTTACCTATCGGGACAAGTACGGCCCCTGTACATCCATGATTGGAATGTCCATGAAGTGGGATGAAAATCTTGGATCTTATTTGGGCTGTGGTAAAAATTATAACGGTGAATATCTTTGGGTGAACTACTCCTTTGATTCTCTCTATGGTCTTCCCGAAAATATCAAGTCGGAAGATGTAACCTCCGGCAAATTCACAGGTGTGAATGGCTATGCATTTGGGAACGAAAATGCCAACTATGAATTCCTGGTTTACAACAATTCCAAACTGGTATTGGACCGTATGGAAATCGATGGGGTCTGGTATGAAACTTATTACTACAATGGTCGTCTTTTCCTTCACGCACCAATAGGTACGAACATCACTAACATAAATCAAGTGGGCGATGGAAGCGAAAGCTATGAAACATTCCGGGAAGATTGGACAAAAAAGATTTCGGATATTGTAGCCAATGATTCTGGATTTAGAAAAGTAAATTATGTTAGGTTCGTGAATTCTTCCAGCACGTCCTATACCAATTGGGAAAAGGCCAAGGATTTCTGCCCGGCAGGTTTCCACATTCCCGCTCCTGAAGAATTTATGACGCCCGGTTTTCTGCGGTATGAAACCATCAATCCGAATCTTCGAAATGACAGCCCCATTGAAGTGTGGTATGAAGTAGATGGTTGCTATAATCGGCCAAATGTGTATTGCTCCTCTACCTCCGTTATTAGGTACTACGATATTTTCTGGACCAGCGAAGAAAAGGATGAGGGCACCCAGCTGTGCTATGAATATGGCGAAAAGAAGGGGACCGTCTTTGAACAGGTGGCAAGTCAAATCATAGAGTGTCCCAAGGATTTGTTCCCCATGGTGCAGGTTATCTGCGTTCAGAATCAGTAAGGCAGTGAGGTGAAAATGAATATGCTGAAAAAACTTCTCCTGCTATCATTCCTATTGCTGGTTGCCTGTGGCGACAACGGCTCTTCTTCGGAAGAAGTCATCGTAAGTGAATCCGGCGAAGTGTCTCTGCCCGCCGAGGGAGCTGTTGCCTATATCTGGGATATGAAACCCATTGATGTTCTTGTTGTTATTTTAGGCGATGACTTTGAACCTTTGGACACCCTTCGGGTCATTCCTGGAAAAGACCGGCTGACCTATCAATGTACGTATAGTCAGTACACCAGCTCTTGTTCCATCGCTGATGTGAATTACGGCTTTAAAACAAGTAAGCTGCTTTTACAGCGCCCCTATCTGCAGGTTATTTCCAGATTCCCGATGGAGGGGTCCGGCAAACTGATGGAATTCAGCCAGTACATGAAATTGGGAACGGACGTGGGAAAATTCCAGACGTTGTCGGGGGCCTTGGCTTTTGATCGCGTCAATCAGCTGATGAAAAACGAGGGGATGAATTTTGAAGAGGCCTATTTGCAGGCCTATGTAGAATTGGCTACTGCCTGGAAAATGAGCAACCCGAAGTTTGAAGTGAATTATAGTAATCAGGATGCATTGAATTTCCCCTTCTTCTTCTGCCGTCATTTTGTATCCGATTCCGTATTCTACAGCGACTTCCTGGAATTACGTGAACAGTTTGGCAAGACCGGCACTTTTGATTCCACAGTCACCTTGCGGGTGGCAGATGATTTACTTCGTTCCTACAGTTATTCCTCTAACGGAGGCTACGCTGATAGATCCCGAGATGGATCTTACATATTTGACGGGTTTAGCTTCATTACTGGAAGTTTAGGAATGAAACTGAATAAACCTGGTTCTTATCAACACACTGAATTGCCTATAGAGGAAGTTACAGAAAAAAAGAGCGCCTTTTATGGGACTCGTTTTGTTTACAACAAAGATTGTGCGGTATCATCGGAGTTTTCCCACTGGCGTAAGGTGATGCCCCTAGAAGATACCTTGGGAATATGCTTTAGGAGTGGCGTCGATACCGTCAAGATCTACCGAGACGTTCATTATATCTGTAGTCGTGAGACCATGACCTGGGAAGTAGCGAAGGATTTCGAAATTGTTAAGACTTACCTGTTCGGGGCTTGTAATATCTATGTACCCTACAATCGCTTTCGCATGTGGAACGACACGTTGTATAGTTGCACTGAAGTACGCTGGGGAGAGTATGACTGGACCAAATTCGAAGTAGATCCAGATACGCTCAGCGCGTCAATGCTTCAGAATGTGGTGGAAGCAAGAGCCCTCTGGGAACTAGGTACCTGCGATTCCATAAAGGAGGCCGAGGGAAAAACTTTCACATTGAGCGATGGAACCCTCATGAAGTGTAATCGCGGAAGTTGGCGTGAAATTTCCGCAGTAGAAGATTCGTTAAAAGAATGCAAGACATGGCTTGAGAAGGCTCAGTTTGACGGTCGCTACTGGAAATGTGTTTCCGCAGATTATGGCTATGCCTGGTCAGAAATTTCTGGAGGCGAGTTCTACGGAGGTGATTGTGACCGTACAGAAAATAAAAAAGTGGTTCTAGCCGATAGTGTGTATTTTATTTGCGAGGCTCCCTGTACCAGCAGCACATTTTGCGCGGGCAGTTGGAAAAAGCTTTCCAAGGAAGAGCAGATTCCGCCCATCCTGAATCAGGATGCTTGCGATCAGAATCATTACGGCCTTTTAAAAAAGTATGGGGATGATTATTATCTCTGTTCCGAAAATTATTGGATCAAGGCTCCGGATAGCGTAATCACAGAACCGGTAAAGGACGGATTCATCTGTGTGGACAGTCTTTTTGGTGTGGAAAAAAAGTATGGCGATGTTTACTATGCCTGCGCATCCACTTTTGGATGGGAAATCTTGAATGGTATGGAAACTGCCCGTCGCAATTATGCTGAAAAGTATGGAACCTGTGATACCATTACAGGCAAGTCCATCTATTGGGACGAAGAGCAGAAAACACTATTTGGTTGTGCTGTGCCCAGGGCTCGTTGGAGCAGACTCCATTTGGCTTCCTCGCCCTTTACGCCACCTGCGGGTATAACCGAGGAAAAACTTGCTGGCGGAAAATATCTGGATAACAGCAACTACAGCGTGACTATCGATGGTGTGGACTATGTTTTCTGGCGTAAGGATTCCACTTTAAGCGTAAGCAAGGTGACTGTAGGGGGAACGAAATACGATGCCTACTTCTACAAGTCTAGAACGTTCATCCATAGCGAACGAGGTTCTAAGTCCACATTTCTCACTAAAAACCTCGTTACGGATGAAAGCGAAAGTTTTTCTGATTTTATCAATGCATGGCAACTTCGTTCCACAAAGTCCAATGAATGTCGAGGAAACTATGGCTCGACGGGCACACCCTGGATTCACAACTACAATGAAAATTCCTACGTGAATTGGGAAACTGCCAAGACTTTCTGCCCAGAGGGTTTCCACATCCCGGATTCCCTGGAGTTTATGACTGGCGACTTTCTGGCATATCCCACCAATCTGGATTCTCTGAGAAATGACAGCCCTTATGCAGATCGCTTTAACTTGAGTGTTTCAGGATGTCCCCGCAGTAATACACACATTTATTCTATCCTTTGGACCAGCACCGAAAAGAATAGCGGAACTCAGTATTGTTACGAGTACGCTTACTCTGATGCAGGCGCCGATTCCGAAGAAAAGGTCCGCCGCATTATCGAGTGTCCTAAGGATGTGTACCCCGCAGTTCAGGCCATCTGCGTGAAGGATTAAACCACAAATTTCGGGCCGATAGTCATCCTGAGCGGAGCGCGTTGCGCGAAGTCGAAGGATCTAGCTGTCCTTTTTTCTACATTTGTCGCACAAAACGAAAGGGCATTTATGAACTTAAAGATGATGGAAGATGGCTTCAAGATGATTCTTGAAGGAATGGGCGAGGATGTAAACCGTGAAGGCTTGCTGGAAACACCCAAGCGCGTAGCCAAGATGTACGCCGAAGTCATGAGCAGTCTGACTGGCGAACAGAAGGCCGAAGACATTCTCAAGACCCGCTTCCATGAGAAGTACGACGAGATGATTGTTGTGCCCAACATTTCCTTCACCAGCATGTGCGAACATCATTTTCTGCCTTTCACCGGCAAGGCCCACGTGGCTTACATTCCCGGTGACTGCGTGGTGGGCCTTTCCAAGATTCCCCGCGTGGTGGAGTTCTACGCCCGCTTCCCCCAGATCCAGGAACGCATGACCCGTCAGATTGCGGAACTGATCCAGAAGGAACTGAAGCCCAAGGGTGTCGCCGTGCTCTTGGAAGCAAGCCACATGTGCATGACCATGCGCGGCATCAAGAAGCCGGGTGCGACTATGGTGACAACTCAGTTGTTGGGCCGATTCAAGACAGACGAAAAGACCCGCGCCGAATTTATGGCAAGTATTAATGACCGTCTTCGCTAAATTGCTGACGAAGAATCTCCGGTCGGCGCAGACTCTCGCAAACACGCTCCGTTAATACGGAGCGCTTTTTGCTCACGGAACGACCATCTTCGCTAAATTGCTGACGAAGAATCTCCGGTCGGCGAAGACTTTCGCAAACACGCTCCGTTAATACGGATCGCTTTTTGCTCACGGAACGACCATCTTCGCTAAATTGCCATGTCATTCTGGATCCCTGGATCATATGTTACCTCGTCATTCAGGAGTCCCGGATCATTTTTTTTTGCGTCATTCTGGAGCCCCAGCGGGGCGATAGAATCCATAAAATCTGCAGGACAATTTTTGCTTAATGGCTCTCTTCCCTGGAGAGTCTTTTTCCTTTTAGGCGTGTCTCGTAGTATTGACATTTTGTCCACGAGAAGTTTTCTCCAGGTGTAATTTCTTATGCAAAAACAGGATAATTTATAGATGTATGGGCTAGAAATGAAAAAGAGGAGTTCAAATGAAATCAAAATTTCTAAAGGGTTTCGCTGTTAAGAGTCTCATTCTTGCGAGTGCGCTCGCTTTCGTCAACTGTGACGATTCCAGCAGTCCCGCAGCCCCCGCAGATCCAATTGTCGTGCCCGATACACCGGCGGATCCTTCTGCACCTGTGACCGATCCTAGCATAGATCCTTCCATTCCGATGGATCCTGCAAATCCCCTTCCGGTTGATCCGGCCAATCCTGTGGATACGACTCCCGGTCCTGTGGATGATAACTGTCTGTCTTCCTCTGTTCCTTGCACTCCCGGTGCTGAAAATCCCACAGATCCTACAGTTGGTCCTACGACTCCGGTAAATCCCACGGATCCCGCTGTAGATCCCACGGTTCCCGTAAGTTCCAGTTCCGAAGTTCCTGTTGTATCAAGCTCCAGCGAAAAGGCTCCCGAACCGGAATCCTCCTCTTCTGTAGTTGAAGTTCCCAAGGGCATTTTCCTTGCTAACGACAAGGACGAAAACAAGGACTACATGGAAGTGGAATATATTGAACGCACCGGTTGGGATGGCGCAGGCATTCTTTCCTATCCGAAGCGTCTTTCTGAAACGCAGAAACACGGTGTCGTCGTTTGGGGCCCGGGTGGCGGTACTCCTCCGGGAGACTATCCGGGCATGATCAAGCGTCTTGCTTCCCATGGTTTCGTTGTAATCGCCCTGAAGGAATCTCCGGGTAACGGAAATCAGGCAAAGTCCGCTCTTGACTGGCTCGAAAAGAAGAACGGTACTCCGGGCGACCCGCTGTACCAGAAACTGGACATGACCAAGGTGGGCGCATCCGGTCACTCCATGGGCGGCCTGGAGTCTGAACAGATTCTCATCAAGGACAAGCGCGTCATTACCGCGATTCTGAACAACAGCGGTGACTGGGGTGGCAACGGTGCCGCTCAGGTTCCCACTGGCATGGGTAAGACTATCGCTCTCGTCTATGGCGAAGTGGGTAGCGAAAATACCAATGCAATTAACGACTATAACAATACCGGCGTCAAGGTTCCTGCATGTCTTATCGAAATGAGGGGCAACAACTACGGTCACGGTTCCGGTCCGTGGGATGGCCAGGCTGCAACGGTTGCATGGATGCGCTGGCACCTGGGTGGCGAAGATTTCCGCAAGGCGGACTTTGTCGGCACCAGCGGTAAGTACATCGACGGTCCTATTTACACCTGGCAGGGCGCCAAGGGTAACTGGAACGGCAAGTGCAAGAACTTCTAGCAAAGTTAAGGAATCTCTACATAACACACTCCTGGAATCCCCGGCCAAAAGCCGGGGATTCTTTTTAAGCCCGTTCGCTCAGTGCGTTGGAACAAGAACCTCCTGTGGTTCGCTCACTCTCGTCTCCGACGGCTTGTTGATACAAGCCGCCAGCGACTCATATTAAGCCCGTTCGCTCCTCACGATATGCCGTTCGAGCTGTATCATCACTATGTCGGCGTTTGCTGTTTTACGGCCGGGAACAGGTTTAAGGCTTTGTTTTTTTACTTGTGGTTCTTGACTGCACTGTATTTTGGGTCACTTTATTTTATGGGCAGAAAAATATGAGATAGTCCCTTGAAATTTTGTTATATATTTGGATGTATGGCGGTCTGATTACCGCCTCTGGAGACTATTATGAACGCAGCTATCCTTACGAATGAGTTCCCGCCGGAAATCTATGGCGGTGCAGGTATTCACGTCAAGTTTCTTTCTCAGGAATTGAGCAAGCTTTGCCATATCGAAGCTCGCTGCTTTGGTCCTCAGGATGAAGACGAAAATAATATTCGCGCTATCGGCTTTAGCCGCAAGCTGGGCCTTTCCCCGAAGGACGACCGTTTCCAGAAGATTTTCAAGCCCCTGGATATTAACCTGCAGTGGGCAGCTACCATGGATGACATCGATGTTATCCATTGCCACACCTGGTACAGCCACTTTGGCGGCGTCCTCGCTTCCCGCCTGTTGCAGTGCCCCCTGATTCTCACCACCCACTCTCTGGAACCGCACCGCCCGTGGAAGGCTGAACAGCTGGGCGATGGCGGCTATGCCATGAGCTGCTGGATTGAAAAGACTGCCTACGAGGCTGCCGATGGCGTTATCGCTGTAAGCCAGGGCATGAAGCGCGACGTGATGAAGCTTTACGGCGTTCCCGAAGATCGCGTGAAGGTGATTTACAACGGTATCGATCCGGACTTCTATAAGCCCACCTTCAGCGAAGCTATCCTCAAGAAGTGGGGCGTGGATCCCAGCAAGCCTTTCGTGCTGTTCGTCGGCCGCATTACCCGCCAGAAGGGTATCAGCCAGCTGATCCAGGCGATCCCCCAGATTGACGAAGGGGCCCAGGTGGTCCTCTGTGCCGGCGCTCCCGACACTCAGGAACTTGCCGACGAATGCAAGTCCCTCATCGAGGAAGTCCAGAAGACTCGTGATGGCGTTATCTGGATTCAGGAACCGGTTCCTCACGAGGAACTCCGCGTGCTGTACACTCATGCTACGGTCTTTGCGACTCCTTCCCTCTACGAGCCCTTCGGTATCATCAACCTGGAAGCCATGAGCTGTGGTACTCCCGTGGTGGGTAGCGCCGTGGGCGGCATTCCCGAAATCATCGTGGATGGCGAGACCGGCTTCCTGGTTCCCCTGAAGGCTGTTTCCGAGACCAACTTCGAACCTGCCGACCCAAAGGCTTTCCAGACGGATTTCGCCAACAAGCTGAACACCATTCTGGCTAACCCCGAAATGGCAAAGAAGATGGGCGAAGTGAGCCGCAAGCGTGCTATCGACGTCTTCAGCTGGAAGGCAATCGCCCAGCAGACCTACGAATTCTATCAGGAATGCATTGAAAGGTACAAGCGCGAAGGCAAGCGCTAGTTAGCCGCGGTCATCACCCGGCCTAAAAAACGGTGGAACGCTGGTAAAAACTGATGAAAATGGCGGAAAGGTAGGACTAAATTAATCGGAGTGGTTGTTTAGTTCTACCAAACACCGCTTTTTTATACAAATTAATTCAAAAAATGGCGCATGACTGCGGTTGAGCTAGGACTAAAATCGGAATATCACCGATTTAGTCCTAATTTTTTCCGTCAAGCTTGAAAAAGAATACAGATAAATGAATGAAAGTAGGACTAAACCTTAAAAATATGAGGCTTAGTCCTACTTTTTAAATAAAATCGCCCCAAAAGGCAAAAGGCGGTTGAATTACTTTCCGGTAATTTTCTCCACGATGGCGCCTGTGGTCAACAGCTCCGGCAGCACGATCTGCTTGCTTGTATCCCCTGCCGGATAAATACCGTAGGCAGGTACGCCAGACTTCCCGAGGCTTCTCAAAAGTGCGTTCACTTCCGGTGTTTCGCGGGTCCAGTCCGCCTTCACGCGGGCAACCTTCAGGCTATCCATGGCTCGGGTAAATTCCTCACGATTCAGGATGGCCGCCTCGTTTGCCTTGCAGGTAATGCACCAGTCGGCGGAAACATCAATAAACACGGTGCGTCCCGCGGCCTTGAATTCCTCGATGAGGGCGGGGCTGTAGCGGTACCAGCCGTCTTCCGTCATCTGTTCTGCCATGCGGGCGTTAAAACGTTCCTCGACTACATTTTCATAGCGGGGGGCGAGTACAGCAAGCCAGAGACCTGCAAGGACAATGGCAGCACCTGCAAAGACGCCGACTTCGCGACTGAAGGCCACTCCCGGCGGGGCGAACTTTCCGGCCATAACGCTTGCGATAATGGCTATTACGGCAACGGCTGCAAATAGGCCCACGCCCGCGCCACCTGCCTGATTGTTCACGATCCAGAACAGCCATGCTACAGTTGCCAGGAGCAGCACTCCCATGACCTTCTGGAGCTTTACCATCCAGGGACCGGGCTTCGGGAAAACTTTCAGAACGGCGGGGAAGGCGCAAACGAGCAGGTAGGGGAGGGAAAGCCCTAGGCCTGCCGCGGTAAAGAACAGGAACAGCACCGGGGCGCTTGCGGTAAAGGCGAATCCCATGGCAGTTCCCAGGAAGGGTGCGGAACAAGGCGTGCTTAACAGCACCAGCAGAGCTCCCGTAAAGAAGGCGCCCGCAACCCCTTGCTTCTTTCCGGCTTCATCCATCTTGGTGGTGGCGCTCCAGGGAAGCCAGACTTCAAAAATGCCGAAGAAACTCATGGCGAAGGCGGTGAGGATGACTACCATGAAGGCGATAAATCCTGCACTCTGGAACTGCATGCCCCAGCCCGCATTTCCGCCGCCCATTTTCACCATGGTAATGATTGTGGCCAGCACCCAGAAACTCACAAGAATTCCCGTCGCGGTACTGAGTCCAAGAGCCATCAGCCTGCTTCTGCTTTCTCCCGCCTGCTTGATCAGGCTGAACAGTTTCAGGGATAGTACGGGTAGTACGCAAGGCATGAGGTTTAGAATCAGACCTCCCAGCAGGGCGAACAGCAACATGGCGATGGTACCGGCGCTTGTCGCGTTTCCTTCCGATGCGACGGATTCCTCTGCAGCCTTTTCGATACCGTTTCCTGTTTTCGAGACATTTCCTTCGGCGGTCTCCTTAGACGGATTGTTCTCCAGGTTCTTCGGTTTATCTGCGGTGTTATCGGCGCTGGGATCTAGGGCCGCAGCCTCTCCTGCGAAACCGATGGCGAACTTTTCCTGGGAATTCTTGTCGCCCTTATCTTGTCCGGAACTCCCTTGACCGAAAAAATCGTTCAGCTTGATGGTCTTTTCTGCCGGAGGGAGGCAAATGGAGTTGTCGCAGGCCTGGTAGTGGAAGGTTACGCTTGTGGATAGGCTATCGTAGCCCTGGGAAACGCTGTCGACGGGGAGGACGACCTGGATCTTGCCGCGGAAAACCTGGTTGTTCAGGTCCAGTGCCTCGCTATACTCAGTGAGGAAAGGCGGCCACACGGGGGTTCCAAAATGGATTCCTTCTGCGGACGCCTCGATTTCGGAGGGCTTCAGGAATTCGTCGGCGGCAATGTTTGCGTTCACATGCCAGTTGTCCGGAACGGTAATATTTACGGTCAGGCTTGAGCCTGCCTTCAGTTCGCCTGCGGAATACTCCATGGACATTTCCGGAGGAGGCATGGCGTTCATATTAAAGTCCTGGGCGAAAATTGTCAAGGGGATAAGAACAAAATAAAGGGAATCCCTTAAAGAATGCAAACAGTTGTTTGCAAAATTTTCAGAAGTCTTTGTTTTTTTCAATAATTTCATAACTTTGTGCTCAACTGAAAGTCTGCTGTCAAAATTCTCGTTTAACTATATGCCTAAACACGGAATTTTAACAGATAGGCCAAACGACTGGGTTGGAGATCTCTGGGTAAAACACGCTGATAAAATTTACAAACAATGCGTCTTTCGGACACATTCAGAAGAGGCTGCAAAGGACCTTTTTCAGGATGTTGCGCTGAAATTCTGCAGAAAAGTTCATGAATTGAATGTGAGAGAATCGTTAGAAGGGTGGTTTAGCGTAGTGGTTCGCTCCACATTTTTTGACGATACGCGAAAGCGTCAGAAGGAGACGCCCGTATCCCTGTTGAGGGAGGTGGCGGCGGAGTACCGCACCCTTCCGGAAACGGCTTCGGTCCACTACACCAATGACCGGCGGGAACACTGCATCCAGGAGGCGGTGGAGGAACTGCTCCAGACTCTTACGCCTGCGGAAAAAATGGTGGTGGAGGGAACTTTCATCGCCGGGATGAGCCTTTCCGAAATGGCCCGGGATTTCGGCATGTCCCGTTGCCTCCTGTGGCGTAAACGCGACGATGCTCTCCGCAAGATGCGGGAGTCCCGGGAACTGCGGGAACCCGTACAAAAAAAGACGGAAATGCCTATGGTAATTTTGAAAAAGCTACTTACGTAAGGTGGATAAATTTCGTAACTTTATGTTGTGAAGTTTAAACTCTGTCTCGCGTTTGTCATGCTTGCCTTGTCGGTCTCCCTGGGGGCTGATCGCTGGCAGGTGTTCTCTAAACCATTGCCCATACATGGTGCCGCTCCCTTTGGAACGGACGGCGTGCTTCTTGCAACCGAAGGTGGCGTCCGTTATCGCACTCTCAATGGGGATCATGTATTCCACTCCAACGATGGACTGGAATCTTCCGTGATTTATGGTATCGTTGACCGCTTTGCTGTTTCCAGGGAAGGTATCGTTTCCATCCTGAACGAGAATAACGCCAGCTGGCGGGTACTGAACCGTTCCTATGTGATGAACAAGAGTAGCGTTGTTCCCGGGGCCGTTGCCATCGAGAATAATATTCTGTCTATCGGGTTTGAGGACCGCCTGGCCTTTTTCGATGCGCCCCGGTCCCGTTCCATTTTGACCATCGAACGCATCCGTGGAAATTCCCTGGCGGTAAATGCCATTAGCAAGTTGATAGCCCATGGGGATACCCTGTTCGTGCAGCTACAGAAGGGAACCTTTGCCCGCAAGATGAACTGGGCCGACATGTACTCGGACCTGACCCTTGTGGATCCGGACAGCTGGACCGAACTGGATGGTGACCGTATCGTCCAGGGCCTGGAACCTTGGGATTCTACCAGGGTGGTTGTCGACGGAAAGGAACTGAAGGACTCCCTTCTTTTCGAACATATCGAAAAGCGTCGCGAGCAGATGCCTTACGACATGCTGTCCTATGACTATTCCAGGATCCATCAGGTGGTTCCCGTAGAGAAAGGCTACTACCTGGTTGGTCCCGAAGCCCTGTTCTTCTACGACGGCAAGAAGGTCGTGGATATGCTGGAGTCCTCAAGCGGGGCGGGCTTCTACCTCAGTAATGCCTACGAACTTAGGACCCTTCCCAACGGAGGCGTCATCGCCGCTTCCACGGAAGGGGATATGGCCCTAAAGACGGGGGGCGACTGGGTGAATCTTTATTCTCCTTTCGTGGGGAGTCATTCTACGGCCTATTCTTCTCGACTGAAACTGGTTTCCGTGTTGCCCTCTGGCCATGTGCTGTTCCATGTCTGGGGCGTGAACTTCTATGGCTTTACAGGCTGGGGCTCCCAGATTACCTTTACTGCCAATGCGGCAAGTGGAAGTTGCCTTGAGGGGTTTAACGACGAGTCTACCTATATGGTTGCCTTGTCCTCCATCCCTTCTCCCGATGGCTCCGGTTTTATCACGGTAACTGGTTCCGACTATGGATATAGCCTGGTCTACATTTCCAATAGTGGCGAGGTCCTCTGTGCCAGCCGTGTAGGCAAGGCCTTCCTGGGAGCTCCGCTCCATAGCGAAATTGCAGAAGATGGTAGCTGGAAAATCTTTGTTGCCGCCCGTCAGGGAACGGACCCTCCGTCCGGTGGCTGGATGGACATCCTTTATGTACCCTCTCCCAAGTCCAACGGCGGCGAGCTGGAAGTCTCCCGTCAGCAGCGTGTGAATGGGGTTTCCCAGGCCATCGTGGACATGGTCTACGATCCTGACCAGAAACGCCTATGGATGGTGACTCCCGGTTTCCTGGCCTATTATGACGAAGGCCGCGATACCATTTTGCAGCCCAATGTCCTGAACGGTGTTCACGGGGTGGAATTTACTTCCATAGACAGGGATCCCCATGGTGGACTGTGGGTTGGGACTGCCGAAAATGGATCCTACCGCGTGACCATGAAGCGGCAGTCTCCGGATACGCTGACCGCAGTCAACTATACCGCCCGAAACGGCATGCTGAGTAACGATGTGAGTGACGTGGCCGTGGACAAGGTTTCCGGGAAGATCTGGTTTGCCCATGGCAAGGGGGTCAGCTCCCTGGATCTTGGCGTGCTGCGGGATGCCTCCGCCTTTATGAAGGGGGACTCCATTGCGGTAAAGGCCTATCCCAATCCATTCCGTCCTAAAATTCATGCGGCCTTCGTTCTTGACAACATCGCAGAAGATGCCGTAGTCAGTTTCTATAACCGCGGTGGTTCTCTTATCCGTTCCTTCTACGGTAATGATATCGTTGGCGGCCGCCTGGAATGGGACGGTACCGATAAGCGGGGTAGCCTGGTAACTCCGGGTGTCTACTACTATGTCATCAAGGCTTCTTCCAGGACAAAGAAAGGTAAACTCATTATTGCTCACTAGTAGGTATCTATGAAAAAGTTGGCTTGTCTATTTTTACTGTTCCTGTCCGTGTTCCTGCTGGATTCCTGCGCTGGAGAACGTCAGGGATTGGTCTGCGAGGAAATCGAGTATCGCCTGAACACGCAGACCTATTCTCCGGACCAGCGCGCCTATATCGAGGAGGAACTCCGGGTTTGCCGTGAGGAGGAGGCAGAGAAAAAAGGTGCCGATGCCGCATCCCGTCAGAGTATCTACGACCGCTATGCCGCTTCCGATTCCGCCAAGGTGAAGGAGGACGTGAATGTTTCCGATGCCCTGCAGGACTCTTCCGGCGTAGCGACCACCAGCATTTATGACCGCTATTCCAGTAAGGAGGGCGCTGCGGAACCCGCTGCGGCGGATCCGACGCCTGCGGGCGATTCCGAAGAGGCTTCCGACATCGGCAATTTCCAGTAATTCCCTTTATTGTGTAGAATTTTATGAGGACTATCCAGACTCTTTCAGGTGTAGAATTTGAACCGGACCTGCCTCACCGCCTGCTGACCATCGCAGATGAAATCAGGGCGGCGGGTGGTCGCGCCTATCTGGTTGGTGGCTGGGTCCGTGACGCCATGCTGGGTGGCAACTGCAGGGATTACGACATCGAAGTCTATGACATGGAACAGGATGTCCTGATTGCCATCCTCTCGAAGTTCGGCCGCACCAACCTGGTGGGCAAAGCCTTCGGTGTCATCCATCTGGCCATGAAGGGACTGTCCCTGGATTTTTCCTTTCCCCGCACCGAAAGCAAGGTGGGCTACGGTCACCGCGGTTTTGTTGTTCACACTGACGCAAAGCTTACCTTTAGGGAGGCCGCCCTCCGCAGGGACTTTACCATTAACGCCATGGGCATGGAACTGCCGGACCTTACCCTCTGTGACCCGTACAATGGGGTAGAAGACCTGAAGGCGGGTGTCCTCCGTCATGTGGGACCCGCTTTTGCCGAAGACTCCCTCCGCATCCTTCGCGGGGTTCAGTTCGCCAGCCGCTTCAGGCTGCGTCTGGCTCCCGAAACGGTGGAAATGTGCCGCACCCTTTCCCTGGACGACCTTTCCATCGAGCGTCTTTTCGAGGAATTCAAGAAATGGCTCCTGAAGCCGGGCAAGCCCTCCCTCGGGTTACGCGCCTTCCTGGAAATAAAGCTGGATGAATATTTTCCGGAAATAAGACCTCTGGCCGGCCGCTGGGATGCTTTAGGTGAATTGCTGGATTATCTTTCCTCGGTTACCTATTTTACGGACGAGGAACGGATGGTTGCAATGTTCACCGCCCTCCTGGCGGGGAATGCGGTACAAAGCTGCGAATTGGATGCAGGATCCGGGAACGATTCCTGTGCAGAAGATACTGCACTTAAGTTTCTAGCCCGCATTACCAACGAGATCAAGCTGGTCCGTGGAGTGCCTCTCCTGCTGAAACATGCGTTTTCCGTGAAGGCTCCGTCCGGATCTATCGACAGTCCCTCCGTGCGTCTCCCTTCCGACCCGGAAATTCGCCGTCTGTCTGTTGCATTGAACGGCCTTCGCTTGCTGATTCCCTTCGTTGAGGGCAATCCCCTGGAAGATTCCGAGAACCGTAAAACCTTTGCAGCTGCTCTTAAACAGCGCTCCATGGATCTAGGCGTTTATGAAAAAGCCCCCGTGGCGTATCTCACGGGGAAAATGCTGATGGATCTGGGTGTAAAACCGGGCAAGCAGATGGGGGACCTGATCAAGCAGAGTTTCGAGTTGCAGCTGGACGGTAAAATCCTGAATGCGTCGGACGCCATGGGCTGGGCACGGGGCGCCCTTGATGGCTAGATGTCGGACCTTACTCCGATTTTGGTGGCGTCCGCGTCCTCCCCGTATATAATCCCGTCATCCTTGACCGTCTGCTTTGCCAGGATGATGGAGACTGCCGCAATAATGATAAGGCCGATGAAGTAGGCGATGAATAGCGCTACGGTCAGGAAGGTGAAGTAGGGCATGGTCTTTTCCAGCAGCTGTTCCTTGAGAGAAACCAGGGCTTCCTTTGCGGAAATCTTGCCGCTGGTGCGTTCAAGCGAGTTGATGATTTCCAGGGCGCTGCTGGTATAGTCGCTGACGAGGCCCTTTGCGATGTTTTCCGCTGCCGCCTCTGCGGACTGGCTGGTGTTTTTCGTGAGGGTCGATGCCAGGAGTTCCTTGATCTCCACGGTGCTCATCTGTTCGTTCATGGCATTGGGGTAGATCTCGTTGACCTTCTGCTCCAGGGTGGTAATCTGGGTGTCTATGAAGTCGTTTGCCCCGTTGCGGATTGTGTAAAATACCGAGAACAGTACGAGGAAAATCAGGGACAGGATGGCGTTGGCCGAGGTGATGCAGATTCTGTTCAGGGTCTTTGCGTTCTTGGACGCAACCTTCATGTGGAGAAGAACGACTATGACGGTACACAGGATTGTTAACAGAATGATCATTTAAAATCCTCGTTGATGTAGATTTTTGATTTTACGGGAGTGAAGTTTTCCTTGATGGACTCGATGAGCGAGGGCTTGTAGACAAGGAGTTCCCTGTATCGGTCCTTTTCCCCTAAGTCCTTCAGGACGGCTTTTGTCAATAGTCGCCCGCAGGGGGCCTGCATGTATACTTCGAACGTGTCGGGGCGGAACTGCTTTCTGTTTCTCTCCATGAGAACCGCGTACTTAATTTTCTTGCTGTTCCATGTGGAGAAAAGCTGAGCCGAATGCTTGATGCAGATGAAGAAAATAAAAAACTGCGGAATGAGAAGCAGCTTTGAAACCTGGTAACAGGGAATCAGGGCTACCGCTATTCCGCAGATGAGTAACAAGAAAGAATAGGTATTTAAATAAATGAACCTAGCAATCTTGTTCATGATTTTTACTTCTGGTTGGCGAAAATTGCCTTGTAGAATGCGTCCACGGCCTTCTGTGCTTCGTCGTTGGTATTGCTGTTCAGGAGCACCATGGTGGTCTGGGTGAATGCCTGGTAGTACAGGTAGTAGGCGGGGCAGAAGAGGCCGCAGGTGGTCATCTTCTGGTAGCCGATTTCCTTGACGCTGCTGGGGAGCAGGTACTTGACCTGGCGACCGACATTGAAGCAGTAGCACTTGACGGTATCGGTAACTTCGATCACGCGCTTGTCGGTGATGATGAGGAAGCCCTTGACACGGAATCCCAGAATCTTTGCGATGAACTTCTGGACCTTGCCGATAACCTTTGCGATGGGGTTGGAGCTGATTGCCCAGAGTTCAGCCTCAATTTCCATGATGAGCTTTTCGCCTTCGTCGAGAACGATACCGGATTTCAGATCTGCCATTTTTTTCTCCTTGTATTTGATTTTGCAGAATTACCTTGTGTTTGTTACAAAAAAAATACATTTATGTGTTGAAATTGTCAAGTTCTCGTGAGCGAGGAGAAAAAATCATTTCCATCTGAAAGCGCCGACCATGCCCGCGGGAACACAGAACACGATCATGGGAATCTGTATCAGTTCCGTCGGGATAAAGGCGAGCATCTGCCGCCTGCAGCGGAGCTTCCAGGAGGCAATCGTCAGGAATACGAAATCGATGACCACCTTTGGTAAAATGCTGAATGCGCACCACTGCCAGGGGCAATCCAGCAGAAGAACGCACCAGGGGCTGATAAACATCCAGATGTAGTAGGTGTAAATCAGGGTGAGCATCAGGATATAGAACTTGTTCTCGTAGCTTGTACCGTTGCTGCTCCAGCGGGCCCTCTGGTTAAAGAGCTGCTTCCAGCTGTTGACCGGCTCGGTCTCGATGACAGCATCCTTGTCCAGGTTGTAGCAGACCTTGGTCCCGGGAACTTTCATCATCTTGTGGATGAGCATGTCGTCGTCACCGCTGGACAGGTTTACCAGGTCGCCGAAACCGCCTGCCTGGAAGAACAGTTCCCTCTTGTAGGCAAGGCAGGTTGCGCTTGCGATCATGGGGACGCCCATGCTAAAACCTGCGGCTTCCATGGCGGTATAGCCCAGGGTCTCCAACTTCTGGAACAGGTGGACCAGGGAACGGGATCCGTTGTTTTGTTTTGGTCCCTGTACAATGCAAATGCCGTCGTTGAAACGACCTGCCATGGAGGTTATCCAGCCCTTACGGGGAATGCAGTCGGCATCGATGGTCAAAAGGATTTCGTTCCTTGCAATCTTGAAGGCGCTCTCCAGGGCCCGTTTCTTGGGGCTTGCAATCTGGGGGAGGTTCGGGTCCAGCGAAAGGACTCTAAAGCGGGGGTGGGCTGCAGCAAAGTCTTCCAGAATCTTTCGGGTGGAATCTGTAGAACGGTCGTCCACGCAAATCACTTCCCATTCGCCTACGTAATCCTGCTGGGCCAATGCATCCAGTGTGCGTAGGGCGAATTCCTCCTCGTTTCGCATGGGGACCACTACAGAAACGCTGGGAGTAGCCTTAGGCCCGCGATAACGGTGCGTGCGGATAATCCCTATAATGAAGAATAGGAACAGGAGCGCATAAATCGCGGTAAGGCCAAGTAGAATGTAACCACCCATGGTAAATCAAATTTAGGAAAATTCACGAAGGGGCTGGGTTCGCCCCGGTTGAAAGGAGCTTCGAAAACATCGCTGGGAAAAAATTGCTAATTTCGTTGCAATTCGTAATTCATATTCCGCAATAGTCATGATTCATCCCTCCGCTTTAGTACATCCCTCCGTTAAAATTCCCGAATCGGCCATTGTGGGTCCCTGGTGCCTGGTGGATCAAGGCGCAGAAATCGGTGAAAGTGTTGTACTGGAAAGCCGGGTACACTTATATGGCGGAGTAAGAATTGCAGAAAATACAAGAATTTTCGATGGTGCCGTTCTAGGCGCTCCTCCCCAGGATCTCAAATATGCCGGAGAGCCGACCCGCCTGGAGGTGGGGAGAAACTGCACGATCCGCGAATACTGTACCCTGAATCGCGGTACGGTTCAGGGGGGAGGCTGTACCCGCGTGGCCGAGAACGTCCTGATCATGGCCTATTCCCATGTGGGGCATGATTGCCAAATTGCCCGCGGGGTGGTGATCGCCAATGGCTGTCAGCTAGGCGGTCATGTCCGCATCGGGGAATTTGCGACCATCGGTGGCGTCACCGCCATCCAGCAGCGAAACCAGGTAGGCGCCTACGCCTTTGTCGGGGGTACCCACAAGGTGGACCGTGATGTCCCGCCCTGCACCAAGGCTTCCGGCAACCCCATTCGTTACGGCGGCTTAAACCTTCATGCCCTGCGCCTCCATCCGGATGAATTTCCCGAAGAACGTGTCCTCTACCTGGAGCGAATCTATCGGGAACTGTACCGTGGCAAGCGCCCGATGGCAGAAATCGTTGAGGAAATGAAAGATGGCCCGGAACCTCTGTTCCGAACCTTTTTCGACGAGCACTGGGGCGGTTCCCTGGTTAAATGACGCTACCAGCTGCGTAGCCATTGTTCGATACAGACGCTTTCCAGCTGGTGGGCATATTCGTTGGGATGGTAGTTGGTTTCACTGATCCTTTGCTGCTCCAGGACTTCCTGCTTTTCTTCCTCGCTGGCAGGGTTCCTGGAACTGGAAAGAAGCATGGTGGGGCAGTTCACGCCCCCATCCAGGTCCAGGTAGGGCAATCCCCATTTTTCAGCAATTGCTACGGTTGCGTCAGGATAATCCCTGGTGGTACAGGCGTTTGAGACAATGAGGCCGATCTTTGCCTTGGGGTAATGCTTGCTCAGGTATTCCAGGGCTATGTTAAAAGCGCCGTAGAATGTGGTGGTTACCGTATCCTCGATAGATCCGATGGGAACTTCGAGATAGCTGTCGTTGATTCCGTAATAGATGGTAACGTAGTCCGCCTTCGAGAAGTCGGTGGTGTACAGCAGCCCCTGGGGGTGGGTGAAAGTTTGTTTGGCGCTTGATTCGCCGTACATGGATAAGGTGGACCCGTTGACGGCTATGTTTTGCACGCTCATGCCGGTCCTGTTGCCGATGAGATAGGGGTAGTTGGCTTTTATATCTCCGCGGCTAAAGCTGTCCCCGATGACATACCAGACTTTCCCGCCGAGGCTATCGAAAGGATTGCTTCCCGAATCATTTGCGCCGGAGCCGTTGTCCCCGCAACTTACTAGGGTCAATGCGAATGCTACTGTGGCAAAAGGCTTGATAAAGTTCATTTTGTCTTTTGGAAACTTTGATTTTTTATCAGAGCATAAAAATACTTTCTAAAAAAATAGTGGAGAACGATTCGCTCTCCACTATGAAAATTTCAGAGGGGATTTGGAACTTACAGCCCGAATGCGTCGGGGAAGCCTTCCAGCCAGGTTCCGCTACCCTTGTCGTAGGCTTCGAAACCGCCTACACCCGCGAGACCCCAGTAATGCCAGGAGATGCCGTTGGATTCCGCTGCGGTAACGGCGCCCTTTGCCCACTTTGCCTTGGCCGCGTTAGTGGGAGGAGTGGTGCCTGCGGCGCAGGATCTCTTATTGGCGCTCTCGCCACCGGAAACGCCGAATTCACCCATGTTCATGGGAATATACAGACCCGCTGTTACATCCGGGTACAGCTTCTTGGCGGTTGCGATGTAGGTTCTGAAGTCGCTAGCGGCGGTCATGGAGTAGGCTTCGTCGCCACGGCATGCGTAGCTATGTCCCTGGTGGGTGAATCCGTAGGGCTCGTAGTAGTGGCCGCTATAGATAATGTTGCCGTCGGCGGGCATGTTCAGGGATTCGATTTCTGCAAACTTTGCGGATGCCTTGGATTCAAACATGATGGTCTTGCCCGGGGCTGCAGCGCGAATGGCCTGGTAGCCGGCATTCATGACTTCGTTTAGTTTGTCTGCAGAAGACATGGTGGGTTCGTTCAGGATGTCGAATACGATCATGTCATCCGGGAAGGCGTTCAGCGCAGTTGCTACCTGGCTCCAGAGGCTTATAAAGTGGAACAGTTCCGCCTCGTAAAGGTCCGGATTGGTCTTTGCGTGATTTGATGCGAACATGATTTCGTAGTACCAGTGGAAACTTACGACTACGGCGAGCCCCTGGTTTACAGCCAGCTGGATGTCTTCCAGGACGCCGGCGAGGCGATCCGGACTTACAGTATGGGTTACAGGGTCGGAATTGTGCTGCCAGCGGACCGGCAGACGGATGGAGTTGAAGCCCGCGTCCTTGACCAGCTTGAAGTATTCGTCCTTGATAGGATTGCCCCAGCCGCCGTCAAGCCTATCCGGGCAACCACTATTATAGCGTTCCGCGGGAATGTTTCCGAAGAACATCTTGTCCTGGGATGTCAGGGTAATGGACTTCGTTTCGCCACTCAGGTTTGTGTATACCAGGTCATCACCTTCCTTGAGGGTTCCGCAGCTCCCGTAGGAGTTTCCGTCCCAGGCGTTACCCAGGTTGATGCCCTTTCCAAGGCGGGCGTTCATGGCGCGGCCCTTGGAATAGTCTACCTTGGGATGGCTTGCAGAAGCTGAACCCTGGGTTGGATTTTCTTCTGCTTGTGCCAATCCGCCGCTGTCAGAAGAGCAGTTGCAGAGCAGAAATGCTGCGGAGAGTGATGCCAAGATTTTAGAAAACTTCATGGTGTACTCGCTAAAAAAGGTTTACAAAGTGAAATTTAAACTTATTCTATTCAAAACGAATGCATATATAAAATACTTCGGTTACATCGGTATACGAACGAAAATCCCTAAAAAAACAGAATTTGGTGTTGTTTTCTGCTAAACTGTCCCCGAAATGGTTACAAAAGGAACCATTTTAAAAAATCTACGAAAAACAAACCCCAAAAAACAAATTATATTGTACCTCAATTGAATTTGGAGATTTTGTACCCTATGAAATCACATTTGCAGACAATCATCAGGAAATGTGCCGTCGGCACACTCCTTCTTGCGTCTTTCTCCTTGGCGAGTTTCAGCGACTTTAGGGATAGAGATGTTTCCCGCTTCCAGCCTAAGGAAGCAAAACAGTTCCGTCCGGACAAGGACGTGGTAAGCGTCGTTATGCGCGAAGCCATTCCTCGTGGTGGTGGATATGTTTACCAGTATCCCCGTGAAAACCCGGAACCGATTCTCACCGATAAGTTCGCTATGGAAGGCGCTCTTTCCATGGAAATTGAACTTATTGCAAGCGACTACTCCGGTGTGGCAATCTGCATTGCTGGTTCCGTGGACCTGGAACCCTACTACGAAGAAGGTGTTGTCGAATTCTGGATTAAGGGTGAAAAGGGCGGCGAAAATGCCCTGTTCGTGCTGGTGGACGACGGTGTGAAGACCGGCGGCGAATCCATGCAGGTGAAGCTCCGTTCCAAGAGCCTTGGCGAAATTACCACCGAATGGAAGCGTTTCAGTATCCCCCTGAAGCTCTTCGGCCGTACCGGTGTTTACTGGGATGCCAAGAACACTCGCGAAGTGATGCTCCCCTTCAGCTGGACCAACTTCAAGGGTTTCCGTCTTGAAGTCCGTAAGGATGAAAATGAATCCTTCAAGGTCTGGATTGACGATATTGTGATTAAGAAGCATGGTAAGGCTTACGAAGGCCCGGCCAACTATCCGTTCCGCAACGAGATTTAAGAGGACTAGGATTTTATGCGCAAATTACCGTTTATTGCAACAACCCTGCTCTGCTCCTCTCTAGCCCTTGCTCAAGAGGATGATTACAGCGGCGAAAACGAAGAAACTTCCGCTGTAGCCGAAGAATCCTACGGCTCGCTGGAAAGCGAAACCTCCGATTCTGCCGAAGAACCGGCTCCCGCGGTCGAAGAAGAAACTGCTGCCGTCGAGGAGTCTGCTCCCGTCGAAGAAGCCGCACCGGCACCCGAGGTCGAGGCTCCCAAGAAGGAACTTGCTAGCACCGCTCCGGCCGCTGTTCCCGCTCCTGTCCTTGATGCTCCCGCCACTCTGGGCGCAGAAAAGCAGCTCGAAGTTATCGAAGGCAATGTAGACAACCTTGCAGAAAACATGGAATCTACCTTGATGGGTAAGGATGACGCTCCGCTGGCAGTCTCCGGTTTCATGGCTTTCCGTCTTAAGAACTTCCACTATCCCGATGCACCGGATCTGCTTTCCGCAGACCAGGCTCGTACCTCCGTGGACGCTGTCTTCAAGGCTAACGTTGTGGCCATGCCCAACTCCTACATGACCTTGTGGACCAACTTCACCTTCCCGTTCGACCTCTCCGGTCTCTTTACGAACCACAAGGGCACGAACCCGACCGCAATTCCGAACAACCGTGACGTACATGTCCTGTACGACCACTCTACGGACTACTATTCCGCTACCGTTGACGAAGAAATGAATCTCGGTGTGGACATCCGTGCCGGTGTGTTTGGCGCCTACATTACCGCAGGTGGTGTGATCTGGGCGAACTCTTCTCCCCTTACCATGTGGGAACGTGAAACCAATCCTCGTTTCGCATGGCAGTACGAACTGTTCGAAGACGAAAAGACTGTAAGTACCTACTATAAGGAAAAGGTCTTCAAGCCCGTTAAGGAAGGTGGCCGTGCATTCTGGACCAACCGCTCCTTCGGTGGTGTATTCATGAGTGCCTACCAGCTGCCCTGGAACCTGACCGCTCAGGCCATGGTTTCCCAGCCTGCTGATATGGATATCGGTACCCGTGACGGTCTCCGTATGTATGGTGGCCAGCCGGGTGAACTGGAAATGGCCGGTGATTACGATTTCCGTGGAGCCGTCTATCATGGACGTCTCGCCAAGAACAAGATTGCTGACAACCTGACCGTTGGTCTTAACTACATGGGCGTTGTCTTTGACGAAGCCCTGGTATACGAACCGGAATTCTACGGTCAGTACAATAAGCTGACTGCCGATCCGACCATTACCAACACCCATGTGGCATCTATCGACTTTAGGGGTAACATTACCCCGAAGTTCTACTTGATGGCTGATGTCGCCTTGAGCATGCAGCAGGAAAAGAACTACTACAAGGCCGATGGCGCTGCAGATGTTAGCGGTTACGAAAAGACTTCCTACAACTCTGAAATGTCTAGCCCCTCTGTAGGTGTCTACGTGAAGGCTCAGAGTAAGTATGTAGAAGGCTGGCCCATGACCTTGGAAGCCATCTTCCTTCCGAAGGACTTCTATTCTCCCTTCTCTATGTCCAACCCGTCCCGCTTCCTGGCCTGGCGCAAGGATGAATTCGCCCTCAATTCCGGTTCTCTCCGCTATACCCCCAACATGGCTGGTATTAACCTGAAGGTGGAACCGGAATTCAACCGCGGTCATCTGGATCTCCAGTACGGTCTCCATCGTCAGGTTGAAGAAGGCACCGACGTGATCGACTTCAACTACCGTCTGAATGGCCGTAACCTCTGGGAATCTACCAATTCCTGGACCAAGCATAAGCCTCTGTTCTGGGCTGACTCCGGTAACGCCGGTAGTCGCGCCAACGGTTATACCGAACGTGTCGGTGTCCAGCAGTCTGCCGCCGGTAGCCTTAAGCTGAACCGTCAGCAGGGTGGTCTCCGTGGTGGTACCTGGGAAATGTGGGAATCCTTCGTTGCATACGAAAATGCAGAACAGATTAAGGACTCCGTCATTCCTTCTCACGCCAAGTGGTCCTCCTACTTCTCCGTTGCCGGTGGCTATGACATCGGTCACTGGTTCGGTACCGACCGCAACATCGTGATGAGTGGCTATGCTTCTATTTCCGGTGTTTCCACTACAATCGCTCCCATTGCCTATAGCGAATCCCAGAGCGACATGCTCATGTGGAGCTTCTATGGCCAGCTTGAACCTGCTATAGCAGTAACTCCTTCCTTCCATGTGGTTGGCGTTCTTGGCCTGGAATCTTTCCGTTCTGAATACGGCTACGTTGCAAATACCATGGACAACGGTATTGCAAAGCCTACTACAACGGCTCCCACTCACTATAACGACGTGAACCTGGGTTACTATGTTAAGGCTCCGATTAACTTCCTGGAAACCGCTCTCGGTATCGGTTTCGACTGGGACTTCGCCGATCGTGCTGGTTTGCACTTCCGCTACAAGTGGGCAACCCATTCGGATGAAACCCTGTCTCAGAATGACTGGAGCGGTCACTACATTACCGCCGAAACTAAAGTTTGGTTCTAATGGAGGCGCGATAATAGTATGAAAAAGAATAAAAGTGCTTCAAAGATGATTACTAGAACATTAAGTGCTCTGGCTCTTACTTCTGGTGTTGCCGCAGCCTCTGTGGCTTCCAACCAGGAATTGCTGGCAAGCAAGGTGGACTCCGCCAATGCTCATCGCGGCCTGGAAGTGACCGGTGCAATCCGCGGTGTCGCCCAGGGTTCCTACTTCAATACGGATCAGGATCCCTACGGTGTGTCTACCATGCCGGATGTGGAACGTAACGAATTCGTCAATGCGGACTTCAACTTCGGCTTCCGCCCCTGGGAATCTGTCCGCGCCAATGCAATGCTTCGCCTTTATGCAGGCATGCAGGATTACTTCGCTTCTGCAACCAAGATTATCGAAGTTCCCTGGTTGAATGTTGAAGGCCAGATCGGCAAGAATTTCTACTGGGTCGTGGGTGACTTCCGTCAGGAATACTCTCCCTTGACTCTCTATACTCCGGATCTGGACATCCTGTTTGAACCCCAGGTGTTCGCCCGCAAGCGTCACATGGCCGAAAAGCAGCAGCTGCTGGAAGGTAACAAGCGTAACCTCCAGGGTGCAAACATCCAGTTCCGTACCGACCTGAACGACATCTTCGGTGAAGTCCGTGTCGAAGGCCTGTTTGCCCGTATCAACCGCGCACAGCCTCTTGACCTTTCCGGTGCAGAAGGCAATATCCTTCCGAACAGTACCGTTCCGGGTGCAACTCTGGCTTCCAACATGGATAAGTTCGTTGCCGCCGGTAACTTGGAACTTCTCCCCCTGAAGAAGAACGCATACCTGGGCTTCACCGGTATGTATATCTTCGATAACGAAGATTCCTACACCTATACCTACCGTCATCCGGACAATGACCCCGCTGCAACGAACCCCATTACGGATGAGACTGGCTACTACGAAATTGCTGACATCAATCCCTACGAAACGAACCCTCAGAACACGGCAATCATCGCTGGCCGTTTCGGTGCCGACGTAGCAGGGATGCTCGGTAATTCCAACCTGATTTTGGAAGCCACCGCAGAACTGGGACTTTCCCAGAACCGCGACTATGTTGCTAATCTGGTGATGGACGAAGTGACGGGTGTTCCTTTCATCGATTGGGTCAAGGAAGATAACAGCGGTACCGCATTGAACGTGAACTTGAATGCCGGCTATAAGAGCGACTCCTGGAAGGTGCTCCTGAATGCCGACTTCGTTTACAACGATAGCGCCTGGTTCAACAACCTGGCTCAGTCTCCCAAGTTCTTTGCCCAGCGCATCATGAATTCCGATCAGGATTTCCAGACGGTTAAGTACGGCGTGAATTCTCCGCTTTACTCCACCTTCGATGCACTTTACCACTTTGCTCCGAAGTTCTCCCCGGTTACCCCGAGCCTGAAGACTGATGACAACGGTTTCAAGACTCAGAGCGAAAGCTACAATATCGCTCCCTATAGCAAGAATTCCTGGGGTACGACCGTATATAGCAAGGCTCAGCTGAACCTGATCAACGCCATGTCCGATCCTGCCGTTCAGATGATTCTGCCCAACGGTCTTGCAACCTCCAACCGTGAAGGTATCCGCGCAAGTCTTTCCTTCAGCATGAATGACTGGCTGGAAGTTCAGGGCCTGTTTGGCATGTTCTCCCAGGTTAACCCGGATCCGGCTCTCAGCTTGACTGCTGTGGACTACCTGGACTTCGGTGGCGGCCTGAAGGTGGACGTGTTCAAGGCTCTCGGTTTCTCCAAGCCTCTTGAAATTTCTGGCTCCTACAGACATTCCGAACGCTCCATGGAATATGGTCAGACCATTCCTGGTGTTCCTCCCCTGATGGCTGGTACTGCCGAAATGAAGACGGACTTCATCAATGCCGGTATCTATGTCCAGTATCTGCCTCGCCTGGGTGTAACCGCTGGCTTCCAGATGGTTACCATGGAAATGAACGATGTTCAGCAGACTACCAGCGCTCTGATGTACGCAGGTATCGCTCCTATCGCACCCATGGTCAAGGGCACCCAGATGCAGTGGATGGTCGGTCTCGACTATTCTCTTGAAAAGAATGTCTGGCTCTCTCTGAACTTTGGTATGATTTCTGTGGAGAACACTTATAGCAATGCTCTCGGTAACGCAGCCGACGCTGTGAACCTGCCTGTTTACGCTGATGCCGCCGCTCTTCCTGAGTTCACCAGCGAGTTCTCTCAAACTATCATAGAAGCCTCCATTAACGTGGAATTTTAATGGGAGGAATGAAAAATGAAGAATACTAAAAAGACCTCTATCATTTTGACGGCTGCACTGATGTCCGCTGCCGCAGCATTCGCAGACGATGCTGCTGTCGTTGAAAAGCAGACCTCTCTCCTGCATAAGCTGGATTCCCTGAACGAAGCTATTCTTGGTCTTCGTGTGAGCGGTACTGCCAAGGCCGGTGCTCTTACCTCCATGGCCTCTTCCGATGAATTCGCTCCGGTTTCCCCCACTCAGGAAAACCAGGCCTATACCGATGTAAATCTTAAGTTCCTGGCTCAGCCCAGCGCAGAAACCCGTGTAAACGTTCAGCTCCGCCTTCATAAGGACTGGCAGACCGCATACGAAGAAAACAACAATCCGGTTGTCGGTCACTGGTTCTCTTATGACGGAACGATCCTGAATAAGCATGTTGACTTCAACTTGGGTTACATGCGCGTCGGTTATACTCCGCTGACCATCCATACCCCGCAGGTTGAAATTCTGCAGGAACCGGAAATCTTTGCCCAGAGCCGTGTAGACGCTCTTTCCTACCGCAATCTGGATACGACTTCCCGTCGTCTGATGCAGGGCTTGAATGTGGCTTATCGTTCCGGCGAAGTTGGCGCCATCGACAATATCTATGCTCAGGCAACCGGTTCCCGTATGCGTAACACCGCAAAGAAGAACGATCAGGTCTTCTTCGATTTCGACTGGTCTGACCGTTATGCCTTGGGCCTTCGTGGTGGTGTAGAACTGATGGGTGCAAATGTTGGTGTTAACTATGTCAACATCTTTGACCGCCGTCTGAGCACTCGTTCTCGTGACATCGGCCTTAGCGACACCCTGATTTACGACGACAATTCCGTTCTCTCTTTCCAGCTTGGCTTCGATTCCAAGAAGATGATGCCCGACCTGCCGATTACCTTCGGCCTGACAGGCGAATATGCTATGTCCTGGTGGGATGTGGATCAGGAATTCCTGAAGACCATCTATACCAGTGAACATTCCATCAAGGAAGTCGCCTATCCTGATGGTGACGCCATGACCAACATCGTGTATGTGTCTTCTACCGCCAAGAAGTCTACGGAACGCACTACCGAAGACTTTATGGAAGATGATGGTTCCGCTCTGAATGTACAGCTCTACGGAAAGGGATCCGTGGCAGGCATCAACTTCAATGTGAATGCCATGTACTTGATGAACGACGAAAAGTTCTGGTCTGACCTGGCTTCTTCTCCGTCCTATACGAACAACAGCGTCATCCTGAATGCTAATGCTCTGTATTCCATTGCGGACGAAAGCCTCATCTCCAGCTTCACCTCCGGCAATCTTGAAAACCTGTACTTCTCGGTTTACAACACCAATCTTCTCAATGCTTCCAATTTGATGACCGCTGGTTCTACTACTGCGCTGTCCGATGGATCGGAACATTCGAACATGTACAACCGTCTGTACAACAACTTCAAGCTGGCTCACTTCTACCGTAACGGTTATGACGCCAACTCCATGAAGAGACTGGAAGCTGCCGAAGCCCAGCTCCTGATGGATCCTTCCGTCAACCTGGCCCTGCCTTATGGTCTGGCAACTCCGGACCGCAAGGGTTTTGCAGTGTCTGCCGACGTAGATTGGAATGACGCCATCTCCCTGAACGTACGTTTCTCTCAGTACAGCCAGGATGCTATCGACAACAACTACACCACTATCGGTGTGGGCCTGGGTGTTGATGTGGGCAAGCTCGTTCCTTCCCTGGAACGTAAGATTGAAGTCCAGGGTTCTTTCGAGATGGCTTCTGAAGATGCTTATCTGGAACGTTCCACTCAGCGCATTGTTGCTGGCCTTACTGCTGATATCTGGGGCCCCATCGCCCTGCAGGCTGGTGTCCAGATGCTGACCAAGAAGTTCGAAGGTGACATTTTCGGCCTTGGAATTGCCGGTCTTCCTGTTGGCGCATCTTTTGTCCAGCAGGTGGATGAAATGTTGCTCCTCGTTGGTCCGAGAATCCGTCTCGCTCCCGAATCCTATCTGTCTCTCCGTTACGGCATGCTGAACAACAGTGTTGACTACTACAATGTCCCCGCTGCTGTCGCAAGTAACCTTTCCATTGACAGAACCCTTCTTACTGCAGAAGTTCTGGTTAATTTCTAGTGAGGTTTAAAATGAAGAATAAGTTTTCTCTTTTAGTCTCTGGAGCAGTTTTTGCTCTCATGGCTTGTTCCTCTCTGGAAGTCAACAATCCGGAAGAGGAAAACTTCCCGACCGGCTGGTCCGTTGCGGAATATATTTCTGTAAATCCGGATCTTCGCGCCCTGCAGATCATGGACCAGGTTGCAATCCGTAATGCTGGCCAGACCTCCGATGACGCCGCCTTCACTGAAAATACTGATCTGATGAAGACGATCGCCGTCAACTATGCTGGCTTTACCGAAGCTACCTGGGATCCGACGGACTCCAAGAAGCTGAAGTACCTGAAGGCATTCAACATTTACGGTGTGGACAACGAACCGGAAATTTTTGACACCATGGTTCTGGACTCCAGTGCCATTGCCGAACAGTACGTTGCATTTGGCCGCCGCGAAGGTCGTCCCTATCGTTCCTGCACCGAAGCAGAAACTGGTCTGGTCACCAAGGGTGAATGCCAGGCTGCAGAAGGTGGTCTCAAGGGTGATCAGCTGTACTACGATGCACATCTCTATTGCAGCAAGGGTGGTGTAACCTATTGCATCGATTGCGCTGCTAGCGATGAATGCCCCGTGATTGACACTCCTGTTACCCCGGGTCCTGAATCCAGCGCAGCTGAAGATCCGACTCCGGAATCCAGCGCCGCAGAAGAAACCGAAACTCCGGCTGAACCGTAATTTTAAGGTGGGAAAATTATGAATTTCAAATTTCTTATTTCTACACTTGCAGTTGCTTGCGTGGGTATGTCCCAGGCTGCAGCCGATAAGGTTGTTGGCTTCTATCCTTACTGGAGTCAGTACTCCCAGTTCTATCCGAAGGATATTCGCTATAATAC
The DNA here is from genome assembly GCA_024398935.1 of Fibrobacter sp. Taxonomy (GTDB): domain Bacteria; phylum Fibrobacterota; class Fibrobacteria; order Fibrobacterales; family Fibrobacteraceae; genus Fibrobacter. The sequence continues at coordinate 7,463 of JAKSIH010000021.1, read as the reverse complement.
CGTAACCGACATCCACTATGTGGGTCTCCTTCCGGCTGAAGACGGTTCCCTGGCCTTCGCCGATGAAAACGATGCTGAAAACTTCAAGACCTTGGCTCAATTGTCCAAGGAAAACAATGTGAAGTTGATCGTTTCCGTTGGCGGCATGGAAGCCGAAGGCAACCTGAAGGCAATCGCATCTTCTGAGGAAACCCTTTCCTCCTTCGTTTCTAACGTGAGCAGCTGGGTTTCCGAAAATGGTGGCGACGGCATCGAACTGGACTGGCAGAATGTCACTTCCGACGACAAGGAAGCCTACGGCAAGATGGTAAATGCCCTTGTTGATGGCCTTTCCGGTTCTATCGTGACCGCAGTGGTTTATCCCTCTGCTGGCATGGACGGCTACGATGTGGAAGCTCTGAATCGAGTTGCCTATGTGGATGTTTTCATGGCCGACCAGATGACCGAAGAAAGTTCCGAAGTGGTTCCCAACCAGAGCGCAAGCTTTGTAAAGAGCGCCTTGGACCAGGTTTCCGGTGCAGGCGTCCAGAGCGATAAGCTGGTCCCCATCATCTTTATGTATGGCAAGTCCTTCTCCGGTGCACAAGGCCTCGGCACTTCTCACCAGGGTGTGGGTAGCGGTAACGAAGGTTACGTCACCTATGCGGAACTGATGGGTAAGTTCGACACTCCGGATTACAAGGTGACTTTCGATGACGCCTCTCAGTCCGAAGTTGCTGTAAGCAAGGATGAAACCATCGTGTTCATGGGCATTCCTTCCGTGAAGGCTGTCGCTCAGCAGGTGAAGAACGATGGCATGGCCGGCGTAGCCGTGTATGACCTTTCTCAGGATCATCACGAACCTATCGTCTCTCTCCTGGTGACCATTGGCCTGGAACTTCGTCCCGAAGTTGACTACAAGTCCAAGAAGAAGTAATTCTTTCTAATTGCATAACGCAAGAAGAGGACTGCGCCCAATGCGCAGTCCTCTTTTGTATCCGCAGTTGTACCGGCGATCCACAGGCGATGAAATCTTTTTTCTTTCTGGTGTACATCTTTCACGATCAGGGCCTATGATAGCCTTGAATAGCCCTTTCATTGAATTAGTCAGAAGAGAGGGCTTTCGTCCTGGAAATCCAGGGGATTCCTCTGCTTTTGTGCCTCCTGTAGGAATGGCGTCCCTACAAAATGAGCGTGTGCATTAAACGATAAAAAAAGCCCGCCGTTGCCGGCGGACTATTCAAAAATACCTGATTCAGTTAATTACTTCTTGTTCAGGGTAAAGAACTGAACGTTGGAATCCTGCTTGATGCGGACAATGTAGTGACCTGCACGGAGACCGGAGACCGGAATCCAGTTGGCACCTGCAGAGAGGTTGCTCTGGATGGTCTGTTCCGCATTACCCATTGCAGAGAAGATTTCCACAGTGGCAAGGCCGCTGGTTGCCGCATTCAGGACGATGCCGCCCTTGCTGAACTGGGCCGTAGCGATTTCCTTCCTGGAGGGGAGAATGGGGGTGTTGCCCTTGTTCACTGCGGTGAGGCTGTCGCCGACAACCACAGTGACGGTAAGTTCCATGGGCAAGCGGCTTTCTGTTCCGGGAGCGGTTGCCGTGATAGCCACGATTGCATCTTCGTTTCCTGCGACCAGTGCGCCACCTACGTTGCTCAGGTAGGGGGATGTTGCCTTTCCGTCGAAAGTATAGACGATGGGCTGCTTTTCGTAGTAGGTCACTTCCGGGAAGAAGTTTGCAATGGTTCCACCCTTAGCCACGGTAGTAGCCTTGAATGCTGCGCCCGGCTTGTTTTCTGCCTTTGCATAGGTGATGGTCACCGTGTCGTTCAAGGCGTTGTAGCCAGAGATTGCGGGAGCGGTAGCCACGATCTTTGCAGAGCCGAGAGTTCCGGTGAAGACATACATGGGAACCTTCTTGTCCTGCAGGGCGTAGCAGAGCTTGTTGGTGCAGACTGCTTCCTTGATGGTAATGATTTCAGGGTTCAGGGAAGTGAAGGTGATCTTTGCGCCTTCTGCAGTCTGGAGAGAGGAACCGATAATGGCTTCGAGCTTGCCATCGCCGTCGTAATCCTTGACGGCCTTGCTCTTGGTGCAAGTACCACCCACATAGCAGTTCACGTCAACGAAACCGGTGTAGGTCTGAGTCGGTTCTTCTTCAATTACTGCGACGGAAAGGGAGCCGTCGTTTGCGGTGAGGAGTGCTACACCTGCGCCGGCGATGGTACCGTCGTTAGCGACAACGGTGGGGTTGCTGGAAGTGTAAGTACAACCGGCCTTATAGACAGCAGCCAGCGAGCCAGCAGAAGTCCTAACGGTTGCGGACTTGAAGGAACAGGCGCCCGGCTTGCTTGCTGCAAGGGTGTCGGCCCATACGCTACCATGGCTAGAAAGATACTTGCTGACAATTTTACCGGAGTTGGAGAACGTTGCTCCATTCAGCTTGCTTACGGTATTCAGGAATTCATCACCGGCGAACAATGCGGAACCTTCGGTGGACTTTTCGCCAATGGTGCTGACTTCGTTACGGAGACTCCAGTTGCAGTTGCTGAGCTTGTTGGTTTCCATATAGGAAGTCCAATCATTGGTTGCGCTTTCACTTGCTGCGCCTTTACCGTCTGCAGTCGTGGTACCCCATTCGGTGATGAACACTGCGTTGCCCTGAGAACGGCATCTTTCGATGTTGCCGGCAAAGGAATTCTTGGAGTGGGTTGCTGCATAGAAGTGGAATACATAGCCCACGTTCGTCTGGTTCACTCCGCCACAGGAACCCATCTGGGACCAGCTGGGAGTACCGACCAGGGCCAGGTTCTGGGAACCTGCATTACGGATGCCGCTAATCACGGTATTTGCGTAACTTGCAATGGTGCTCATGCTCTGGTTGACCGGTTCGTTAAACACTTCCCAGATGATGTTGGGAACATCCTTGTACTTCTGGGCCATTTCTGCAAAGAAAGCGGCTGCCTGAGTCTGTTCCTTGTCGGCGCGGTGGCTATGCCAGTCGATAATCAGGTAGATGTCGTTTTCGATAGCCGCTTCCACCATCAGGTCGATGGTGCTCTTCTGCTTTTCGGGACTGCCGATGTAGGAGTAGCCGGCGTCCATTTCTCCGCTGGTACCGCCCTGGCTATCGTAATACTGAACGCCCATGGCGTAACGGATCACGTCCACCTTCAGGTTCTCGACGGCCCACTTCATAACGTTCTTGTTGTAGTACTGCAGGCCCGTTGCGTCGGACCAGAACATGCTCATGCCGCGAAGCATGACTTCCTTCTTGGTAGAAAGGCTGATGACCTTGTTGCCGCTCGTTCCCAGCACACCGTAGTTCTGCACGGGGCCTACGCGGAGGGGCTTTGCTGTGGCGGCACTTGCGTTGGCAAGAGTCGTTCCCAGAAGTAAAGACCCACCTAAGACAAGGGCCTTCATAGAGTTACGAAAAAATGTCATATAAGACTCCTTTCTCTCAAAAATAATTAAAAATATGAATCTATGGTGTAAATAATAGATTGCGTTGGTTACCTTAGTATACACTATGATAAACTTGTCGTGGTTTATTTATCAATAGTAATAATGAAACCCCGACATAGGGGTAACTTTTTTTTTACAGTGATTTTCCTAACACGGTAAAACACCTAAAAAATGCGTAAATGGTGCGATTTGTTCCGTTTCCTGTGATTTTTAGCAAGTGTTTTCCGGAGGAAACAAAAAAAAATAGAGGGGGGTTATTGCTTCTGCGAAAAAAAAAGATATATTTGCAACAAACCTTGTCCCCACTGCGGGACTTCACAAATAAAAAAGAGAGAGAATACTATGAATAAGAAACTTACTCTTGCTATTATCGCAGCTGGTGCTGCCATGGCATCTGCTCAGTTGGCCCCCACCTTCATTTGGGATGGCTCTGACACTGAAGGCCGTGTGATTACCGGTTCCGATGACGAAAAGTCCGGCTACTGGTACGACTATAACGACGAAAACGACGGTGGTGACTCCAAGTTCGTTTGGCCCTCTGACGTTGAACCCAACGCTTACGACAACTTCTACGGTCCTCTGTGCGAAGCTTACGGTGGCATTAAGGGTACCGCTTCTATCGGCACTGGTGCTGAATTCCCGTACCTGGGTCTCGGCTTCAACCTGGTGAACGAAGAACAGGATGGTGGTGACATCTCCGCTTGGGGTGGTATCTGCTTGACCTATTCTTCTACCGGTACCTTCAAGATCGAAATTGGCGTTCCTAACGAAAAGGCCGTGACTGGCTATAATAACTATGTTGCAGCCGTTTCTAAGCAGCCCAGCGTAGGCACTCAGAATTATCCGTGGTCAAAGTTCAAGCAGGCAACCGGTTGGGGTACTGAAGTTGATCAGGCAGTCGTCCTCGGTTCCGCTTCTGCCATCAAGCTGAAGTTCGAAGCTTCTGCTGACTTCCTGATCCAGGAAATCGGTTCTAACAACCAGTGCGGTAATGGCTCTCTGCCGACTCCGGCTATCGAAAAGGGCATGGCCGCTCAGTCCTTCAAGGCTCAGCTCTCTGGCCGTACTCTCTCCTTCGGTAAGACCGTTGCCAAGGCTGAAATCATCAACCTCCAGGGCCAGGTCGTGATGGCTGCTTCCTCCGTGAAGTCCATGGACCTCTCCAAGGTTCAGGCTGGTGTGTACATGGTTCGCGCAGAAGGCATGTCTCAGCAGATCATGGTTAAGTAATCTTACTTGATCGAAAATCTTAAAAAGGGTTGCGGGTTACCGCGGCCCTTTTTTTGTATTTAAAATCACAGAGGGTGTGATTGGACTTTTTTTTTCGTTACGCCATGCGATAAACGAAGATTTCTAAAGTATATTTGAATAAAATTGTCTAGAGAGGCTATATGTTTTTTAAAAAGTTGATCTCTGCAGCCCTGCCCTTTGGCTTGGCTCTAGGAATGAGTGCTTGCGGTAGCGATGATGCTTCTGCTCCTGCTCCGGTGATTCCTCCTGCTCCGGGGCCGGGCGATAACACTCCTACGACTCCTACCCCGACTCCGTCTAATCCTACACCTTCTGCAACATACGGCAGCTTGCCCGCAACGGCAAATGTCACGGTGGCTCAGACTTGGTATGCCCAGTGGAAGGCTACCTATTTTAAGACCTATGCTGAGGAAGCCGCCCTTTATCCGATTGCTGCTACGGAATGGCAGGTAATCTTTGGACCCTATCTTTCTCTGGGGCTGATGCCTGGCCGCGTGGTATGGGATACCAACAGCGACGCCTACTGTGTTATTGAAGAATCCACCAATAGCTATAAAAAGCGCGGATGCACCGTGTCTGAAGGTGTGGGCTATGGTATGGTGCTTGCTACATTCGCCGGCGACTACGAAGTGCTGAACGCCCTATGGACATATAATAGAGGTTACCGTTCCTATGGCGGCACTACGAACCTGATGCCGTGGAAAACGGGTACTTATTCCTATGAGTCCTTTGGCTCCACAGCGAACAGTTCATCTGCAACCGATGCAGACCTGGATATTGCAACGTCCCTTATCCTGGCCTACTACAACACCGGTTCCGCAGATTACTTGAACGATGCGTTGCTAATTATTAACGATTTGTGGGATGAAGAAGTCAGTCCCACGAAGCTCCTTTATTCCGGTAACACTCCTACCTGGAAAAAGGAAACCAGCGCCTATAACCTGAGCTACTTCTCTCCGATCGCCCTGAAGCTCTTTGCCCAGGTGGATAAGGCTCATGACTGGACTGGTGTACTGAATACCATGTACGACTTCATGATGAACATCCAGGCTGCTGGTACAGGCGTGTTCCCAGACTGGGTTGACTATACTGGTAAGGCTATCAATCCCAATAACCATAGCGCTGACAAGACTTACTGGATGTTCCATCAGGAATCTGTCCGTATTCCTTGGCGTATCGCCTGGGACTACTACTGGACTCAGGACCCCCGTGCAGCTCAGGTGCTGAATACCCTGAACAGCTTCATCTCGGCTAAGTCTGCTGGCGATCCTGCAAACCTGGAAACTGCCGGAAAGATTCAGTATTCCGCAGTTCCTGGCATGCCCGATGGCGAACCGAACAAGAACCTGCTGCCTCACTGGCAGGGTGCCTGGTGCTTGACTGGTATGGCAGGTGCTCAGTCCTGGCTTGATAACTGCACTGCATCGTTCAACACAAGGACGATTTCCGGCTTCAATTACTTCCCCCATATCCTGCAGACCATGTATGGTGAACTGCTGAATGGTATGTTTGTAAAGCCGGCCAACTTGCCTATCTAACAGGTGATTTCTGTTCTTAAGGCCCTGTACCGTAAAGGTACGGGGCTTTTTTTGTGGATGAACTTTGTATATTCTTGCCCATGGAAAACGATTCTTTGCAGGTGTTGCCTGATAGTAGTGTTGCAGGTCCGCTTCAGTCGGAAAATAATGATGTTGCACCCGAACCGCAGATGCCTACGGCGGAACAGCTTGGAATTACGATTTCGGCAGGAATAAAGGATGGTTCTGGGACAGTTCAGCCTCTTTCCGTAACGGTTGGGGATACCATCGATTTCCCGGTGACGGTAAGCTGGAGTGTCAACGGTAGTGCCCTTCTGGTGGTACCGACCAATTCCCTGACCGCAAAGGGGGTTGAGCAGGTAAGCGTAAGCCAGGAATCGGCCCGATCTGTAAAGGACGGCAAGGAGATTGCGTCCATAACCTTTACCTACAAGGTCGCGGTGCAGGATACGGGAAACCTGACCATGCCTGTAATGAAATATGAAATTCCCACACCGATGGGGCGCCCTCTGGAATTGAGAACGGAAAGTGTCCCTCTGCGATCGGAAGAACCTTCTAACTGGACTCCTGCGATTGTGGGTGGTGCGGTAGCCCTGTTGTTGTTGCTGGCTGGAGTCTGGCGAGCGAGACGGAGGGGTGCAAGTCGTGCGGCCGAGAGCGCAAGGAAAGCTGCAGAAAACCGGATTCGGGATAGAATGGCTGTATTGAAGCAGAGGGTCAATTCTGCGGATAGCCGTCAGTGGCTTCTGGAACTGGAATCGGTCTGTAAGGAGTTTGTTGCGGGTCGGATGGAGAATGCCGGGAAGAGTGTCACGGGAGAGGTTAATCTTGACGCCTTGCTGAAATCCGGTGAACTGGAAAAGTGGGGGAGTAAGGATGGCTGGCGTGAGTTGCTGGAAGAATTTGCCCATGCCCGCTATGGAGGCGGAAAGCGAGATGGCTTCGAGAACAAGGAAACCTGGAAGCAGGCCATGAAACTGATGGGTATTGAGGAGGAGTAGGCTTTTAGGGGCTAGAGACTAGAATCTAGAGGTTAGGGCTACAGGATGCAAGCGCCTGCTTCTTTTAAACGAATGTGATTTTTTTTCCGCAGCATATTCCCGACATCCCTAGTTTCTAATTTCTAGTTTCTAGTTTCTATTACCCCCTGTACCCTACCCCCTATCCCCTCTACAAAATGGTTTAATTGGAAAAAAATTTGTAAATTCAAGTCGT
>JAKSIH010000020.1 GCA_024398935.1 Fibrobacter sp. | reverse complement strand
GATGAGCAGAAATGGCTGGACACCCTGGAAGAGTGCCGTAAGCTGAAGCTGGAACAGGAAGATGTATACCTGAAGATGCGGGAAGCATCTCACCAGAAAAGCACTAAATACACCCTCGAAAACGCAAGCAAGGCGCAGTTCGACTACTTCAGGAAAGTCTACAAGAAGACCTACGGCAAGTAACCCCATGACGCCATCGGACTTGAAAAAACTGAGAGACTGGTTTGCAAAAAATGCGGCCAGTCTTCCTTGGCGTCTAGAAAATCTGGACGAGCCCCGAGATCCCTACAAGGTGTGGATTAGCGAAACCATGCTGCAGCAAACTCAGGTAGCCACGGTTCAGAATTATTTTATCCGCTGGATGGAACGCTTTCCAGACATAGCCACTTTAGCCATGGCATCGGAAGAGGATGTCTTTAAATACTGGCAAGGGCTTGGTTATTACAGCAGGGCAAGAAACATCCTGAAGACAGCCAAATTACTTGCAGGAAATGATTTTCCCAAAAGCCGCAAGGAACTGGAAGCCCTGCCAGGCATCGGCGCCTATACCGCAGGGGCGATTCTCAGCATGGCGTTTCACCAGAAGGAAGCCATTCTAGACGGGAACCTGGTTCGGATTTTTTCTCGCTATTTCCTGTTGGATAGCCTGCCCTCGGAATCTTCGGAAAGCGCTGCAACCTTCTGGAACCATGCGAAAGATGTGGCCGGTTCCCCCAAAGCATACATGCATAACGAAGCCCTGATGGAACTGGGCCGCAGGATATGCAAGGTAAGGAATCCTGACTGCGGCAACTGTCCCCTGAAAGCTGGCTGCAGAGCGTTCTCCGAAAAAAGGACCGGAGAATTTCCTCCCGCAAAAAAAAGAATCCAGAAAGAATGGCACGGAACCGTTCTCGTGGTTGAATGTACAGACATGAAAATCCTTGCGGTTCGTGGCGGGCAGAAATTTTTCAGGAATCAAATAACCCTTCCCCACTTTGAATCCCAGAAGGGAGCGGCCATCGGATTGCCAATCCAGGCGGAAGCGTTCATTAACGCGGACCAAGTAGAATGGATCAAGCCTGCAGGAAACTTCAGGCACAACATCACCATCCACAAAATGGAGTGCGAAGTACTTCATATTAAACTGAACATTCCTTCCAAGGCTGCATCGAAAACTTTTATGAAGTCCGACCACTGCGATGAAAAAAACAAGGCCGTTTATTCCTGGATTGAAAAAGCAAAGGCCAGCGAGACCTTTGCAAATACATTCTGTCTAAAATCCCTGCAGCTGGTCTAGGACGACGAAAAAGAGCTAGAACGTTTTCCTTACCGTACAGATAAAGCGGACTTGTCCTTGATTTGTGTTAGGAGCCTCAACCTGCTCCCTGCCTAGACTATGGAGAATGGAGCCCGTCAAGTACAATCCAAGAGAAGGAAACTGTTGTTCAAAAGTTGCATCCCAGTACCAATCGCCCTTTACAACAAGAGGATCGGGTGTGCGAAGGTTCCAGCGGGCGTCACTTCTATAGTGCAAGCCATGGGACACCTTAAAGGACCTGCGGAAATACCAATCGCCAGTAAAGCCGGTATAGAATTCAGCCGGGGTAACTTCAATGCGGCGAAGAGGTCCTTCAATATGTTCAAATCCCGCCTCGGCGTGGAATGCAAACAAATCACGATACCACAAATCAAGCCAAAGTTCCGCAGTGACACCAGAAATCCATGAGTTTATGCGGGATACTTCGCCTTCGCGGTAGTACATCTGACGAATCTTGTTGTCATCCACGTCCATTCCCGTAGTATCAAAAGACTCTGCTCCGTACTCCGCCCAAAAGCTTGCTCGACCACCGAAGCCGATATTTTCTATGGTATCCGCAAAGCCCACATAGCCCTGAATCAGATTCATCTGTCCCTTAGGCGCATAGTCAATGGTATCGCGGCCGAAGAATTCCCTAGAATCAGCAAGAGGATTCAATCGTGTTCCAGAAATATTCTTTACACCTAACGTGATCCCCAGTTTTTTTTCTGCCGGAATATACAATTCAAGGCTATCCTGAATCAACCAGTCCCGATCGTTAACGGCGAACATACCATCGGCTTTCAAATTTTTAAGAGGTTGGATACGCAGTTCCAGGAACGGTAAAGCTACAAAGTCTTCGTCCAGCTTGGTATAGACAAAACCAGAATCATCAACAGCCCTAAAGGAAAGGCCTGTCGCCACCTGGAATATTCCTCGCTTGCAGGCGTCTCCGCATTTGTAGTAGATACTACCGCTCAGTTCCTTTCGATTTCCCTTTTCGTCATGGATGTCATTTTGGTATTCCCCATCTTCATACACCAATGTCGCAGAAAAATTGGAAACATCAAGGCGGGCTTCTATACGGGGGCGATAATGTACAGGAATCCAGTAGGAACTTTCCCCAAAAAGCCATAAGTATTCTTCACCAACCTGTAAAGAGGCATTGATTCCATGGCCAGTATAGCCAATGCCCCCATAGACGGAACTGAAGAACGGATAGTTTTCACCGAAATGAGCGAACTCATCGGAAACATAATGCTTACGAAACGACCTGGAATACTCTGAATACATGTCATCCTGGAAAGCCCTTACCGTGGCCCAGAAACCATTGAAGCTAGGCGTACGGAAACCGCCTTCCAAAATAGGAGTTCGATTGTCAGGACGTTCATAGTCCGCAAGGAGATCATTATAGATCATGTCACCCAGTTCATTTCCGGTCTTCATCCATATAGAAGGTTCCATCACATCCCAGCTGGGTAGAATGGACATTCGATTTAAAAGGAGACGCTGGCGTAACTTTGCCGGATTCCAAATTTCTGATTCAGAATGAACACCACCGGCACCGAAAACACGATCGAAGAAATAGGTAGGAGCCCCAACAAGGAAAGTTCCATCAGCCCGAGTAACTACATCAAGGCCTTCCATCTGGGGAACAACAGACGCACAAACCGATTCAGCAAGAAGGGTAAACGCCGTTGCCGCTATTGCGTAAAATTTTAGGGCAGAGGATTTCATTACCAGATCCTCCTTTCAAGGTAAATTCCGAAGGTCAACATGTTGGAACGTTCAAGCAAAGTCCAAAGTTCTTCCCATTGGGCATTAAAACCGGCACGATAGTTTTCCGTTGTCCATACAGGAAGATTCAATCTAAAGAACCAGCCAAACTCCGTTTCGTTATCCACCAATGTACCACCAGCTTCCTTTTTGAAGGATTCCTCATCTACTTCGGATTCATCGTAGTCAGCACGAGCCCATACACATTGAAAACCGGCTCCAAGTTCCAGGGATTTGACCCAGGGATTCCGCCAGGAAAGCCCTAGCTTGCCGTTGACTTGGTGGATTCCATAAACAAATTCATTGTCGGTATTGGGTTTAAAGTAGGAATAGTTCATAGAAACGAATCCATCAAAATCGTCCCAGTAGGTGTAACGGATTCCACCGCCTACGAAGACGGAATTATCCACCGCATCCTGAAGTTGATCCCAGGGATAAAGCTCCCCCACCTCCAGGGAGACGAACAGGTGGGAAAAGGCTACATCCTTATTTGTCTGGACATCCCCTGCCCAAAGCGCGGAGACTAGCAACAGAAATGAAACTGAGAGTGCTTTAAGGAATTTCACGGGAACCTGCTTTTGGTGCTAGGATTTCTTTCGGGCGAGAGCCTGGGCAAAGAAGCCGTCAAAGCGGGAGTCATCCTTGCCGGGGAGGATGGCCTCAGAAGCCTTTTCGAATTCCGGATGGGCTTTCAGGAACTTGGAAATAATCTGAGTTGTTTCCATTGGGTCAGGACTACAGGTAGCGTATACCAGGCGACCATCTGGAGCAAGAGCCACCACTGCAGCCTCCAGAATGCTATACTGCAATTCTGCCAGTTCCTTAATGGAATTGGGAGTCAGACGGTATGCGGCTTCGGGACGGCGAGCCATCACCCCAAGGTTACTGCAGGGCACATCCAGAAGAATGCGATCAAATTTAGACGAAAAACGAGAGGAGAGAGACGAAAGAACATCAATACAGGATGTCTTAATATTGCTCAAGCCAAGACGATTTTTCAGGTCATCCATTTTCTTGCAACGATTTTCAGAAACATCGCTGGCAAAAATTTCAAGACTTCCATCCATTTCCGCCATAAGAGCAGACTTGCCCCCAGGAGCGGCGCAGGCATCCCAAACCTTCAAGCCAGGTTTCAGGTCCAGCAGTTTCACAACTTCGTAAGCAGAAGGATTCTGCAAGCTGAATTCGCCCTTTGCAAAGGATTCGGATTCCAGAATGGATTTCAATTTTGCATCGGCGGGAACCTGAATATATCGATCATAGAGAATCGACGCCTTTTCAAAGCCCAGCTTTTGAGCAAGCTTGGGAGCATTGGTTTTCTGAAGGTTTACGCGGAGCCACTCCACGGGACGTTCCAGGGTTTTCTTGGCAAGAGCTTCGGCGACGTCGCCTCCATAAACATCAAACCAGCGACGGACAATCCATTCGGGAACGGAATTCTCGACGGAAACACGACGTACCCGCTGGGGTGGCATTTGAGGGAGACCGGATTTTTTTGCAGAGTTCAGAACGCCATTGACCAGGCGGGCCGCACCATCCCCAAAGCCCACCAGCTTTGCAAGATTTGCGCTGGTGCTAATGGCGGCGTAGTCCGGAACATTCATAAAGAACATCTGGAACAGGCCCATTTCCAGAATAATCTGCAGTTCCGGAGCTGGCATTTTCTTGACCAGAGTCTTGATGAAATATTCTAGGTACAGGTGGCGGCGGCAGACACCCAGAGCAATTTCCATGGCAAAGGGAGAAAGCCCGCTTTCCTTGATGAAGGTTCCGTTTGCGGCCCAACTGGCCAAGACGCGATAGGCGTCCCGACGTTCCTTAAGCTGATCCTTGACTTCGTTCTGCATTATACAACCTTTTTAATTGAGAATTGATAATGGATAATTATTTATAATCATCAATCATCAATCTTCAATCATCAATCTTCAATCGTCAATTGCCAAAGGCAAGTCCCTCGTGATTCTGGATGCCACGCATAAAGTCAGCTACGGGCATAGGCTTCTTGCCTTCGGCCTGGATTTCAATCACTTCCAGAAGACCTTCACCTGTACCCACAAAGAAACGCTTGTCCTTGAAGGCGACCGCACCGACGGTGAGAGCGCCAACGCCTGCGGGAGCCTTGCATTCCCCGATGCCCACCACATCGGTGACGCGGAGGTAAACCATGCGGCCACCCAGCTTGCCATATCCACCGGGCCACGGATTGAAGGCGCGGATGCGGTTATGGATGGTAAGAGCAGGCAGGCTAAAGTCAATGAGACCTTCTTCCTTCTTCAGCTTGGGAGCGCCAGATGCCTGGGCGTGATCCTGAGTCAAATCCTTTTCGGTACCGGTAATCAGCTGGTTGATGGCATCGTCCAGAGCGTCACAGCCGGGAGCCACCATCTTTTCCAGAAGGCTTGCGGTAGTATCCTGATGGTCGATGGGAATCACGCGCTGGGCTAGAATGGGACCGTGGTCCATCTTTTCGTCTAGGCGGAAAACGGTAACGCCAGTTGCAGGCAGGCCATCGGCAATGGCACGCTGCACGGGAGCGGCACCGCGGTACTTGGGAAGCATACTGCCGTGAATATTCACGGCGCCAAACTTGGCAACGCCCAGAATGTTCTTGGGCAAGATGGAGTAAGCCACCACCACAAAGAGGTCTGCGCCAAAGGCACGGAGTTCTTCTTCAAACTCGGGAGCCTTCAAGTCCACAGGCTGCAGCACCGGCAGGCCATATTCCAGAGCCAGGCTCTTTACCGGCGGAGGAGTCAGCACGCGGCCACGACCAGCGGGGCGATCCGGCTGAGTTACAACACCAACAACTTCTGCAAAGTCACTTTCTTTCAAGTGCTTCAAAAAACATGCCGCAAATTCCGGCGTACCCATAAAAACGATTTTCATGGTATGCAAGATAGAAAAGTAATAAGGGGTTAGGGGCTAGGGTCTAGGGGCTAGGGTCTAGGATCTAGAATCTAGGGTCGCGGGAGGCAAGTGCGAATGATTTCAAGACGGTTACATCTTTATTCTACCTGCAGTATATCCCCGACAACCCTAATCTCTAACTCCTAATCTCTAGTTTCTAGTCTCTATTTTTCTACATTTCCCCCCGCTATGAGAATACCTCTTCAAATTGCAGTCATTTTCGCCATTTGCCTGGCAGGCGAATTTTTAAACCAAGTGGTTGGCATTCCTATTCCGGGTAACATTCTCGGCATGGTTCTGCTCCTTATATTACTTTGTACTAAAATTCTTAAACCGGAGCAGATTTCCGGCGTTTCCAGTTTCTTCTTGAACCATCTGGCACTTTTCTTCTTGCCGCCAAGCATCGCCATTATGACCGTTGGCGACGACATTCTCAGCCAGTGGCCCACCCTACTCCTTCTTTGCATCGTACTGACGCTCATCAGCTTGGCAGCCACCGGCCTTACCACGCAGTTTCTCATTGGCCGTCAAGAAAAGCGTCAGAACATCGAACAACTTGAAGATGACGAAATGAAGCAAGCCACCAGGGGGAAGAAATGAACACCATCATCAACTCGCCCCTGTTCGGAATTTTCCTGACCTTGGCCGCCTTCGAAGTGGGCGTGGCTCTGAACAAGAAATTCAAGTACTCCATCTTGAACCCGCTGCTCATCGGCCTCATTCTCATTGTGGGATTCCTGATGATTACGGGAATCAGCTACGACAGCTACAAGGTAGGCGGCGACTACATTTCCGTGATGCTTGGCCCCGCTACTGTGGTTTTGGCCGTTCCCTTGTACAGGCAGCTGGGCAACCTCAAAAAGCACTGGCTCCCGATTTTGGCAGGCATCGCCGTCGGTAGCCTCACCTCCATTTGTTGTGTGGTGGCAGCCTCTAAGTTGGTTGGCCTTAGCGAAACCTTGATGCTTTCCTTGGTTCCAAAGTCCATCACCATTCCCATGGGCTCCGTAGTTTCCGAACAGATTGGCGGCATTCCCAGCATTACCATTATTTCCATCGTGATTACAGGAATTACCGGCGCCGTTACCGCCTCTGTGGTTTGCAAGTTCTTCCGCATTAAGCACAAGGTTGCCCAAGGTATCGCCATTGGTACAGCAAGTCACGCCCTAGGCACCACCCGCGCCATGGAAATAGGAGAAACTCAAGGCGCCATGAGTTCCCTTGCTATAGGAATCGCAGGAATTTTCACGGCAATTGTAGCCCCGCTGCTAGTGGGATAGGCACACCTTATTCAGCTAAAAAAGCGGGGTTTTTGCATCTTTTTTGACTACAGCCCCGCCTTTTTATTAATTTATTCAAAGCGTTTAAACGGTTTTTGGACAAAAAACACCATTTTTCTCTATTTTCAGCACTGATTTCGCTTACGCAGCCACATTTTTTGCCACGCACTTACACATAAAGTCTCAAAATAGCGGGGTTTTCACGCAATTTTTAGTCATACCCCCGCCTTTTTGCAAATTTAAAAATTTAAGCCTTTCCAACAAGGACTTCCGCCAGCACACTTTCGCTTTCGGGAATGCCGCAAAGATGTTTCAGTTCATCCTGAAAATAGAAGTGCTCACTACGGGCCGTTTTACGCAGGACTGTGCCCGAAAGGCGAAGGGATTCCGCCACATACCCGGCATTAAGATTCAGCAGGCGATAGGCCCGTTCCCCCAGCAAATTGCAGGCTTCATCCAGGTCGGCAGTAAGCAAAACTGCGTAGGCGCAATTTTCTGCCTGGGCAGAAACCGCATGACTCTTCGCGAATTTTTTTCCGTTCACTTCACCATTCTGCATATAAACGGACTTACGGACGGGAACATAGCGGTAAACACCAGGATACACAAACATCACATCAAAAGCGATAACCCAGATTTTAAGAAGCCCCGCCCCAAAAAGATTCACATTGCCTAAGTCCAGCCAGCGGAGCATACTGGAAAAATCATCCAGGTCCATTCCTGTTTTTACAAAAGGTTTTATTTTCTGGAGGTCTGAAAAATTTTCAGCGGCGTGTTCCAGATCATCGTAATATCGTTCCGTAGAAAACTTGACAGGAGTCAGGGGGAATTCGTCACCGGGCAAGGCCTGGGTTGCAAGGCGACGAACTCGGATACACTTGGAAAGATCGTTGATACATTCCCCCCGATTCTGGCGCATAAAGCGGGCAACATACCGCGAAGCATCGTATATGGCGCCGCTCTCTGCAGCCACTCCCAAAGCCAGGTCCAGCTCGCTGCGGTTGGAATAGGCGGATTCCCCCACCCCATCGTCTACAGAATTGAAAGCCGTCTCGCTGTATTCCGGAAACACCGCAAGGCAGGCCATGGGAACTTCAGTCCCCGGCAATTTCAGGGAAACCGCCAGATGGTCATCCACAAAGCCAGCCAGAGGAAAAACCTTTGCGCCTTTGGATTTCTGGTGAAGCAAAACGGAAGCAACGCAAGCTCCCACATCTTTTTGCACCTGGGAATAGGCGGACTCGCCATAACGCCAGACGGAACGTTCCAGAATGCCCGTGAAAATGTAAAGTACCGGAGTACTTTTCACAAATTCCTGGTCGGGATAGGCTTCCAGCAAGGACTCCATTTCCGATTTCCCGCCTAGGCGGACCAAGTGCCCCACCACGCCGGGAACATCATGATTTTCGGCTGGCTCATAAGCGTAAATTCCATCGGGTAAACTACGCCCCCGCAGCACCACAAATACGCCAACAGGCTTTAGACCATCCCCAGATCCATAGCCAAAGGGAGGTATATCCCCCTCGTGAACATCGATGCGGGAAAGTCCCGAATAACGGCGGTCAGGCGACTTTTGCTGTTCCCAATGCAGTACCAGAGGGTCCGCCACCATCTTTGGGGAAAACATCACGGATTCATGGTATAACTGGGAAAAAAAGCGCATAATCCTAATATAATTTCTTTTTTGCCTACCCACCGCCCCTTTTTTGATACAAATAAAACACTTTTGATCTTTTTTCGAAATTTTAACATATATATGGGATGCAAAAGAGAATATTCTTAGGCATATAAGAAAACAATGAGGTAAACATGAATCTCAAGAAAAAGACCCTTCTCGGCTTTTCTGCAGCAGCATTGGCCCTGACCGTGACCGCTTGCGGCGACGACTCCTCCAGCAAGCCCAACACACAGTATGATCCAGAAATTACCATACCGGATCCAGCCGATCCTTCCGATCCTACCGTTAATCCGGACGAGCCTTCTACTCCGGCAGATCCATCCACCGGCGATCCCGCAGTGACGGATCCTACCGACCCCACCCCAGGTACCATTGAGGAATTTGCACCCAAGGGAATCCTGATTGACGACTTCGAAGACGGCGACGGCGAGACCGCCCAAGGCAAGGGCTGGTTCGTCTATGACGACCAGGGCAATGGTGGCGCATCCGTCATCACCACCGCGGAAAGCGATGAAGGCTATCCCGTTCCCGTTGCTGGCGGCTACAATTCCAAGTATGCGTTCAAGATCAACTACACCCTGGACAAAGGTGGCTACGAATTCGATCCGTATGTAGCACTTGGCGTAGCAATCGACGAAGCGGATTTCTCCAATATCGGAGGTTTCCATTACTGCTATAAGGGTCCTGCCCATACTGCCCGCGTAGAAACAACCGACATCAAGGACTACGATGTACACGGCATCAAGTCCGCTGCCTCAAAGGCTGCCTGGAAGTGCGTGGACATCAAGTTCCGCGACCTGATCCAGGAAGGTTGGGGCACTCCTGTCGTCTTTGACAAGAACAACATCTTCCAGATTAGTTTCCACATCAAGGGTTCCGCAAAGGTCACTTCTGATTCCCTGATGATCGACAACGTGGCATTCCTGGCAACCGATGCACTGCCGGTTGATGTGGCAGACATGGAAAAGACCCCCGCGGTTATCCCCACCGTGACCATCGGCGACGTTGCAGTCAGCAACCCGTTGCAGGAAAAAGCCATGAAGTACCTAAACAAGGGCGTCAATTTCACCAACTGGCTGGAAGAAGCCGACGGTAAGTTCGACGGCAACTTCGAATTTGGTGAAAAGGACATCAAGCTCCTTGCTGAAAACGGCTTCAAGAGCCTGCGCCTGCCCATTGACCTGGACCTTTACGCCACCAACCGCAAGGCACTCATCGCTGGTACCGAAAAGGAAGCAGTCATGGACGATTCCATCTATATCGTTCTCGACGCCTTCGACAAGTGGACCAAGGAAAACGGCATGTCCTTCGTGATTGACTATCATGAATACGACAACAGCTATAACAAGACTTCCGCTGCCGACAGCAACTACATCAACATGATGGCTAGCGTATGGAAGAATGTGGCCAAGCATTTCGCCGATAGCGAACGCGAAGACATCTTCTTTGAATTGCTGAACGAGCCGGATATGACCAGCGGTGCCGTAAAGTCTGAAGTTTGGACCGTGGCCGCCCAGGCCATGATCGACGCCATCCGTAGCGTTGATACCAAGCACACCATCATCTTCGGTGACGCCCAGTGGTACTCCATCAGCCTGTTGGCAAAACGCACTCCGTTTACCGATGACAACATCGTCTACGCAATCCATACCTACGAGCCCTTCCTCTTCACCCATCAGGGCGGTTCCTGGACCGACTATGCTGCAATCCACAACATTCCCTTCCCCTATGTGGCAGAAGACTGGTCCGAATACTCTTTCACCTACGGTGTGAATGGTGGCGTTAAGAGCAGTGTAAAGACTGCCATCAAGAACTACTACAAGAACGGTAGCAAGGAAGCTATCCTCAAGGGAATTCTCCCGGCAAAGGAATGGGCCGTCAAGAACAACGTTCCGGTGATCATCAACGAATTTGGCGCCCTCCGCGATAAGTCCGACGCCCAGTCCGTCCTGAACTACTACAAGGCCATGACCGAAATCTGTGACACCCTGCAGATTCCCTGGACTCACTGGGGTTACACCGGCGGTTTCTCCGTTGTGGATAACGACGGCAAGATCTACGAAGGTCTGGCAGAAGTCATGAAGTTAAAGGACTAATCCTTTTTGACAACATCGTAACTAACCGATTATAACGATGCCGTTTCCTTTTTGGAGACGGCATTTTTTGTACATTGTTACAGTAAATATTTTCCGGATTTTATTTTGAAACGACACAGGTTCTTATTGAAAGTTGCCGCTACTTTTTTTGTAGCACTTTCTGCTGCAGCCACCGCCTCGGCTGCAGGTTTTTACGGCAACCAGAGCGACGTTAAGTGGAAGACTGCGGGAACGGATCATTTCCAGTTCCATTACCCTGCGGAATACACGGATCACGCATCCAAGGCATCCGCCTACGCAGAGGCGGTCTACGACAGTGTAGTCAGTCGATACCAGAAAGGCTTGACAGGCCGGGTTAATGTTACCCTGAATAACGCTCTCTACAGTAACGGTTCTGCCATTCCTAGCGAAAATGCGTTGAACCTGTGGCTCACCAACTGGGACTTTAAAATCAGAAGTTCTCATGGCTGGCTTTCCGATGTGGTGACCCACGAGTTCAGCCACCTGGTAAGTATTGAAAGCGGAGCCAAAGTCAACCCCCATTGGTACGGTTTGCAGTTCAGCTACGTCGATTACTATAACGAAAGAACAACCTCCAATGCAGCCTCCCTCCTCCCCTTCACTTTGCAGCCTCTTTGGCTTGCCGAGGGTACGGCACAATACGAATCCAGCCGTATGGGCTTTGACGGCTGGGACTCCCACCGCGACATGCTGCTCCGCGTGGCGGCACTGAACGACTCGCTGCTGTCCCTGGAATACATGCACGATTTTTCGGACAATTCCCTCTTTGCGGAATTGGGTCCCTATACCCAGGGCTACGCCCTGGTCCGCTACATCGACAAGCATTATGGCGAAGATGCCGTGCCCAAGATCTGGGCGAATCTTTCCAAGTTCCAGCGCATGACTCTGGATGGAGCCATCAAGGATGTCCTTGGCGTAAGCGAACAGGAACTGTATGAAGCCTGGAAAAAGGAAATTACCGAAGATTACCAGAAGCAGAAGGAGTCCCTGGGAGAACTGGTGGAAGGAACCAAGCTGACGGAAGGGATCTTCTGGAACGACTTTCCCATTATCGCCGGAAAGAATCTTTACGGTGTTTCCAACTTTGGCGGTCTCTGGTTTGACGGCAGCGTATTCAAGATGCCCCTGGAAGAACCGGCGGACTCCACCGCCGACTCGACTGCAGTCGACACAGCTACCGACAGCCTGGATGTTTCCGTAGAAATCGGGGACATTGAAATCGAGGGGGAAGACTCCACCAGCATTATCAATCTGGGAGACTTCGGCAAGCACGGCTTTACCATCAAGAAGGCCTGGCTAGATAAAGGCATCGACGTGCTGGAAGATTCCACCTTCGGCCCCATGATTGCCTATGTCAGCTACCAGAACCGGGACAAGGATGGCCACGCCCACTTCGACATTGCGGTCAGCGACACCAACAAGAATCACCACACGGTCACCTACCTGCAGGACGCTGTCTACCCCGCCTTCGACCCGGAGGGAAAGAACATCGCCTTTGTCCGTCGCGAAAGTTTCAGCACGCGCTTTGTGCTGAGCAAGGTTCCCTTCAGCAAGGACCTGAAGGAAGGATCGTCCGAGGAACCGGTAGACCTGTACGTTCCCGACGAAAAGTTCAAGTACTATAATATCTATAGCCCTAAATTCAGTCCCGACGGAAAACGGATTGTCTTTGGTTTCTTCGACAACGAAGTTCGAGGCATTGCGGTGGTTGACGCCGACGGAAAGAACTTCAGGGTCGTAAGCAACACCGACTATGACGAACGGGACGTTAACTGGCTGGACAACGACAAGATCGTCTTTTCCAGCAACCGTAACGGCATTTTCAACCTGATCGAGAAGAGCCTGGGCACAGGCGTCGAGCACCCCCTGACCAACGTGGTTGGCGGAGCCTTTACCCCTGTACTTGCAGGTGACACCCTCTATTATACTAACTACGACAAGGACGGCTTCTCCCTCTATAAGTTGCCCTACAGCATTTTCATTCCCGCCAGTGCAGATACCGTTATCACGGTCACGGAGCGGGACAGCGTCATCCATATTGCCGACACCACCTGGAACAACTGCCAGGAACAGCAGCCCATCGACAGCTACTTTGTAGAAAAGCCCATTCTCGTGGATTCTACAAACAGCGATAGCCTTTTACTCATCAACAAGGACTGCCTTACCATTCCTACCGTAGCCACCCGGGACAGCGTAATCAAGATTCAGGATACCACCCGCACCATTACCCAGAAGGAAGGCTCCAGGGAAATTGTCCTGAAGGGGAAACTTCCCGAAAAGGTGGTAAAGCCCATCCAGCTGACCGATCTGGAATTTGCGGGAATCGAGCAGGACTACAAGCCCATTCCCAACACGCCGCTGTTTGTACCCATGGTGGTGTTTAACGAAAACGCCCCGGACCTTACCGTATTTGGCGAAGGCCAGCTGAAATTTAAGGCAGGCCTTGCAGTAGTGCTTACAGACCCGCTGAAAAAGAACACCGTGCAGCTGGGACTTCTCCTGGAACTGGGCGCAGGCCTTGACTTCATAAACAGTTCGGGACTGAATCCGGAGCAGGAAAAGGAATTCTTCGCCTCCTGGGAAAATCGTAGTACCCCGCTGGACCTGAGCCTCACCTATTCCTACGCCAACTACACCAGCAAGGATACAGTTCGTTACGAAGACGTTCGCGCCCACAACGGGGATAGCCTCGGCATAAGCCACTACGCCATTCCCATGCAGTCCATTTCCGCTGCAGCAGGCTATAGCGTTTTCAAGTCCATCGACACCCTGCAGGTTGCCGTAAGCTACGACTGGGCGAACTTCAACCTCTACGAGGACATGTTCGAATGGACCTATCAGAAAAGAATCAGCGCGTCTGTCGCCTTGGGACTTTATGGCGACACCGGCGAGGATACGGGCATTAACGGCCAGGGCAACGGGCTATTCCTTTACTACCAGTACGCCAACAGCGATCTCTACCGTCCGGGAACCTTCGCCGAAAGCTTTACCGTAAACGCCAGCGGAAAGATTACCCCCCACTACCGCAACTTCAATATTCACGAAATGGGCCTAAACCTTTACGGAAGTATCCAGAGCCCCCTTACCGGAGCAAGGCTTGCCGCCGGCGGTAAGATTGCAGGAGTCCTCAGCTGGAACACCGATGCAAAGCAGGACACTCTGGATTCTTACTACTATAACGCGGTATTCCTGGAAGGTTATCCCTACCTGAGAAGTTCGGAAGACTACACCCTGGCGGGAACGAAGACCGCCGTGGCGGAAGTCCACTACCTGTTCCCCATCTATGACGACTGGCGCAAGACCGCCTGGATTTTCAGCACCCGCAGTTTCTACTTCGACCTGTTCGCCCAGATGGGTGCAGCCTGGAACAGCAGCTGGTTCGACACGGACAAGTTTACGGACCATCGTTTCTGGGATCGTAGCGTAGGCCTGAGTTTCAGAATGAGCAACAAGCTGTTCTACAGCATCCCCCTGGATATTTCTGTCACCTTTGCCCGCGGTCTAAGCCGCATCGGCGAGAACAGGGACCTTTCCGGAGGTCATAAGCTGAATCCTATCGACCTGCCCCTGATTCCCGAAAGCATCGCCCCCACCCGCATAAACTTTACCATCGGGATGGGATTTGCAAATTCCTGGCAGTAGTAGTCTCCTCAACGAATTCCACCAAAAGAAAAAGGCCTTTCGGCCTTTTTTTATTTCTTTCGTCTGATTTGATTTGCTTCGCCAGGAAGGAGCTGCCCCGGGCTTGTCCGCTTTCCATCCGTTCCCCTAAAGTTCGGGTTAAATGCGTTCACCTGGGACTTCTTCATTTCGGCCTGGACGTCGGACAGATGACGCTCCCAGTCCTGCATGGCATTGTCCAGTTCCGTTCGTGCGGCAAGCATCAGTTCCTTCAGCTGGACCAGTTCCAGCATCCGGTCACGCTTCATGATCCAGAGTTCCTCTTCCTCCGGCATCTGCTCCAAGTTGAAAAGCAGATTCAGATATTCCTCCTCGGCTTCCTTATAGGCCTTATAGGTTTCCTTATAGACCATATAGCGGTCGTCCACCAGCGTCTGCTGAGGCGACGTGTGGGCGGCACAGCCTACAAGAAGGGAGAAAGCAAGAGACGCAAGGACCTTATTCATTATTTTCCGCGTTTTCACGAATGATATTGTAGAGACGTTCGTAAGTTACATAGCTGGTAAAGGTTGCCGTATCCTGGCTGACAGGGTTCACCATGGTGTGGGTACCCACCTTCACCTCTCGTTCCTGACAGGGAATACCTGTACTGGGATCCATCATGACCTCGTACTTGACATCATAGGTCGCCTGCAGACCCGTATTATACTGCTGGAACTTTTCAGGAACGATCTTACTATTCACATGCTGTTCCCAGATGTAATAGGGGAAACTTTCCCTTTCGTGAAGATAGACGACATAATCCAGGCACCTACGATGGTCGCGATTTTCAAAGCCCTTGACCACCACGGAGTCCACGGTAATCAGGCCAAAGTTAAGTCGCTTGCGGTCCTTCAGAAGCTGGGTAATGTTTCCCTTGGTAGGAATTTCACCCACAATCAGGTGGTCCATTTCCCAGCGGTGTTTTTCAATGCGCTTAAGATGGGGGATGTAATCCTTGTTGAGCAATTGCTTACGCCAGCGTTCCGCCAAAAGCAAGTTGGTTACCACAGAATCATAACCTTCGTCGTATCCGTCAAGACGCTTTACATGGTCATCGATAGCGGCAAGGCTCACGTTGGAAATGCGCCAGGCCAGCTCGGAAGGCATGGAATGTTTCAGGTAGCCGCGGGAGCGATGTCCCTTATACTTGCGGTCCACCTTGAGGGAGTCCCCATCCTGGGAGTAGTGAAGGTCCACATAGGTTGCAGTCACCGTTCCCAGCCGTTCCTCGCCATTCAGGTCCAGGGTAGAGAAATACCCTTCGGTATAGAGGCTTACATCAACAGGTTCCGTCAAATTGTAATTGATCGTAATGGAACTCGGGTCGCAGGAACACAGAAGCAGGGCGGCGCCAAGGCAAAGGAGAGCTCTCATTTTCATTACTTACCCGGAACAGCTAAGGTGATATCCTTGGAGGCAAGAACCTTTCCATCGGCGACAAACTCGACAACCACGGAGCCGGCCTCCTTCTGGCGGGTCAATTCACGGGCGCTCATGAGGCCGCCCTTCTTGGACTTGCCCTGCAAGGTGTAGGAGCTCAGTTTTTGGCTTACGGGAACCTCGTGGGACCAGATTTCCTTTCCCTTTTCGCTAACCGTTCCCTTGTAAAAGACCGTCTTCAAAACAGTAAAATCGAAATTTTTCCCATAATTGAACTGGATGACCATGGGTTCATCTAGCTTGAACAGGCTTGTGGTATCGGCAACCACCTGCGCACCGGGATTCCAGTCACGACCAGCAACAATGTTCGGTTCATCGGACGAACAGGCAGAAAAAGCCATCAGCATCAGGCCACAGGCTGCTGCACCAAGAATATTTCTCATATAAAGCCTCTTTATTTACATCCCGTAAAATAGCAAATTCAGAAATTGCAGGTTAGCGGGACAGGACAAACATCATTTCAAGGTGAGGCGTTTGGGGATAAAAGGCAAATCCTTCGGCATGCCTTAGCATAAACCCGGCCTGGGCAAACTTGGCGAAATCCCTGGCAAGCGTTACAGGGTCGCAGGAAACATAGATGAGACGGTTCACGGAACTTGCTACAATGGCCTCCAGAGCTTCTTTGGGAAGGCCTGTCCGGGGTGGATCCACAATGAGGGTTGCGGGAACATCTACCACATTTTCCAAAAGCCATTCCTCGGCAGGAGCGGAAACATTTTCCACCTTTTTGCAGAAATCTTCCGAATTTACAGACAAGTTAACTCTCGCGTGTTTTAGGCAGCCCTCTTCCCGTTCCACAGTGGTGATTTTCTGAAAACGGTCCTGGAGAATCGCAGCAAAGAACCCGACTCCGCTAAAGAGATCTATAAGCCAGGCGTCGCTTGCATCGCCACTCTTAAGGCCTTCGTCTACAGCGCGACGAACCGATTCTACCAGCGCAGGCAAAAGGCCCAGATTACTCTGGAAGAAAACAGATGCATCTGCCTGGATTTTTCTTTCACAGACATTGACGACACTAACCGCATTTTTGACAAAGTCAGAGGAATGCATCCCGCGATAGTAATAGGAAATTTTTCCATCGCCATTGTCGAAAAGATTGACATCCAGTTCCCGAGGGGAATTGCCCTCGCCGGCAAAGATCTGCTGGGCAGGCCCTTCCAGGAAGTCATTCAGGGAATCGGTCAGCACCGGACATTTCTCGAAGTTCACAATATCGTTGGACTCCAGTTCCCTAAAGCCAAAACGGACCTTCGTTCCCGGAAAATCCTTGCCTCTCACGCGGCATACAACGCGGGCACGATTGCGATATCCCCAGGGAGAGCCGGTGTGGATCTTAAAGTCGGCGGGAAGTTCGGCGTGGGCCAGACGGCGGAAGTTTTCACGCTCCACCTTTTCCATATATTCCACCTGCTTTTCGGAAGCCAGGTGCTGCAGGCTGCAGCCTCCGCACTTGCCGTACAGCGGACACCTAGGTTCCACACGGTCCGGGCTCCTTTCCAGGATCTGGATGACACGACCTTTAGTAAAGTCCTTCTTCTTGAAGGTTAGCTGAACCTTGCAAAGTTCTCCAGGCAGGGCACCCGCCACAAAGCAGACGCGGCCATCTTCCAGACGGGCCATGCCTTCGCCACCCTGCACCATCTTCTCGATGCGGAGTTCATAAACTTCGGGCTTATGTTCCTGGCGGGGCTTTCCGAAAAATTTAGGATTTCCGCTACGGGAACCTTTATAGTTCTTTCTGAAATCAGGCATTCTTTTCTCCCCCCTCGGCTAGGCTCGGGGAACTTAATCTACATTAGCTCGGGGAACTTTTTTAGCGGCGAATGGTGGGAACACTGGCTAAAAGTTTCTGGGTGTATTCATGTTTCGGGTTGGTAAGAACTTCATCGGCATTGCCCCGTTCTACCACATGTCCAAAATACATCACCAGCACTTCATCACTGAGGGCGCGAACCACCTGCATATCGTGGCTGATAAAGACAATGGAAAGTCCAAGGTCGTTGCGCAGGTCATCCAACAGGTGCAGAATCTGGGCCTGCACCGAAACATCCAGGGCGCTGGTCACTTCGTCACAGAGCAAAACCTTAGGGTCCACCATCAGGCTTCTTGCAATGCAAAGGCGTTGACGCTGACCGCCAGAAAACTCATGGGGAAACTTTTCCAGGGCACCTGCAGGAATAGACACCCGATTCAGCAGGTCCTCCGCCTTCTTGCGGGCAGCATCAAAGCGGACTCCTCGGGCAACCAGGGGCGCCGTCAGGATTTCTACCACGGTCTGCCGCGGGTTCAGGCTGCTAAAGGGATCCTGAAAAATCATCTGCATTACGTCGGACGTTCTAACAGCTTTTCCATCCGTAGTCCCTTTCAGGAGGGGATCGTCCTTTGCAGCAGTCCCCGCTGCAGGGAAAATTTTTCCATTCCTTACGGAATGGCCAAAAAGCTTAAAGCTGCCGGACGCCATGGGAACAAGCCCCACCAGGGATTTTACCAAGGTGGACTTTCCGCAGCCAGACTCCCCGACCACGCTGAGAATTTTCCCCTGGGGAAGGACAAAGCTTACATTGTCCACGGCGGTAAAGTATTTCTGGACCTTGCCAAAGACACCCCCACGAATGGGAAACTTGACCGTAAGGCCTTCAACTTCCAGTGCGTTTAGATTATCCATCGACTTCGCTATCCAAGCTGGCCAGAGCTTCCTGCACATTCTGTTCGGTCTTCAGCAATATCTGACGGCACTTGCGGAGAAGTTCAGTAGCCTCTTTCACTTCGCCAGCCAATTCGTCAATTCCCATTTCGGAATTGTCTATGCGGCTCAGAATGTTTTCAAGACGCTCCATAGCGTTTCTGTATTCGAAGTTTTCGTTACTCATGTCGTGAATATAGTTATCTTTAAAGAGGTGGTTACCGTAAAGAAAACGATTTGTTCCCTTTTGACTCTGTGCATGGTCCTCTGGGCCGGTGCATGGCTTGTGGCGTGCATGGAAATTCCCAGTTCACCACACCAGTCCGGAAAGGCTACGGAAATCGCAGTCTATGTCCTGCAAAAAAATAACGAAGACTCCACCGCACAAAAGATCAACGCCACCGAAAAGGCAAACCTGAAGGCCTATGTAAGCCCATCAAAATTCGAAAACGATCTGGAGTTCTTCTGGTACATCGACGAAGACCTGCTGGAAACCGGAAAAACATTTACCATAGACAACCCCCTTATCGACGAGATTCCAAACCGGGTGGTCGCAAAGGACAAGGAAGGCAATTCCCTGGAGAAGCTTCTTGATTTCGAGACCAATACGCCTCCCCGAATCGGCTCTACACTCTACCCCGAAAAAGGTGCGGTATTCATCCTTACGGAAAACCAGACCATAACCTTCAAGTGGTATTACGTGGACATCGATAACGATCCTGTAGAAAATATCCTGCACATCGATGAGCAGGTCTACAACGTAGGTACACTTACACAGATTGTCCAGTCGGGTTTCAAGCCGGGAGAGCACAAGTTCTTTGTAGAAGTTGTCGATTCATACGGGGACAGGTCCGTTTCTGAGGAAAGGACCTTTACGGTTCAATCACCTGCGGAGGAACCCTGATGAAAAGTTTCTCCGGAATCCTCTGGGCGGCATTACTTGCGCTGATAGCGGGCTTCACGGCCTGCAGCGAATCCATGGACATTGCCTTCGATGAATCGGAAACACGGTTTATCTCCATAAACGCCTATACCACCAGTTCCTTTGAATCCGAGGCGGAACGCAAGAAGCAGGACACAATCGTCCCCGGCGATTCCCTTATTTTTCTGACCGCCATTTCGCCCTCGAAATCCATCCGTCTGCAACGGTACTACTGGAATCTGGACGGGGAACTTTTCGCAAACGAGTTCAGTTTTAAAAGTACGCTCTACGAGCCGGGAATCCATAATGTCACCTTCGTTCTCATAGACTTTTTTGGAGATACCCTGAGGGACTCTGTCACGCTCTATGTGGCGAGCCATCCAGTCCTGGACAAGGAACTGTTTATCCCCCGGAACAACACCCAGGGAATCTCGCCCCGTGAATCCATGAACTTCGTCTGGACCTGCGACGACCGGGATTCCCTCTGGCAGCTCTATTACCATTTTACCCTAGCCAACCCGCTGACAGGCGACATCCTGGTGGACACCTTGCTGGACAGGCCTCAATTCACCTTCTATCGCGGCCTGGACGCCCTTTCCAAATACAAGTGGACCGTGCAGGCAAGGAATGAACTGGACCTGCGCTCAGCCCACACCCTAGAGGGAACGTTCTACACCGCCGGAACCAATGACGAGTGCGCAATTACGGGAATTCTGAAAACTTCGTCTACAGAACCCGATGACCATTTTGACTTGACCCTGCTGGATTCCGCCAACTCCGTTTTCAAGGTTGTTTCCGGAATCAGGACCGAACAGGACGGAAGCTTCATCCTGAAAGCTATACCTCCCGGAAAATACACTCTTAAGATCGAACAGCACGACAAGCCCGATTTTGAGCCTCAGTCCAGGAAATTTACCTTAATCCCCCAGACCATCCATGAGCTTTCTGAAATTGTCCTGAAGGATACCATACCGCCAGCCCTTTCTGCCGTAGAGGCTAGCGACACCCTGGACTACCAGGATACACTGAAATTCATTGTGAAGGATGGCGGAGGCGCAATAAAGCTTGCACGGAGCAGCGCCAACTTCGACGGAAACCCCATCACCTCCATCAAGCTGAAAGAGGACACCCTCCTTGTCCCCATGCCCTCTGGAGAGAATATCTGGACCTACAAGATCCTGAACATGACCGTTCTGGACCTGAGCCACAACAAGACATCCCGAGCATTTTACCTGAGGCCGAGAAAGACTTTTGACGAGGTAGCAAATGATTAGGCTCATCCTGCTACTTCTCGCAGCCCTGTTTTTTTCGGCATGCGACAACGCGCTCTTTGAGGAAGACGGCGACACCACCCTCCGGCAGCTGGTCTACATTGTCCCCGAGAACTTTTCAGGCGACGCGGCAAGTTCACTTTACCCCACGCAGACCTCGGTGGTAGAGTTAGGCCACAGCGTCAAATTTATCGCTGGCTACACAATTAACGGAGTCCAGTCAACTCACGACAGCACGGCCCGCTATTATACCAGCGTGCTCTGGGACATTGACGGGGAATATTTCAACATCAATACCTTCCGCTACACATTCAACAAGCCTGGCGTCGTCTACGGAAGCCTACGCACCATCGACCTGTATGGTGACACCCTGACAAGCGACCTTGTCATCTATGTAAACACCCCCGAGAACATTTCCCTGGAATATCCCTACAACGGATTTAACCAGGTCATTCCCGACAAGGCCACAAGCCACACTTTCCGCTGGAACATCACGGGAATCGACGAGTGGGAAACCGCCCGATGCGAATTCTTCATCGATACGGATTCCAACAGCGTCTGGAATTCCAGTATGGGCGAGGTAGACTGCGCTTCGGATCTTATCCTCTGGGGCCCCCTTACGGACGATTCCCTGACACTTGCCCAAATGGGTGTTGACCTTCGTAAGAATTACCTTACCTACTACTGGGGTGTAAAGTACAGCATCCTTACTGAAGGCGCAATCAGAAAGATGGAAACTTCCGAAGTCAACCGGTTTACGACCAAATTCCTGGACCCCGAAAAAAGCGTGCTCTATGTTCCGATACGATACGAAGGTTTTTCGACGCTCAAAGCAGTCAATACCTCCATCATCGTGGTATCCGCCCTAGGTGACACCCTCTATACCGGAAATAACAGCAGTCCAAAGATTACGCTTATCCTGGACCTTCCTCCCCAAAGCGGAATGACCGTCTACCTGAATGACATTTCCAGAAAGGAATTTACGGGAGACACCCTCCAGGTGGACCTGCCCGCAGGCTCGGTTGTCAGAACACGGGAGGCCGTATTCACCGACAAGGTTCCGCCACAGATTGCAACGGTCAAGGATACCCTGGGAAAGGGAGAACCCATCAAGTTCTACATCTACGACGACGGTTCGGGAATCAATGTCAACAAGCTTGCCGTTTTCCTGAATGGAGAAAAGATTGACCACGAGATAAACGGGAACATCCTCTCCATCCATCCAGTCCTTTCCTACAAAAATGCCGGCAAGGTGCAGATCCTGGCTGAAGACAATTCCCAGAACCATATCCCGGGATATCACTGGAAAGCCTCAGAGCAGGAAGATTACAGCATCATCGTTACGGGACCATTCCCCGATTCGGAGGAAGCCCCGTGAAAAAGCTGATTTTGCTGTTCCTTGTGTTTACCTGCGTTGTCTTCGGGCAATCCACAAAGTACCTTCATGTTTCCACCATTCCCGGAAACGCGGACATTTTCGTGGGAAGTAGCATCCCCGACTATGGCAACGCCCCGGATTACGCCTCCCCCGCCTTCATTCCCGTAGATGGAGAGGACCATATTCTTCTCGCCCTCTTCAAGCCTGAATTTACGGACACCCTGCTGGATGTAAACCTCTCGGCAAAGGATACCTCCTACATTATCGTATCCCTCAAGCAGTCCTACGACAACGACCTTATCGAGGAACAGCAAGATTTCGTAGCCAGGCGTTCCCGCAGAAGTGCAGGAAATATCCTGAAATGGTCATCCATTGCACCCTTCGTTGCATCCGCCATCAGCGCGTCCATAACCCTATACCAGATTAGCAAGGCCGAAGACGCCAAGAAAATTTTAGAAAACAGTAAAATTGCAAATGGAGAAAAGTACCTCCAGGCAAAAGAGGACTTCGAAAGCCACAGGTCTTCCGCCAGAACGGCGAAAAAGGTGACTATCGGAACTTTTGCCGGAGGGGCGGTCCTAATCGCCGCAGGCTTCATTCTTTCCTTCTAGGTTTTTCATGAACAAGTTATTCCTCGCCCTACTTCTTATCGCATTCGGGATCCTGTCCGCCCAGGACCCCCAGGGTGTCCATGCAAGGGTGGAGCTGGTCACCGGAGCAAAACAGGGGGCCACCTTCCTTGGCATTAGCCAGGACACCGTAAGCCTCGGAGGAACCATCCAGGGAAAGTTTACCGTCGTAAGGATACACAGGAGTCGCTTCAAGTCCATCGTGGACGACCAGGGAAACGACCTGCTCAATCCGGTTGCCGCCACGGACAGTTCCGCCATAGCAGCCACCGCAGAGATAGACACATCCGTCTCCGACTCCGCAAGAATATCCCCCGCAGATTCTATACCGGAAAATACCGCCCAAGCCCCGGCAGATTCCGCCATGCAGGATTCCCCGGCCAGAACAGCGGGGACATCGGATACGGCAACTTCCCGCGGAACCGTTCCCGAGGAATTCAGGCAGACGCGCACCCCTACGTTCCTTGATTCCGTTGACGGCAAGCACATCTTCGTTGCGCTGGAGCGCCGCTCCATCGATTCCGCCCTGTCCGAAGAACTGAACCACATCGCCATCCGTATCCTGAAGGAACAGGGCGTTCCCGTCATGTTTGCAAGGCGGACTTCCTTCGGCTACTGCAGGGAACAGGCCTGCATCCGCGATTCCCTACTTCGCTATGGAGCCACAGACCTGTTCCAGGGGACCATTTCTGCGGCAAAGGCCCAGGATTCCGTAAGCGTATTCATGACACATACCTACCTGACGGATTCCAGCCAGCAAAAAAGTAATTCCGCAAGGATGAACCTATCCTCCTTTACCGCCATGAGCGACGCCATCGCGGGAAACAAGCTGAATAACTTTCTCAAGCAGCTGCAAGGACAAAGCGTTGCACCCGCAGACAGGAAAAGCTATATCCATGTAGAAACAGACCCGGAAGGGGCCAACCTGGAAATCGAGGGAACGGAAACCCTCTGCAAGACACCGTGCACGGTGGCTACCCTGGATACGGGAAAGATTGTCGTGTACGCCTACTGGAGCGTGGATCGCCATATCTGGGCCGCACGCAGCGCAATATCCGCCATCCCCGGCGACACAAACAAAGTATCCCTAAAACTGAAACAATCCAAGCCGGAACTTCTCATAACCTCCACTCCTGAAGGGGCCGAAATCTACGGAGGGTCCGCCCCCATTTCCAGAAGCACCAAATCCATCGGAAGAACACCAAGCAAGTTCGCCCTTTTCGAGCCGGGCCTTTCCACGGTGCAACTGCGGAAGGAAGGCTTCCGGGACACAATGGTAACAGTCTACGCCAATCCCACAGGTATTACCAGTCTCGAAGTCCAGATGGAGCCCATTTCCGACCCTGCGGAACAGTTAAGGCAGCAGGAATGGCTCCACGAGAAAAAGAAAAACTTCGTGGGAAAGACCCTGATGGGATCCGCCATCGCACCGATCCTGATTGGAGCCCTCTTTACCTACCTCGCTTACGACGACTATGACGAGGCCGAGAAAATCAAGGACGATTTAAGCCTTCCTGCAACCTCCAACGGTGCAAACTACCAGAAACTGGTAAAGAAAAACCATGACAAGGTGGACCAGGGCGACCGAAAAATGATTATCGGAGGCTCCCTCATCGGTTCCGGGCTGCTCCTGTTCGGAATAGGATTCACCCTGGCATTCTAAAATCACGGGAAAAGGTGCAAAAAAGCGTATTTTTTATAAATTTATTTTTCCTCCTGTAAAAGAGAAAACTTAAATTTATGGTGATGCGTAGACTACTCTTAACATTGTCTTTATTAGCAACAGCAATTTATGCAGCCGATTTCGAGAGATCGAATTGGCGTACTCAGTTGTATGTGCAAGCAGAACCTGCTTTTTTAAATTTTAAGGGCGATAACGACCTTCTGGACAAGGGGATCAATACCGACGTATTCACGGTTCCCGTTTCCGCCGGTTTCCTCTGGTCTCCCCTCATCACCCCCGCCTGGAAAGCAGACATCCCCTTTACCCTCTGGCTGGGTCTCGAAGTGAATTCCTTCCAGATGGGCACCATCGAAGACAGCCCCAAGTACACGGTTACCGCCAACGGATCAAAGCGTCCCGGCGAACAGACCGACCGCGAACTGTCCTTCCTGACCTACGCCCCCTCCGTTCTCGCCGGTTTCTCCGTGAACCTGGCGGGAGACCTGGACCTGCGAGTCCTGGGCGGTTTCGGCTTCCATTTCTTCTCCTTCTATGACGACTACGGCGGAAACACCGTCCAGTACACCGACTATGTGAACACGGCCTTTGTCTCTGGCGCTTTGGAATATCGCATCACCGAAGTGTTCCAGGATGTTGACCTCAAGATCGGCATCAATGTCCGCAAGGAATTTTTGGCCTACGAAGACATCAAGGCCCGCAAGAAGGATAACGACGCAAGCCCCTCCCCCTATTCCAACCTGACCTTCGACAAGGTGGAGTATAAGTGGCCTGTACGCGTCGGCCTTGAACTGTCCCTGGATTTCGGCCGCGAGAGCCATCGTGACCGCAACATGCGCTTCAAGCTCTTAGACCGCGACAGCGTCCTCCGCCAGAACAGCGAAGTCAAGGATACCATCTCCGAATGGGACTGCATGGCTATCGAACGCGACTACCGCTTCTATCTGGACGAAGACGGCAACCTGCCGGACATGAGCGAAGCCTATACCAAGACCCAGTTCGCAGACGTGCTGGAAAGCTATCTCGCCTTCTGCCATCCTGCAGACCTCGCCACCAAGGAACAGCTCTACGCCACCCTGGATAGCGGCAAGATTGAAATCAAGGAATACCAGGTCAAGCAGGAAGACTCCCGTTTCGACCAGGTCATGGCCTCCAACGACCCCGAAATGCTCCAGATGTTCCTGGAATACTATCCGGACTCCCCCCGCAGGGCCGAAGTGGAAGCAAGGCTTAACGGACTGGGCCAGTACGACAAGTTCCGCGAAGTCCAGGCCAAGAACACCTTCAAGGCTTACCTCGCCTACCTGAACGACAATCCCGACGGCGCCTTCCGCGACGAGGCCGAAGCAGGCATTTTCGAGCTGGTGAAGTCAAGCAACCGCCTGAAGGACTACGAAATCTACCTGAAGCGATTCCCCAACGGCAAGTACGTGGAAGAGGCGAAGGCAGCCCTCAAGAAGGCTAACGACGAAGCCCAGTCCCTCATTGAATTCCAGACGGAATACAATCCCGACCCGGAACCTGCCGTAGAGGAAACTCCTGCAGTCCAGGAACAGTCCTACACCGCCGAGCCCGAGGAAGAAGAGGAGGAGGAAGTCGAAGAGGCCCCCGCCAAGAAGCCCAAGGCAAAGCCCGCAAAGAAGGCAAAGGACAAGAAGAAAAAGGCTGCAAAGAAACCGGCCAAGGGTAAAAAGAAAAAATAACCCTAGGCCCAGTCCTAGAATGCAAAGCGAGACTCCCCAGGGTCTCGCTCTTTTGTTTGCAAGGAACATCCCTACATTTCTATATTTGCATCACTATGAAGAAAAGAAGCTTTTTGATTATCAGCGTCCTGACCCTGTTCCTGCTCTCTGCACACCTGATGGCAGCAGACACCTCAACGGTACCAGCCACCGATACGGCAAGCGTAACCGTAGCCACAGGCGCCGACACCGCAAATGAAGGGACCTCAGCAGCGATCGACAGTGCAAGGACTGTAAGCCAGGACACAGAAACAGCCGTGGGCGACACCGCAAAAGCTACCGCCGAAAAGAAGGGAATCTATACCAGGATTATCGACTGGTACAACGAACACCTGGGCTACGGTACCATCACCCTTCTGATGGCAATCGAAAGTTCCTTCATTCCCTTCCCCTCGGAACTGGTGGTTCCCCCTGCAGCCTACAAGGCCCTGCAGCCCGGTTCCGACCTGAACATTATCCTGATAGTCCTTTTCGCAACCCTAGGTGCGCTGATTGGCGCCTTCATCAACTACTACCTGGCAAAGTTCCTGGGCCGTCCCATCATCTACAAGTTTGCGGACAGCCGCCTGGGCCATTTCTTCCTCATCGATGTTTCCAAGGTCGAAAAAGCGGAACAGTACTTCCGTGACCACGGAGTCATTTCCACATTCGTGGGGCGACTCATTACGGTCATCCGCCAGCTGATTTCCATTCCCGCAGGTCTTGCCGGAATGAAGCTGCTGCCGTTCACCTTATTCACCTTCCTGGGTGCAGCCATCTGGAATTCCGTTCTTGCAGTGCTTGGCTATCTGGCTCACGGCCAGAAGGACATTATCGAAAAGTACAATTCCGAACTGGCCATTGTACTGGTAGGTTTTGGCGTCCTGTTCATAGGCTTCATGGTTTGGCAAGCCGTTAAACCCCGCAAGAAAACCAAAGAAGCAGGCAATCAGGAATCTGCAGAAAGCGCAGATTAGGCTGCCGGGAACAGTTCGGAATAAAGCGAATAGAAGCGTCATCATGAAGGGGGCAACATTCTTATTACCCGTCGCACTGGCAGCCGCCATCCTTGTAGCCTGCGGTTGCGACGACAGCAGCAGCCCGGAATATGAAATCCGTGAAAATCAAATTTTCAAGGATGGTCTGCTGGTCTGGAAATACACGCCGCCAGCAACAAACCAGTGGTACGAGTACGACAAGAATGGCAAAAAGGTTTTTGGAGCCGGCTGCACTTTCGATGGCTGTCACCATTACTTTATACGGTACGACGAGAAGCTCCGGGAAATTGAAGGAAGATATTCCAACGAATACCGTTGCAGGGACTTTGAGAACCTGACATTCCCCATAGATACGAACCTCGCAAAAAAATATATCTGTGTAGAGGCGGAACCCTTAGTCAAGGAATCCTACAAGCTAGTCTACACGTACAATAATAAGGATCAGGTAATAGGGATAGATTCCTCCGCCATTGACTTTTTCAATGCGGGAGAAAGATTTTAGAAAAATTTGAATGGAAGCTTCGCTTCCCTCAAACGAGCTGGGCAAGGCAAGCAAGCGCAATGCGCTTGTGATGCCGCAGCACCGCGACGGGGAGTCTAGAGGAGCCCCTCTATATCTAGAAGTTACAGTTTTCTACACAGCGGTTCTGTTCAAACTTTGCCTCAAGAATCATGAGGCCTTTTTTGTACCTGCGGTACGGCCCCTGACGAAGCCCATGGTCAAAGGACATTTCCTCGACAACGGCCCCCTTCTCGTCGAAGATTTTCGCCATCCCGTGGACCTGACCGTTTTCATAGGGAATACGGCGCTGGAGCTTGCCTTCGGTGCTGTATTCCTCCACGGCACCAAAGAGGACGCCTTCCTTGTAGGTTTCCTTTTTTTTCTTCTTTCCATTCTCGAAATAGGTCATGGAAACGCCTTCCTCGTCCCCGTCCTTATAACCGATGGTCTGCCAAAGATTGCCGTTCTCAAAATAGGTTCGGAGCACGCCGTTTAAGACGCCGTTCGCATAGGGTGCCTCCACCGCAACCTTGCCATTGGGATGGTAGCTAACGGATAGGCCTTCGCGGATTTCCGTACCCTTCAGTACCGTGTAGACTCGGGCCAGCTTGCCATCGGCAAAGGTGGTCTTGACCGTATCCAGAGCAGGTGCTGGCACCGGATTTTCTGCGGATTTTTGCACCATTTGGGCAAACGCGGCGGAAATTCCACCGGCAAGCAGGACGCCACTCAGAATTATGGAGTAAAAAAAGGTATTCATTTTCTTAAAATGTAGTTTATTCGTCAATAATAATGTATTTTGCCATGGCTTATGCGCGTAACATTTTTAAATCCGCCTTTTCACCCGATGTTTAGTCGGGAATCCCGCAGTCCATGCGTGACCAAGTCCAGTACCCTTTACTGGCCCATGTTCTTAAGCTATGCCGCAGGCGTTTGCGAAGCAGACGGCAACGAAATCCAGCTTATCGACAGTCCCGCCATGTCTCTGGACCTTCCTCAGACTCTGGAAGGCATCAAGAAGTTTGCTCCCGAACTGGTGATTTGCAGCACCAGTACCCCAAGCATTATTAACGATCTTAAGGTTGTAAAAGCCATCAAGGAACAGGTGGGCGCCGTTTGCCCCGGTATCAAGGTTGCCATCATGGGCACCCACGCTACCGCCGAACCTCTGGAATCCATGGAAATGGAACCGGCCCTGGACTACGTGATTATCGGCGAAGCCGACTACACCTGCAGGAACCTGGTCCGCGCCCTCCGTGGTGATGAGGGAGCCTCCTCCATCGGCCAGTTCCCGGGCCTCGCCTACCGAACCGCCGAAGGCAAGGTGGACTTCCAGCCGGAAGGTCCCAAGATCGAGAACCTCAACGAAATTCCCTGGGTCTCCAAGGTTTACCGCAAGCATTTGTACAAGTGCTACAAGAAGTATTTCTACGGCGCAAACCTGAACCCCATCATCGTGATCCTTTCCGGACGAGGCTGCCCCAACCACTGCAGCTACTGCGTGATCCCGCAGACTCTGAACGGTCACAAGTTCCGCCGTCGCGACCCCAAGGACGTGGTGGACGAACTGGAATACATCAAGAAGAATTTCAAGGACCTGGGCGAAGTCTTCTTCGAGGACGATACCTTTACCGCAAGCCACGAACACGTGCGCCAGATTTGCAACCTGATTCTTGAACGCAAGTTGAAGATTACCTGGAGCTGCAACGCCCGCGCCGACGTTCCCCTGGATTTGCTGAAGCTCATGAAGAAGGCCGGCGGCCGCGAAATGTGCGTGGGCTTCGAAAGCGCTTCCCCGGAAGTGCTGCAGAACATCCACAAGGGTATCAAGAACACCGACAAGGCAATCGAGTTCACCAAGAACGCCCGCAAGGTCGGTCTCTTGGTTCACGGCTGCTTTATGGTGGGTAACCCGGGCGATACGCCCAAGACCCTTCGCATGACCTTGAACTACGCCAAGAAGTTGAACCCCAACACGGCCCAGTTCTACCCCATCATGGCATATCCTGGTACCGAAGCCTACAAGGAAGCCCTGGAATCCGGCGCCCTCAAGTCCCGCGACTACAACCAGTGGCTGGACAAGGACGGCTTCCACCGCACCACCATCCAGCGCGGAAAGCTTACCAGCCAGGCCCTGGTGGACTTCTGCGACAAGGCCCGCCGCGAATTCTACCTGCGTCCCAGCTATATCTGGCATCAGGCTATCATGGCGCTGAAGAATCCCCGCGAACGCTATCGCGTGTTCCGCGGCTTTAGCACCTTGGTCAAGCACCTGTTCCGCAAGCACGGCCAGCTGGCTCCAGTCGCAAGACAGGCTCCTACTAATAAGGCGTAGATTCGCTAAATCGCTGATTTGGCGGGGTTGTGAGTTGAAATTCGCTCACAGCCCCGCTTTTCTATTAGTTTATTCGTGGCAGGCTGGTTCACAAACCATGGTCCGTCTCTATTCAAGCGGGGTTACGGGTATTTTTTTCATTGCACCCCCGCTAGCACGGACGCCTTAGAACCCACTAAGCCTGCACCCAAAGATACAATACCCATTACCCAAAACAAATGGGACAAAAAAAAGCGGGGTTCTCGGCCACTTTTAGACCTGAACCCCGCTTTTTTGCGGAAATAAATTTTTCTACAACAAAAAACGACGGGCAAGCCGCTCCACCATCCACGGGGACAATGGCTTATCTTTTGTTTCCTGAGTCATAATAAGATTTTGACCGTAATAAAAATCATTGGCCGCATACATGCATAATTTTTCATTCACATTTTCTGCATAAGATGGAGAATCAACCAGCCCAAAATGTTCCCAGATGTACTCACCGCGGGTTCTAACATTCAAACAGGTAAAATCGGGAAAAATGCGAATGGAACGGGTTCGTAAATTCTTTCGTTTACTCTTTTCCGTTTGCATAACATCTTCAGTTTTTAAGAATAAGTGCGGGTATTCATAACGATAGGGAATCCCTAAGCGAAATAATGTATCCGCAATAATGATTTCAGACTTGGACCGAACCCGTTCACCGTTTGCAGTTCGCAAGTCGCAAGCATCATCTTCAAAGGGACGACCTTCATAAGGAACACTTTGCCAAAGCGCGGCAAAATCTTCATTCGGAAGTAGTAGAGGGGTAACTAGCGAGCGCCTGGCCGTGTGCAGCGTTTCAAAATATCCCTCCAGTTTTTGGGCAACATATTTTTTCTCAAATTTTTTCAGTGCGTTAAGCTGAACAAGCATCTCCGAAAGCATTCTACGATTGTAGTCTCGCTGGGCAAGTTTTCTTGCTGTTTCAATTTTTTCCCGAGGGATATATGTTTCTGTTCTTCTCGCATTTTCAGCAACAAGAAAGTATTGATAAGATCCTTGATGAGGCGAAATGCTGAGAAAACCTGAAGGAGCATCACTCAAAGATGCCCTCAGTTTTAAAACAAGTTCTTCAAACTCTGCGATGCGATTTTGAACTAAGGGCAGCAGCCTATCCTTAGATAAAAGTTCTATTTCTTTTTCCATTTTTTTTGACATGCACTTTCTAAAAGCGCTTTTTACAACGCGAAACCGCGTTCATTCACTTAATGTTTGGATATAAAAAATGATCTAGAAAATAATCTAAGGCAGAATACTGCCACAAAAAAACGGAAAATCCGTTAGCGGAAATATAATAAATTTTGTGCGCGTTCGCTAAATCGTCGATTTGGTGGGGTTGTGAGTTGAAATTCGCTCACAGCCCCGCCTTTCTATTAGTTTATTCGTGGCAGGCTGGTTCGCAAACCATGGTCCGTCTCTATTCAAGCGGGGTTACGGGTAATTTTTCCATTGCACCCCCGCTAGCACGGATGCCTTAGAATCCACTAAGCCTGCACCCAAAGATACAATACCCATTACCCAAAACAAATGGGACAAAAAAAAGCGGGGTTCTCGGCCACTTTTAGACCTGAACCCCGCCTTTTTGCGAGTTTAAAATTTTAAGCGCAAACCGCAGCAAATGCTGCAGCTAGCTTTGCCATGGCTTCGTCCACTTCGGCTGCGCTGATGTTCAGCGGCGGAAGCATACGGAGCACATTGCCCTTGGCGCTGAGCACCATGAGCTTTTCTGCGCGGGCAGCAGCAACAACGTTACCCACCGGCAAGGATTCATCCAGAGCGAGGCCCACGATCAAGCCTTCACCGCGGATTTCCTTGATAGCGCTGTACTTGGCCTTGATGTCAGCCAGAGCGGTGCGGATCTGAGCGGAACGTTCTGCAACATTCTTCAACAAGGCAGGTTCTGCAACCTGGTTCACTACAGCGAGACCTGCAGCGCAAGCGATGGGGTTACCACCGAAAGTTGTACCGTGGTCGCCAGCCTTCAGTTCGTCCGCAATCTTCTGACGGAGAAGAACAGCGCCCAGCGGAAGGCCGCCACCGATACCCTTGGCCAGGGAGACCAGGTCCGGATTCAAGCCGTACTTTTCAAAGCCGAGGAAGGTTCCGAGACGGCCGCAGCCTGCCTGGACTTCGTCAACAATTACCAGCACGCCGAATTCCTTCTGGAGGCTGTTGATGGTTTCCACCATTTCTGCGGAGAGAGTCATGACGCCGCCTTCGGCAGCCAGAGATTCCAGCATGATGGCGCAGGTGTCCTTATTGACCTCAGCCTTCAGGGCGGCGCAGTCGTTCCACTTCACGTGTACAAAGTCGCCCGGCATGTTGCCGAAGCCTTCGCGCAGAGCCGGCTGACCGGTTGCAGAAAGAGCTGCGAAAGTTCTGCCGTGGAAGCTGTTCACGAAGGTGATGATCTTCAGCCTGTTGGGTTCGCCCTTGCGATCGAAGTACTTACGTGCAAACTTGATGCAGCCTTCGTTAGCTTCGGTACCGGAGTTGCAGAAGAAAGCCTTGTCGAAGCCAGTGATTTCCAGAAGCTTCTTACCCAATTCAACCTGGGGCTTGTTCACATAAAGGTTGGAGATGTGGTTGAAGCAATCCATCTGCTTTGCAACCGCTTCCTTGATGGCCTTGTTCTGATGGCCCAGGGCGTTCACTGCAATACCAGCAACGAAGTCCAGGTACTTGTCGCCCTTGGAGTCGATGAGGTAAGAGCCTTCGCCCTTTACAATTTCAATGTCAGCCTTGCCATACAGCGGGGCAATGACATTCTTATCCTGCTCTAAAAAGCTCATAATAAAATCCTTTTTTTTAATTGAGAATTGA
This sequence comes from Fibrobacter sp., assembly GCA_024398935.1. Lineage (GTDB taxonomy): Bacteria > Fibrobacterota > Fibrobacteria > Fibrobacterales > Fibrobacteraceae > Fibrobacter. The sequence goes on along the minus strand of JAKSIH010000020.1, from coordinate 17,058 downwards.
AGATTGATGATTGATAATTAGAAAGCTAGGCGGCGAAGCCGCGATTATTTAAAATCATCAATTATCAATTATCCATTATCAATCAACCTCGTCTTAGCCGAGAATAGTTCCGTAGTTCAGTTCGCCGTTAATCTGCTTCACGAAATGTTCAGCATCCTTCCAGCCCACGATGTGAATGGACTTGAGACCGCGATCGATGGACTTGAAGCTTTCGCGAACCTTGGGAATCATGCCACCGTTGATGACGCCAGACTCGATGAGGGCTTCAGCTGCATCGTTGGTCAGTTCGGGAATGACGGTCTTGGTTTCGTCCATGACGCCCGGAACATCGCTTACCAGCACAAACTGATCGGCCTGAAGTGCCACAGCCAGTTCGCTTGCAGCGGTGTCCGCATTCACGTTCCAGCTGACGTTGTTGCCATTTTCGTCGGGACCAATGGAAATGGGGCTCACTACAGGAACCATACCTGCAGACCACAAGGCTTCCACAATCTTGGGATTAACCTTCTTGACTTCGCCCACCAGACCAAGATCAACCTTGCCCTGTTTCTTTTCAACTTCAAAGAGCTTTGCGTCGACACCAGAAATTCCTACTGCATCGCAGCCATTGCTTTCAAGCATACGGACCAGCTTCTTGTTCACGTGGCCGGAGAGGGTCATCTCCACCATCTTCATAATGCCGGGAGTAGTTACTCGGAGGCCATCGATAAAAGTGGGCTGTTCTCGCAGCAGGGCGATATTTTCGTTAATGTCCTTGCCACCACCGTGTACAACGGCGACCTGGCAGCCCATAGCCGGAAGCTTGGAAACTGCTGCCACAAAATCGGCCAACTTGGCTTCGTCAATAGCCAGGCTGCCACCAATTTTTACAACCACTTTTTTCATTTTCTGTGATGTCCTCACTTGGTTATGCCGGCGGGTGTAAAACGGGGGCCGCCGGCGGTTATTCTGTACAAGAAAATTTAGAAAAACATTGTGCGTTCACAATGGTTTTTGTTATATTTAACGCAAACACAAGTACAACAACCCCAAAAGAGGTATAACATGGCTATTACTAAGGTTTGGCTCGACGAATCTTCCGACGAATGCGTTTCCTGCGGTGCTTGCGAAGCTACTTGCGACGCAGTTTTCACCGTTCCTGAAAAGATGCAGGTTAAGGCTGACGCTGATCTCGCTGCTAACGAAGAAGCTATCAAGGACGCAGCTGCAGGCTGCCCCGCTGGCGTTATCAAGTTTGAAGAAGCATAATTCTTAAGCTTAACGCTGCAAAAAAAAGACCCCTCCCGGGGTCTTTTTTTTATTGTAGTAGCTTATTTCGCTATTTCGGCGAAATGGCGGGGTTGTGGCACGTTTTATTAGCGGAGCCCCGCTATCCCGTTACTTTGTCCACACTTATCAGCCACCAAAAGTATATTTTTAGGGGGAAAAAGCCCTGCAAAGTCCCATTTCGACCTAATTCCGGGTGGGTTACGGGTAATTTAAGCCGAACGGCCCTCGTTTTTAGCAGGGTTCCGGCGCAATTTCACCATCTAACCCCGCTATTTTGCCATTTTAAATTTTTCAAGTATCCATTCTGCGCTGTGGGCCACATTCTCCACCACAACCTCGTCGATGGCGCCGTTCCAGGTTTCGGTGTCGATTTCATTGCCGCCAATGCGAAGCGGCACCTTACGGTCCAGTTCATTGGGAACAAATTCCTTAGCAGTCACCACATTGCCTTCGGCGTCCTGCATTTCAACAACCACGCCATTCACGTACATACTGACCATGTGGTTTTCGGAAACCAGCACGAGGTTCGCCCACTCCCCCACGGGAACGATGGATGAATCGCCAAAGGCAAATCCCTCGGGAACGGCAGGCTGGCTTTTCAGCACCATAAACTTTCCGCGGGCACTTTCAAAATGCCACTGGAAACGTGAAGTGGAATCGCTCCAGTAGGCCCGCTGGGATGCAAGAATCTGGTGTTCGCCGTTGGGGCCTTCCCACTTGGTCCAAAGGGAGATGGTAAAGTCCCCGGCGCAGGGGTCCAGCGAATCCAGGTCGATGAACTGCCCCGGCTTCAGGCGGATCGCCTTGCCCGAAACACCCTCCACGTACTCGACGGAGGCGGCCAACGTGGAATCGTTGTCGTACACTACTTCGGTGCCGTCCATGCCGAGGTAAGCCAGCGTCGTCCCGGCGCAATCGCCCTGCGCGCACCCGACAGCGGAACTGTCCAAGCTGGTACCGTCCGAGCTAGAACTGTCCAAGCCAGAACCGTCCGAACTAGAACTGCCCGCCGGAGGAATAACCCAGCCCTCATTATCGGGCGCGAAAATGCGAACGCCTTCATTACCTTCTTCGTAATAGGAACCGCGATCCGTCACCAACCAGGATCGATCTTCCTGATAGAAATTCAACACGGGGAGAACGAAAGCAACCCGGGAACCATAAGTGGTAAATTCCACACGGGCTTGCAGCAATTCATCACCTTCAGGATTTTCAGAGTCCGTGTAGACGATGGTAATGTCTCCGGAGGGCATATCCTTAAAGAAGAAGTAACCGTCGCTATCCAAGGCGGTAGTGGCATTGCTGCCTACGATACGAACTGAACCTGTGCTGCGATTTGCGATGCGCCCGGAGTATGTCTTGCGGGGGCCTACGGTAATGACAGCCGCGGCACCTGCCTGCGACGAACCCGCGGTTCCAGCCAGCGACGAGTCCGCGGCACCTGACTGCGAGCCGGCCGCTGCGGAGGCAAACCCACAGTCGCTACCTGCGGAAGCGTACAGCACGTAGTTCGCGGAGCTATCCACCATCAGTTCGTACCGGCCATTTTCATCGGAGAGCGTTTCCGTAGAATCCTTGATGGAATCCTGCATCCAGGAATCATAATAGGCGACCACCCGAGCGCCTTTTACAGGAGTGCCGGCAACATCCAGAACCACACCCGAGGCAACGGAATTTCCAATATCGGTTACACCGCCGGCAACATCCCGAGAATCGCTGGAACAGGCCACCAGCGAAAGCAAGAGCGCAGAGCCTGCAACCAGAGCGGCACACACTCCAAAACTCTTTCCGTTCCGAGTCCTTTTCAGCATTGTCTTCCCCGCCATGGAATCAAAAATCATAGACTTCATTTTTCGACCTCCACCTTCTTGCTCATGGGGAACGCAACCACCATCAGTTCGTAAATCCGTTCCACATTCAGGTCATTGGCCGCCCGGGCGATAATTTTCTTGCGGGCTTCCTCCAGCACTTCCACCGCGTAATTATAGGAACTTTCGCTCATGGCGAGGGTGGTGAATGCGGCAAAGCGCTCGTCCTTGGGTTTGCGCTCCACAGCACCGATGGCGTGCTGCATGTACTCGCGGCGAATCTGTCGCAAGGCCATGGGCGGGATCAGGGAGGCATCCAACATCTGGCTGGTTTCTTCGTAGCGCACAGCGGACTTACCCCCAGACACCTCGCGGATGAGCCCCCACTCCAGCAGGTTCTTCACCGCCTCGCGGGCTTCCTCGGTGGTAATCTGCGGTTCCACCATGCGGGCAAGCTTCATAAAGTCACCGTCCCAGCTGGGGCTTACCGCCAACTCGCGGACAATGGGATAGTACCACTTGCTAAAGTAGAGCTGCTCCCGGGTGGTGATGTGGGTGAACTCGATCTGCTTGCGGATCTGCTGAATCTGCTCCCAGGCGTTTTCCCGTTCGTCCACCTGCTCCGCCTGGTTGTACTGCACCAGCGCCTCGAAGTAGGACTTCTGCAAAGGCTCGAAATCCATGGCCTTGGCCAGCTTCTCGATGGACTTGGGCGTCAGATTGAAACGGCCGCGGATCACGTTCAGGCAGTAGGAACTACTGCTAAATCCGGCCTTCGCCGCAAAGAAACGATGGGAGAAAACAGCCCGCATCTTCTTCTGCTCTTCGAAATAGTCCTGCATGAACTTTCGAAAATCATCGTAGTCAAACAAATGTTCCAAGGCAATGCTCATGGGCATTAAAATAAATAATTTTTACACACATAGCAATAGCAGAACAAGTAAATTAGGCATTTTCAAGGCAAGGCGCTCTTAAATCGTCGAAAAAGTTTACACGGCTAAAAATTTATTTTGGCAAAAAAGCGGGGTTACAGCTCATTATCGCCGTAAAACCCCGCTTTTTTATTACCTTGTCCACACTCGACGCCACCAAAACAATGGTTTTAAGCGAAAAAGGGCCCCCTAGAGACCCTTTTCAGCCAAATTAGCCCTAGTTATGGGTAATTTAAGCACAAACAACACGATTTTTAGCGGGGGTGCAGGGGAAATTTTCTCTTGTACCCCGCTTTTTTCGCAGTTTAATTTTTTTGAGAGTTACTTCAGGCCGCGCATGGCGTTCTTCAGGAGAGCGCTCATCTTGGCAGGCTGGGCATTGCCCGGCTTCTTCTGCTGGTTGGGAGCGCCCTTGCCTGCAATCTGCGCCTTCAGATCGGCGATAGTTGCATGGCCCTGGAGACCGCCGCGGTTAGGTTCGCGACCGCCAAAGCCACCGCGACCACCGTCACGACCATTGAAGTTGCCACGGTTGCCCTGACCGCGGGGGCCGCCCACGCGCTGGCCACGAGGACCGTTAGCGCCTGCGCCGGCAACGCCATCCACCTGTTCCGTCTTCATGGAAAGGCTAATGCGCTTCAGCTTGGCATCCACGGCCATCACACGGACCTTCACCACGTCGCCCACGGTAAGAACGGTCTTTGCGTCTTCCACGAACTTGTCGCTGATTTCGGAAACGTGTACCAGACCATCCTGATGGACACCGATATCCACGAAGGCACCGAAGTTAGCCACGTTGGTCACCACGCCTTCCATCCAGCTGCCGGTAATCAGGTCGTTGATATCCTTGATCTTGTCGTCGAACTTTGCGTAACGGAATTCCTTACGGGGGTCGCGGCTGGGCTTGTTCAATTCCTTCAGGATATCGTTCAGGGTTTCCTTACCCACTTCGTCACTGAGGAATTCTTCCAGGTTGATAACCTTGACCGCTTCGGCGTTACCCACAAGTTCCTTCACCGGAACGCCAGCCTTTTCAGCCATCTTTTCGATGAGGGCGTAGTTTTCGGGATGGACTGCGGAATCGTCCAGCGGATTTTCGGCACCGGGAACGCGCATAAAGCCTGCAGCCTGTTCGAATGCCTTGGGGCCAAAGCCCTTCACCTTCTTCAGGTCTTCGCGGCTGGCGTAAGCGCCGTTCTCTTCGCGGTACTTGACGATTGCTTCGGAAAGGGTATTGCTGAGACCAGCAACATGAGACAGAAGCGGAGCGGAAGCGCTGTTCACATCCACACCCACCATGTTCACGCAGGATTCCACCACTTCGTCCAGACGCTTCTTCAGTTCGCGCTGGTTCACGTCGTGCTGGTACTGACCCACGCCAATGGACTGAGGGTCAACCTTCACCAGTTCAGCCAGCGGGTCCTGGAGACGGCGGCCGATGGAAATTGCACCGCGGGTGGTAACGTCTTCCTTGGGGAATTCCTGGATAGCGATCATGCTTGCGCTATAGACTGATGCACCGGCTTCGGAAACGATGACGCGGGGCGGAACCTTGCCCTTGAACTTTGCAGCCATCTCGGCGCAGAAGGCATCGGTCTCGCGGCTTGCAGTGCCGTTACCGATAGCAATGAGATCCACCTTATACTTGTCGATAAGACCCATCAGGTAAACGGCGGCACCAGCCTTGTCGTTCCACGGTTCGTGAGGCTTGATAATGCCGTGGTCCATGAACTTGCCGTTCTGATCCAGCACGGCAACCTTGCAGCCCGTACGGAAACCCGGGTCCAGAGCGAGAACCGCCTTGTGGCCGGCGGGAGCAGCCAGCAGCACATCCTGCAGGTTCTTGCTGAACACCTTGAAAGCTTCCTCTTCGGCGGCATCCTTCAGGAGCAGACGGACTTCGCTTTCCATGCTAGGAGCGAGCAGGCGGTCCCAGGCATCCTGGCACATGGCTTCCAGATACGGAGTCCAGGTAGTATTTCCCTTGATGATGTTGGCCTTGAGATAGCCCACCAGTTCCTCCGTAGGAACTTCGATAGAAAGACGCAGCACCTTCTCCTTTTCGCCGCGGCGGAGAGCAAGCATACGGTGGGACGGAATCTTGGAAACCGGTTCGCTGAAGTCGTAGTAGTCCTTGAACTTGGTCTCTTCCTTCTCGAAATCCTTCTTGACCTTGGAAACCATGACCCCCTGCTTTTCTACAGCGGCGCGGAGATGCTGACGGAATTCGGCATTGTCGGCCACCTCTTCGGCAAGGATGTCGCAAGCGCCCTTGAGGGCAGCCTTCGGGTCTGCCAGACCCTTTTCTTCGGACAGGTAAATAAGGGCGATCTGTTCGGCAGTGTTGCCCGTTTCTTCCTGAGCCCACATGAGGCGAGCCAGGGGCTCCAGGCCCAGTTCCTTAGCGATGGTCGCGCGGGTGCGCTTCTTGGGCTTGTAGGGAGCGTAAATATCTTCTAGCAGGGTCTTGTCCTTACAGGCCTCGATCTGGGCCTTCAGTTCGGGAGTAAGCTTGCCCTGTTCCTCGATGCTCTTCAGGACAGTTTCCTTACGGTCGGTCAGTTCCTGAAGGTAGTCGCGACGGTGGCTGATGTCGCGCAGTTCAATTTCGTTCAGAGTGCCCGTCTGGTCCTTGCGGTACCGAGCGATAAAGGGGATGGTACCACCCTGGTCCATCAGTTCCAGCGCCTTGGAGACGCGCCATACTTCAAGGTTCAGTTCTTCAGCAATAATCGCAGAAAAATCCATAATTCTAATTCCAAGTTTTAGACGAGAGACTCGCCTGGTTTTAGGGTCCACAAGGCCCTGATGTTACAACGGGCAGTGCCCGACCCCCGCTCAGGGGTAAAGGGGAATATAGCTTAAAAAAATGTCAGCAAAGTGACAAAAGCCGAAAGTTCAGAATCTTTTTTCGGCAGCCTTTTTTTGCAATTTCACGCTAAGTCGTTGACAGGGAAAGGGATAGGTGCAAAAAAACATCCCTCTTGACCGCGACAACAGCAAGATTTATATTGCTGCGCAACGCGCCTCGTCAAAAGAATGGTGAAATACATTTTTAAGGAGGCAACTCATGACAACACCATCCGCACACAAATTTCTCGTTTCCGGAAACGAGGTCAACGTGATCCCCGTAGGAGCAGAAATCATCGATACACTCCCACTGGGAACTTACACTTTCCAAAGTTCGCCCCTACGCGGCATTTGGCTGGAACGCTGCAACGACGTACCCACAGTAACAAACACAATATTCGGAGACACCTGCGCCAAAGTGGACAAAAGCCTACGAGCCTACGCACGCAGGCCAAACAACACGGGAGTTCTCCTCTCCGGAAAACCGGGAATGGGAAAGTCTCTATTTATCAAGCTGCTTGCGCAAAAGGCGAAGGAGCAGGGTTACCCCATACTCATCGTCAAGGAAGCCCTCAACGGCCTCGTCGACATCCTTGGAAAAATCAATTGTCGCTGCGTCATCCTTCTGGACGAATTCGAAAAAGTCTTCACCCGGGCAAAAGACATCAGCGGAAATCCCGTCGGGTCCAAGCAAGACGAATTCCTGAGCCTGCTGGACGGCATGGCTTCTGGTCAAAAACTATTCGTCGCGGCAATTAACGACAAATACGCCATATCGTCCTACATGCTCAATCGACCTGGAAGATTTTTGTACCACTTCGAGTTCGATTACCTGAACTCCATGGAAATAGAAGCGTTCCTCAGGAAATCGAGCATATCTTGCGAAAATCAAAGGACCCTGTGCCGAGCGCTTGTAGGGCACAACATCAACTACGACGCAATTAACGCCATTGTCACCGAAATCGAGAACGGCGAAAGCATCGAGGACACGCTACACGACTTAAACCTGGACCGCGAAGGATGCAAAAACTACAACGCCAGCATAATGATCGACGACGCAAATTTTACAGCAAATCGAATAAAAATAGATTTAAGCTACATGGAACAAACCATCCACCTAAGCAACCACGAAAAAGGTGACATCGGAATAACGATCGAGCCGCAAAAAATCCAATGCCAACGGGACGGGCATACGGACATTCTGATAGTCAATGCCAACGATGTAAGCATCAAATATGTTGACTTCGACGACGACCAGAAAACCGACTGCATCGACGACCTCCAAATCAATTCCCCGCTCATTCTACGGGAATGCGTAGATTATCGGCAAGGGTTCCTCTCCATCGGAAACTAGCAGAGGCAAAATGGATTACCAGGGCGGCGCTACCCCTCCCTTTCGTAGCCGTAGTTGCCGCCCCTTATACGGGTAAGAAAATAGCAGTCTTTCGACATTGCCGCCATCAGGCCCTCGTATTCCGATTCCGGAACGCCACTATGTTCAAAGATTGTCCCATCCTTAAGTTCAACCCGAGGCATGGAATGCGCCTTGTCATAGCCAATGGCCTTGATCATCAGGGAATCGACGGATTCCATATTGAACTCACACATCTTGTAACTCCTTTCGTTGAGCAAAGCTGCATACAATCTGTCAAAAGAAGGGGCCGAGCGACAAGAGTGGAAATTTAATACAAACACAATCTATTTCAAATACTCAAACAAGAACATTGGATATGCGCTTAGTATAGCAACACAACCATCGTCAATGTACTTTGTCAATTGATTTTGAAAAATCAAGTCTTGACCAACACTTGATTTATTTTGCGGCATAACATTTGCACCAGAGCAAATGGTTAAAGATTCTTCGGTAGCTCCCAGCAAACAAAACCCATGTACACGCGTGGACGAACTCGTTTACGAACTTAGAAATCCACAATGGCTCGCTGAGAAATTAGATAACATCAATCATTCCATTTAGGTCGCAGGACCTACACGATATAGCTATATCAGACAAATCGCCCACCTCAAGGATTAGCGGAGCATCAATTGGATCTCGTTTTTTCAACAGGAACCGAAATTCCCTTTGATACGAGAATTCGGACCGCTTTCGAAATACGATTGTCAGCTCTCTCCTATGAAATTTAAATTAATAAAGAGCAAACTCTATCTAAAGAAAGACGTTATATTGACATTTTACCCAGCACGATGTCAAACCCGCTACCGACACTAATCGTTTTGAACATATTGCAGAAAATACAGCTCTAATCCTCCCAACACTGCTGCATTGCATACTGCAGAATTACTTTAGCAAACCCCGAGACATCAAAAGATTGCCTATCGTCTTTATTTACATAAAAGTAGAAAAAGTTTTCTTTGGGTTTTTCCTGGCCAAAAAGATTTACAACTTTCCCCAGTTCCACATCCTTATTCTCATCAAAATGTATCAGAATTCTGCTCAATTCATCCTTGTTAAAACTTGAATAAAATTGTTTTGTCGCAATAAAAGCATAATCAAAACGATAAGAGTTCTTTTGGGAAAAATCCTTGATAACATTCAAGAAACCGATAACCTTATTCAAATTCTTTTCTTTTTCTTCATAAAGAAGCTTTAATGGTCCTTCAGATCCTACAATTCTTGATACACCTTGAATCTTTTTAAGTTCACCTTCAAGATCAATCAAAAATGCATCATTAAGCAACGGTAACTCCGAAGCTATTTTTAAGTAGTTATCCAATGTTTTTTGTAAAGCAAAAAGCATTTCTTCCAATTTTTTATAGGCTTTACTGCCAACAACATCATTTTCGAAATATGAACGATATTCAGCTTCCGTTTTCCACAAAGGTTTTCTACGATTTTCACGAACAAAATATTCTTGAACCGTTCGCTCCGAGAACAGTTTGTTTTTGGCCGTATACAAAATATCAGAATCCGACAATAACCGCACATTAAAGCCATCGTCATCTTCCACACCTTCAGATGTTAAGGCATTGAGACTAAATAAATTGATAGACTTTTCACTATATGAAGCAATCACCCTGCTTATAATAGTTTCCAAAAGCAAACTTTCATACTGAATCGTCGGATGATTTTGTATCCACTTGCGTTCCATATCATGAGCAAGAATAACACTTTCCAGAGTGCTCAAGCCAGCTTTGGTATAGGCCAACTTAAATCCACGCGTAGTTTTCAAAATACACAAAGATGACAACAAACGTTCAAAATCAATGGAAACAGTCTTAAACCCTGTAAAATAGCTGTCTCGAATCAAGTAATCTAGCTTATCCACATCAATCGTTTTTGAGTTAAGCAACTCAATAAAACAATTTCTAACATCACCACAATTCTGATATTTTAACCCAATAATGCAGCGAACAAAAAAATCTCTGTATTTCTGCGGAATAATATGAGCAAACTTTTTTATAGACTCCAATGCGCTCATAATTTCATGAGGAGCTCCTACTATAGAAGATGCATCACGATTAAATAAGCCATCGTTCAAAGCCTGCTTCAAAAGATCCCAGGGGTTTGGATTAGACAACATATAATACTTTTCACCCGTATGAGAAAACGGAGAATGTCCCAAATCATGCATCAAACAGGCTAATTTGAAAACATCCGCTAACTCATCAAAATCACCGGGTAAATAAGTTCTTCCATTAGCCTTAATTCCATCAACAGCAAGACGTCCTAGATAGAATACACCTATTGAGTGGACAAACCTGTTGTGAAGACTCGAAGGATATACAGAAGAATAACTCGTCTGTATAACATCTTCTAAACGATGAAATAACGGCGAATCAATCACCTCACAAATGTTGGCTTCTTCTATTCTAATATAACCATATATAGGATCTTTAAATTTAACCGACATTTGCAGCTTTTACTTTCTGCGCCGCCGCTAAGACATCAGCAGACAAATAAGCCAAGAATTTGGAGATCAAATCCTCATTAGTTCCCTTAAGATGCAAAATTGTATCGTTTTCAATCAATTCAAAACAATCCGAATAATTTTGCACCATATCGAAGGCGTACTTACTAGAAAACAGAAAAACCGCATCAATATGATCCTGCTTAAACACCTTCATGACTTCAATGCCATAATTATTCAAATCAGAAAGCGAAATATCTTTTTTGCCTTCAACAATAAGAGCTAATGCCGCTAAATACTCTATGCCGATAAAATTACACATCACATTACCACACTTTAACACAACACATAATAATATAACAAAAAAAATGTTCCCAAATCTATGACAGAATCCAGCCCCTGGTCCAAGACGTCCTTCTTGCCTAAAAGATTAGCACAAGAAAAGCTTGACAATCTCTTCCAAAGTTTTTCCACAAACTACATGTTTAATTTTTTTCGTTTTTTCCGCATCTTCTACGGAGCCCCCTGTATATGGAACCCATCTTACCATATTGCAATCAGATATAACATAGGTATCCCAATAGACAGCTCCACATGAGCCATTAATCTTGTTCCCATAAAGTAATTTAATGTTACCAACCAAATCAATAGGTTTACCATTTCTATCAGCCAACATCCCATCTTTGGCGAAAAACACTTCTTGGTCATTCACCAAAACATCAACAATATCCAAAGCAATAGCAAGGGTCGTCTTGTGCATATATTCCTTAGCAACCTTCAATTATAATTAAACAAATCAGAACGAACCACTCGTAAAGCTAAACATTTAAACATAAAAAAACAAGCCCCCCTCCTTCAACAGCACTCATTTTGCAAACAACTGTTTGCACGATTTCACAACCAATCCACACCCCTGCCCGGCAAGACCCGCAGGGGCTTGGCGGGCGCGGTTCTCTTTCTGCAGACACGGTTCTTTTCAGCAGACACAATCCCCTCCCCCGCGTTCCGTTCTTTACATTCTTCTTATGTTTTCTATATTTACATCCAAACTACTAAGGAGAAAATATGAAGGTCATTCTGCCTGTTGCCGGCAAGGGCGAACGCATGCGCCCCTACACAAACAACCTGCCCAAGTGCCTGCTCCCCGTTGGCGGAAAGACCATCATCGACTGGATCGTGGCCGACACCCAGCCGCTCCACCCCACCGAGACAATCTTCATTACCGGCTACAAGGCCGACGTGATGGATGAATTCCTCAAGACCCGCCCACAGTGGGGCAAGACCCGCACCGTACTCCAGAGCGACCCCCAAGGCCTTGGCCAGGCAATCTCGCTCGCCCTCCCCTACGCAAACGACGACGAACCGCTCCTGATCATTTTGGGCGACACCCTCTTCGACGCCGACCTAAGCATCCTCAATCCAGCGTGTCACCCTGAGCGCAGCGAAGGGCCTAGCAATAACATCCTCTACACCTACAAAGTTGCCGACCCCCGCCGTTTTGGCGTAGCCGTCACCGATGCAAGCGGCAACATCAGCAAGCTGGTAGAAAAGCCCCAGGAATTCGTGAGCGACGAAGCCATCGTGGGCATCTACTACATCAAGGACGTCAAGGAACTGAAGGCCGCCCTAAAGCACCTGATGGACAACGACATCCGTACCAAGGGCGAATTCCAGCTGACCGACGCACTGCAGATGATGATTGAACAGGGATGCAAGTTCCAGATTTGGGCGGCCCGGCACAACAGTGCCGTCGCGCTCTATGTTGTGGGGCCGTTTCGCCGCCATGGCGACGCCCACCCCTCACAACACGCAGCCTTTTGCGGAACATGGGGGAAGGAAACACAGCAAAAGTCTGCGTCCCAAGGGGTCACGATCGCTGCCGCAAACTTGTCACAGTCACGCCGCTGCTGAAGGCTACCTATGCCCAGGAAGACAAGGAGGCGGCTCTAAAGAAGCTTATCGACGTGGAGCAGAAACTGCGGGGCTGTATCAGGACCAACAACATACTCGAACAACTCAACCGCAAAATCCGTCGCAGGACGCGGGTCGTAGGCTGCTTTGCAGAAACATCCCCAGTTCGGATATGAAAATGTTCAAGCCAAGTTTTCGCATTACTCGCCTTGCTGTGTTTTCCGGATGGTGAATCAGCCTTGAAATTTGTCTGCCGACTATCTTCGTCCAAGAATTTTTCCGGACATATTGTAGAGTTTTTCTTTAAACACGATAAAACTAGGCGCTTGAATTTGCTCCCACAAGAATGATTCTACACGTTCTCCAACAATTTTATACGATTCATCTTCATCCACATTCAAAATCTTCGCCAAAACCTTTTTTCCCGAATTTGGACTTTTGTCTGACATCGGAAGCTTCTCAAAAAAATCGTTCTTTGAAGCGTCTTTTGGACTTAAGGCACACAAAATCCAGGATTCACTTCTTGTCTTAGGGACCATCGGAACCCCTGTTTCGAAATTTGCAGTTTCAAAACCATCTTCCATTGCAGAAAACATGGCGTTATACACTTTATCGATATCCGTACCAGAAGATGCGTCTAAATCCTTAAAGAAAATTACACCCCAATCGTCTTCATTTGCCTTGGCAAAAACTTTCGCCTTTTCTGCCAGTAATTTAGCGCATTTAGACACATAGGCGGCATTCGCAAAATTTTTCTTTAAACCACGGACAACCGCTGTTTTCTTTTCCGGTTTGCCCTTATCTGTCGCCTCAAGATCACCTCGGCTAACCTGCACAAAATCAACATACGAGACGTCATCCCAAAATGATTCTAGAAGCTTATCTACACAAACTTTCAGAGGACCCCGAGAATTAGTCTGCTTATCGTAGTACAGATCGGTCGGACCTTCACCACAAATCACGATACCGGGCATGATCAGTCCTCTTTTCTAAGACTCTCAGAAAGAGCATTCAAGTCGGTATCGCCCATAGCCTCTCCTGGCCCCATAATTTGGAGTTTTTCTTGCAGGGCAGGAATCTTAAAAAATTTCTTTGCCTTGGTAAAGTTATTTCTATCCTTATACAAGAACAGAACACTTTCTGCGGCAACGGCATCGGGCAGATAATTCAACAACAAACCGCTATGAGTTGTCACGACAATTTGTTTTCCATGATCCTTATAGCCAAGAAGCATTTTCACGAACTTGTCAAAAAGTTCCTGATTCAAGCCGTTTTCCACTTCGTCAAAAAGGACCAAGGGGCAATCCGCATACTGCTGGGACAGCATCAAGTAAAGGCGAAGCGTCCCATAGCTTAAACTTGTGGCGTTGAAAGCTGTTTTTTCCAGTTCACTTAACAGAATCGTCTTCCAACCGAAACGTTGTTTTTTCACTTCATATTTCTTCAAGGTCGGGTAGAATTGCTGCAAATCCTCAAAAATTTTCTTTTGTGAATCCAAAGGCAGATTGGCAAAAAAACCACACAGATTCTTACCATTCTCCTCAACATCCACAGGCACATTTTTTGAACTTTGCCTTGTTGAAGAAGCGATTGCGTGGGGATCAAGAACTCCAAACAGTTTCAACTGCTTTAGTTGACCGCCCAGTTTTGTCGCATACAACGAAAAGATTGAGCCATCGTACTTTAAATTGCTGAAATCAGCACTTTTCGTTTCATCGGAGATTTTAGTAATGAATTTTCCAGAAGAATATGAATACTTGGCATTGTCATCTTGCATGATTTCAGACGAGCAACGCAATTCCCTTGTATTGAATTTGCCTTCCCAATAGACTTCTGAGGAATTCAATACAGCTTCAATCCGAATTTCAATTGAAAACTTTTTCTCCGTTCCGATGGTCAGCAGTTCGTTAGCAGTCAAATCCTGACTTGCAAGCCATTCCTTCACGTTGCCGTTCATCAACGCCTTGATAAATCCAAGTAGCTGCAATACAGTCGTTTTTCCGGAACCATTCACACCAATCAAACAAACAAAATCAGTCAAGTCGCTGATTTCAAAATTCGACAGCGACTTAAAATTCTTAACTGCAATTTTTTTGACTTTGAAATTATCCATAACTGTAACCAGTAGGTAATATAGTATTTTTCAATTCACCCCCCAAAAGACCCCATTTATGCATGGACTTTTCCGCTTGACAAAATCGATTTAGATGACTCAATTGTCAAGAGCCCCCCAAAAAAGGCACCACAATAGGTATTTTTCTAAAACACAACAACCCCCGCCTTTGCACGAAGAATTTTCTTTAAAAAAGATTTTGCTGATAATTTTCTTGAAGTTTTTGAAGTTTCTGGGAATTTTCGGTTTCATCCTGCTCATTTTCCACCGCAAAAGAAGGCTCTTGTGCTAACAAGGGCTCAAGTCTTCCTTTTCGTTCTAGTTCCGCTTTGTCATTTTCTTCTTTCAAAATCCTCATTTTTTCGTCGATTTCGCAAAACAAATTTGACTTGTCGTTTTCGATAAAGGGCTTTGAATATGCAGGATTTCCTACGTTATCAAAATAGTTTGAGCAAAAATCAAGAATAGCATCAATAGGACTCGGGCTTAATAATAATCTACCAGGAGTTTTGGGATTCTTTGATGATAAAATCCAAAAGATCGGATATTCAGAATCTACTCCTTTAGCGTTGATTTCATCATAATAGCGGATATTTTCACAATTGTATTTTGACAGAATGTAAGCTATTGGAAGTGAAATAACAAGACGTTCTGGCTTTGAGTATTTGGAAATTCTAAATCCGATATCAATATCAAGTCCAACGAAGTCTTCTTGTCCGTTTCCATTTGGAATAGTTACACGGTGATTTCTAATCGGAAACCCAGCCCCCCATACGGTCCCCTGGGCTTGAAGAGGTTTTTCCTTATTGTTAGGAGATTTTGCATTATACGAAAGGATTGAATCCCTAAAACTAAGAACATATTTTTCAACGTCTGCGGAGTCATTTATCTCAATTTGATAGATTATCTCATCACCCAGGCATTTCCATAAGTTTGGTTTTACAAGGTTCGTATAGTTATTCAGCTTTAAAAAAAATATATCAGAAAATTCACTATAAAAATCTTCAAATACCCACGCCCATTCTGCGTTTTGAGGCACACCATCTTTGTAAGCCTTTTTCTTAAAACCTGTTGAATTTTGCAAATCAACACTTAAAAAAAGACGATACGCCCATCCAGAATCAGCCACAATTTAAATTCCAATATTTTTTAAACGATAAGAAGCAGCTTCTTCTGAAACACCAAAAGCATCTGCCAACTTACTTTCATTTGGACTGGACATTTCATCAATTAAATACTTGGGCATTAAAAAACTTGCTGCAAACCAGTTAGCTTCCCATTCTACTCTATTAGAGTCCCTTCGATTAGCGCAAATTTTCTTTTCTCCAGCAAATGAATGTAAAAAATAATGTCCTATTTCATGAGCAATCGTAAATCTATCTCGAATTGGCGAAGTAAACATCGGTAAAACGATATCAAAATCTTCTTTGGCATGCACATAAATCGACCCGCTTTTCAAATAATCACACAAATTAACGCAATGAACGTTTCCTTTCAAAGATTCAACAAAATCGTAAAGATTTATGTTTGTTGAAGTTTCAATCTTTTCTCGGTATGCTTTTGAAATGCGACCAGCAAACGAATAAATCATTCTTTTAGGCAAATTGATTTCTTTGGGTTCAGCATAATCGCCGGCCCCTTCTTCCATCCGCTTTTTTATGTTCAATAATTCGTTGTATTCCATAGTTGTTTTGGTATCGACTTGACAAATATAAAATAACAATTATCAAACGACAAATACATATTTGTCGACAATCATATAAAAAAGTCGATCCTCCTATTTAAGTTTGATTTTTTAGCTTATTTATTTCGTTAAAGATTCCACAGCAATCCCTAACGAACATCTATCATTCCATTTAGGTCGCAGGACTTGCACGACATTGCTATATCCGACAAATCACCCACCTCAAGGATTAGCGGAGCATCAATTGGATCTCGTTTTTTCAACAGGAACCGAAATTCCCTTTGATACGAGAATTCGGATCGCTTTCGAAATGCGATTTCGGGATATCCACAAGAAATATTATCCTTAGAAAAATCGTAATATTTCACAGGTTCCCCATAAAGTCCGAGACCTGCAGCTCTAACTACTTTTCTCAATCGCTCAATGAATAAATCAGCTTGTGGGAATGCAACCACAAACTCACCGTATTCTATCATTTTTTTCGGAAACAACACATCCTGTTTCAGTTCTTCTAAGGAGTCATACTCCTTTTCATCGTCAGCCCCAATCGTTGAAAAGCACATAATGTTGCTTTTTAAAACATCCCGCTCACAACAAATTGATATTGGCCCTGCAAGATCCGTCA
>JAKSIH010000002.1 GCA_024398935.1 Fibrobacter sp. | reverse complement strand
CGCCGAAGTCCTTGGGGTCGATGCGGTATTCCTTGTAAACGCCGTCTTCCAGGATTTCTGCGATGGTGGTGGGGACGCAGGGAGAAATTTCATCGTAGCCGTCGTCGCTCAAGGCTACCATGACACGCTTTGCACCCAGGGCATGTGCTGCCTTGGTAAACGGTTCCAAGACGGCCTTGCTGTACACGCCAAGGCAAAGGTACTTGGCGTCTGCCGGGTTGG
This sequence comes from Fibrobacter sp., assembly GCA_024398935.1. GTDB lineage: Bacteria > Fibrobacterota > Fibrobacteria > Fibrobacterales > Fibrobacteraceae > Fibrobacter. The sequence continues at coordinate 152,371 of JAKSIH010000002.1, read as the reverse complement.
TGAGAGGTCCGATGAGGTTCATGATGGTCTTGATGCCAAGGCATACGCGAACAGGGCCTGCGAAACGCATGGCGCTGTGATAGACAGGAGCCATGAAGAACACAAAGCCGGTCTTCTGCAGAACTTCGGCAGCCTTTTCCGGAGTCATGTCCAGCTTGAAGCCTGCAGCGGTGTAGAAGTTTGCTGCACCGGATTTACTGGAAACGGCACGGTTGCCGTGCTTTGCAATTTTACAACCGCAGGTAGCTGCGATAAGGCCAGACATGGAGCTCACATTGAAGCTGCCCTTGCCGTCGCCACCGGTACCCACGATGTCGGTGAGTTCGTCGCCAGCAATGGGGAACTTGCGCTTCTTGCGGCTGAGCACTGCGGCGCAGCCTGCGATTTCGTCGGCCACGGGGCCCTTGCAGGAAAGGCCTGTAAGGATGGCGGCCATCTGGCGTTCGTCCATGATGCCGTCGGTCAGGTCGTCCATGAAACGTTCTGCAGTTTCGCGGGAAAGATCCTTGCCAACCATGAGGGTGTTCAGGATGCCGCGAACGTCCAGAGGATCGCGACGGTAGTTGAGGAATGCCTTGAAGAATTCGGCTTCCTTGCCGCTGGCGATGGATTCCGGGTGGAACTGGACACCTTCGATATCCATGGTCTTGTGACGGATGCCCATGATGTCGCCGTCGTCGGCGCGGGCGGTCACTTCGAATTCCGGCGGGAGGGTGGATTCGTCGATAACCAGGCTGTGGTAGCGGGTGAAGGGGTTCTTCTTGCCGATGGTACGGAAGAGACCGCGGCCGTCGGTGTTGATTTCTTCGACGATGCCGTGCTTGATGAACTTTGCGCCTACGATCTTTGCGCCGAAGGCGTAACCGATGGCCTGGTGGCCAAGGCATACACCGAGAATGGGGAGCTTGCCTGCGAAGTGCTTAATTGCTTCAACAGAGATGCCTGCATCTTCAGGGCGGCCTGGGCCCGGGCTCACAATGAGGCGGCTGGGGTTCAGTGCTTCGATGTCTGCGATGGTGCATTCCTTGCTGCGGAGCACGCGGATTTCTTCGTTAGTGATCTTGGCCAAAGCCTGATACACGTTGTAAGTGAAAGAATCGTAGTTGTCAATTAAAACGATCATGATTAAAAACCTTCGATTTTGAATTGATGATTGAAAATTGATAATTGATAATTGAAAAGTCGCGGCGAAGCCGCCTTACTAAAAATCATCAATCGTCAATCGTCAATTATTCATTATTTACTTCCTTCGAGGACTGCTCTTACAGCGCCCAGCTTTTCGTTAGTTTCTTCAAATTCGCGTTCTGCGTTGGAGGCGGCCACAATGCCACCGCCAGCCTGCAGGCTAATCTTCTTGCCCTGCTTGAGGCAGCAACGGATAGAAATGCAGAAGTCCAGGTCGCCATCGGATTCGATGTAGCCCACGGCGCCTGCATAGAAACGGCGCTTGACCTTTTCCAGGCCAGAAAGGATTTCGATGGCGCTGATCTTGGGAGCGCCGCTCACCGTACCTGCAGGGAAACTGGAGCGGAGCACTTCGATAGACTTCTTGAGGGGGCTGACCTTGCCCTGGACGTCGGAAACCAGGTGGATCACATGGCTGTACTTTTCGCATTCCATGTACTTTACGGTGTCAACAGTGCCGGCAGAGCAAACGCGGCCCAGGTCGTTACGAGCCAAGTCAACCAGCATCAGGTGCTCTGCGCGTTCCTTGGGGTCTGCCTTCAGTTCCTTCATCAATTCTTCATCTTCCAGGTCGTTCTTGCCGCGGCGGCGGGTACCTGCGATGGGGTGGATGGTGGCGATGCCGTCACGGACGCGGACCAGGCTTTCGGGGGATGCGCCAATGAACTGGTGGGTGCCGTAATCCAGGTAGAACATGTAGGGGGAGGGGTTCACGGAGCGGAGGCGGCGGTAAATGTCCAGAGCCTCGATGTCGCTAGTGAACTGGATGCGGCGGGAAGGCACAGCCTGAACGATGTTGCCTGCCACAATGTGCTTCTGCAGTTCTTCCACCTTCTGGGTGTATTCTTCCTTGGACTTGGAAAGATCGGTAACGGTAACGCCCTTGGCCACTTCCGGTTCCGGAGCCAGGTAGCTGAAGTCCATGTCAGAAAGGCGTTTCTTCACATTTTCGATTGCGGCGGGAAGGTCAATCTGGTGTTCTTCGTAGTTCAAGGCGAACAGGTGAAGTTTTTCGGTGTAGTGGTCGAATACGATGTAGATATGACCCACCATGAATTCTGCTTCGGGAATGTTCAGTTCATCTACCTGGGGAGCCAGGTTAATGGTATCGCAGCGGGCGCAAAATTCGTAACCCAGGTAGCCCACGCCAGAGGAGGGAATAGGAATCTGGTTAGGGGGCACGGTGTTTTCTGCGGAAATCTTCAGCAAGGCGTCCAAAATGTCGCCTTCGCCTTCCTTCAGGAAAACGCTTTCCTTGCCATCGACGACGATGGACACGTCCTTTTCGTTCTGACGGAGACGGAAGCCTTCGTCCACCATCAGGGTGGAGTAGCGGCTACGGCCATGAGCGAAAGAAGCGGATTCAAAGATTGCCTTTGCTCCCAGCTTCTTGCCGAGAGAGAAAGGTGTGTAACGTTCGCCGGGGAGGGCGACGTAGATGCTGTCGGTACGAGGTTCCTTCATGTTCAATCCTTCGTTTTTCGTCGTCACCCTGAGTGAAGCGAAGGGTCCAGCATAGCATGGATTCTTTCACTGCGTTCAGAATGACGCACTTATTAAAATTCTTTTGGCGAGGCTTCACGACCCGAAACAGGGTTGCGGTTCCGACCCGGAGGATTTCAATTTGTCTTGGAAAAATTTAAGGCCTCCAGGGAGTCTGGAAGCCTTGCCGCTTTGCTCTTACGCTTTTGACGCGCGATACAATTTGCAAATACCAGACTCTATGTTAGAGTCCGCGCCACCATCGGCCGTCGAATGCAACTGTAAGAGCATAAATCATTTTCATGTCCAAAATTTATGAATAACCCTATCTGTTGGCAAGGGATTTTCCTTAAAAAAGTCCCCCAAAAAGCCTCTTTTTTTTCAGCGCCTGTAACCCAGCGCTTATATACAATAAAAGATGAACCTTAAAAAGAAAAAGCCCCCGTAGAACGGGAGCCCTTGTCAAAAAGCGTGTTGCCTTCTAGAAGGTGAATCCGGTGAACACGTTGTTGCTCACAAAGGGGAGGACTCCTAGCAGGATAGTTGCGGCCAGTAGCGCGATTACCACGAAACGCTGGCGCTTTACCATGCGGATGGGGGAGAGTTCACCTTCCGGTTCGTCGGCCCAGGCGCTCTTGATGACCTGCAGGTAGTAATACAGCGCAAGAACGTTGTTCAGTACGGCAAAGGCGACGACCATGTAATGACCGGCGGTTGCGCCGCTGAAGAACAGGTGGAATTTGCCGAAGAAACCAGCAAGGGGCGGAATGCCTGCCAGGCTGAACATCGCTGCAGCTAGAGCGACTGCCAGGAGGGTGTTCTGCTTGGAAAGACCGCGGAGAGAGTTGAAACTTTCGGGGCGGTAGTGTCCGATGACGCCGAACACGAAGAACGCCAGGTAGTTTGCTACGGTGTAGACGAACAGGTAGTAGACGATGGCCGTCTTGGAAATGTATCCGGGGCCAAGGAGGGCGATCATGATGTAGCCTGCCTGGGCGATGGAACTGTAGGCCATGAAACGGCGCAGCCTGCTCTGCTTTAGTGCACCCAGGTTACCCACGAACAGCGTGGTGCAGGCGAGGAGTGCTACCAGCGGGACAATCTTGTCCTGGACAGGAGCAAGAGGACCGTAGAGCAGGACAACCAGGAATGCAATGGCTGTTGCCTTGGAGGTTACGGAAAGAACGGCCGTTACCGGGGTCGGGGCGCCTTCATAGACATCGGGTGCCCAGGTGTAGAAGGGGAACAGGGTCAGCTTGAAACCGATACCGCAGAAAATGAATAACAGTGCAATCCACAGCAGGGGCGATGTACCGGCACTTGTTGCGGATGCAATCTGGCTGAAGTGAATGGATCCTGCAAAACCGTAAAGGTAGCTGAATCCAAACAGTTCGAAGGCGGTAGCCACGGAACCCATGAGGATGTACTTGGTGGCGGCCTCGGAACCGTACTGGTCTCTCTTGTTCCAGGCGGTGAGGGCGTACATGGGGATGGTTGCCATTTCTAGACCCAGGAACAGGGTCAGCATGTCACAGGCGGAAACCACGATGAACCCGCCGAAGGTGGCGAAAATCAGGGTGGCCATGAATTCCGTAATGTGCATCAGGGCGGGCTTGCCGTCTGCGCCGTGGTCAAAGTAATCCTTGGCGAGCCACAGACCGAGAATTCCGCTTAGCACGAACACTTCGCGCATAAGAACGCCGAAGTCATCCACTCGCCAGTTGCTCAGGAAGAACGCTCCTTCGCTATTGGTAAGGGGAATCATGTTCAACATGACGAAGGTTGCAATCAGACCCAGGTTTGCAATGCGCCAGGGCATGACCGTAGTCCTCTTGCTGCAGAGCCTTACGATGAGAATCAGGAAGGGAAGTGCAAGAAGGATAAGATCAGGTATAAGCTGGTTAGAAATACTGTACATAGATTAACCTCCTACCACGGGTGCGGCTGCCTGGGAAATCTTTGCGAAAATCGGGGCGATGCTCTGATCCAGAAGATCGGAAATCCAGCCCGGGAAAACACCGATCAGAAGCAGGCAGGCGACCAATACCACGATGACCAGTTTTTCACGGAAGCAGCCGTCAGTCAAGGATTCGTACTTGGCCGGCATGTTGCCGTGGAGCATGCGGTTTGCGGTCTGCAGAATGTAGACTGCAGTCGTTGTGATGGAAAGAATTGCTAGGATGGTTACGATACGAGTGATTGTGTCACCCTGCTGGAAAGCGCCAATGAAGATGTTGCTTTCTGCAACGAAACCGCTGAAGCCTGGCAGGCCGAGGCCTGCAAAACCCGCGATGACGAATCCCACGCCCAGGAAGGGAATCTTACGCATGATACCGCCCATCTGGGTAATGTCTCGGGTATGAGTGCGTTCGTAAATCATACCGATGGTCGCGAAGAACAAACCTGTAAGGAAACCGTGGGAAATCATCTGGAGGGATGCACCGCGGAGACCTACCGGCGTGAGCGCTGCAAGACCCAGGAAGATAAGGCCCAGGTGACTAATGGAACTGTAGGCGGTAATGTACTTCAGGTCCTTGTGACGCAGGGCGATGAAGGGACCGAGTACCACATTGAAGATCAGGAGCAGCACTACATAGGGAAGCCAGATCTTTGCTGCTTCCGGCATGAGGAACATGGCCACGCGAAGGCAACCATATGCCCCCATCTTCATCATGACGCCTGCGGCCAGCATGGAAACTGCGGTGGGGGCGCTGGCGTGACCATCGGGACTCCAGAAATGGAAGGGGAAGAGGGAAGAACTTACTGCAAAGCCCATGAACATCAGGGGGAATGCCCACATCTGGAATTCCATGGGAAGCGTTACCTTGGAAAGTTCCATGATGCTCCAGCTGTTGACGCCTCCCTCGAAATAGATCCCGAAGAGGGTTGCAAGAATCATGGAGGAACCGAAGGCGAGGGTAAGGGTAAGTTTCTTACCACCGTAGTCCTTGTTGCCGGAACCGTAACCTGCAATCATCAGGTACATGCACAGGGCTTCCATTTCGTAGAACACGAAGAAGAGTACCAGGTCCATGCTCATGAATACGCCATAGACGCTGGTGGCGAGCATCTGGATCAGCGCGAAGAAAACCTTCTGGTTTCCCTTGATGTTGTAGCTAACCAGGATGCCAGCCCAGACGATCACTGCGGTGAGCAGGAGCAGGAACATGTTCAATCCGTCTGCACCTACAATGTAGTGGACATTGAAGGCCTGCAGCCAGGGAATGTCCGTGAAGAAACGGAGCAGGAGTGGCGCTGCGCTTTCGTGGACTGCGGCACTACCTTGGGCGTAGACGAAGTAGGTCAGGTAACCTACCAGTGCGAGAACCAAGGAGCCCGAAAAAGTGTGGATGCCTTTCAACAGTTTTGTATTCGTTTTCGGAACTGGAATACAGACGATAACTGTTAAAAGCGGAATGAGCCAAATCAGGTTAAAAAGTAGTGTTTCCATATTGTAACCTATAACCTAAAAGGGGAGATGTCCGATGAAACGCCACAGGATGACGCCGACAATCAGCGTTCCCAAATAGAAGGTCAGGTGGCCGGACTGTGCTGTTCGCACCAGTCGTCCCAGGGCGTGGAAGAACCAGACCACGAAAGCCACGATTCCCTCGACGATGTAATCCTGGATGAAACGAGCCACCTTTGCAATGCCGCCGATGACAAACTGACGGACAACGCAGTAATACATTTCGTCGAAGTAGAACTTGTGGTAAATGGTCTTGTAGATGCTACTGCGGTTTACATCATCCAGGGCGCGGTTTATGTTTGCCTTGGGGCTTGCGTAAAGAACCCATGCGATCAGCAGGGAGACTACGGCGACTCCAACGGCAACATAAGGAATCCAGTGAGCTTCCTGAAGCTGCAACAGCTGGGGAACCATCAGCTTGCCCGGCACGAAGTAATGTTCGAAGAGACCTCCTGCCAGAAGACCGCTCAGCAGGGCGGGAACTGCAAGGATTGCAATGGGCAAGGTCATGGCGAAATCTTCGTGGACATGGCCTGCTGCAACGGATTCGCTGCGGGGCTTTCCGTGGAAGGCTAGGAAGAACAGGCGGAACATGTAGAAGGTGGTAAGTCCGCTAGTGAGAACTGCCAGGCCAAAGACTGCGTAGTGATGGCCCTGGAATGCGGATAGGATGATTTCGTCCTTGGAGAAGAAGCCGGAGAAGGGAGGAATACCCGAAATGGCAAGTACGGAAATCAACGCGCATACATAGGTAATGGGCATCTTCTTGCGGAGGCCTCCCATTGCATCCAGATCGTTGGTGTGAACCTGATGGATTAAGGAGCCTGCAATGAGGAACAGGCTGCACTTGAAGAAGGCGTGGGTAAAGATATGGAAGGTAGATGCGGTCCAGCCTGTAGTGAATACTGCATCGCCAATCTTGCAGGTGCCTAGGGCGAACATCATATAGCCCAGCTGGGACAGCGTGGAGTAGGCGAGGATTCGCTTGATGTCCTTCTGAGTGCATGCGATTACCGCTGCAAATACCATGGTAAATGCACCGACCCACATAATGAGAGTCAGGGTGTTTCCGCAGATCGCAAAGAAGGGGAACAGGCGGGCCACCAGGTAAACGCCTGCCACCACCATGGTCGCACTATGGATGATGGAGGAAACGGGGGTAGGACCTTCCATGGCATTGGGCAGCCAGATGTGCATGGGGAACATGGCGGACTTGCCCCAGCCGCCGGTAAAGATCAGCACGGCACCGATGGTAAGGGCGGTCGCCTTGCTTACTTCCATAACGCCCAGGTTGATGGTCTGGTCCGCAAAGGCGCCCAGGGTCAGCCCGTTCAGGTTAAAGAAGTCAAAACTCTGGGCCACATAGCTTACCAGCACGATTCCCAGAAGGAAGAAACTGTCTGCAAAGCGGGTCAGGATGAATGCCTGCTTGGAGGCGCTTACCGCGGAGGGCTTGTGGTACCAGAAGCCAATGAGCAGGTAGCTGGATACGCCCACCAGTTCCCAGAAGATGAACATCTGGAAAAGGTTGGTGGCGGCCACCAGACCCAGCATGCTAAAGCTGAAGAGGGAAAGCAGCGCGAAGAATCGACCCTCGGCGCGGTCGCCCCTCATGTAGCCCACGCTGTAGATGTTCACCATGAAAGCGATGAAGGTCACCACCACAAGCATCATGATGGAAAGCGGATCCACCAGAAGCCCGATATTCGCGACAAAGCCTTCGGCGAATTTCAGGAAGGGCATCTCGAAGGCCACGGCCTTTTGGGGAGCGAAGCCCGAAGTGAAATAGCCCACGGCAAGGAAAAGTGCTGCGGCAAAGGCAACGCCGTTACAGAGAATTGCAAATGTGGCTGCCCCCTTTGCAGAACGCTTTCCCAGGAAGAGCCCGTTCACGACGAATGTCAGAAGGGGCATGAGGAAAATAAGATAGCTGATGGATACGTCGTTAGTCATGGAGGTCCCTCAACTGTTCTACGTCAAGACTCTTGTGGCGACGGTACATGCTCACGATAATTGCAAGAGCGATGGCCATCTCACAGGCGGTGACGGCAATGACAAATGCACTGAAGATGCTTCCGGAAGTAGAATCGCCGGGAGTAAAATAGGCAAATGCGATGAAGTTAATGTTGGCTGCGTTCAGCATGAGTTCCATAGAGATCAGCATGCCCACCAGGTGGCGGCGGTGGATAAGTCCCCAGACACCGATACCGAAAAGCAGGAATGCCAGGATGAGGCAATTCATCAAAGTCATTTCTTTTCCTCCTTTTCCTTGCGGGCTACAGTCACGGCACTGATCAGTGTAGCAAGGAGCAGCACGCTAACGATTTCAAAAGGAATGATGTAACCGCTAGGACCGTAGTCCAGAAGCCTTAGGGCGATTGCCTTGAGACCCGCATAACCTTCGGGTGCTGCAGAAGGCATGGTGGCTAGTTCCTTTGCGGGGAACAGGCTCTTGACCATTACCATGACGAAGGCGACACTTAGGGCGCCAGCAGCGAATGTCCTGGGAATATTGACGGAAAAATTGTCTTCGCCGAGATGGCTTGTAAGAAGGATGGTGAACACCACGAAGATGACCACGCCGCCTACATAGACCATGACCTGGGCAAGGGCGATGAATTCCGCCTGAAGGAGCATATAGAGGATTGCTGTCCCGACGAAAGTGAAAATCAGGAACACGGCACTTTTCAGGACGTTCTTCACGGCCACCGTGCAGACAGCCATGGCGAGTATCACGAAAGCTACCGCATAGAATGCGATATCGATGCCTCCGGTGGGGAATGTCAACGGAATGTTACTAAGCAGGTTTTCAAGCATTAGCCCTGTCCCTCCTTCTTGTTCAAGATCATTTCCAGGGAGGTCACGTCGGTGGTGGCCACTTCAAATGCGGTACTCATCTCGATGGCTCCAAAGGGACATGCCTCTACGCAGAGACCGCACTGGGTACAGCTGGCGAAATGGTAGACGTAGCGGCCCAGGACCTTCTTGCCTGCAATGTTCTTGGTGGGCTGCACATTGATGCTTGCGTTGGGGCAAGCGCGTTCGCACATGCCGCAGGCGGTGCAGTGATTGTTCCCTTCGGCATCTTCCACCATGGAAAGGCGGCCGCGGTAGCGTTCGTGCATCTTAAGGGTCTTGCGGTTCTCGGGATATTGCTCCGTTACGATTTTCTTCGGGTTGAAGAAATACTTGAGGGAAACGGACAAACCGCAGAGAAGGCTCCAGGGACCGGTAATGCACTTCTTAAGATAGCGCTTGATGTAATGCTTTGTAGAAATATTTTCTTGAGTCATAGTTCTACCTTAAATTGAAAGAGCAATATAGGCTGCTCCGCCGACGAGCAACAGCATGTTTACCGGAAGCATGAACTTCCATTCGAAACTCATCAGCTGGTCTACGCGGGGACGGACGAAAGTCCAGCGGACCATCATGTAGCACCAGATCATGAAGTAGACCTTGGCGAAGAACCAGATGACACCGGGAACCTTCAGTAGAATCTGGTCTACAGACTCAAAGCCGATGCAAGGAGCATGGAAACCACCCAGGAAGCAGGTTACCGCAAGGGCGGAGTTGGTCACCAGGGCGATGTATTCTGCCAGGTAGAACATGGCGAAAGGAGTGCCGGTATATTCGGTGTGGTAGCCGCCAGTCAGTTCCTGTTCTGCTTCCGCAATGTCAAAAGGTGCGCGGTTCATTTCCGCAGTCGATGCGATGAAGAACATGATGAAGGCGAGGAAACCGAGAACGGGAACCTTGAAGATCATCCAGTTTGCGACAGTTCCTGCCTGACCGTTGGTAATTTCCATCAGGTTCGTAGAACCGGAAACCATGACGACGAACAGAAGGACTAGTGCGAAGGAAATTTCGTAGCTGATCATCTGGGCGCCGCTACGGAGAGATCCCATGAGGGAGTACTTGTTGTTGCTGGACCAGCCTCCCAGCAAAATACCGAGAACGCCGAAACCATTGACTGCGATAATCAGGGGAATGCCCATGTCCACATTGGCAACTAGCAGGTTGTGACCAAAGGGGATAAGCGCTGCAATCATGAATGGGGCAATCAGGACAATGAGGGGCGCGAGGTAGAACAGCTTCTTGTCCGCACCCTGGGGGGAGTAGACTTCCTTGAAGAGCATCTTCAAGACGTCTGCGATGGTCTGGATTGTTCCGTGCCAGCCCAGTCGCATAGGACCGAGACGGCACTGCACATGGGCGCAGACCTTGCGTTCCATATAGATCAGGATGGGAGCGGAGCCGATGTTCACCAGGCAAACTGCGATGATGCAGATAATCGCGTTGATGGCAAAGGCTATGACGCTACAGGTGGTTTCTCCCTGAAGGCTTTCCGGCAGGTAGGCAACCAGCTGGGGAACCCATTCGCGAACGTAGTCGCCTATCGGATTTGTTACTGAAGGTACATACATAAGTTTTACCTACTATCTATCAATTTCGGGAATCACGGGGTCCAGGGTCGCCATGACCACTACCAGGTCGGAAATTTTTCCGCCCTGGCACATCTTGTTCAATACGCCGATGTGGGGGAAACTGGGGCCGCGGGTGTGGATGCGGTAGGGCTTGTCGCCGGAGGCCGCCACCACATAGGTGCCGTAAAGTCCCTTGGCAGTCTCGATTTCGCTATAGTAGCGACCGGGATTCAGCTTGACGGGCTTTTCCTTGCTGCGGTAAGGACCTTCCTTGGGGAACTTCTCGATGCACTGACGGAGAATCTTCATGGATTCGTGAATTTCCGCGATGCGCACGTTGTAGCGGTCGTGGCAGTCTCCGTTGTGGGCGATAGGCACTTCGAAATCCAGCTGGTCGTAGATGCTGTAGGGGTTTGCCCTACGGACATCGAAGTCCACGCCGCTTGCGCGAAGTACGGGACCGGAGCAGCCGAATGCGATGGCGTCTTCCTTGGAGAGAATGCCGATACCAACGCTTCTTTCAAGAGCGATGACATTCTTGGAAAGGAAACGTTCGTAGTCCTTCATGGCCCCTTCCAGGTGGTCCAGGAAAGCCTTTACGCGTGGAATGAAGTTCTCGGGAACGTCAAAGCGACTTCCGCCGGGTCTAAAGAAGTTGGTGGTCAGGCGGGAACCGGTGACCTCTTCAAGAATGTCGTGAACCATTTCGCGTTCCTTGAAGCCAAACAGGAGGCAGGTCTGTCCGCCCAGGTCGCCGCCGAAGCAGCCGAAGAACACCAGGTGGCTTGCGATGCGGCCCAGTTCCGAGAGCATGACTCGGATGTATTCAGCCTTTTCGGGAACGCCGATGTTCATGCCCTTTTCGTAGGCGAGGACGACACCCAGGTTGTTTTGGATCGCGGTCAGGTAGTCCTGACGGTCCGTCATGGGAATGTACTGCAGGTAGGTCATGGACTCGCCCTGCTTTTCAAGACCGCGGTGGATGTAGCCGAAGTGGGGAACCACTTCTACGATGGTTTCGCCATCCATGCGGAGGGCCAGTCGCAGCGCACCGTGGGTACTGGGGTGCTGGGGACCCATGTTAATAAAAAATTCTTCGGAATCGGTTTCCCGGGTGATTTTGAATCCCGGAGGGAGCTGTGTCATACTCATACCGGCCTCTTGATCATGTTGGGGTTTGTAAAGTCCTTGCGGAGGGGGAATCCTTCAAATTCCGGATCCAGGAAGATGCGGCGCATATCCTGGTGCCCTTCGAACTTGATGCCGAACATGTCGTAAACTTCGCGTTCCTTGATTTCGGCGGCGGCGTAAAGATGGCTTACGGAAGGAACCTTGGCAAGGATGCTTGTTGCCCGCTTTTCGGCGGCGATGCTTTCGTCCTTTGCCAAAGGTACGCAAAGGAACAGCTGGTGTTTCTTTTCCAGACTCTTCAGCATGGTAATCAGTTCGAAATGATCCGGGTAGTCGATGGCGGTCACGTCGATAAGGTAGTCCATCTTGAAGGCGGGATCGTTTTTCACGAATTCCACAGCGGCAAGGTAATCTTCTGCATTCAGGCGGACTTCCAGGACGCTGTCTGCGGTAAGGGCTGCAACGGCTGCCGTTTCCGCTTCTGCCAAGGCTTCGGGAGTTTCTGCGGTAACGCCTGTAATGGTTACGCTTGCGAACTTGTTCTTTAGAGCCTTGAACATGTCTGCCTTGGAAAGACCCTTGCTGGATTTTTCCGCCAGGGAAATCTCATGCTCGCGGGCTATTTCCGGGAAGGCTTCCTTGGTAACGCGTACGGGCTTGAAACTGCTCTTGTAATCCGGATTTTCTTCCTTGAACTTGGCTCTGGCCTCGGCCATTTCCTCGTCCTTGATCTTTTCCAGTTCGGCCCAGGCCTTTGCTGCCTCGCGGTAGCGGTCCAGCTGGGAAAGATCCTGTGTGTCGCCTTCATGCCAGGGATTGCGGCAGGTTTCCTTGAGGATCTTTTCGCGCAATGTCAAGAGACCGTGGAACAGTGCTTCGGGGCGGGGTGGGCAACCGGGAACGAAAACGTCCACCGGCAAAATGTTCTGGGCGCCGCGGACAACGGAATAGTTGTCGTAGACGAAGGGACCGCCGCTAATGGTGCATGCACCCATGGCAAGAACGTACTTGGGGCCGGGCATCTGCTCCCACAGCATCTGGATGGCAGGTGCCATTCGGCGGGTGATTGTTCCTGCCAAAATAAACAGGTCTGCCTGGCGGGGGGAGGCGCGGAACACTTCGGAACCGAATCGGGCGATGTCGTAGCGGGCCATGGAACTGCTCATCATCTCGATGGCGCAGCAGCTGGTGCCGTAGGTAAGGGGCCAGATGGAGTTGGCTCGGGCCCAGTTGACTACATAGTCAATAGCATTCACGACATACTTGCCGCCGGGAATGGGGTCCAAAATCTTAGGTGCGAAATTGATTATTCCCATTTGAGAATTCCTTTCTTCCAGACATAGGCGAGGCCTGCAACTAGAATTGCAAAAAAGATAACCAAGTCGATGACGACAAGCATGGGGGAAAGTCCGGCTGCGCCAGACATGATTTCCCTGTAGTTGGCGAGAACGGGAAGCAGGAACAGCGCTTCCACGTCAAATACCAGAAAAAGGAGGGCAAAGATATAGTAGCCCACCTTGAACTGGATTCGTGCATTTCCGTAGGTCTCCATACCGCATTCGTAGGGAGCCATCTTGTTTTTTGTTTTCCTGGTGCGGTAACCCAGCACGAGGCCTACCACGGTGGCCGCGGCCGCGATAAACGCGCCTAGAAAAAGGAATATGGATAATATGATGTATTCTGACATGTTTTTCCTTATCCTCTATTTTTCAATTATCAATCATCAATTAATAAAAGTTCTGCAGTTCCTGAATGGTTCCAAAGAGGGTGTTCCCAATCTGGAAGCGTTCCAGGACATGCTGCAACAGATCCTTAAATTCCACAATGGTCGCCGCGTTCATCTCATTCAGCTTTTGCTGGATGGTGTTCACATAACCGGAACTTACGGGCTTTGTCTTCATGTCCTGCATTTCGCCACTCCACTGCTGCAGCATCTGGTCCGTGTCGATTCGGGCGATGATGTAGCGGGTCGTTGACAAAAGTTCCTGCAAAAAGTGTACCATGAAGATTTCTTCCTGCAGGATACCCCATCTCTTGTCCTTGGAGTAGAGTGCCGCATTTTCGGCCTTGCCGTAGAAAACTGCAGCCTGGGCATACTCCAGACAGGTCATGATCAGGCGCTCATAGCGCTTGATTTCTCGACCCAGGTGCTGGAACCAGACGGTGTCCGCTACCGGGTTTGGCTCGGTCCGTTCGGCAATTTCGTTGGGGAACAGGGCCCTGAAGGCGTAGTAGACTTCCTCGTAGTAACGGTTGCGCATTCGGCAGTTGAAGGCGCGGTTCTTGAGGGTGTAGTCGCTATGATGGAGTGTTGAAATCATGACTTGGTCACCTGGCGCGTGCCTGGAATTTTTTTGATGTCGCTGATGAGGGAATCCACCTGGTCCTTGCGGTAGGCCTTGAATACGAGACGGATTCGCCCGGAATAATTCTCGCCGACGGAGGAAATTCGGTCCATGAACAGGTTCTGGTCCTTTAGTACCTTCAGAACATCGTAGGTAAAGTTCTTGCGGTTGTCGTTTTCGATGGACAGGTGGACTTCAAAGGCGTGGGTGGTCTGTTCGCTCCATTCAACGGCAATCTGCTGTTCCACGGGAAGTTTCTTCAGTTCGGGGCAGTCCACATTGTGGACCTCGATACCAATCTGGGGGCGGAGTACGCCTACAATCTTGTCGCCGGGCACGGGTGCGCAGCACTTTGCGAAGTGAATGAGCAGGCTGGTTTCGCTACCGATCTGCAGGGGCATGTCGTCCTTGGGGTCCACCTTCTTGTCCTTGTTAAAGGCCGGGAAGAACCGCAGAGAAACGGATTCCTTCTGGATTTCGTTCTCGTTGTTCAGGAATCGGTGGATGTCTGCCAGGGGTAGTTCGCCCTGGCCTACCCGTTCGTAGAAGGTCTGTATGTCGGAAGTTTCGAAGTACTTGACGATTTCTTCCTCGGAGGGGCGCTTGTCCTTTTCAATTTTTGCAAGGCGCAGTTCGCGGATCCAGATTTCCTTGCCCAGGTCGCGAGACTGGAGCATAACGCTGTTCTTCATCCAGCGGCGCAGTTCCTGCTTTGCCTTGACGGTCTTTACCATTTCCAGCCATTCGGGGCTAGGTTCCTGGTGGGGGCTTTTCAGTACCTGGATGGTGGCGCCGTTGGGTACCACGGTGTCCAGATTGACTACTTCGTCGTTGATGCGGGCCCCGATACAGTGGAGTCCCAGTTCCGTATGGACTGCAAAGGCGAAATCCAGGACAATCGCTCCTTCGGGAAGTTCAATGGAGGTTCCCTTGGGTGTAAATACGGTCATGCCCTGCGGTTTCAGGTCTACCTTCAGGAAGTCCAGATATTCCTTGCTGTCGGAAATTTCGGACTGGAGCTTGACCATGTGGTTGAGCCATGCCAGTTCCTCGCCTTCGTGCTGGGTTTCCAGCTTGTAGGCCCAGTGGGCGGCAAAACCCTTTTCGGCGGTCAGGTCCATGTCCTTGGTGCGGATCTGCACTTCCACCATCTTGTTTTCCGGGCCGATCACCGTTGTGTGTATACTCTGGTAAAGGTTCGGCTTCGGGGTTGCGATGTAGTCCTTGAAACGGCTCTGGAGAGGGGTCCACAGGTTGTGAACGTAGCCCAGGGCCAGGTAACATTCTGGAATGGTTTCCACGATGATTCGTACGGCGAAGATATCGAAGATGTCCTCGAAACCGCAACCGCGGCTTATCATCTTGTTGTGGATGCTGTAAATGTTCTTGGTGCGTCCCTGGATGGTGCAGTCAAAGTCTTCAAGCGCCATCTTCATCTGAAGAGGCATGATGACGGATTGGATGTATTTCTCTCGGGATTCCTTGTTTTCGATAAGGGCGTCCACCAGCTTCTGGTATTCGTCGGGATTGACGTACTTGAAGCTCAAATCTTCCAGTTCGGTTTTCAGCTTGTATAGACCGAACCTATGGGTCAGGGGAATGTAGATGTCCAGGGTTTCCTGGGCAATCTGCTGGCGCTTTTCCGGCTTCATGTAGCGCATGGTTCGCATATTGTGGATGCGGTCCGCGATTTTTATCATGATGACTCGCGGGTCTTTTGCCATGGCGATAATCAGCTTACGATAGGTTTCCGCCTTCTGGGCTGTCTTATTGGCTTCCTGGGCGGCGGTAATCTTTGTGACGGCGTCCACCATGAAGGCAGTGTCTGCTCCGAACATCTCGGAAAGTTCTTCCAGGGTGTGGTCGGTATCTTCCACAACGTCGTGGAGAAGGCCTGCAAGAACGGTGGGCTGGTCCTGCTTAAGGTCCGCAAGGATTTTTGCGACCTCGTAAGGGTGCTCCGTGTAGGGCATGCCACTCTTGCGGTATTGCCCTTCGTGGGCGGTTGCAATAAAGGCTACAGCTTTGGAAAGAATCTCGCGATCCAGGGCGGGATTCTTCTTGATCAGCACATCGATAATGTGCTCCTGATTCGATGAGAGAACTACTTGATCCATCATAGCCAATAATATGTTTTTATCGGCCCTTCTGTGAATGGGATTTGCCGAAAATAAGCGAAAAAAAAGGTTTTTTGGCAAAGCGTTCTATTCCAACCTGGAATAAGATTTTTTTCAGAAAGTGAAATGAAAAGTTCGCGTTTTCAAGAAAATGTAAAACGCTGGAAAATCTCATGGTCATCAGGTGGTGTGGCTGGCTGCAATGGTAGAATCTGATGACCGTTGTAATTTGTTACAACATTTTGTACTACAGAATGTGCGCAAAGTCACAAGGGGAGAATATTTTTAGAGAAACCTCAATCTCGAATGGTTGAGATGAGGGTTTGTTAGGATTGGATTATGAAGAAAAATAGAATGCTGGCAGCATCTGCCATAGCAGTTTTTGGGCTGTTCTTCCTGAACGCCTGTTCCGATGACAAGAATTCCGCCGTTGAACCGGAAATTGGAGAAATTCCGGCATCCAGCGATAGTTTTTTACCTGGGGATGGCCCCGAAAATCCAGCAGTTCCTGGAGAGGATCAGCTAAGTTCTGCTGCAGAGATTTTCTTGAGCTCCGCTGTGGAAATTCCCCTGAGTTCTGCCACGGAACAACCTGTAAGTTCTGCCGGAATGGCTGAAATCAGCTCCTCGTCGGTAAAGCCCTTGAGTTCCGCCTCTGCAGAAATTTCCAGCAGCAGCGAAATGGTGGTGAATCCGGCTCCCGCCTTTAAGGAGGATTACCGCGACGAATGCTCCATCGGGAACATTCCCACGAGCGTAAATAATGCAAAGCTTCCAGATCCGTTTACCACTCTGGCGGGTTCCAGAATTTCTACCAAGGACGAATGGAAGTGTCGCCGTGAGGAAATTGGCGCCATGTACGAAAAGATCATGTATGGCGAAAAGCCCCGCAATCCCGAAAAGGTGGAAGGCAAACTTGCTGGAAGCACCTTTACGGTGACTGTAACCGACAAGGGAAAATCGGCCTCCTTTGCCGTAACCATCAGCGGCGCAGGAACTAAGGATAATCCGAAACCAGCCATGATCGGGTTTGGCGGTGGCTTTATGGGGAATACCTGCGGAAGCCTGGGTGGAGCTCTTACAGGTCTTGATATTGCCCAGATTATCTTTAATCCCGATAACGTGGCTCCCGAAAGCCAGCGGGGAAAGGGAAAATTCTATGACATCTATGGCTCTAATGCAGAGGCGGGGACCATCATGGCCTGGGCTTGGGGCGTGAGTCGCCTGATTGACGCCCTGGAAAAGACTCCGGAAGCGGGCATTGATGTAAAGCACTTGGGGATTACCGGTTGTTCTCGCTGGGGCAAGGGTTCTCTGGCTGTTGGCGCCTTTGACACTCGTATTGCCCTTACCATTCCTCAGGAATCCGGTTCCGGTGGCGCTTCCCTCTGGCGTGTGGGGGCACAGGTCAACAAACAGAAGGGCAAGCAGTTTGTCCAGGGGTTGAACAGTGCCGGTTCCGAAGGAAACTGGATGAAGACTACCTTCAAGAACTATGACGGTCGTGAAAACACCCTGCCCTTTGACCAGCACATGCTTGTCGGTATGATTGCGCCTCGTCCCCTGCTGATTATCGATAACGCGGGGCAGGAATGGCTGGGTGAGGTTCCTTCCAACTATTGCGGCCAGGCTTCCAAGGAAATTTTTGATGCTCTAGGCGTTTCCGAAAACTACACCTACTCTCAGGAAGGTGGCCATGCCCACTGCAGTCTGCCTAACGGGCAGTTTGATGAAGTCAAGGACTTTATCAACAAGTTCCTGCTCGGAAAGGATGTAAAGACCGGTAAGATTGACTATACCAAGAATTCAGAACAAATTAGATGGAATAAGTCTGATTGGATCGACTGGACGACGCCGACGCTTAAGTAGCTATAGAGTAGATGAAAAAAGCTACCCTCAATTTGGGGTAGCTTTTCGTTTACAATCAGTCATCTTCGTAAAAAGCGGGGGCTCCATAGATTGGAGCTGGGAAATGCTTCTCCGCCTCGTCTTCGACAGGGGCTACTGCAGTACTTTCGGAACTAGAGCCTTCCTCGGTGCTAGGGCTGGATTCTGTAGTGTCTTTTTTGTCGTTTGGAGATTCCTGGTCGATGTTGTCGGGGGCGCAAATGTCTGGAGGGCATCCATAAAGCGAGGGCGGATTGTCTGCGGGCTTGTCTGCGCATCCTGTCCAGAAAGATGCGAAAAGACCAAGAATAAGTTTATTCCAATGTCTTTTTAGAATGCTCATAATGCCCCCTTGGCGAGCTAAACTTTCTTGAATCGGACTGCGGTTCCGTAGACGATGATTTCTGCGGCACCGGCCATTACGGCGGAGGTCATGAATCGAACTGACACAATCGCGTCTGCCCCGATGTTCTGGGCTTGCATGATCATGCGGTCGGTAGCTTCCGTGCGGGCCTGTTCCAGCATTTCGGTATAACCAGCCAGTTCTCCACCGATGATGGACTTGAGACCTGCGAAAATGTCCCGGACAAAGTTCTTGCTAAATACGATACTGCCCTTGACCATGCCGATGGTCTCGATTTCCTTGCCTGTGACAAAGTCTGTAGTGTAGAGCTTCACCGCATACTCCTAAAATTACAGAGAGTCCTGGAACTGGTGGAACTTTGCCAGAAGTTCCGCGTAGGTCTTGGTGGAATCCAGCTGGGGGAACTGTGCCACGATGGAATCCGGAGCGCAGAAGAAACAACCCTTGTCAGCCTGCTTCAGCATGCCGGTATCGTTGAAGGAGTCTCCGCTGGCGAACACCTTGAAATTCAGGTCCTGCAGGGACTTGACGACCTTTGTTTTCTGATCGTTCAATCGCAGGTGGTAACCCTTGATCATGTCGTTTTCCACCACCAGGTTGTGGCAGAAGATGGTGGGCATGCCCAGGTTCTGCATGATGGGGTAGGCGAATTCCTGGAAGGTGTCGGAAAGAATAATGACCTGAGCTTCGTCGCGGAGGGTGTCCATAAAATCGCGGGCGCCTTCCAGGAGGCCTAGGTTACGGATCACGTCCTGGATGGTAGAAAGCTTAAGGCCTTCCCGTTCCATGATTTTGATACGACCCTTCATCAGAACATCGTAGTCGGGAATGTCGCGGGTGGTAAGGCGCAGGTCCTCGATGCCGGTCTTTTCTGCGACGGCAATCCAGATTTCAGGGGCAAGAACGCCTTCCAAATCAAGAGTAACAACACATTGCTTAGTAAACATAAATATCCCTTAGTTATTCATTGATAATTGATGATGGATGATTGATAATTCTAAACCAACGCGGCGAAGCCGCCTGTTTGAACAATCCTCAATTTTCAATTATCAATTCTCAATTAATTCTCTCTTTCCTTAATCAAATTTCTCAGGTCGTCGATGGTTACGACATACTTGTTGCGGCAGAAGTCGCAGACCATTTCCAGATCCTTGCCGTCCTTTTCCAAGTCCTTCAGGTCGGACAGGGGGAGTGCCGCCAGGGAACTGATGGTGCGTTCCTTGCTGCAGGGGCAGAATGCCTTGGCACCAAATTCCTTGATGACTTCGATTTCGTAGGGTCCTTCGAACTGGTAAAGCAGTTCGTCCACCATGGTCCTGCCGCCCTTTTCCTGGGTGTCGTACATTTCGGCGAACTTGGGCAGGTTCAGGACAACCTGTTCCAGGGTGGTGGTGTCCTTTTCTTCCATTTCGGGGAAGGCTTCCACATAAAAACCGATGGCGTAGTCCAGCTTGCTCGGATCCTGCTGGTTGAACTGGGCTTCGATGCCCACAGCAGATAGAATCTGTTCGGACTGGTACAAGTAGGTGGCCAGGTTCTGGCCCATGGAAGGGCTTACCGCCTGCACTACGCTTTCGTGGACGCGCTTGCCGAATTCGTTCAGCTTTACCACCTGATAGCTCTGGGGAATCAGTGCCGGTTCGTCGGCCTTGATGGCCTGCAGGTCGTCCTGGGGAATCATGGCGCGGACGAAGTAGTAGGATTCCTCGTCTTCCTTGCGGCTGATGTAGGGGGTGGTATCCGCCTTGGTGTAGGAAATTTCGCCGCCGAAGGTGACGGTGACACTTACCGTACCCTTCATCTTGAGACTGCTGCTCAAAAAGATGGAGGAGATGGTGGTTTCTGCCAGGAGCTTCAGGGCGTAACCCTGGGCGTTATGCTTTGCGCCAATTTCGTTCATTGTGTTGGTTATATCCACAAGAACCAGGCGGAAAGGTGCTTTTTTGCCAGTAGAACGAATAATACGATCTTTTAAATTCATAATCCAAATTTAGTAAAAATGCGCTTTTCCATGATATTTCATCGGTGTTTCTGCGGTTTTTACCCGCCATGAGTAATAAAAGACGATTTTTAGTAACCTAACTACTTGATGAGTAAGGAAATAGAACCTGAGTATTTCTATCTTTGGCCCCCGGATGTTTTGATTTTTTAGGAGAAGGAAAAAATCATGAAACATAGTTTGTTTTTGGGCTTTGTTCTTCTGCTTGTCTCCCTGTCTTTTGCTCAGACGGGCTTGATGGGCGGTTCTGATGGTATTCACCAGCAAAATGCGAAGTCTTTAGGACAGTGGCGATTTACGGTGGGTACCGGTGGTAATGTGACCATTGACCCTTGGTCATTGGCTAGAATGGGCGTTTATTATGATGATGATGAACGCATAAAACTTCAACATTTTAAACTGTCTGCTACAGGTAACTTTTTCTTTGTTGCTGGCTTGACTGACTATGTGGATGCTGGTATAGCCTTCAATATCAACTATGACCGATCCTTTGCCCGAGGCTATTTGCAGGCCACAAGCAATATTCGCCAGGGTGATCTGGATATCTGGACAAAGGTGCGTGCACCCTTTATCAGCGACTCCAGTATGCTGAGCCTAGCCGCCCAGTTTGATATGTACTTGCCCATTGGTCGAAAGGCCCTGGGACTTCGTCCTCGCCATGCCTGGTATATTCGCGGTGACGGAACCACAAATGCCTATACAGCCGATGAAGTCGTTATTGGTGCAACGGCCATCGCTTCCCTGGACTTTAGTAAAGTGGACATCCCCATTCGATGGAACTTTAGTGCTGGAATTATTTATGCAAACGAAGGATCCAACACCCTGATCTACAGCACCGGTTTGGACTGGGATTGGGCTAGCTGGATTACGGCTTTTGTGGAATACTCGGGTGAGTTCCGTGTAGAAAACAATGGTATGCCTCTGGATTTCTTTGAAGATCCTATGCTGATTACTCCCGGTTTAAAGCTACACCTGCCTTATAACATCGATTTGACGGGCGGTCTTGATCTTTCTACCCGTATGATGCGTGTAGGTTATGACCGTGAAAAAGAAATGAAGAATATCGAAGACTACACTCTTCACTATGTGGATCAGAAGGGAAACTACAAGTCCTATGGTTATGTTCCTACTGTGAACTACGCATTTACGGGTTCCTTGACCTGGACCTTTGGCGGTGCTGAAAAGGCTCCGGAGCCTGAATGTCCCATGGGGCTGCCTCCTGCACCGGATTCCCTGGTCAAGGTGGATACGCTGCTTGTTGTGGATACCCTTATGCGCACGGATACCGTGGTCGTGGCGGATACCATTCGTGATGCCGATAGTGATGGCGTTGTCGATTCTCTGGATGCTTGCCCCAATACGCCGATGGGCTTCCCTGTGGATTCCACTGGCTGTCCTCTGGATGAAGACCATGACGGTGTTGCCGATACTCTGGATAAGTGCCCGGGAACTCCTGCAAATGTTCAGGTGAACCGCGACGGCTGCGCTCTTGACTTTGACCAGGATGGCGTTCCCGACTATCAGGACATGTGCCCCAATACTCCGCCTAACACCGGTGTTGACTCTGTGGGCTGTGCAATGGATGAAGATAAGGATGGCGTTCCCGACAATCGCGACCAGTGTCCTCTGACTCCGAAGGGTGCTCCCGTGGATACCACCGGATGCCCCCTGGATAGCGATAAGGACGGCGTACCCGACTATCAGGATAAGTGCCCCAATACACTCCGTGGCGTGAAGGTGGACAAGAAGGGTTGCCCCGTGAACAAGCGCGAAAATCTCGACTTGCTGAAGAAGGGCATTAACTTCAAGACCGGCTCTACCGCCCTGACCAAGGCAAGCTTCAAGACCCTGGATGACATTTATGCCCTGCTCCTGAAGTTCCAGGAAGTGAACCTCGAAATTCAGGGCCACACGGACAATGTGGGTAAGGACGATGCAAACCAGAAACTGTCCCAGGGCCGTGCCCAGTCTGCAGTGGATTACCTGATCAAGAAGGGTGTGGCTGCAGAACGTCTCCGGGCCGCAGGTTATGGTGCAAGCAAGCCCATTGCCGACAACAAGACCAAGAAGGGCCGCGCACAGAACCGTCGTGTGGAACTGGTTCCGTTCTATGCCGACGAAGCCCAGCAGAAGCCCGCCCAGGAACCCAAGCAGGATGATGAATGGTAATCTTTAAGGAGATTTATTCGTATGCGCTTTGAAAAAAAGGTTTGGCTTTCTAGCCCCACCATGCACGGTGATGAAATCAAGTTCGTCCAGGAGGCGTATGAAACCAACTGGATGAGTACCGTCGGTGCAAACATCAACGAGACGGAACGCCTTGTGGCAGAAAAGGTTGGCTGTAAGTACGCGGTTGCCCTTTCTGCGGGAACGGCTGCTCTTCATCTTTGCGCAAAGCTTGCGGGGGAAGCTCTGTATGGCATGCCCAAGGTGGGCGAGGGTAGCCTTAAGGGGCGCAAGGTTTTCTGCAGCGACATGACCTTTGACGCAACGGTGAACCCGATTGCCTACGAAAATGGCGAAGCTGTCTTTATCGATACGGAACGGGATACCTGGAATATGGACCCGGTGGCCTTGGAAAAGGCCTTCGAGATTTACCCGGAGGTTCGCCTGGTGGTTCTGGTGCATTTGTACGGGACGCCTGCCAAGGTGGATGAAATTCGCGAGATTTGCCGTCGTCATAACGCGCTGATGATTGAAGATGCTGCTGAGAGTTTTGGCGCCTCCTATAAGGGGAAACAGACCGGAACCTTCGGCAATTTCAATGCCATCAGTTTTAACGGCAACAAGATTATTACGGGAAGTTCTGGCGGAATGTTCCTTACCGACAGTAAGGAGGACGCAGACAAGGTCCGCAAGTGGAGTACCCAGAGCCGCGAGGCTGCCAGCTGGTACCAACATGAGGAAGTTGGTTTCAATTATCGCATGAGCAATGTGATTGCTGGCGTTGTCCGCGGCCAGATGCCCTACCTGGAAGAGCA
The DNA here is from genome assembly GCA_024398935.1 of Fibrobacter sp. Lineage (GTDB taxonomy): Bacteria > Fibrobacterota > Fibrobacteria > Fibrobacterales > Fibrobacteraceae > Fibrobacter. Next base: position 128,987 of record JAKSIH010000002.1, on the reverse strand, counting down.
CATCGCACAGAAGAAAGCCATCTACATGCGATACAAGGAAGGCTTCAAGGGACTTCCTGTGGCGATGAATCCTTACGATGAAAAGAATAGTGAACCCAACTTCTGGCTCAGCTGTATGATCATTGACAAGGATGCCATGTGCAAGCAGGTCCGTGGCGAAACGGACGTAGCCTATGTCAGTGAACCGGGCAAGACTTGCCCTACAGAAATCCTGGAAAAGATTGCAGAGATGAATGCGGAAGGACGCCCCGTCTGGAAGCCCATGCATATGCAACCTATTTACCGCAGCCATGCGTTTATCACTGCGCAGGGCAACGGTCGTGCTCGCACCAACGCCTACATCGAAGGTTCCGTAGAAGATGTGGGTGCCGATATTTTTGCCCGCGGTCTTTGCCTCCCCAGCGACAACAAGATGACTCCCGAACAGCAGGATGCAATCATTCGGACAATTCGGGAGTGCTTTTCCTAACGAGTCTTGCAGACCCCACCCCATGTCATCCTGAGGAGCTACCCCGCGCGTCATCCTGAAGAACACCCCCGCGTGTCATCCTGAAGACCCCCCCCCCCCGTGTCATCCTGAGGAGCGAAGCGACGAAGGACCTAGCATAACCCACCCCATGTCATCCCCGGCTAGACCGGGGATCTAGCAGAACCTATAAGAACTATGTACAAGAATTTCTTCAAACGAATCATTGATTTTTTTTGTGCTTTGGCAGCAATCCTCTGCCTGAGCCCGATTCTTCTTGTACTTACGGTTCTTGGAGCAATCAAGATGGGTGGCAATCCCTTTTTTACGCAGCCTCGCCCTGGTAAAAACGAACGGATTTTTAGGCTAGTAAAGTTTCGTACCATGACCAACGCCCGCGACGCCCAGGGCAACTTGTTGCCCGATGATGTTCGCCTTACGAAATATGGAAAATTTCTTCGCAGCACCAGTCTGGATGAACTGCCTGAATTGTTTAACATCTTGAAGGGCGATATGGCTGTTATTGGACCGCGCCCGCAGTTGGTCCGTGACATGGTATTTATGACCCCCAGGCAACGTAAGCGCCATACGGTTCGACAGGGGCTTAGTGGCCTTGCCCAGATCAATGGTCGCAATGCCATTTCATGGGAAGAAAAAATCAATTACGATTTGCAGTATGTTGAAAGGATAACATTTCTAGGCGACTTGAAAATTATTCTTACCACTTTGAATAAGGCTTTCATCAAACGAGCCGACATTACCGAAGAAAATTGCGATACAGCAACGGATCTTGGCGACTATCTGCTAGCTGCAGGAAAAATTAGCCAGATGGAATATGACGAAGGCCAGAAACTGGCGAAGAAGTTGATTGAGGGGCAATAGTTTATTTGATGATGCGAAAAACTTCGCATAAAATTTGTATATTAGTATCAGCATCGCTACAGCGATGTTTTTCAAGCAAATTTCGCCGTCGTCTTTTTTGACAGCGAAATTCTGCTTATAGGAATCGACCCCGTCTAGGCGATTCTTCTTTTGTTATATGAACCCTGTTTGGCAATGTTCTTTGCCAAGGTCAATAATGAATAAAAAACTTCACGACTCCTTTTGTAGGGGAGTCCTTTCCCATGTTCCAACCTTCTTGGAACTGGTTCACTATCTCACAACCATCGACAACGAGTTAAGGAGCGCTGTTGATCTTCTTGATGAAAATTCCTTTGTCCGCATTCCTGGGGATTACAGCGACACGGAAACCATCGGTTATGCGGATCTCGCGTTCCTTGCCAAGTTGAAAAATTCCCTGGGAAGTCCTGTTCAGCTCAGCGTGGGATTTTTGCTGGAACACAAGTCATACCCCGACGACGGCGTGATGACGCAACTCCGCAAGTATAATTACCATCTGATGTTTGAACACATGGCTGAAAATGCGGGTAAGGGAATTCCTTCCATTGCAATCATTCTTTACAATGGTAGGGAAATCTGGAACCCTTTGACTAACGAGGTTGCCGCCTATCCAAAAGAATTTCAGAAGTTCATGCTTCCATTCAAGGGGATGATGCTCGATGTAGAAGATGTACCGGACAATGCTGTTGAAAAATTTGGACCACGGCTTGCTGCGCTCATTTGCTCGTTGAAGTATGCTCGCAACCCTGAAGCGAACCGGGCGACCTTCAGTCATATTGTCGATAGAGTGCATACGGAACTTCCCAAAGAAGAGTCCCTTGACATTCTTCGTCAAATGGATGTATATTTGAATGGATGGGTTTTCCAAAACTTCATGGAGACATTTAAAATGGACTTTATTCGACCTAATTATAGAACCGTTGGCGATGTCAGGTTTGACGAAGGCGTAGAAAGTCATGCTGTGGAAACCGCTCGCAAGATGCTAGCCAAGAATAAGCCCATGGAAGAAATCATTGAATTCTCTGGGCTCACCGAAGATCGCGTCCATGAAATTCAGGCGGAAATGCAAAAGTCGTAAAAAATCGGACAAATAAATTTCAAAGCTCCCGACCATTTTGGCCGGGAGTTTTTGAATATATACGTAAATCACGCTGCTTTCCGAAAATTTGAAGAACAAACATTATAACGAGAATGTAAATTTAATGCATTCCTGGGAATGCAAAATGTCTGCCTTGGTTTCCATAATTATGCCTAGCTACAACACCGGTCGATTCATAGCCGAATCGATCCGTTCCGTGATGGCTCAGACATACACCAACTGGGAACTGATCATCGTTGACGATTGCAGCTCTGACAACACGATGAAAGTCATCTCCGACATTCTATCCGATGACATTCCCGGCACTCCCTCCGCAGTCATTCCCGACGCCCCTTCCTCTGTCATTCCCGGCACACATTCAAAAGTCATTCCCGGCTTGACCGGGAATCTAGCATCCCGTATCCGCGTTCTCCAAAACGCCACCAATAGCGGTGCCGCCGTCAGTCGCAACCGTGCCCTCCGCGAAGCCCGCGGCAAGTACATTGCCTTCTTGGATAGCGACGACCTGTGGGCACCCGACAAGCTGGAAAAGCAAATCCGCTTCATGGAAAAAAACGGCTACGATTTCACCTACACCAAGTACAACGAAATTGACGAGAGCGGCGCTGCCTTGGGTGTAGTTGTTGGAGGCCCAGCCCATATCGGTAAGACCGGCATGTACAACTATTGCTGGCCTGGCTGCCTTACCGTGATGTACAATCGCGAAGTTGTGGGCGACATCCAGATTGCCGACATCAAGAAAAACAACGATTACGCCATGTGGCTGAAAATCATCCGCAAGGCCAAATGCCACCTGCTGCCCGAAGTGCTGGCCAGCTACCGCAAACGCACCGGCTCCATCAGCAATCACAGCTATACGGCTCTCATCAAGTGGCACTACAAGCTGTACCGCGAAGCCGAAGGAATGAACCCCATAAGCAGCTTGTGGATAACGCTGCGCAACTTGTTCTTTGGCGTAATGAAAAAGTTCTTGTATGTGGGGAGGAATGGTATATGATTCTTGCAAAATGGCTTTATGAAAAAGTCAAGGGTAAACCTGCTCCGTACTATTTTAACTATTCCTTGTTGACGGTTGTTGCAAAGCCTGTTCGCAAATTCGTTGCCCAAGTCCTTGCTCCCTATTGTCCTTTTAATTGTATTCGAATTTTGTTGTACAGAATTTGTGGCTTCAAAATAGGGAAACATTGCTTTATTGGAATGCGCTGCTATTTAGATGATATGTGTTATGACATGTTGAAAATAGGAAATAATTGCATTATTTCTTATGGTGTGTTTTTTGCATGCCATGGTCGTAACCAGGGACATTTGCCTATCACTGTATGCGATGGAGCGTATATTGGTATGCGAGCCAACGTTATTAGCAAAACTCCAGAAGGTGAAGGCTTGACTATTGGAGAAAACGCAGTTGTTGGTGCATGTACTTTAGTAAATAAGAATGTTCCTGCAAATGCGACTGCAGTTGGCGTTCCTTGCAGGGTTGTTGTGAAGGAGGTCGCATAATGTCTTCTGTTCAAGTTCTTGTTGCTGCAATGTACCAAAAAGATCATTCCCTTCTGGACAAAATGCATCTAAAAACAGATGCTATTGTTGCTAACCAGTGTGATCGCAATTCGGTAGAAGATTTTGAATGGAATGGTCATAAAGTGCGTTATTTAAATTTTGCAGAACGTGGTGTAGGCTTGAATAGAAATAATGCGTTAATGCGGGCTACAGGAGAATTTTGTTTGTTCGCAGATGATGATATGGTCTATGTTGATGACTATGCCGAAAAGGTTCAAAGGGCGTTTGAGAGATTTCCCAAAGCGGATGTTATAGCTTTTAATCTTATTGAACCTGTCGTAACGCGTCATGTAATAAAGAAAGCTTACAAGGTTGGATTTTTAAATTATCTTCGCTTTGGAACGGCTCGTGTTGCAATTCGTCTAAAGTCGATACGAGATAAAGGAATATATTTCAATCAATGTTTTGGCGGTGGAACGGAACACAGTCATGGGGAAGACAATATTTTCTTGACAGATTGCCTAAAGAAAGGCTTAACAATGTATGCTGTTCCTGAATACATTGCCGAACTTACAGAAGAAAGGCCCTCTACCTGGAAAGCTGCTTATGATGAAAAGTATTTCCGAGACCAGGGTGCATTATATAAGATGATTTCTCCCCGCTGGTGGAAACTGCTATGCTTGCAAGATGCCATTAGACATCGTAAGCTGTTTGGATGTGGGTGGATGAAATCCTATAAGATGATGGTTAAAGCATAGAAATAAAAAAGGTGTATTCATAATGCAAAAGAAGGTCCTGTTTCTATGTGATGGCTTTGGAAAAGCGAATGATGCTACAGGTATATGTGTAAGAAATGTCGCTTATGAATTTCAACGGAACGGATATTCTGTTTTTTGTATATATAATTCGGAAAAAAAACATGAGCACTTCTCGGAAAATGGCATTGAATTTTATGGCGTAAAATGGGCTTTGTATGATGCGATGCATTCTTTATGCTCAAAAATGGTTTTAGGGAAATGTCTGTTTCTTTTGTTTTCTTTTTTAAGACGGTTTTTTGTTTCAGTTTTTTACCCTAACGTTTCTTTTTTTAGATCAAAGAAATATTTAAAAATAGCAAGGGAAATTATAAAAAGGGAAAAAATATCCTTGGTTGTTGGCTGTTATCGTCCCTATGAATCCATTTATTCCGTAATGACCCTAAAAAGTATGTTTAAGGAAAATGTTTTTTGCGTTGGCTATCATTTGGATTTGACTACGAATCCAAATACAGCAAACAAATGGATCAAATCATTCCAAGAAAAAAAAGCATGGAGAGCCGCTCTTAAAGAACAACAAATTTTGGATATGATTGTTTTACCAAGAGCAATTCAAAATAGAAAGTTTGAATTCAACAACACAAAATTTGCTGATTTCCCTGTTTGCATCCCTGACATGACTTACGAGGAATTTGCTTTACCTTATGTGCAAGATTATTGCAATTTAGTTTATATAGGCACATTGAATGCTCAAAACAGAAATCCTAAGCATGCTATTGATATGTTTGAATCTATTTTAAACGCAAATGGTAAAAAGATTGTTTGGCATATTTGGGGATGTGTTGAACAAGAGTTGAAGCCGATTATTGAGAAGTCACAAAGTGTTTTCTATCATGGTATGTTAGAAAATTCAAAAGTTGTATATGCTTTAAAAAATGCAGATGTAATAGTGAATATTTCTAATGAACAAACCGTAAATATGGTCCCAAGTAAAATTTTTCAATATTTTTCAACCAGCCGACCAATTCTTAATTTTGTAAGTTCAAACATTGATGTTTCGATTCCTTATTTTGAAGAGTATGGAAATGCTTTAAATGTTTTTAAAAATGCAACAAAAGAAGAAAATTGCGTGAAAATAAAAAATTTTCTGGAAGATGGACAAAAGAACGATTTTATTGTAAATTCGGATTTTTTATCCAAAAGTACACCGAAATATTTTTTTGATATTGTTGAAAAAGAATTTTTGAAATAGGATTATGGCAACTATATTTGAGATAAATACTTGTAATGTCGGAAGTACCGGCGGCATCATGTTGCAGATTGCGAGAACAGCTCGTAATCATGGTATTCGTGTTATTACATGTTGTCCAGATAGTCGTACTAATCGACCCCAAAAAGATGAGCTTACTTATTTTATTGGCTCTCGCTTATCCCATTTAATACATTCTTTATTTGCGAAAATCAGCGGCCTTTCCGGAATATTGTCCTTTTTTGCTACAAAATTTTTAATTCGCAAGATGAAAAAAGAAAAGTGCAATCTTATTCATTTGCACAATGTTCATGGCAACTATCTTAACTTACCTCTTTTATTCCGCTTTATAAAGCGAAATGATATTCCTGTGGTATGGACTCTTCATGATTGTTGGAGTTTTACAGGACGTTGCCCATACTTTGAATTAATAAAGTGCGATAAATGGAAAAAAGGTTGTGGATGCTGCCAATATCCATCTTGTAGTTATCCTTCTTCAAAAATGGATTCTACAAAGAAAATGTGGAATTTGAAAAAGAAATGGTTTACAGGAATAGAAAATTGCACAATCGTTACCCCCTCTCAATGGCTTGCTGATTTGGTAAAACAATCCTATTTAAAAAATTATCCGGTAAAGGTTATTCACAATGGAATAAATCTTTCCGTATTTAAGCCGTCGCAAAGTAACTTTAAGGGAAAGTATAATATCCTAGAAAAAAAAATTATTCTTGGAGTTGCTTTTGAATGGGAAAAACGAAAAGGGTTAGATGTTTTCATAGATCTCGCCAAACGTTTATCGAAGGATTATCAAATTATTTTAGTTGGTACCAATGATTCTGTTGATGCATTACTGCCTTCAAATATCATTTCTATTCATCGAACACAAAATCAAAAAGAATTGGCTGAAATTTATACAGCTGCAGATGTTTTTGTAAATCCTACAAGAGAAGAAGTTCTAGGATTGGTCAATATAGAGTCTTTGGCTTGTGGAACTCCCGTGATTACTTTTAAAACCGGTGGAAGTCCGGAATGCATTGATAACTCTTGTGGTTTTGTTGTGAAACAAAATGATGTAGATTCTCTGGTGCGAAAAATAGTTCAAATATGCGAGAAAAAAAACTTTACAACAGAGCTTTGTAGAAAAAAGGCTTGTTCATTTGATATGAATGTAATAAATGAACAGTATGTTGATCTTTATAGATTGCAATTGGAATTGTAGCTAAATGTATTTTTTGATTATAATAAGTACTGTCTGCATATTGTTCGCATATCTAGCTTCAAGGGATGAATTTCCTTTTGGTTTGGAATTATGTTTTTTGATTATAGCTCTTGTTGCAGCAATCCGTTATAATTACGGAAATGACTATTCTTCATATCAAGAGATATTTGATTTTATAAGTAATCGGGAATTTACTTGGGACTTTGTAAGAAGAAATGTTTATTTTCACGATCCTGGTTGGACAACTTTGTGTTTTCTTTTTCGACCATTAGGTTTCTTTTCTTTGGTTGCTTTTTTGAGCGTTGTTCAAAATATTATCTATTACTTGTTCGTAAAGTTGTGTGTCCCTAAAAATTGGTGGGTGTTGGGGGTATTTATATATTTGTTTTGTACTGATTTGTATGTTCTTAATATGTCCATGATGCGACAAGGATTTGCGGTATCACTGTTTGTCTTGGCATTTCTTCTTATTAGAAAAAGAAATCAGTTTTTTTTTCCGATTGCTTTTGTTTTGGTGTTTCTTGCTGCGCAAATGCATGCTTCTGCCTTTATTTTGTATCCCTGTTTGTTAGTTGCTTTAATCAAAAAGGAATGGGCTCGCTATTTGACTATTCCTTTACTTGTTGTTTTGGTAATGTTTTTTTTGAAACCTGATTTAGTGAATGATTTTCTACTTATGTTTGATGATGTCGATAATATTAAAGAGTACAAGAAGTATTATGAAATAGGAAATTCACGTGGTTTTAGTTTGGGGGTGGCTTGGCGTTTATTACCTTTTTTCGTTTCTTGTTTTTGCTGTGTGTTTGTGAAAGATTATCGGGAAGATGAAGTGAAAATTATTTTTCTCTCAATGCTGGGGTATATTATGATTCCTTTTTCGTTAGCGATACCTATGATTGGTAGACTGTGTTTTTTCTTTACGCCCTTTATGATAGCTTCGGTGCCACTTGTTTATGAGAAAATTTCTGATCCGTGGAAAAAAATTTTATTGACTCTTTTTATGATGAATACATTGTATGGGTATTGGTCTTTTTTCCACAGTCCCACTTGGGCGGAGTCTTATTATAACTATCGTACTTTAGTTGAATATTTGTTCTAAACTAAGTTGTTTGTATGTTGCTTCAGAATAAAATTGCAAAAAACGCTTCTTGGATTATTGGTTGTAAGATTGCCCAAGCTTTTGTTGCTGTAGTTATAGGTATGCTGACGGCGCGATATTTGGGACCATCTAACTATGGCGTCATAAGTTACGCAGCCTCAATTGTTGCGTTTGCAACTCCTATAATGCAATTGGGGTTGAATAGTATTGTAGTACAAGAAATAGTGAATGAACCTGACAAAGATGGCGAAATTTTAGGAACATCTATATGTTTGAGTTTTTTTTCTGCAATTTTATGTGTTGCTGGCATTTTTGTAGTAGTTTCTTGTCTTAATTCGGGTGAAAGAGAAACGATTATAGTATGTTGCTTGTACAGTGTGCTTTTAGTTTTTCAGACGGCTGAGATTATCCAGTATTGGTTCCAGTCAAAGTACTTGTCTAAATACACTTCGTTGATTTCTTTTTTTGCATATTTGGTCGTTGCCTCGTACAAAGTTGTTTTACTTGTTTTAGGAATGAATGTGTATTTTTTTGCCGTTGCGAATGCATTTGACGGTTTGCTTCTTGCAATTGCTTTTTTCGTAATCTATCGAAAAAAAGGTGGAACTCGTTTTTCTGTATCGTTGTCTAGAGCGAAAAAAATGTTTGCTAAAAGTCATTATTACATCATATCTGGATTAATGATTGTGGTTTTTGCGCAAACGGATAGGCTCATGATAAAAAATATGATGGATAATTCGTGTGTTGGTTTTTATTCGGCGGCTGTTGTTTGTGCTAGTTTAACAAGTTTTGTTTTCGGAGCTGTTATAGATTCTTTTAGACCAAAAATTTTTGAATGCAAAAAAAACGATTATTCAAGTTACGAAAGAATGCTGTCTGTTTTATATGGTGTGGTTGTTTATCTTGCTTTACTGCAAAGTATTGTGATGACTTTGTTAGCTCCAATCATTATTGGAGTACTGTATGGAAATGCTTATGATCCGTCCATAGACAACTTACGAATTGTAGTTTGGTTTACTGCTTTTTCTTATATGGGAGGAGTTCATGCTATTTATTTCTTGGCTGAGGAAAAACAGAAATATTTGTGGTTTATGAATTTGTGTGGGGCAGTGTGTAATATTATTATGAATTATTTTTTTATACCTCGTTTTGGAATAAATGGAGCTGCGTTGGCCTCTTTGATAACTCAAATTTTTACAAATGTTGTGATGATTCTTATATTAAGCCCGCTAAGATCTTGTATTATGATTATGTTGAGAGGTTTAAATCCTGCTTTCATTGGAAATATGCTAAGACATTTCCCATAAGAAATGATTTTAGTTAGTTAAAGATTTATATTGTACCTGCTTAAGGAAGGTTTGTTTTCATTATGCCTATGTCAATCTTTTCAAATAAAACTCTTCTCATTACAGGCGGTACCGGAAGTTTTGGTAACGCTGTGTTAAATCGTTTTCTTCAAACTGATATTGGGGAAATTCGCATTTTTAGTCGCGACGAAAAGAAGCAAGACGATATGCGTCATGAATTTCAGGCAAAGATGCCTGAAGTCGCTGATAAAATCAAGTTTTATATTGGCGATGTTCGTGATCTTGCCAGCGTAAAAAATGCAATGCACGGGGTAGATTACATTTTCCATGCCGCTGCGCTGAAACAAGTCCCGAGTTGTGAATTTTTTCCACTGGAAGCTGTAAAGACTAATGTTCTTGGAACAGATAATGTTTTGACCGCTGCGATTGAAGCTGGTGTTAAGAATGTGGTGTGTCTTAGTACTGACAAGGCTGCCTATCCAGTAAATGCTATGGGCACTAGTAAGGCCATGATGGAAAAAGTGATTGTGGCAAAATCTCGTACAGTAAGTCCTGATAAAACTAAAATTTGTTGTACCCGCTATGGTAATGTGATGTGTAGTCGAGGGTCGGTGATTCCTCTATGGATTGATCAAATTCGTGCGGGTCAGCCCATTACCATTACTGAAGGTTCCATGACACGATTCATTATGAGTCTGGATGAAGCTGTGGATTTGGTTTTATTTGCTTTTGAAAATGGCGTAAGCGGAGATATCTTGGTTCAAAAGGCTCCAGCTTGTACTATTCAAACTCAAGCAGAGGCGGTTTGTGAACTATTCGGTGGTGATAAGAACGCTATTAAGGTTATTGGTATTCGCCACGGTGAGAAAATGTATGAGACTTTGCTTACTAACGAGGAATGTGCCCACGCTATTGACTTAGGTAACTTCTACCGAGTTCCTTGCGACAAGCGAGGACTGAACTATGATAAGTACTTTAGTAAGGGTGATACCGAACGCAATGTTCTTACTGAGTTCAATTCTAGTAATACTAAATTACTCAATGTGGAACAGGTTAAGGAAAAACTTTTGACACTGAGTTACATACAAGAAGAACTGGCTAAGTAGTATGAACATTCTTGTAACTGGTGCTAAGGGATTTGTTGGGCGCAACTTGGTTGCCGCTCTGGAGTGTATTCGTGATGGCAAGGACCGTACCCATCCTGGTTTGAATGTAGGGGAGATTTATCAGTACGATATTGACTCCACATCGGCAGAACTGGATGAGGCCTGTGCCCATGCGGATTTTGTGTTTAACTTGGCCGGTGTAAATCGCCCCAAGGACACTAGCGAATTCATGACTGGTAATTTCGGCTTTGCCAGCGACTTGCTTTCTTGTTTGAAAAAGCATGGGAACAAGTGTCCCGTAATGCTTAGCAGTAGCATTCAGGCAACATTGGCGGGCCGTTTTGGTAACAGCGAATATGGCCGCAGCAAAAAGGCGGGTGAGGATCTATTCTTCTCATACGCTGCTGAAACAGGTGCCAAGGTCCTTGTGTATCGCTTCCCCAATTTGTTTGGCAAGTGGTGTCGCCCCAACTACAACAGCGCCGTTGCAACCTTCTGCAATAACATCGCAAACGATTTACCCATTCAAGTGAATGACCCGTCTGTTGATATGGAACTGCTCTATATCGATGACCTGGTAGCCGAGATGCTTGCAGCCATGGAAGGCAAGGAACATCATGCTGATTTTGACGGAGTGGAGACTGTTCTTCGTGAAGATGGCAAGTTCTGCGCTGCTCCTGTAGTTCACAAGATTAAGCTTGGCGAGATTGTGGACTTGTTGAATACCTTTAAGGTTCAGCCGCAGTCCTTGTTGATGCCGGAGATTCCCGACAATAGCTTTGCAAAGAAACTTTACTCTACATACTTGAGCTATCTGCCCAAGGAAAAAGTTTGTTTCCCCTTGAAGATGAATGTGGATGCTCGTGGCAGCTTTACAGAATTGCTGAAGACTGCAAATTGTGGCCAGTTCAGTGTGAATGTTTCTAAGCCGGGTATTACCAAGGGCGAACACTGGCACCATAGCAAGTGGGAATTCTTTATTGTGGTTAGTGGCCGTGCCCTGATTCAGGAACGCAAGATTGGAACAGATGATGTTCTTGAATTTGAGGTGAGTGGTGAAAAGATCGAGGCCATTCATATGTTGCCTGGCTACACTCACAATATTATCAATCTTTCTGAAACTGAAAACCTGGTAACCGTGATGTGGGCCAACGAACAGTTCGATCCGGAGCATCCTGATACATTTGGCGAAAAGGTGGTTAAGTAATGGAACTGCGTACAGATTATAGCGATATCAAGTTCGCCGACAATGGCAAGCTTAAACTTTTGATTATTGTGGGTACACGCCCCGAGATTATCCGCCTTGCTGCTGTGATTGACAAGTGCCGCAAGTACTTTGATTGCATTCTTGCTCACACTGGCCAGAACTACGATTACAACTTGAACGGGGTGTTCTTTAAGGACTTGAAGCTTAAGGAGCCCGAAGTCTATATGGATGCCGTAGGTGACGACCTGGGTGCAACCGTAGGTAACATCATTAACGCCAGCTACAAGCTGATGGTTGCCTGTAAGCCCGATGCCATGCTGATTCTTGGCGACACCAATAGCTGCCTTTCGGCCATTGCTGCAAAGCGTCTGCATATTCCTATTTTCCACATGGAAGCGGGTAACCGTTGCAAGGACGAATGCCTGCCCGAAGAAACCAATCGTCGCATTGTGGATATCATTAGCGATGTCAACATGGCTTACTCTGAACATGCTCGCCGTTACTTGGCTGATTGTGGCCTGCCCAAAGAACGCACTTATGTGACTGGTAGCCCCATGGCCGAAGTTCTGCACAAGAATCTTGCCGATATCGAAGCTAGCGACATTCATGCCCGCCTTGGCCTTACCAAGGGTAAGTACATTTTGCTAAGTGCCCATCGCGAAGAAAATATTGATACAGAAAAGAACTTCAACAGTCTTTTTACCGCCATTAATAAAATGGCCGAAAAGTACGATATGCCGATTCTGTACAGCTGCCATCCTCGTAGCCGCAATCGTCTTGCTGCAAGTGGTTTCAAACTGGACAAGCGTGTGATTCAGCATGAACCTCTTGGCTTCCACGATTATAACTGCCTGCAGATGAATGCATTCGCCGTTGTTAGTGATAGCGGAACGCTGCCTGAGGAAAGCTCCTTCTTTACCAGTGTTGGTCATCCGTTCCCGGCAATTTGCATTCGCACCAGCACGGAGCGCCCCGAAGCATTGGACAAAGCTTGCTTTGTTCTTGCCGGTATTGACGAACAGTCTCTGCTTCAGGCTGTTTCAACCGCTGTAGAAATGAACTCTGCGGGTGATTACGGCATTCCTGTTCCTGACTATATCGAAGAAAATGTCAGCACCAAGGTTGTTAAGCTCATTCAGAGCTATACCGGTGTAGTTGACAAAATGGTCTGGAGAAAATAATACATACCACTGTCTTGCCTATAAAAATATTTTAATGTTTACTGCCTGATTAAACTGAAAAATGTTGAAAATTTATTGGTCATTGGAAGGCTGTTTACAAGAATCATTGACGAATGGAAATATTTGTTGTATATTGATAATACTTGAGCTGGTCATTTGACCCAGGTTCAACCAAAATTGGCGGGCAGACTGCTCGCTTTTTTTTTTCAAGGTAGATTGTTTCAAGGAGCATTTTAGACGCTACGAATTCTTTGCTGACCTAGATAAGTTGACGATGAAAGAACTCGTGAAGAAATATTGCGTTCGCTTGCCGCTATACAAAATCGTGCTGCTGAAAATCAAGAAGAAATTGCTGAATCCTTAATATGTCCTTCGTTCCTTTCCAATTCCTTCGCTATTCCTTAGGCGTCTCTGATGCGCCGCTTCCCGCGCTTTCTGAACGGGAGTGGGGTGCCTTGCACAAGTGGGCGGAAAGGCAGTCCTTGCTGGGGGTGCTTTACTTTGGTTTGCAGAAGTTGCCGCCTGCGCTATGCCCTCCACAGAAGCTTGCCTGGCGTTGGTCCATGGAAGCGGAACACATTCGTGGACAGAACAAGAAAATCAACGAGACTACGGCGGAACTTACCCAGTTGTTTGAAAAGCAGGGGCACAAGGTTTTTGTCCTGAAGGGTTCCGCCAACGCCCTTTTGTATCCGGATTCAAATCTTAGGCAAACTGGCGATATTGATTTTTTTGTGTTAGGCGGGCGGTCCGTCGCAGAAGATTTGCTTGCCCGGTCTGGGCTAGATAAAAAGGCGGTCTTCAACTCCTATCATGCCGAGTTTGAGTATGCGGGGGAGGTGGTGGAGGTTCATTATGTGGCTTCCAGGATGTACGCCCCTGCGCAGAACAGGGCCTTGCAGAAATTTCTGGCAGAGGAGGCGGAAACTTCCCGATGGGTTCCGCAGGGCTTTTATGTGCCGAATGTTTGTTACGCCCTGGTAATGCAGCTTTGTCACCTAAAACAGCATTTCTTTAAGGGCGGTATCGGTCTTCGCCAGCTTGTGGATTACCACCAGTTGTTGCTGCATTGCTCTGCCGATGACCGTGCGAAGGTTGCCGCCCAGCTGAAATCCTGTGGTCTAGGCAAGATGGCTGGTGCCGTAATGTTTGCCCTTGGCGAGGTCTTTGCCTTGGAAGAGCCCCGAATGCTGTGTGCCCCCGATAAGGCTCGCGGCAGGATTTTGCTGAAGGTTGTCCTTGAGGGTGGAAACTTCGGCTGGTATGCGGAAGATTATAAGCAGCCGGTAATCGCCCGCTGGTTTAAGGACCGCGTTCGTTTTTTAAGGTTGCTTCCGTTTGACGCAAGGGAATCCTTTTGGAAGGAGGCGAAGTACTGGATGAAAACGGTTAGTTTAATTCCGAAACGGATCAAGCGGCGCCGACTCGCCCTTGGTCATAGATGACCTTTTGCGTTTTCCGCATTTTCTTTTTTATATTTCCCTAAAAGATTTTGTCCTGACCGGGGGTTTCCTATGAACCGTTTTATGAAGTTTGTTCCAATGGCCTTAGCAGGTTGCCTGCTTTATGCATGCAGTAGCGTCAATTACACCACGACGCGTTTTAAGCTTTATCCTCCTACACCGGAGGGCACTAAGGTCAAGGTTTACAAGCAGTTTGAAAAAACGCCCAAGAATGTGGATGTCATTGGTAAGGTTGAGTACGAAGGTGCGAGCGGCAGTTGCACGATTGCCGATATGGAATCGGTCTTTAAGGAACAGGCTCGCGAGCTGGGCGGCGAAGCGGTGCGTATTGTCTTTGTCCGCGAACCGGATGGGTCAAATCCTTGTTATCGCGGTTCTGCCGATGTTATCAGGACCAGTGAGCACTCCATTATGGTGGCTTACAAGGATTCCCTGAAGGCGGAAGAACAGAAGATAATTGAAGAAGAACAGAAGCGCGAGGCGGACAAGCTGGTCGCCAAGGATCCTGTTCTTGTAGCTATCGTGGAGACCATGGGTAATGATGTTGCCCAGAGTCAGGAAACGCAGTACCTGACAAATGTCCTGCGTGAAGAGGCTGTAAAGATTCTCCGTGCAGACCTGAATTACACCATCATGACTCGCGAAAATATTCTGGCGGTTCTCCCTGCGGACAAGTCCCTGGAAGATGGGGAAGGGGACAACCTGATCGAGACGGGTCGCAATATTTCTGCGCAGTATATAGGCCAGGCTAAGGTAAGCACTTTCGGCGACGAAATTACCATTAGCGTGGAAATGTATAGTACGGCCGATGGCAAGCTGCTTACCAGCTTCAATGCGAAGAAGTCTGGCCTGGATTTGCTTGAAAAGGAAATCCGTGAAAAGGCTCCCGCAATGTTCGAAGACATCATGAAGAAGGAAATGTCTAAGAAGCAGTGAGTCCTGCGAGAAACAATTTTTTTTAGAGATCGTCCAGGTTGTCCATTCCCTGGAAAAGGTTTTCCATTGCCTGGGTCGCGTCCTTGGCCTGGTTGTTGCTGGAAACCAAACTGATGGTGAATCCTATGACTACCAGGGCGGTTGGAATTGCGACTAGAAGGATCTTGGCCGCGGAGGATAGCTGCTTTTCTGCCTTGGCGGGGATAAAGTTCATGACGATGGCCGCCAGATAAAGAATGATGGAAATGATGGCGCCGGAACCCGGGGAGATGCTGATCACTTCGCTGGACTTGCTTACGAGAACGCCGACTATGGCAACCATAAGGACTAGCGCTACGATGCCCATGACTGCCGCAACCTTACGCTTGAAGAAGGCAAGGCCGAAGCCCATGGCGGAAAGGATCATGAGTGCAAAAATGACTACCGTAAAGAGCTTCATGCTGGAGTTGACGTCGTTCACCTGGTCGGAGGACATCTGTCCCATGATTCCGCCAAGGATGTTTGCCAGGTCCAGGGACTGGTAGACGGATCCTTGTGCAAGGACCGTGTCCGTACCGGGGCAGGAGATTACGAAGAGCGGTAGCAGGAATGCCAAAAAGACGAGTCCGAAGGGTATGCTTCTGAGAAATTGAAGTGGGTTCATTTTTTTTTCTCCTTAACTAGATGAATTTGTTCAACGTCTTGAACAGTTCCTGTACATCGATGGGCTTTGCCAGGTGGGCATTCATGCCTGCGATGAGTGAATTGCGGCGGTCTTCGTCGAAGGCGTTCGCGGTCATTGCTATGACCGGAATTTCAGCCTTGCGCGGGTCGTTCATTCCGCGGATCTCTCGGGTGGCCTCGTAGCCGTTCATGATGGGCATCTGAATATCCATAAGCACGGCGTTGTAGTAGTCCGGTGCAGCATCCTGTAGCATCTGGATGCATTCCCTTCCGTTTTCAGCCCTGTCTACGATGATGCCTGCTTCTTTCAGAATGGCCATGGCGATTTCCGCATTCAGCTCGTTGTCTTCGGCAAGCAGGACCCGCTTGTTGCTGAAGTCCCGTTCCTGAAGTTCCTTGGCTTCGCGGAGAGGTGCGTCAATATCTTTTTCGGAGGCAATCTTGAAGGGGAGGGTGACTGTAATTTTGGTTCCCTTGCCTACGACGCTTTCGATTTGAATTTCTCCGTTGAGGAAATCCACCAGGTTCTTGACGATCGCCATGCCGAGGCCTGCGCCCTCGATTTTACTTTCCGTGCTGGAGTGCTCCTTGGAAAATTCCTCAAAGATATTATTCAGATAGCTTTCCGAGATGCCGATGCCGTTGTCCTCGACGACTGTCCTGTAGATGGCGTAGCCGTCCTTGTTTGACTCTATTTCGGTCATCACGAACTTCACCGCTCCGCCGGGCGGCGTGAACTTCATGGCGTTGCTCAGGAGGTTCAGGAAAATCTTCTGGACCTTGGTGGTGTCGCAGAGAATGTGGTGATGGGTAATCTTAGTGGACCTTACGAAGTTCAGGCCGTGCTTGGCCATGGAATCGGCAAAGACAGAGGTCAGGGTTTCGTTGAACTGCCTGATATCCCAGTATTCCTCTTCGACGATAGTCTTTCCGCTTTCCAGTCTTGCCATTTCAAGAACGTTGTTGACCAGTGTTAGGAGGGTTGCGTTGGAGGCCTTGATTTTTTGGACGTATTCGATGACCTTGTCCTTGTCTCCGGCATTCTTCTCCAAAAATTCGGTGAATCCCATGAGGGCGTTCATGGGGGTGCGAATGTCGTGGCTCATGTTGAATAGGAATGCGCTCTTGGCCCGGTTGGCGGACTTTGCCGCAGTCAGCGCGGCGGCGATGTTCTTGTTCTGGGACTCTTCCTTTTCCTTTTCGTCGTGGATGGTCCGTACTGCAAAGAACACGTGCTTGATCTTCCCGTCGGCATCCCGGTCGTCTATGATGAAGTAAGCCTTGCACCATCCGGTTACGTTGCCGATATAGTCACAGCTGATGGCGTCCTTTCCCTCCATTCGTTCTTCCAGGGTGGAAAGGTCCGTGAAGCGAATCATTTCGTCAATGAATTCCGGGGACATGAACGCGTTGCATGCCTGATAGAGCTTTTCCTGGGCGCAGGCCATGTTGTTCAGATATTCCTGAGCGATCTTGTTGTGAATGAGTTCTTCGAATGTATCTGCGGCAATGTCTATGCGGAATGCCGCAGAAAAGATATGGCTCATGGACTTGAATACGTTAAGGGTCTCCTTGGCCTTTCTGTTTTCGGCTTCGGCGACCTGGAATTTCTTCAGCTTGGCGAGCAGGCCGAAAATGAAGACGAGAAGCAGGAGGATGATAATCGAAAATACGATAACAAAAAGAAGTTGGGAGCTTTCACAAGGCATTTGGAATTCCGTTTCTGTAAAAACGCTTTTATAGTTTGTAATAGATAATATAGGTTAAAAAGACCCGCTAAAAAAAGAAAAAAACGCAAATTTTTTGAAAAACATATGTTTTGGACCACGAAAAGCCCTTGCTGAAAGTCGTCCTTTGTTGCAAGCCTCTCTTTGAAATTTTATATTTACAAAAGAAAAATTGGAATGAGGTATTTTATGAAAAAAATGCTCAAGACTACATTACTTGCCGCTATGGCTGCCTTTGTCGGCGCTCAGGCCGCAAAGACTTATGGTGGTATATCCATTGATACTGTTGATGGTAAGGTCATTGCAACCATCGATGGTGCTTCTACTGAAACCATCAGTATCACCGAAGATATTACGGTTGATTCCGTAATTTATAATCGTTCTTTCGAAGCGGGTGTTCCGGCGACGGTCATGCTTCCCTTCGATGTTGACGGATGGCGTATGCCGGATTTTGAAAAGTTCAGCTACATCAAGGTTACAAAGTGGTGGGACGGTAACGAACAGCATCCTCCTAAGTGGATTCTCCATTTAAGGCATGAGGCATACGCCAATAACTTAAAGGCGAATGTTCCTTTTATGGTCATCCCTTCCAAGACCGTGGAAAATGTCGTTTTCAACTTGGCTTGGGGGCCTAAGCCGGTGTTCAACACCACGACCAATTCCAGCGTGGTAGAATATAGCGACAAGTACGGTGCATGGAACTTTATCGGCACCTACGAGTTTAAGCAGTGGAACGAAGGCGACTCTGAGCTTGGACGACTCTATGGTTATGCCGCTCGTGATGTTGGCGACATCAAGGCTGGCGAATTTGTGAAGGGCAAGGCCGGCATCAAGATTCGCCCCATGCGCGCTTACCTGAAGTGCGTCAAGACCAATAATGTCGCATTTAAGGTTGGTGCTGTGGCTTCCATTGAAGAGGATCTTCCTGAAACAATCGATGTCCAGATTGATGATGAAGAAAAGGAAGGAACCACCTCCATTCACCTTGGCACCCTGAACACCAGGACCGGGGAAATTTCTATTGACCATTGGGTGGACCTGAGGGGCCGTAAGCTTGACCACAAGCCTACTACCAAGGGTACTTACTACAACAATGGTGTCAAGGTCATTATTAAGTAAGGAGTGTGTGGGATGACTATCAAGAAAGAATATGAAGCTCCTAAGATGAACATTGTGGACATGAAGTTCCAGACGAACCTGTTGAGCTGCTCCAGCTGCGATGACATTGACGATTTCAAGGAATCCGACGATGAATTCGGCTTCAACTACACCCCGGGGAACGACCGCCAGGCTTAGTTCTCCTAGGGACCTACGATGAAAGAAAATCAGTCGAACGGGACGACTACCATCAGTCTTGCTGCGCTGCAGGATACAAGAAACAGTAACGCCATTACCTTGGTAGAAGCACTGGGCCTTCTTTGGAAGAAGCGCCTGTTGCTTCTTGTCTTTATTGTGGTCGGGGCCGTTGTCGGTGTGTTTATGGGCAATTGGATTCGTCCCATGTATAGCAGCGACGCTCTCCTAAAGCTAGACGTGAAGGGGAACAAGGCGGGCAAGGCCATGGGCGAAATGGGCATGCTGCTGGATATGGCAAGCCCTGCCGACGCAGAAATCGAGATGATCAAGAGCCGCATGGTGCTTAGCTATGTGGTGGATGAAGAGGGTCTTTGCTTTAGCGCCATTCCCGTGGGTTTCATGGATCGCATTCGTCATCGCGAAGGACGCATGGATGTTGCCAATCTGGTTTTGCCCCTGGAACGCCGTGGCGGCTGGACCGCCCGTATCGTAAACGATACCCTGTATGAAATGATTAGCCCCGATGGGGATGTGGTTCTCCAGGGCACCGTGGGGATCGAGGCCAGCGCCTTGTTCGAGGGCGATACCGTCTCCATGATGGTGGACAAGTTGAAGGGAAAGCCTGGCCAGAAGTTTAAGCTTGGCGTGACGACTCCTTTAAACGCAGCCCGTCGTCTGGCGGCACAGCTTCGCGTATCGGAAAGGGGAAAGCAGACTGGTGTCATCGGTGTAAGCTATTCCCACCGTTATCCTGACAGGGCCCAGTCCATCCTTAATTCCGTAGCGAATGTCTACCTGCGCCAGAATATTGAAATGCGCAGCGCCGAAGCGGAAAAGACCTTGCAGTTCCTGGAAAATCAGCTGCCTGGCGTGAAGGCTAAGCTGGACTCATCGGAAAAGAAACTGGCCGACTACCGCCACCGGATCGGATCCGTGGACATGTCTGGCGAAACCCAGGCCATGCTGAAGAAGGAACAGGATCTAAACATGCAGATTCTGAACCTGGAACAGAAACGCCAGGAGGCGACCCGTTTGTTCAAGGCGGAACATCCTACGGTGCAGACCATCACCAAGCAGCTGGCCAAGCTTCGCGGGGAACTGTCCAAGCTGAAGTCTTCTGCAAAGAAGATGCCCTTGACCCAGCAGGAGGTTCTTACCCTTCAGGAAGAAGTCTCCCTGAACAATGCCCAGTACACTTCCATGCTGAATAACATTCAGCAGCTTCGCGTGATCCGTGCCGGTGAAGTGGGTACTGTCCGGGTGGTTGACTATGCCGTAGAGGATACGGAACAGACAAAGCCTAAAAAGTCCAGAATCCTGATATGCTCTGTTGCCGCCTTCTTCATGATGGGCGTGCTTCTCGTGTTCTTGATTCGCCTGCTGAAGAACGGAGTTCGCAATGCTCTTGAAATTGAACGCGAGACGGGGATTAGCGTCTACGCGAAGATTCCGGAATCCAGAAACAAGGAGCTTCGCAGAGCCTATCGTAATGGCCCCATGTATCGCAAGGGAACTTTGCCGCTGGTTTGCCATTCTCCCGAGGATCCTGCCAGCGAAGCCTTACGCAGTCTATTTACTTCTGTAGAATTTTCTGCAACTGCGGAACATCCTGTAATTATGGTGGCGGGTCTTGTTGCTGGAGTAGGCAAGTCCTTTGTTTCAAGAAATCTGGCTGCTCTCTTTGCTATTTCAGGCAAAAAGGTTTTGCTGGTGGATGCCGATATGCGTCGTGGTGTGGTTTACAGCAAGCATAAGCAGGGTCTGGCTGAAATTCTTGCGGGTAAGGCAAGCCTGGATGAAGCAGTCTCCTTGACTGATGTAGAGAACATGAGCGTTATCGGTGCTGGTAGCGCCAAGATGGCTCCTACGGATTTGCTCCATGGGGAACGTTTCCCTGAATTGCTGAAGTTGGCTAAAGAAAAGTTTGATGTGATTATTCTGGATACTCCGCCCATTAATCTGGTTGCCGATACGGAACTGATTTTGCCTCAGGTAGACTTGTCTCTTTATGTGCTTCACTATGGACGTCATACTGCTGACCAGATAAATGAAGCCATGGGCAAGGTGGACCGTCTGAGCGAGGCTCCCAAGGCCTTTGTCATTAACCATTGCGAAAGAGAAGGCGTGCATGGTTATTACGGCGGTTATGGGTATTATAGCTACAGGAAAAAATCCTAGGCAGTGAAGTTTTATGGGACGCATCAAGGATCTACTGAAAAGCTTTAAGTACAGCAAGCGTATACTTGCTGTAGTTGACGCTGTCATTGTAGCTGCAGCGGGACTTGTCGCGAATTTCCCGTTGCCCCTGATTGCGGATCGTATTGCCCGTCCGGACCAGTTTGTAATCTTTGTTGTCAGCGTTTTCTGCTGCTTCAGTTTCCTGATGCTGTCTGGCGCCTACAACAAGCTATGGCGTTACATCGGGATCAAGGATTATATTGCCTGCGTTGTCGGAATCGTCCTTGGCATCGGGATGACCAGCATCTTTGTCATGATGATCAGCGGCGATCTGTTCTGGCAGTTCTTCCTTTTGCATGCGTTCTTTGCTGGATTTGGCGTTGTCCTTTTCAGACTTATGTTCAAGAGCGCTTTCATTACCCTGGTGGCTACGGGCCACAAGGAAGCCGTGATGAAGCGAACCTTGATTGTGGGGGCCGGTAGTGCCGCAAAGATTCTTCTACAGGAAATCCTTCTGAACCGAGGCGGGATTGGCCATCATCCCGGAAATTCGATTAACCCGGTTTGTCTGGTGGATGACGATTATCGCAAACTGGGCAAGCGCGTCTGCGGCGTGATGGTGGTAGGGGCGACAGCCCAGATTCCGGAAATTGCCAGGAAGGAAAATATCGAGCAGATTATTTTTGCCATTCCCAGTTGCCCGCCTGTTGACCGGAACAATATATTGGATTTATGCAGCCAGACTGGATTGCCTTTGAAGATTCTTCCGTTTGTTGGTAGTTTCCTGGACGAATCCGAAGATCAGCCGAAGGCGACGGGCTTTGTTCACCAGATTCGTGACATCAAGGTAGAGGACCTGCTGGGCAGAGCTCCCATCAAGTTCAACAACATGGGGGTGCTTTCCTTTATTAAGGATAAGGTCTGCATGGTGACAGGCGGCGGAGGAAGTATCGGAAGCGAACTGGTTCGCCAGATAGCGAAGTACCAGCCGAAGCAGGTCGTCATTGTCGATATCTACGAGAATAACGCCTACGAAATTCAGCAGGAACTGGTCATGGAGTATGGGGACAGGCTGAATCTTGTCACCCTGATTGCGAGCGTCCGCGATTACTTCCGAATGAACCAGATTTTCAAGAAGTATAAGCCTGATGTGGTGTTCCACGCGGCGGCCCATAAGCATGTGCCCCTGATGGAAAATAATCCCATGGAGGCAATCAAGAATAACGTTATCGGTACATTCCACATGGCAACCCTTGCACTGCAGTATAATGTGGGTAAGTTTGTCATGATCAGTACGGACAAGGCGGTGAATCCGACCAACGTGATGGGGGCTTCGAAGCGCTGCTGCGAAATGATCGTGCAGTTCATGTCCCAGCAGCAGGATGCAAAGACTGAATTCGTGACCACCCGCTTTGGTAATGTGCTGGGGAGTAATGGTTCTGTAATCCCGCTGTTTAAACGCCAGATAGAACAAGGCAAGCCGGTGACGGTAACCCATCCCGATATTATCCGCTACTTCATGACCATTCCCGAAGCGGTGAGCCTGGTGCTTGAGGCGGCGAGCTTTGCCCATGGTGGTGAAATTTTCGTACTGGATATGGGACAGCCCGTAAAGATCGTGACCTTGGCTGAAAACCTGATCCGTATGTACGGTAAGGTTCCTTACCGTGATGTGGAAATCAAGTTCACTGGACTTCGTCCCGGTGAGAAAATCAAGGAAGAACTTCTCATGAATGAGGAAGGTCTGGAGAAGACCCGCAACAAACTTATTTTCATCGGAAAACAGATTGAGATAGGACCTTCCTTTATCAACCAGTTGTGGAAATTGAAAAACGCCGCCCTGGAGAATAAGGACGACGTTGCGATTGATGCACTTCACGAAATTGTGCCCACTTTTACCACGCCGGAAGCGTTCAACAAAAAGGTGATGGGCTAAATCGGAAATTATCCGTGTGTTAGCGGGCGACGACCTGGTTACGGATCTTTTCGGAGGTTTCGTGGTCAAGAGCCTGGGCCATGCATTCAAAGGCGAATTCTTCGGCGGTACCCGCACCGCGGCTCGTGATGATTTTCCCGTCGACAACCACGCGGTCTGTACTGAATTCCTTGCATTCCAGTTCATCCTCGCAACCGGGGAAGCAGGTGCACTTGCGGTTCTTTAGGATGCCTGCCTTGGAAAGTACCAGGGGGGCTGCACAGATGGCGAAAATCCACTTGTTGGATTCCTCGAATTCCTTAATGACATCGGCAACCATGGCGGACGCTTTAAGGTTCTTGACGCCGGGCCCCCCGCCGGGAAGGCAGATTGCGTCAAACTGGTTGAGGAATCCTTCCGCAATCAAATCTGCGAGAAGAACGTTGGTCTTGATGGCGAGACCGTGAGCGCCAGTCACTTCGGTGCTGTCGCTGATGGATGCCAGGGCGACATTCATGCCGCCGCGCTGCCAGTAGTCAAAGGGTGTGACGAATTCGGTTTCTTCAAAACCATTTGCCATCAAGAAAAGAACGTTCATAAAATCCTCTTATTGTAACGTGTCATCCTGAACGAATGAGAATGTTTCTTCTGGTGTCATCCTGAACGAAGCCGCAGGCGCAGTGAAGGATCTAATTGTTGAATTCATTCAGCATAAGATCTTTCCATTCGTGATTATTTGCATTGATAATAGCATTTTTCTTAATGCGTTTAATCCCCTTTAATTGTTTTTCTCTGCAAATAGCATCTTTTATTTCTGAATATTCTTCAAAATAAACAAGTTTGTGAACGTGATATCGTTTTGTGAAACCAGGGGTTATTCCGGCATTATGTTCTTGATAACGACGGTGAATGTCGTTTGTGACACCGATGTAAATTGTGGCGTTGTTTGTGCTGGACATTATGTAGGTGTAGTATTTTTTCATACGCAAAAAAATACCAATAGGTAAATGACAATAGATGACAGTACTGAAATATAATGCTAGATCCTTCTCCACAAAGTGGATAACTTCCACTAAGGGGCTTCGCCCCAAGTGTCGTATAGCTTCGCTCAGGATGACGCGCGAGGTCGCTCGGGATGACGCGCGAGGACACTCAGGATGACGCGCGAGGACGCTCAGGATGACGCACGAGGACGCTCAGGATGACGCGCGAGTTACCCCACGCTGTGTTCCAGCTTCAGGGTCAACAGCTGGCGGGCTTCGGTAGCGAATTCGCCGGGCAGTTCCTTGAACACGTCCTTGCAGAAGCCGCCCACCATGGCTTGTATTGCGTCTTCGCGCTTGATACCGCGGCTCTCGAAATAGAACAACTGGTCTTCGCTGATGCGGCTGGTGGTGGCCTCGTGTTCTGTCTGTGCGGTGGGATTTGCCACGGTGATGTAGGGGAAGGTGTGGGCAGCGCTCTTGTCGCCAACAAGCATACTGTCGCACTGGGTGTAGTTGCGGGCCCCTGCTGCAGACTTACGGATAGAAACTTCGCCGCGGTAGGCGTTGCTGGAATTGTCGGCGCTGATGCCTTTCGAAATGATCGTGCTCTTGGTGTTCTTGCCGATGTGGATCATCTTGGTACCGGTATCGGCCTGCATATGGCCGTTGGTCAGTGCCACACTGTAGAATTCACCGACGGAGTTGTCGCCAACTAGGACGCAACTGGGGTACTTCCAGGTGATGGCGGAACCGGTTTCCACCTGGGTCCAGCTGATGCGGCTGTTCTTGCCGGCGCACTTGCCGCGCTTGGTCACAAAGTTGTAGACGCCACCTGCGCCAGTCTCGCGGTCGCCGGCGTACCAGTTCTGCACGGTGCTGTACTTGATCTTGGCGTTTTCGTTGGCCACCAGTTCTACGATGGCGGAGTGCAGCTGCTTGCTGGTAAATTCCGGAGCGGTGCAGCCTTCCAGGTAGCTGACTTCGGCGCCGTCGTCGGCGATAATCAATGTACGTTCGAACTGGCCTGCTTCCTTGTTGTTGATGCGGAAGTAGGTGGACAGGTCCATGGGGCACTTGACTCCAGCGGGAATATAGACGAAGCTACCGTCACCAAAGACGGCGCTGTTCAAGGCTGCAAAGTAGTTGTCGCCTGCGGGAACCACGCTACCCAGGTACTGCTCGATCAGTTCCGGGTATTCCTTGATGGCGTCGGAAATGCTGCAGAAGATAATGCCCATTTCCATGAGCTTCTTCTTGTGGCTGGTATAAATACTGACGGAGTCGAACACGGCATCCACGGCAACGTTTGCCAGGCGCTTCTGTTCGTCCAGAGGAATGCCCAGCTTTTCGAAGGTGGCCAGAAGTTCCGGATCCACGTCCTCGATTTTTTCGTGAGCCTTCTTGTTCTTGGGGGCGGAATAATAGACGATGTCCTGCAGATCTACGGGCGCGAAGTTCAGCTCGCCCCAGTTGGGCTGCTCCATGGTCAAGAGCTTTTCGTAGGCCTTCAGGCGAAAATCCAACATGAACTGAGGTTCGCCACGAAGGGCGCTTGCCCGACGGATGATATCTTCGTTCAGGCCCTTTTCAAAAGAGTCGTTCTCGATATCCGTAACAAAACCGTACTTGTAATTTTCGCTCATCTTAAACCTTGTGCTGAATTCCGCCGATCTTTTTTCGGCGTTGTTCCGCCCGCGCTTATATAATTTTTTTTCGGTGCAAATATACAAAAAAAGTAGGGAATGCCGACACTCTAATTTGATTACAATGGGGTTGTTTCGTTTGAAAATAGGTTTGTTGTTTTTTTATTATCTTTCCCGTATCGATTTTTTGATAACTAGAAAAGGCTAGGAAATGAAAGAAAGAGAAAATTTTGCGTCTCGACTTGGTTTTATTCTGATTGCGGCCGGCTGCGCAATCGGTATCGGTAACGTGTGGCGATTCCCCTACATTGCGGGGCAGTACGGTGGTGCCGCCTTCATTCTGATTTATCTTTTCTTCCTGGTCATTCTGGGCTTGCCTGCGCTGATTGCTGAATTTGCCGTAGGTCGCGGAAGTAAGCGTGGTATCGGCCGGTCCTTTGAGGAACTGGAACCCAAGGGCTCCAAGTGGCACTTGGCAAAGTATCCCATGATTGCGGGTAACTACCTGCTCATGATGTTCTACACTACGGTGGCTGGCTGGATGATGTATTACTTCTATCACATGGCGGTGGAAGGGGACATTTACGGGCTGACACCGGATCAGGTGGGCGAAAAGTTTGGCACTATGTTGGGTAATCCCAGCGTTCTGGTAGGGTGGATGGCCATTGCCACCATTATTGGTCTGGGCATTGTTTCTCTCGGACTCCAGAAGGGCGTGGAACGGGTGACCAAGACTATGATGTCCCTGTTGTTTGTGATTATGATTGCCCTTGCCATTCGCGCAGTGACCTTGCCGGGTGCCGAAGAAGGCCTGAAGTTCTATCTGCTGCCTGACTTTAACCGCCTGCAGGAACAGGGCATTACCGAGGTGGTTTTTGCGGCCATGGGTCAGGCCTTCTTTACCTTAAGTATCGGTATCGGCTCCATGTCCATTCTCGGTAGCTACATCAACAAGAAGCATTCCTTGGCCAAGGAAGCGGTGAATATCTGCACCTTGGATACGGTTGTCGCCTTGCTCGCAGGCCTTATTATCATTCCTAGCTGCTCTGCCTTTGATGTGAAAATGGATGAAGGTCCGGGGCTCGTATTTGTGGCCCTTCCCAACATATTCAACCAGATGCCGGCCGGTCGCTGGTGCGGTGTGGCTTTCTTCCTGTTCATGAGTTTTGCTGCTCTTTCCACGCTGGTTGCCGTGTTCGAAAACATCATTTCCTTCTGGATGGATTTGAAGGGCTATGACCGGAAAAAGGTGGTGAAATGGAACATTGTTGCCATTATCATCTTGTCCCTGCCCTGTGCCCTGGGATTCAATGTGCTGGCCGATTTCACGCCTTTTGGAAAGGGAAGCAACGTCTTGGATCTGGAAGACTTCATTGTTACAAACACCTTGCTGCCGCTGGGCTCAATCTTCTTTGTCATTTTCTGTACTGCCCGCTATGGCTGGACCCAGAAGAATTTCTATGAAGAGGTGAACACCGGTAAGGGCATGAAATTCCCTACCAACGGTGTGATCCGTTTTTACATGAAGTGGGTCTTACCCCTGATTGTGCTGGTGATTTTTGCAATGGGTTATGTTAAGAAGTTCGCCCCGGATTTCTACAACGAAATTCTTGGAAAGAAGGAAACTCCAGCCGTTGTGGAAAAAACTGCTGAAGAGCCTGCCGCAAAAGCTGTTGAACAGGCTGCCGCTGAGGATGTTGCAATTCGTTGCGACGGAACTCCTGCCACGAAGTCGCTCCCGCCGAAGCAGCTTGTAGACAGTGCA
Organism: Fibrobacter sp.; assembly: GCA_024398935.1. Classification (GTDB taxonomy): domain Bacteria; phylum Fibrobacterota; class Fibrobacteria; order Fibrobacterales; family Fibrobacteraceae; genus Fibrobacter. The sequence goes on along the minus strand of JAKSIH010000002.1, from coordinate 101,327 downwards.
GTTGCTCCTGTTGCGGATAGCGCCGCTGCAATCGTAGCCGATAGTACTGCTGCTCCGGAAACGCCTCCTGCTGCAGGTCCGGAGACCGCAAAGTAAAATAGCCTTTTTGACTGACAGGGCAGGGGAATACCTGCTGAAAAACGATTGAACCTACGGAATAAATCCGCAGGTTCTTTTTTTGTGTTGTTAAATTTTGTCAAAAATTGACATAAAACTAAACTTATATTTGTTGGTGTAAAAGAAAAAGGAAGTACATTATGCACAATATGATGAATCTCGCAACCAACAACACTCTCTTCGTTATTCTCATGGCTCTTACTCCGGTGGTGTTCGCAGGTATGCTGATGGGCTGTGAAAGTGTAGCCGCGGCAATTGCAGTTGCAGTAGCCTACGCAAGCGTCATTCTGGGCGAAAGAGTGGGGGATTAGTCATTCAGACTTACCGTCATTCTGAACCCCGCTTACCTTACCGTCATTCTGAACCCCGCCTGCTTACCGTCATTCTGAACCCCGCCAGGGGTGAAGAATCCAGGCTATTTCTGGCTGATGACTTCTACGGTCAGCTTGTTGAAGGCTAGTTTCCCGTTTTCACGGATTTCGAGGGCGGCACGGAATACCGTGTCGTTCTTCTTGAATTTTTCAAGAACGGGACTGCATTTCTTTTTCAGAAGTTCCTCGACTTCCTCGTCCTTGAATTCCCTCTGGTAGAAAATTTTAGGAATGCCGTAATTGCAGTGATTGTTCATGCAGATATAGGCGGAAACATTGTTACCGTTTGCGTCGGTCCCTCCGCGGAATCTCAGCTGGTCACCGCAGACGGGGCAGGGAAAATTCCTGCGCAGGAATTCGAAGTTGGTGCGTCCATCGGGACCTAGCTTCAGGAAGGCGTCGAAGGTGTCGCCCTTCTTGCTCTTGAATCCGCTGATCAGTTCGGTCTTTTCTCCGGAGAGGAGTGCCTTGATGTCGGCCGTCCGAAGTTTCTTGCCGGCGATGGTCTTGAATAGGGTAAACTTGCAATCAACCAGCGGCTGGTTGCTGGTGGATTGCAGAGGCTCACCGGGCTGAACTTCTACGGAACCTTCCTGCTGTAGAGCGCGGACCTTGCCTGTACAGAAAATGGCATTCTTGTTTTCTTCCAGGGTGTGCTTGCAGATGGGACACTTGTACTTGGTTTCTGCACCATGGAAGTGCCCGTCGTTTTCAAAGGCGAAGGTTGCCTTGTGGTCCTTGTCCCAAACCACTTTTGCGCTGAAGGACTGTCCCTTTTTGGTAATGAAATCTGTGATGACGCGGGTTGTCCCGTCGTTGAACAGTTCTCCGATTTCCTCGTCGCTCATGACATGGCCTGCGATGGATTTAAAGAAAATGAAATCACAGGAGGGGGCGTCGCCGCTGTTACCTTCGCCGGAGTTGCCGCTGTTACCTTCGCAAATCAATCGGTTGCCGGAATCCAGGATCTGCTTGCCGCATTTTGGACATTTGAATCCGGTGGGCGTTGCACTGCGAGGCTCGTCGTTAAATTCAAAGCCGATGTTGCCGTCTTCGGCAAGAGTCAGCGTGGCGCTGAAAGTGGTTCCCTTCTTGCTCTTAAAACCGCTAAGAAGGTCGGATTTGCCTGTTGCAAGAAGCTTTCCCATTTCGGCGTGGCTTAGGGTACGACCTGCAATAGTATGGCCCGCCTTGAAACCGCATTCTGCATTTTTGCAGATATAACCCCAGGGGGCGATTTCCATGGGAGTGCCGCATTTGGGGCAGGGAAGGGCGTCGGTTACGGTTTCCCGTTCAAACTGGCTGCCGTATTTTTCGTGAAGCTGTGCGAAAAGTTCCCGCACGTAGTTCATGATTCCGTCCCGGAATTCTACAGGCGTCAGGTTGCCTTTTTCGACCTGGGAAAGCTTGTATTCCCATTCGCCGGTCATTTCCGGGGACTTGACCTTTTCATCCATCAGGGCGATGACTTCGCGACCGCGGGCGGTACTGATCAGGTTGTTTTTTTGTGCTTCGATAAACCCGCGCTTTTTCAAAGTCTCAATAATGCCAGCCTGTGTTGCAGGAGTGCCAAGGCCACGATCCTTCATGGCTTCGGCCAGTTCTTCGTTATCGATCTGCTTACCCGCAGTCTTCATGGCGGCAAGGAGGGTCGCCTCGGTGTAGTACTTGGGCTTGGATTTCTTTTTCTTTTGCAGTTCGATGGCGTCAAAGGGAGCCTTGTCGCCCTGTTTCCAGTCGGGGAAGGTGTCAACAATGTTTGTGATGTCGTCGGAATTGCCGCTATCACCGCTATCGGCTGCGTCGCCGCCGGCTCCTGAACTAGAATCGCCCTTTTTTGAAGTCTTCTTTTTCTTTTCTTCCTTTACCAGGGCTCGGAAACCCAGGTCCTCGTTTTGCTTTAATTTTAGACGGAAAACTTCTGCGTCACTTCCCTCGGCAGGCTCGGGCGCCTTGAGAAGAATTTCCATTTCGTTCCAGACATAGGGTTTCAGCCATGCCTGGATAAAGCGTTCCTTGGCCAGGTTATAGATGTTCTCTTCCATCTCGGGAAGACCATTGGGCTGTTCACCGGTAGGAATGATGGCGAAATGGTCCGTCACCTTGCTGCTGTTGATGAAAACGAAGTTCTCGCTTTCGGGGCGCATGATTCCCTGCTGGGCGGGGGTGGCCAGGCGTTGTGCCAGCTGGTAGGCTTCCTGCTTCATGGTATCGGGCAGGTAGGCTGAATCCGTACGGGGGTAGGTCAGCAGTTTCTTTTCGTAAAGATTCTGGGCGCAGTCCAACACCTGCTGGGCGCTGTACTTAAAACGCTTGTTGCCTTCCTTTTGTAGTTCCGTTAAGTCGAATGGCTTTTGCGGGAACTGCTTTTTCTGCTGGACGTCAATGGCGGTAATGACCGCGTCTTCTGGCGGGGAACACTTATCGACTACGGCTTGGGCCGGTTCTTCCTTTTCGAAGACGGCGACCTTTAATGCAGGCCCCTTCGACTCTGCGCCTTCCTTACCGGTATCCTTTGCGTCTCGGTCGGGCCGCAGGAGCTGCGCCTGAAATCCTTTCCAGGTTCCTACGACGCTGTAGTAGTACAGTTCCTTGAACTGCTCCACCATGGCGTCCCGTTCCACAATAAGATTGAGGGTGGGCGTCTGCACGCGGCCTACGGAAATCATCTTGCCGCGGCCAGCTGTCAGCGTATAGGCCCGAGTGGCGTTTAGTCCCACCATCCAGTCTGCGCGCTGCCTGAGTCGGGCGGCATAGCTTAAATTCAAACGCTGGGTGGCGTCTTCCAGATTTTTCCAGGCCTTATCCAGGTCTTTTGCCACATAGCTGTTCACCCACAGGCGCTTCACCTGCTTCTGCCTAAAGGCGGGCGTGTAATCCAGAATTAGGTCGAAAATCAGGTTTCCCTCGCGGCCCGCATCGGCACCGTTTACAAGGACATCCGCCTTGCTCATCATGTCGCGCACTACTGCCAGTTGCTTCTGGGTGCTTTCAATTTCCATCAGGCGGAATTTTTCGGGAAGCAGGGGCAGGTTGCTTAGACGCCATCCACCTTCAAAGCCGGGGTAGGCATCCAACGGTGCTAGGGTAATCAGGTGACCCACGCACCAGGTAATGCAGTGGTTTTGCCCAATCAGGCAGCCGTCGCCTTGGGTAAACTTTTCGCCTTCCAGACGTTCCAGCATGGGTCTGTAATGCTGGTTTGCAACAGAAGGTTTTTCGGCCACCAAGAGAATCATGGAGCCAAAGATAACAAAGTTCTAAACATTTGGGTTGCGGTTTCGCTTTCTAAAAACCGCTGCTCCATCTCGGCGAATTTTTCGTTCCAGAATTTTGTTTTTTCCTTGAGTGCACAGACGCCCTGACGATAGATCCACAAATCGCAATCTTCATCAACCACTTCGTAATCGGAACCGCCGTTAAAAACATTGGCTACGCCATACACTTCGTGATCCTTACAGAGCATGACGGTACATCCGAAAATAAGGGACAAGTTCAGGCAGGCGTTCTCTATTATACTGCAGTCCAAATCTGCGCTGCTCATGGAAAACATGACCATGACTTTTTGCGGTTCACCGTTGTCGTCCAGTCCGCAGGGGGAAAGGTTGATTTTCAGACCTAGTTCCTCGAAATCCTGTTCCGCCCATGAGATCTTGCTTGTGAACTTCTGGAACGCGTCGTTGTTCTTGACTTGCTCTAGTTCAGGAAATATTCGTCCGTTGATGGTAAATTCGTGTTCCATAACCTATATTTTAGAAAAAAATATAAATGGATGTAGTTTATTTTGTAATTTAAAATCCATAGGGTTGAAGTTTGGAGAGATTGTAGAATGAAAATGTTGCTTAAAATTTTAATTTGTATCCTTGTTTTTGGATCATGTTGCTTTGCTATGGGAAAACAAAACGGTAAAAACTTGAACCAGCCTTTTAAACATTTTAAATTGGTTCGCACCAATATGAGCGCGGTAACAGACGTGATTGAAGTTACCCGGACTCCTTCTGGAGCTCATCTGGAGTATTACCATGAGCTCATGGGTTCCGACAAAAAAATGATGATTCGCACTCTGGATGGCGACAGCAAGTTGCTTGCCAAAATCGATTCTATCTGGAACGAAAGTGGTGCGGCTTCCTGGGATGGTTTTAATGGTCCAAACCCTCCTGATATATTGGATGGGGATGGCTTCAATTTTCATGCGGAACTGGTTGACGGGTCGAAGATTTATGCCCATGGGTCCAACAACTATCCTTCAAATTTCCGTGTACTTGACCGAGGGCTCTTTCAGGTAGCCAATTATTCTGTTATTGAAGATACTGTCTTTAAGGGAAAGTATGTTCAGATCAAGGTTCCTGAAAGCTGGAAAGGACTTGTGGAAGTTGCTCATGGTTATGACGGATATTCCTTTTCCATTCCGAACAAGGGTGGTGACCTCTATTTTATGCGAATCGCTTTTACTTCCGAATGTCGCCAGGATGAAAAGACGATTTGCCTAGGTAAAATTAAGGGGACGGATGTCTATGTCCAATGGTATTCTTACGGCTACCGGTATTTCCAGAAGAATCTTGACGAAAAAAAATGGAAAGCCTATAGCGATTTTGAACAAAATAAGAATGCAATGATGAAAAGCATTGTCGGCACCGATGGCTACAAATTCGAGACTCTTTGACTTGTATTGCTTGCATAAAGAAAAATGAAAAAAATAGAGATGAATCCCTTGCCTGTATGTGAGGTTCTTTGTATATTCTCCGCATATGAAAATGATTCTAGACCTACGACTTCTACTTTGCGTCGCTCTTCGTGATACCGAGGCGAGGTTCTAGGCTATTATCTGCAAATCAAGGATTTTAACCAAAAAAAGGCCCGCTTCCATAACGATGCGGGTTCTTTTTTTATGGTCAAATTTTTTATCTTTGATGCGTAAAATTAAGGCTTGCGGCGTGTGGATGCCGGCAGGAGATAAAAAATGAACTGTATGATGGATTGTGCCGACCAGGCAAGAAAACCGTTCTTTTATGATGTCACTCTGCGTGACGGTAACCAGGCTTTGCCCAAGCCCTGGAACAATGCCCAGAAGAAGGATGTTTACCTCCAGTTGTTGAAGCTGGGTGTGCAGGGTGCCGAAGTGGGTTTCCCCGCTTCTTCTGAAATGGATTTTGAATCTGTAAAGGAACTGGCCCAGCTTACTGCCGAAATGGCTGCCGCAGGCGACGAAGTTGCCCAGAAGGTGGTGGTCTCCGGTTTGGCTCGTTGCGTACCTAGCGACATTCAGCGCTGCTGGGAAGCTGTCCAGTATGCACCTCATCCCCGTATCCATACCTTCCTGGCTACTAGCCCCCTCTCTATGGAACATGTGCTCCACATGACTCCGGAACAGGTGAAGGCCCGCGCCGTAGATTGCGTGAAGCTTGCCAAGTCCCTGGTGGGCGACAAGGGCGACGTGGAATTCAGCTGCGAACATTTTGGCGACTGCCTGGAGAATATGGACTTCGTGATTGAAGTGTTGAAGGCTGTGGTAGAAGCCGGTGCAACTACCTTGAACCTGCCCAACACCGTGGAACGTTACCGCCCCATGCTGTACATCAGCCAGATCAAGCAGGTGTACGATGCCATGCCCAAGAATGTGACCATTTCTGTTCACTGCCATAACGACCTGGGTATGGCCACCGCCGCTACCGTCGAAAGCTTCTTCGTGGGTGCAACCCAGCTGGAAGTTGCCTTGAACGGCCTTGGCGAACGTTGCGGCAATACCAACTTCTACGAAGTGGCTCTGGGCCTGCACAATTCCGGCGTAGATACCGGCCTGCACCTGGACAAGATTTACGAAACCGCCATCTTGATTTCCCAGTGGTCCGGCGTTAGCATTTATACCCGCGCTCCGCTCATTGGTGCCGAGGCAATCGTTCACCGTAGCGGTATCCATCAGGATGGCGCCTCCAAGACCAAGGACATGAAGAAGGGAGCATACCGCCCCATCGACTACTCCATCATTGGCCGTAACCAGAACGATTCCCTCAGCTTTACCAGCCAGAGCGGTCGTACCGCCGTGTACGAAATCATCACCAAGTTCGGCTACAAGCTGAGCCTGGCCGAAGCCGCTGAACTGCAGCCCATCCTCAAGAGCTACAGCGAAAAGGAAGGCGAAATGAGCGCCGAACGCGTTCTGGACGTGTTCCGCGAACAGCGCGTGAATGTGAACGGCCGCCTGATTTTCAACAACGTCGAAGTGATTCCCGACGAAGGCCGCTTTATCTTCCACTTCAAGAAGGACGGCGAAGCCCTGGTCAAGTCCGTGACCGCCGAAGGTCCTATTGAAGCTGGCCTCATCCTCATGCGCGAAATCGGCATGCCGGTGGAACTGATCAAGTACCGCCAGGTGGTGGTTCCCGAAAAGGATAAGCTGTGGGCCGGTCGCGGTCTCAGCCGTATCGTGCTGAAGGCTAACGGCAAGGAAGTGGAAGGCCGCGGTGTTTCTAGCGATACCCTCAAGGCCAACATGCGCGCCCTCTTTGGCGGCGTGAACCTGCTGTATAAATAGGCGAGAAACGGGCTTTGCCCTACAGACGAGAGACGAGAAATGTTTGATAGGTTAACCCGTCCTTTAACAAGAGGTAAGGAAGCTCTGGTCGCTAAGGTCAGCGGCTTTGTTAACCCTATTAAGAATGCTTTTCTCGATTTGCGGGGAAAACTGCCTAGTGTTAAGGCTATGGCGGGTTCCGAATCTGCAGAAAACGAAAATTCAGAAACTCAACCGCCCCAGAAACAGGGGCTCTTGGCTCGTCTGAAAAATTTTAAGCGTTCCCTAAATGAAATGAACGATTTCCAGAAGTTGATTCTTCTGGCAATCGCCATTTGCTTGCCTGCAGGAATTTTGATAGCAACATTACTGATGAAATTCTTCAAGAATCGTAAGAAGTAATTTTAAGGATAAGGCAGGCAATGGCCGCAGCAAGAATTGAACTGTCCAAAAGACTTCCCAAGGACTTGACCCCAAGTCCTTTTTTTGAGGAACTGGAAAAGACAAAAAAAATAGTGGCGCAGGAATGTGCCGCTGGTACAGAAAAAACAGGGGAGAATGTTGTCGGGAATGGCATGCCCTTGATTGACATGACCGTCAGTTCGCCTGTGCGCGTGGGCTTGCCGGTGGAATTGGACTCCGCGGTAGATGAAGCCCGCAAACAGTTTGGCAACTGGTCGCCGGACGCCTCGGGCTGGCGTGAGGCCCGCGAGGCCGTTGCCGCCTATTACCGCGAGAGGGGAGGTGTATTCACTCCCAATCAGGTTATCGTTACCGCAAGCACCAGCGAAGCCTATTCTGTTCTTTTCAAGACCTTCTGCGATCCCGGTGATGTCATCTTGACGCCAATGCCGGGCTATCCGCTGCTGGATACGCTTGCCCAGCTGGAACATCTGGAATGCACGCCCTATTTCTTGAAGCTGGTCCGCGAGAAACCGCAACGAACGCTCTCGCAGTTGAAGGCTCAGGTTGTGTCTCGGGAATCGAAGGCTGCGCAGACTTCTGCTTCTCAGGTTACTGTTCCGCAGGCTTCTGCGGCGCAGTTCCGCTTTGTGCTGGATACGGACAGCCTGCTTGCCGCTCCCGAAAGAGCCCGCATCCTGCTGCTGGTTTCGCCCCACAATCCCACGGGCCACATGGTCTCCCTTCAGGAATGGAACGAGGTGGTTCGCTTCTGTGAAGAAAACAACCTCGTGCTGGTGGTAGACGAAGTCTTTGGCGACTACGGCTTCAGCGATGAAGTCAAGCGTAGCTGGCGGTTTTTGAGGCGCGAGGATCTAGCAGACCACTCTGGTTTGGATGAGAATTCTAGATCCCCGGTCAGGCCGGGGATGACCGCAGAATCGTTCACAAGTCATCCTCGCGAACCATCCACAAGTCATCCTCGCGAAGGCGAGGATCTAGCAGGCCACTTTGGTTTGGAGGACAATTCTAGATCCCCGATCAGGCCGGGGATGACCGCAGAATCGTCCGCATGTCATCCTCGCGAACCGTTTACAAGTTATCCTCGCGAACCATCCACAAGTCATCCTCGCGAAAGCGAGGATCTGGCAGACCACTCTGGTTTGGAGGACAATTCTAGATCCCCGGTCAAGCCGGGGATGACCGGAGGAGTCAAGCCGGGGATGAACGCAGGAGTCGAACCGGGGATGACCGCAGAAGAGGACTTTTTCGACTGTGGCGGAAACGATGTTGTTTTCGCTCCGAAGAATGGCCCCAAGTGCCCTATCTTCTGGCTCAACGGCTTGAGCAAGGCTGTTGGGGCACCCCAGTTGAAGTTCGGCTGGATGGCCTTCTATGCCCCTCGTGAAAAGTTTGAAGAAATCCGCGCTGCCCTTGAATTTGTGGAAGACGCTTACCTGAGCACTTCTTCCTGTGCCCAGGCGTTGGCCGCGCCTCTGCTGGCGAATTCCGCGCAGTACGAATGCCTTGTACGCGAACGTCTGCTTGCCAACTGGAAAACTTTGCAGACAGCGTTCCCCAGCAAGTACTGCCCGAAGGTTCTAGGAGGCTGGTATGCCGTTCTCCATCTGGGTGATGACGACGAGGAACTGACTCTTCGTCTGCTGCGTGAAAAGCATGTCCTTGTTCAGCCTGGCTTCTTCTTTGATTTTGACGAAGATGGCTGGATTGTAATCAGCCTCTTGCAGGAACCTGCTGTATTCGCCGAAGCGATTCGCAGAATGAGTGAACTGCGTCAGAAATAGAGCTTTACGAAAGGCTTGTCTTCCTTCATATACATCTCTTCTTCCTTCGTGTAGTTGTCGCTGTTGATGACGCATCGCAGGAGATTCCTGTCGGGTTTGTCAAAGATAATCCAGACAAGAACTGTTCCTGAACGATTGCCGTATTCCTTGTACACGCCCATCCAGAAAGGTTGGTGCTTCTTGTTGCCTGCCGCAGGGAGGCGCACTTCGTACCATTGGGATCTGCAGTTGATTTCGTTGGAATCTAGTGCAGTTAGATGTTTAGCCCATTTTTTATTTTCGAGATATTCCCCGAAGTCGCGATAATCTTCCCAGTTGAAGTCTGATGTGAGAAAGATGTCATAGACCAAGTGTACATTGGGACCCATGACAAAGATATTCCAGGGGACGGGCTTCAGCACGGTATCTAGAACTTGGTTGGTAGGGGTGCCATCTAGACTGATGTTCACTGTTCCTATTCGCCCTTCACCCTCTTTGATAAATGGAAAGAACTTCAGGCTAACATCTTCCGTAAAGCCTGTGGACCAGTTAATCTTGGTGTCGGGGCCGGCTCCGGCACGCATGCTGGTGCAGCATTTGTAATCCTTCGGCTTTTCGTTAGGGCGTCTGTCGGTCATTTCCTCAAGAAGTTCCACGAAATCCATATGGGGTGCAAAACGAGGTTGAACCTGTACTTCGGTGGGTGCCGGCAAATCCTTTTTCAGAGATTCTTCCCTAGAAATGTTCACCTTGGTCATCTCGGTAGCAATATCCTTGATGAAATTATTTTGTACCTCCGTTGTTTTGACCAACTTCGTGAAGACCAATACCTGGAGGCAAAGAACCATAACAATTAAAAATGACAGAATTTTCATAAAGGACCTCTGTCATTATATCGTCTTTAAATAGGAATTTGTATAAAATATCTGCTAAAAAAGAAAAGGAAAGCCTAAGCCTTCCCTTGTTTAAAGAACGATTCTTGTTAAGAGAATCGTTCGTACAACGCGTCTCTTTCCACCGGTTCCAACCCTTCGTTCATGATTAGTTCCTTCATGCGGGCGGGGCTCATGCCTACAGGAACCTTGGCGCCTGCGGCGTGGGTAATCTTTTCTTCGATGATGGTGCCGTCCAAATCGCTTGCGCCGGAGTGCAAAGCCTTCATGGCTGTCTCGATTCCCATCTGGATCCAGTAGGCCTTGATGTGGGGAAAGTTGTCCAGGAACAAGCGAGCCACAGCCACGGTGCGCAAGATGTCTTCCTGGGAAGTCATGTTGGGAACGATGTTGTGGAGTGCGTTGTGTTCCGGATGATAGACCAGCGGAATGAATGCGAAAAATCCGGGGGCTTCGTCCTGGAGGTCGCGGAGCATCTTCATGTGGGCGATGCGGTGCTCCGGTTTTTCGATGTGGCCGAACAGCATGGTGGCATTGGTGGGAATGCCGATCTTGTGGGCTGCGCGATGAACATCCAGCCATTCTTCGCCGGTTTCCTTACCCGGGCAAATCTGGTCACGGACGCTCTGCACCAGGATTTCTGCTCCGCCACCGGGTAGGGCGTCAAGACCAGCTTCCTTCAGAGTCTGCATGATCTGCAGGGGAGTCTGTCCGGAGAGTTTTGCGAAGTGGCAAATTTCTACGGCGGTAAAGGCCTTCAGGTTGACCTTTGGAAATTCCTGGCGGAGCTTGCGGAGCATCTCGATGTAGTAATTGAAGGGATGGTCCGGATGGAGTCCTCCCACGATATGGAGCTCTCGTGCGCCACCTTCAATAGCAAAGGCAGCCTTGTCGCGAATGGTTTCGTAGTCCCAGTCATAAGCTGTAGGACTATCCTTCTTGATTTTGCTGAATGCGCAGAACTTGCAATGAAGAACGCAGACGTTTGTGTAGTTAATCTGACGGTTGTTTACCCAAAAAACGGATTTGCCGTGACGGCGTTCCTTTTCGGCGTTAGCGCGAGCGCAAAGTTCATCCAGTGGCGCATTCAAAAATAAATCAAGAGCTTCCGCTTCAGACATTCTCGACATAAATTACCTGGTTGCTAAGAAAACTAACTTTCTATCAATTCCTTGGGCAGATACTTTACAATCATCTGCTCAAGTTGGTCGCTATGAATGGGCTTGGAAAGGTAATCTGCAAAACCTGCAGACAGATATTCAGCCTTTGCTCCTTCGATAGCGTTTGCGGTAAGCATGATTACAGGCGTAGTCCTGTTCATGTTGTTGTCCATGGTTCGCATGGTGGCGAAGGTCTCGATACCGTCCATTTCCGGCATCATGTGGTCGAGGAAAATAATGTTGTATTTGTTTTTCTCAATCAGCTTGAGGCATTCGGCTCCGCTGCCTGCCGTGTCGATCTTAATCAGGGTTCTCTTGAGCAGACCGACAAAAACTTTCAGATTCATGGCGACATCGTCAACCACGAGAATCTTGCCATTGGGGGCGTGGAAACCTTCCTTGTATTGAGGCTCGCTTTGCACTTCCCCGACTCGGTAAGCTCCGATGGGTTCCTGGGAGATGATTTTTTGCGGCAGGCTTACCCGGAAGGAAGTCCCTTTACCCAAGGCACTTTCTACGCTGATCTGTCCTTGCATCAGTTTTACCAGTTGCTTGGTAATGGCGAGACCGAGCCCAGTTCCCTCTATATTCTTGTTCTTTTTTTCATCCACGCGGAGGAAAGAGTCAAATATATGTTCCAAGTTCTCCTTTGAAATTCCCATGCCGGAATCCTGGACTTCGATCATCAGGTTTACCTGGTCCTGGCTGGTCCTTTCGGCCTTGGCCCTAAAATGGATGAATCCGCTTTTTGTGTATTTGACCGCATTGGTTAAAAGGTTTGCGCAGATCTGGCGAATTCGGACTTCGTCTCCCAAAAGAACGGAAGGTATCTGACTGTCGATTTCCGCGGTGAACGTCAGATTTTTCTCTGTAGCACGCATTGCGACCAGGTTGTAGCAGTCGCTGAATAGGGTTGCCGGCTTGTAATCGGCAGGAATGATGTCCTGCTTTCCGGATTCAATTTTTGAAAAGTCCAGAATGTCGTTGATGAGGGCGAGCAGGCTCTTGCTGGAATTCTTGATGTTCTTGGCGTAATCGAGAACATCCTTTTCCTGGGATTCTCTAAGAATGAGTTCGTCGTTGCCGAGAATCGCGTTTATGGGAGTCCTGATTTCATGGCTCATGTTCGCAAGGAAATCGCTTTTTGCCCTGTTTGCCGCTTCGGCCTTCAGCTTGTAATTGATGTTCTGGTGGATAAGCCTGTCCTTGTATAGCTCGCTTTTCGTCATGTTTATCTTGAGAAGGATTGCGACGGCTGCTTCTGCAAGGAAGATGATGGGGAAGCGGACTCGGACGGCGTCGGAGAACGGGTAGCAGAATTGCTGTAGCGGACTGTGAATGGCGAGGACTACAAGCAATAGCATGAACGCCTGGTAGATAATGGTGGGCTTGAGGCGTAGGCAATATACCGTCAGAATGGGAATGAGCAGAATCCAGGTAATGCCAAAACCTTCATGACCGCCTGTGACTACATATACGATGCTGAGAACAGTAAGCATTGTAAATACTGTCGGCACGGCGACCTTTAGGGTTCCAAACTTGACAACGGAGAAAAAGCTGACATACATGAAAATCGCAATCACTCCATTGAGAACTGCAATTTCGGGTTCACTCTGTAAGATGTTGATGGGTACGAATGCCGTGCATATTACGGCAAATACAATACTCACGATCTTCAGCGCCGGAATATAGTGGAGCTTGTTGTCGTCTATCAGGTGGTTGATATCTTCTGGAACGGACTGCATAATTGCTGCGAAAATAGAAAAATCCAAAACAAAAAAAGAAGAGAGAACATTTGGCTCTCTCTTCTTTTTATCTTTTTTAGTAGCGGGGGCAGGACTTGAACGCTGCGACCTCCGGGTTATGAGCCCGACGAGCTACCAACTGCTCTACCCCGCGTCGATTGTGAAACCATATATAGAAAATCCCCTGAGCTTTGTCAAGGGATTGTGCCAAAATTATACGAACTTCTTTAGAATGTGCTTGCTGGAAACGAAATAGTCCACTCCACTTAGGACTGTCACCGTGGTAATGACCCCCATTACAATTGTGGGGAAGGTGGGCCAGATTTCGTTGAATCCTGGGACGAGCGCTCTCACGGGATCAATTGCGCCGAGAAGAATGGCTACGATACCAATTCCCTGGAGAGCCGTTTTCCACTTGCCGCTTCTGCGGGCGGGCATGATCAAACCTTCGCTTGCCGCAAGAGTACGTAGAGTCTCCACACTGGATTCACGGAAATAAATAACCGCGACCATCCAGACGGGAGCGTAGCCTGTTGCGATAAAGCACATGAAGATGGTCATGTTGGAAATCTTGTCGCTGAAAGGATCCAGATATTTCCCGAGGGTACTGACTTCGCCCATGGCGCGTGCAAGCTTTCCGTCCAGAAAATCGGTAAGCATAAAGCCAAGGACCATGATGAGGGAAAGAACCTTGAACACGAGGCTATTGTTGCTGTAGTCAAGATCGTTGTCGTAAAAGAATACCCAGAGGAAGAAGGGCGTCAGGACAATGCGGCTCATGGTGAGCTGGCTTGCAATGGAAAGGGGCTTGCGGTGTGCTGGGTCGCGGTAGTACCAGTAGGCGTAAGCTACCATGGCAGCGACAATAAGCAGGATGGATGTCACCATGGATATCTGCTGATAGTCTTCAAGATTCAGTAGGTAAACTGCCATCGTTGCCGTGATAGAAATGTTGGAAAGCTTGCTCCAGCGACGCTTGCGAGGAAGTTGTTTGCCTTCACGGAGAACTCCAAGTGAAAACAAGGTGCTTCCGATTAGTCGGGCAAGCAGGAATACGCATCCGATTGCAAGGAGCTTTTCTACATGTTCGTTCTGCATGAAGTCCCTGACAAAGATGCTTGTCATGACCACGAAGGATAAGGCTCCGTCGATAAAGTTTAGCCAGAGACGATAGTAGGGCTTTTCAATTTCCTGAGCTCGGAGCTGGTACAGGTTTACCCAGCCCATAACCAATGCAATAGAAACAAATGCGCAGGCGGTCTTAGCCATGCCCTGCCATATAAAGATGATTACGGCAACAAAAACCAGTGCCCGGAGGACGCTCCAGACTCGGGTTCTTAATCTTACATCCGATGTTTTTTCTTCAGACATGAGTCGCTCTCTTGAGATTTCCCTATAAATCTACAAATTTTCTTCTAGCAGTTGTTTGGCATGTCCGCGAACGGTTTCGGAATCGCCACCCAGCATTCTCGAAATTTCGGTAATGCGCCCTTCCCGGTCCAGGTCCACTATGGATGTGAAGGTCCTGCCCTCGATTTCCCTCTTGCTTACTGCAAGCTGGTTCTCTGCGCGACTTGCGACCTGGTGCAGGTGGGTGATGGTGAGAATCTGGTGGTGCTTGCCCAGTTTACGTAGGGCGTCGCCAATGCTATTGCCTACTTCTCCGCTAATGCCGGAATCTACTTCGTCAAAAATGAGCAGGGGAACATGATCCAGGTCCGCCATGACGCTCTTGATGGCGAGCAGCACTCGGGACAGTTCGCCGCCGGAAACAGCCTTTTGCAGGCTCTTGTAGCCTTCGCCGGGGTTTGGCGCCAGCAGAAATTCGATGCGGTCTGCTCCAATAGGCGTAAGGGGCTGTTCCTCGATGGATGTCCTGAATTCGGCCTTGGGCATGCCCAGCGTATGCAGAATGTCGCTGACGGCCCTGTCGTAGCGGGTCGCCGCCTCCTTTCGGGCTACCGTCAACAATCCGGCAATGCGATTCAACTCCATCTGTTCCTTGGCTGCCTGGCGGTTTAGTTCCTCCAGGTCCGCGTCCAGATTCTCCAGACAGTCCAGTTCCTTTTGGCGTTGTTCCGTCAGCTCGATCAGTCCATTAACATCTGTACGGTATTTTCTTTTCAGCTTCTGGATTTGTGCGATTCGGGCGTTTGCTCGGTCAATATCGGCTTCGCTGACCGCCGCACTGGGGCTAAGCCGCATCAGGTCCTTGCAGATGCTTTCAAAGGGATCGGCGACTTCGACCAGGGCCTGCAGGTCCTCGTCGTAGTCGGAAACTTTTGCCGCAAGAGTCCGCATCTTTGCCTGGAGCAACTGTACCTGGTCCAGTAGGCCGTTTTCACCACCCAGAAGTCCCTGGACTTCATCTAGATAGCGGCGTTCCGCTTCCGCCTTGGATGCGCTGTTGACTTTTTCCTCGAGAGCTTCCTCTTCGCCTTCCTTAAGGGTTGCCTTGGTAAGTTCCTCAAACTGGAATTTTAGGAAGTCTTTCTGAGCGGCAAGATTCTTTGCCCTTTCTTCGGTTTCTACAATCTTTGCCCTGATCTCGTTCCAGGCGCTCCAGTGGTTTCCGTATTCAGTCAGCAGTTCCTGGTTTCCTGCGAAGTCGTCCAGCATCTTGGCATGAGTGCGGGTATCTCGTAATAGCAACTGTTCGCTCTGGCCGTGCATCTGGATTAGTTCTTCACCCAGTTTCTGCAGGTCTGCCAAGTTGACGATTGCACCGTTGACCCGGGCGCGGCCCTTGCCGTTCTCCTGGACTTCCCGACGGATGACCAGCTCATCACTGTCGTCGTCCAGTTCCAGCTCTTTCAGGACCTTTTTTACTTCCGGTTCATTTGCTATGTCAAAGGTTGCCTCGACCACGGCCTTCTCTGCTCCGCTACGGACAAATGTTCCTTGAGCCTTGTCTCCGCAAACCACTCGCAGGGACTTGAGAAGGACGGACTTGCCTGCGCCCGTTTCGCCTGTAATAGCGGTAAATCCCTTACGGAAGGGAACTTCCGCCTGGGCAATCAATGTAAAGCCGTTAATAGAAAGAGATTTTAACATAGCGATAATAAACTAGCAAAATACGGATGTCAGAAGATGACAGAAAAAGACAATTGATAATGGATAATTGATAATGGACAATTTAAATAATCGCGGCTGCGCCGCCTAGCAACATAATCATCAATCATCAATCATCAATCATCAATTAATAACTTCGTTATTTTTGATAACCGGCTCGGAAATGTCCAAGCAAGCTTGGCCGCTTCACTCGCCTTAGTTATCAATTATTTCTCAAACTCCACGATACTTCTGTAGATGGGTCTTCCTTCCTTGCGGTACTTCTTTTCGAAGCCAGTCATGATGCCTTCGGTGGGTTCTGCAGTGTTGCGGACCAGCACCTTGCAGCCGGCAAAGTTGTCGAAAACTTCAAGAGCAACTTCGTTGTATTCCTTGTGGTCTGTACCCCAGTAGAAAATTCTCTTGCCGGGTTTCAGCACGCGGGCAACCTGCTCCAGAAAGTCGGGGCGGAGCAGACGATTCTTGTGATGGCGCTCCTTGGGCCACGGGTCCGGGAAGTACATGTGGAAGGCGTCCACGGTATTGTCCTTGACGCAGTCGCGGAGGAAATAGAACACGTCGCCGCGAAGCATGCTGGCGTTTTCGAGAACGCCGGCCTTGTTCATCTTGCGTTGGGCGAATGCTGCCCAGGTGTAGTCCCATTCGCTACCCATGATGTAGTAGTCCGGGTGCTTGGCAGCGTAGTCTGCGATGAAGCTTCCCTTGCCGGAACCGATTTCTACTTCGATATGGTCGTTATGGTTCGGGAACATGTCCTTCCAGTCAAAGTCCAGCTTGTGGGGGAGGCCGTCGGGGGTGGCGATAGGCTTACGGTCACCGTTGGTGCGGAATACATAGTGCCAGAGGGCCTTGGCGTTTTCGTCTTCCTTCAGGTCACGGAAAAATTCCGGAATGACCACTTCCTTTTCTACAACTTCTTCGTTTTCGTTTTTTATTTCTTCGCTCATAATCTTTCTGTTCCTAGATTCTTTGTCACTATGTTCATCTGCTGGTTTAGGGACTAGGGGTGAGTACGCTTCGCTTGAGGTATGAGGTCGGTTCATTCTTCATCTTTCATTCTTCACTACAACAAGACCACCACTCTATCCCTGAATTTTTCTGGAATACTCTTGGCGACGACGTCCCTGATGTATTTGTCGGAATACTTCATGGAAAAGTGACTCAGGATAATCTTTTCGCATTTTACTCCGTCGCCCATTTCGTTCAAAGCCTTTACGATATCGTTGATATGGCTGTGTCCCTTTTTCACGCTCATGGATTCGTCTTCCGGCGAAAGGAAGGTGCATTCCGTAATCAACACCTTGGACTGGAAAACCCGATAGTTGTCCAGCAGGCTTTCTCCCATGCAGTCTCCCATGAAACTGACTTGCGGGTCATAGACTTCGCGGGTGATTTCTACGCCGTTCTTTCTCAACTCGATGAGCTCGGCGGGAGTCTTCTGTAAAAATTCGTCCTTTAGTTTTTTCTTGTAGTGGTAAATAGTTCCTCCCATGGCGGGTATGGAATGCTTTACCTCAAAAACCTCAAGAGCCAGATCCTTGCGGTATTCCAGGAAAGTCAGCTCGTTGGGCGAAACGGCGACAATGTTGGGAAAACGGAACTTGCTGTCGGGAACCCCTTCGAACATGGCTTCGGCGCGAATCCAGTCCCTTGCCCGGTCCACGATGAAATCAGGCATATAGTATACGCTGTCCCGCTCGACGCCCATCATCTTTCTAAGACTGTGGTGGCGCATGAGGCAGCGACCATGATCGCCATGTGCGTGGGTGAGAAATACATGGTTGATAGCCGTTGCCGTCAGAGGGCATTCTCCCATGTCCACGCAAAAATCAAGTTCCGGCATTTGCAGGTAGGTGGCCAGTCCTGAAATGGAAAACCCGGCAACGGAGGTGCAGGGCGTCTCGATGTGAGCCTGTCGCAAGGCGTTGTGAATGTTCCTGTTTTCGGGTGCCATCTTGTCCTTTTTTTTTCGCAGGCAAATCTAGCAATTTTTACAGATACAAAAAGGGACATCCCATGAAGGATGTCCTTTAGTGAAAGCCTTGATCGGTTTTGCGGAGAACTGTTACTTACGGTTCTTCTTTTCTTCCACCAGGTGGTCGAAATCCGCACAGCTCATGGCTTCGATATGGTTACCCATGGCCTTGTTACGGGTTCTGTCGTTACCCTTCTTTTCGGGAATGCGGAAGCAGAAATCGTAGGTGGAACCCATATCGGTGGGGATGCCCATCTTGAAAATGCGGATACGTTCGGACCCCTTGTTGTAGATTTCGTGGTAGTCGAATGTATTGATAACCTTCTGGAGTCGCTTTTCCTGGTTGAAGATCATTTCGTCCTTGATGGGGCCATCCAGGACAATGGGCAGGGAGTTCTGGAAGCGAAGTTCCAGCTTGTTACCCGTCTTGACGATGGAAGTTTCCTGGGGCTTGATCAGATAGCGCTGCTGGGGAATGTTCTTATAGGCCTTGCTGCGAACCGTACGGACTCCGCACATTTCACGCATGTCCGGCTGTTCCACAAAGTCGATATCCCGGCAAATGGGGGGGAGGTTGGTGGGAACTTCCAGGTTGTCATCTTTAGACGAACCAGCACAGCCGGCTAAGAATGTCAGCATCAAAGCACTAGAGAAAAGCAAAAATTTCGATTTCATATGGCTAAATATAACTTTATAATTTGCTTATGTGTTTTTTTTCTTGTGAGAATGTTTAAAAGTTTGCCATAAAAAGTGTCTGAAAAAGACTGTTTGTAAATTTTGATAAACCTAAATCCCGAAAATCGGTAAAAAAACAACAGAAAAAGGGCCCTGCGCAAAAAGATTTCCAATGTCACTCCATGACATTCTGAAAAAGCTATTATTGATGTCGGAATTAAGATTGGGTAACAAATGAACATTTACAGCTGGAATGTGAACGGCATCCGTTCTGCACTCAAGAAGGATTTCGAGAAGTGGTTTAATGATACCAGGCCCGATATACTCTGCCTGCAGGAAGTTCGTGCCGAAAAGGACCAGATTCCCGAAAGCATTACAAATGCCGAGGGGTATGTATCCTACTGGAATCCCTGTGCCCGTAAGAAGGGCTATAGCGGCGTAGGCGTCCTTACGCAGATTGAACCGGACCAGGTCAACTATGGCTTTGATATCGAGGAATTTGACGACGAAGGCAGGGTCCTCCAGCTGGTCTTTCCGGACTGGGTTCTGAACTGCATCTATTTCCCCAACGGAGGTTCCGGGGACGACCGTCTGGACTACAAGCTCCGTTTCTACGACGCCTTCCTTGAAAACAGCAAGCGCTGGCTCAGTAACGGAAAGCATGTCGTAACCGTCGGCGACTACAATACCTGCCACAAGGAAATTGATATCGCCCGTCCCAAGGAGAATGAAAACGTCAGCGGCTTTTTGCCCATTGAACGTGCCTGGATGGACAAGTACGTAGAAAACGGTTTCGTGGATAGTTTCCGTCTGCTCCATCCGGATCAGAAGGACAAGTATTCCTGGTGGAGTAATCGGTTCGGCGCCCGTAAGCGGAATGTAGGCTGGCGTCTGGACTATGCCTTCGTAGATGCAGCCCTCGCACCCAATGTGATCAGCTCGAATATTTACGATATTGTGATGGGGTCCGATCATTGCCCCATTTCCATTGAGCTGGAACCCCCGTTCTCGCCTTTGCCCATCACCAAAAACGAAGGATAGGATTTTTCCTGGATAAGGAAAATCGCTGAGAAAGAATCTCATGAAAACGAAAAGTCCCGCATAGCGGGACTTTTTTCATCTAGGAAAAAATTTCGTGACTCGTTAATAGCCGGAGGTTCTCTATCGATGAACGATTAACGACTCCGTACCATCTTGCGGCCTCTATCAAGTACGCGCTGTATTCCAGCGTGACTCGTTAATGACCGGAGGTTCCCTATCGATGAACGATTAACGAGTCTTTACTATCGTCCAGGCTTCGTCGAAGAGGCGGGCTGCTTCACCGGGATCCTTCAGGAACACCATGCGCCTGATTTCTTCTTCGGAAGGATTAATGACGCGGTTGTTCTTGAATTCGGCGTCAATCACTTCGAGGGATGCCTTATTGGGTGTGGCGTAGTTGATGTACTTTGCCAGCTGGGCACCGGTCTTGGCTTCCAGGATGTAGTTCATGAACGCGTAGGCACCTTCAACATTGGGAGCCTTGGAACTAAGGGTCATGGCATCAACCCACATGAAGGAGCCTTCGGTAGGGATGGCGAACCGCAGTTCGGGGTCTTCGTTGATTGCAGCCATTGCCTCTCCGTTAAATACAATTGCGGCCCAGTCCATCTTGGAAAGAACCTTGTCCTTGCCGCCTACGGAACCGTCAAAGCCCAGGAAGTGAGGATCCTTCTTTGCCTGGAGGATGTATTCCACGGCTTCGTTAATTTCCTTCTGGTTTACGCTGTTGGCGTCGTAACCCTTTGCCTGCAGGGCCATGGAAAGCATGGAGCGGCTTTCTTCCAGGAGGCTGAAGTTGCCCTTGGTTTGCTTGGCGTCGAACAGCATGCTGTAGCTGACCTTCATCGGGTCTACCGTGCTGTCGCGGTAGAGAATGCCGGTGGTTCCCCACAGATAGGGAATGGTGTAGTCGTTGGTGGGGTCGTAGCTGGGATTCCTGAACTGGTCAGCGATATTTGTCCGGTTGGGAATCTTGTTGGTGTCAATTTTCCCGATCAGGTTCAAGTGGACCATCTGCTGGATTACCACATCGCTTGCAATGATCACGTCGTACTGGCTGGTGCCGGAGGCCTGAAGCTTGCTGATCATTTCTTCCTGGGCTTCGTAGAGTTCCAGCTGAAGTTTGAAACCGGTCTTCAGTTCGAATTCCGTAAGCATTTCCGGATCGATATATTCACTGTAGATCATGACAGTGACTTTTTTTGATTTTTCTGCGGACTTCTGTTCGTCGTTGCATCCAACAAAGAGGGCGAAGGTTGCTAGAAGAGTTAGTGCAAGGAGGATTTTTTTCACTTGTTTATCCTTGGGGAGGTGGTTGGACGGCTCAACTTATACCGGTTACCTACAAGATAAAAAAACAAAGGCGTCCCTTTAAATAGAACGCCGCAAAAATGCTTTGTATGAATCGTATTTAGGACATCTTCGTCCGTTATTTTTTCCTGGAGAATTTCCGTTCCTTGCGAATCCCCTTGAGAACCATCAGGACCATTACAAAAAGCGTAAGCCCGAATATGATGGTCGATAGGGCGTGAACTTGGGGGGATATGCCTCGCTTAAGGGATCCATAGATGTAGAGGGGCAATGTCTGGGAATCCGGCCCGCTGGTAAAGAAACTGAGGATGAAGTCGTCCAGGGATAGGGTGAAGGCGAGCATGGCCCCCGAAACGATTGCAGTGGAAAGCTGGGGGAGAATCACTCGGAACCAAGCTCCGGCAGTGGATGCGTAAAGGTCCCGGGCTGCTTCGATCTGGTCCTTACCGATACCTACCAGGCGACTCTGGACCACAAGGACCACGAAGCTGATTTCCAGGGTTACATGGGCGATGGTCATGGTGAGCATCCCCGGGTCAAAGAAACTTGTCCAGCTGCGGAAAAGGGTAAAGACGGAAACCAGGGCGATTGCCATGAGAATGTCCGGCGTTACCACGGGAACATTGATGCTCATGTCGTAGAAATATCCCATCTTCTTTCCCCAGGGGGTGCGGTGGATTCCTATGGCAAGAAGCGTTCCGATTACTGTTGCGATTAGGGTGCTGACTACGGCAAGGATCAGGGTATTTACCGTGGTGGTCTGTACCATGGTGTTACTCCACAGGCCAGTGTACCAGTCCAGGGTGAATCCTCCCCAGGACTGACCGTGCTTGCTTGCATTAAAACTTTGCTCTACCACAAGAAACATGGGGAGGTAAAGCAGTATAAAACCTATAATTGCAATTATCGTTGCAAAGAGGGGAATCTTTCTCCTAGACAAAATTCTTTCCTCCCACTCTTTGGAAAATGATTAGACTTACAACGCTACAGATAATCAGCACAGAACCCAGCATGGCGCCGAAGGGCCAGTCCATAGCGGAACCGAACTGCTGCTGGATCAGGTTCCCGATAAGCATGTACTTGCCGCCTCCTAGCAGGTCACTGATGACATACATGCCAAGGCTAGGCACCAAGGTCAGGATGACGCTTGCGATAATGCCCGGCATCATCTGGGAAAGAATCCCGTGATAGAAGGTTCGGATCGGTCCCGCGTATAGATCCCGGCTGGCTTCCACAATGCCCCAGTCCAGTCGTTCGACGCTGGTGTAGAGGGGAAGTACTGCAAAGGGAAGCATGGAACTGACCATGCCGATATAGACCGCAAAAGTTCCCGGGTAAAGGGATTCTCCTTCGCCAAGAAGTCCAAAGAACCGGGCTATACTTGCAGGAAACATGTCGGGGCCAAGAAGGAGCATCCAGGCTGCTGTTCGGATGACCAGATTTGTACAGCTGGGTACCATGATCAGGGCGAATAGGAATGCCCGCATGGATTTCCCGTGGCTTGCGATCCAGAATGCCATGGGGAGGCCGAATGCAATGCAGAGAATTGTCGTAACCGTAGCGATTTTCAGGCTACGACCCAGAATGATAAGATTGTCCGCAGACCAGCCGAAACTGCTGAATCCTACGAGACGCTTCAGGTTCTCGACGGAAAAATCCCAGTTGATGCTTCCGTAGGCACCGCGCTGTGCAAATGCCAATACCATGAGAAACAGGGTTGGGAGCAACAGGAAAATGATAAGCCATAGAATGCCTGGACCGGTCAGTAGGGCGCCAAAGGCCCTCATACGGGATCGGGTAGTGAGCTTTCCTTCAAAAACTTCGGTAGTCATGGGCGAAAATCTAGAAAGATTCATCGTATCCTATGCAGTCTAGAAAAACGATGAAAATGAAAAATCCCTGCTTTTGGCAGGGATTTCTGTAGAGCCCAGATCGGGAGTCGGACCCGAGACCTCTTCCTTACCAAGGAAGTGCTCTACCACTGAGCTACCTGGGCTTTAATTAGGTGCGCCAAATATAGTATTAATTCCAGTGTTTGTAAACTGAAAAGGGCCAAGTTTTTTCTTGACCCTAAAAAAATCCTTATTTTGACAGCTTTTCGTTAATATCCATCAGGTATTTGAGTCCTACAGCATCCATGGCGCTGCTGCCTCCCTTTCCGTCGGAACCTCCCATCATGATGGAAGGGACCAGCGGGTGGCTGGATTTGGCCAGGGCTTCGGCAACGCCAACCTTGGTCTTGTAGGCCCATTCGGCTGCTTCCTGGGGGGTAAGTCCCGCCTGGACCTTGGCGCGGTTTGCGGCGGCTTCTGCTTCACCCTCGGCGCGGATGCGTTTTGCGTCTTCAATAGCCTTTTCTGCGGCGAGACGGGCGACTTCCTTTTCCTTCTGGGCATTAAGGATGGCCACGTCGCGTTCCTTTTCTGCCTGGGTCACTTCGCGAATTTTTACCACTTCCTGTTCGGCCTTTTCCTTGGCGACTTTTGCCTTACCTTCGGCTTCGGCGGTGATTGCCTGCTGCTTTGCTGTTTCGGAGGCGGTGCGTTCGGCAACGCGCTTCATTTCGCGTTCCTTCACGATATCGAGCTGCTGCTGGGCTTTTGCGTCCAGTTTTACGTTCTGGATTTCGAACTGAAGAATGCGGATGTTGTATTGCTTCAGTGCGGATTCCTTGATGAGAACGCGCTGGCCAAGAGAGTCTAGCGTTAGCTTTGTGACGGTATACTGCTGGCTTTCCGCCTTCTTGATGACGCGACCTTCGGCATCAAGTTCGTCGTCGCCAACCTTTTCTTCACGAATTTCAGTGGTGGTCTGGTATTCGCCGTAAATGAGCTGGTCTTCGGCAAGTCTGCGGAATTCAGCAATCTTTGTAACCTTGGCTTCTTCTGCGGTGAACAGAGGTGCCGTCTTGCGAACAGCAGAAAGGACTGCGTTACGGACAAGACCGTGCTTCAGCTGACGATCGCCGCGCTGGTCCATGTGGATCTTGATCAGTTCATCACAATCGGTTGGCAGCTGGTACTTGATGTAGCCGGAAATATCTGCGTTAGCGTTTCTGGACAGGGTGACGGAAATGTCGTCTTCATCGGTGTCGTCACCTTCCCAGGATTCGCCTCTGACCTTTTCGTTAGAGGAGTTGAAATAGAAATCCTTGGTTCTGTCATATTCGTAAATGGTGCCGAATCCCTTGAAATAGAAACCTGCGCGGTCGATGCAGGACATTTCGCCAAACGGACTCTGCTTGACAAGAATCTGGGTAGCGTTGTTGTAGCCGAAAATGGAACTCCACAATACAGCAATGATGACAACGACAATGATGGATATGATGAGTGTAAATTTCGTTTTTGGCGAAACTTTATTGGACATTTCGTAGATTTTTTCAGCCATTTGTTCTCCTTCTAATTTTTCTTTGGTTGAAAATTAGTCTGAAAGAACCTGCAGGTACTGCGGTTCCATATAGAGCTTGACCTGGTCGCCCGGGTTGTAGATTTCGTCGGGGTCGGTCATCACACGAAGCTTGAGGCTTTCTGCATTGCCTACGCCGGGCAGTTCTGCAATCAGTTCCCAGTAGTCGCCGCGGAAAATGCGCTCCAGAATGCGGGCGTCAAAGACGTTGTTCTCGAAGGATTCGCCGGCGGTGCAGACGTGGATGTCTTCCATGCGGATGGCGATGCCGCCGCAGGATTTGCCAGCCTTGTCGCCTTCGGATGATACTGCCCACTGTGGGTCCTTTTCCAGAACCAGTTCGCCAAAGGCGACCTTTGCTAGTTTGTCTGCAACGCATTCGCTTTCGAGGATGTTGCATTCGCCCATGAAGGTAGCCACAAAGCGGTTCACCGGATGCTCGTAAACATCTTCGGGAGTGCCATCCTGAACGATGGCGCCTTTGTACATTACCAGCACGCGGTCGCTAACGGCGATGGCTTCGTCCTGGTCGTGGGTCACCATGATGAAGGTGGTGTCCGTCTTCTTCTGGACTTCCTTCAGTTCCACCTGCAGCTTCTTGCGGAGGTTTGCATCCAATGCGGAAAGAGGTTCGTCCAGCAACAGAATGTCGGGCTCGTTCACCAAGGCGCGGGCGAGTGCCACACGCTGTTTCTGACCGCCGCTCAAGGTTGCGGGCATTTCGTTTTTCAGGTCGGTGATGTTCACCATTTCCATCATGGCGTTTACACGCTTCTCGATTTCGTCTTTCGGAACCTTGTGGCTCTTGAGACCGAAGGCGATGTTGTTGAAAACGTTCAGATGGGGGAAAAGCGCGTAGCTCTGGAACACCGTGTTGATGGGACGGTGCGCCGGAGACTTGTTGGAGATGACTTCGCCACTGAGAATCACTTCGCCTGCGTCGGCCTTTTCGAAGCCTGCGATAATGCGAAGAAGCGTGGTCTTTCCGCAGCCGGAGGGACCAAGCAAGGTGACGAACTGACCATCCTTGATGAAAACATCAATTCCCTTGAGCACGGCCTTTTCGCCGAAGCTCTTGGAAACATTCTTAACCTGAAGATCGAAAGATTTCATAGAGGTTTCGCTACGCGAAAAAATTGATGATTGATAATTGAAAATTGATGATTAAAATAGTCGCGACTTCGTCGCCTTGTTAAATAATTCTCAATCATCAATCATTCATTATCAATCGCATTCGCAAAAGTGCGTAGCACTTGCGAATGCTAACTGTGCAAGTATTCGATGATGGCGTCGTGGATGGTGGTGAACACGCTACGCAGTTCTGCTTCGTCTTCTTCAAGGAGGGTCACGCGGAAGCCCATGAGGTCAGTGCTGAAACTGGTACTCGGCACCACGCAGATGCCCTTGGCGCCCAACAGATAATAGACGAAGCGGTAGTCCAGCTTGTCGGTCTTGGAACACCATTCTTCAACCTTGGCCTTGATCTGAGGATTGTCGATCTTCATGGTCTGGTGGTTGTTCAGAACACCTTCACGGAAGATGATGGTGTTGTAGAATGCACCGTAGGTGGGGTTGAAATACAGTTCCGGAATGTCGGAAAGGATTTCGTTAATGATGGCGGAGCGACGGCCAATCTTTTCGTTCAAAGCCTGGCGGTGTTCCATGAAGCGAGGATCGCCCAGCACGCGAGGAATGGTCATCTGGGGAAGCGTGGTGGAGCAGACTTCCACCATCTTGGCGTTGTCCAGAGCGCGGCAGAAGGCGTCGAACTGTTCGTCCTTGTCGCGGTTGTAGTATTCAACCCAGCCGCAACGAGCACCCGGCCACGGGTATTCCTTGGAGATGCCCTTCATGGCAATAGCCGGAACGTCGCCGATGTATTCGGCCAGGGCGTAGGCGTGAGCTCCATTGTAGGTAATCTTGTTGTAGATTTCGTCGCAGATGATGAAGAGGTTGTAGCGCTTGGCGATATCAACGATCTTCTTCAAGATTTCCAGGGGGTACACCATGCCGGTCGGATTATCCGGGTTGAGAACCAGGATGCCTGCGATGCTGGGGTTGTACTTCACCTTGTTTTCCAGTTCTTCAAGGTCCGGATACCAGTGGTTTTCGGGCTTGAGGCTGTAAGTAATGGCGGGTGCATGAGCGTGGGCTGCTTCTGCAGAGCTGTGGGTGCTGTATGCAGGAGACGGTCCGATAATGCGGGTGGTCATGGACAGCAGGCTGTAGAGCGTTGCGATAGCATCGCCAAGGCCGTTGAAAAACAGAATGTCGTCAACGGTAATCTGAGCGCCGCCCAGCTTGTTGGTTTCCTTCACCAGAAATTCGCGGGTTTCCAGCATACCCTTGGACGGGCAGTAACCATAGGATCGGTTGGTCTTGGAAAGGTCTACGACGATGTCCTTGATCCAGTCAGGGACCTGGCACTTCTTTTCAATGGGGTCGCCGATGTTTTCCCAGTGGATGTTCGGCATGCCCAGCGTCTTAAGGAGGTTCGCCTTCTTCACAATCTCACGGATTTCGTAAGACAGTTCCTTGGCACCATCGGTAAGCAAACGCTTTCTCATTTTATACTCCAATTTGAAAATTTATTCAATAACTTATGGATGAAATTATAGAATAAATTTGCATGATTGATGATTGATAATGGATGATTGATGATTAAAATAAAGGATGCTGTACATGCCTGAGAATAATTATCAATTGTCAATCCTCAATTTCCAATTTTTTTACATTTTGTGCATGGCTTCTGAAAACTTATACGATCCCATCCGCAAGAAGAATGTTCCCGCCACTCCCGAGGAACATGTCCGTCAGGCGACCATCCGCTACTTGCTGGATCAGGTGAAGGTTCCGGAACATTTGATTGCTGTGGAATTTCCTCTGAATCTTGTGGACCCGAAGACCGAAGATCGTGTGGACATTCTGGTGCAGAACTTTAAGGCGGGGGCAGACTTAAGCAAGCCTTGGCTTCTGGTGGAATGCAAGGCACCTGGGGAATACACCTGGCCGGCGTTACAGCAGCAGCTGAATAAATACCTGCAGATTCTTACGCCACAGTATGTAATGCTCTCGCTGGGGGATGCCGTTCGCTACTTTAAGCTGGATTCTACTACAAAGCGATTTGAAAAAATCGAAACTCTTCCGCTGTTTCAGTAATCGCTTTGTCATTCCCCGCATGTTTTGCATAGTCATCCCCCGCATGCTTTGCATTGTCATTCCCGCATGTTTTGCTTTGTCATTCCCCGCTTGACGGGGAATCTAACATTTCATATTGGTGTCAATAATTGACTCTTGCTTTTTTCTATTTTCCCCTGCATGGATAGAAATAATTTAACACCTTATGCAACTTATATCATGAGTAGCGATAACAATGCGGTTTTATATGTTGGAATGACGAATGATTTAAAACGACGTATAACTGAACATAAAACAAAATTTAATGGTCAATGTTTTACTGCAAAATATAATGTGTGCAAACTTGTTTATTTTGAAAATTTTCAATTTGTTAATGATTCCATTAAACGAGAAAAACAATTAAAGCACTGGAATCGTCAGTGGAAAAATGCTTTGATTTGTAAAATGAATCCTGAATGGAAAGATTTGGCCGCCGAAATTTAACGCTAGATGCTCGGTCGAGCCGAGCATGACAGCGGGCGTTGTCATTCCCCGCATGACGAATGGAGCCGGGCATGACAAATAGAGCTGTGCAAGACAGGTTGCTGAGTAGCGATGGTTACTGCACCACGGAAGTGACTTCGCCGTCATTGAAGCGGGTGGTCAGCTTATCGCCGGTTTTTAGCTGGGTTGCGCTTCGGACAAATTTACCGGAAGCATCTAATGTGAGCGAGTATCCCTTTGCAAGAATGTTTTGAGGGTCGGCTCCGTTGACTTTTGCTTCAAATAAATTAAACCTGGATTTTTCCAGATCCAGAATCTTGCGGGTACCTTGCCTAAGGCCTTCCATATTTCGGTCCAGACGTTCTTTTTCGCCTCGCAGAATATACTGCAGTTCCTTCTGCATGTTGTTTCCGCAAAGAGCCAATTGCATCTTCTCTTTCTGAATTCTTCCTGAAACTTTTTGCTGCAGGCGGTTTCCAAGGGAGGAAAGTTCCTGCTTATTTTCGGAAATGGTTTCGCGAGCGCCTACGGCAATATCCTGAATCGTCTGCATCATCTTGCTGTAGGCATCCAGCACGCGGTCCACCAAACGCTTTGCCGTATCTGTAGGCGTAATGCAATACTGGTAGGATACTTCGTCCAGCAAACTCTTGTCAATTTCATGGCCGATTCCCGTAAACACAGGAATGTGGTAATTTGCCACAGCGCGGCAAAGAGCTTCACTATCGAAGAAGTTCAGGTCCGTCTTGGAGCCGCCCCCGCGAACGATGCACACCACATCCAGGGAATCGTCTTCCGCCAGCTTTTCCAGCGCCGCAAGAATGGTTGGCTCTGTCTCGGACCCCTGCATTTTGGCGTAGGCCGTTACCACCGTAAAGCGGAATGGTGACTCCTCCAGCTTGGTGGTAAAATCCTTGTAAGCCGCAGTTCCCTCGCCGGTAATCAGGCCAACCCGTAAAGGAACTTCGGCCAACTGAAGTTCCTTATTCTTTTCCAGCAATCCTTCCAGTGCGAGCCTTTTTAGAATAGCCTGTTTCGTTAGAGCCAGTTCTCCAACCGTATAGACGGGGTCGATATCAAGAATCTGTGCCTGCAATTTCCCGTAGGGAATGTAAAGTTCCGCCTTAATCAAAAAGCTGACCTTCAGCTGGTCCTTGAGCTCAAAAGGTTGCCCGCAGTCCTGAATTTTTGCCTGGATTGCGGCAAAGCGCCCTGCAAAACAGGACAGGTTAATGACTGCGATGGGCTTTACGTTACCTTCCTCGAAATCAGCCACCGTCAGGTACATGATGTTTGGCTTGCGTGTAATCTGGGTAATGACGCCACGAACCCACACGGCAGGGGTTTCCTCGATTTTCCTCTTGAGGGAGGTCATGTACTGGGTTACGGTAAAGGACTTGATTTCTTGAGCCATGGGCGGGAATATAACTTTTTTCAAAAACCAAAAGAAACTATCTTTAGTCCCGTTATGGCAAAAGTTGTATCTGCAATGGAAGTCCGTCAGAATTTTGGAAACCTGCTGAACCAGGTTTCCTTAAGGGATGAGGAAATCGTAATTGAAAGAGCTGGGAAACCTTTGGCCCGCCTGGTAAGCGTATCTGCGCCTACAGCAGGCAAGCTGGATTTCCGCGATATCACCAAGCTTCCCAACCAGATCTGGGAAGAATAGCTTACTTCGCAACAATCCTTACATTCAGCGTCACCCGCTTGGTGGGATCTGCAACGCTTTGTGCGATTAGACTCGCGGTGTTACCAGCAGCCAGGGGTTGTGCAATCAGGTAATTGGATGAAATTTCCTGTTCACCGCTTTCATCTGCTTCGCAGCTCTTGACGGAATAGTTGTTGTTGATGAATTCCAAGGACTCGCAGGGGACAAACCAGGATATTTCGAGACCTGCGTCATCCCAGCTTTTGCCCTCCTTCGTGTTCATATGGAACTGGAAATCGGAGAAGCGTAAGGTGTCCCCGACGGCAACGCGGATGTTATTGTCGATAGTATCCTTTTCTGCATTGTAGAAGTCCATGGATTCCAGAAGGCCAGGCTGCTGTACCAGTGTGTAGAGCTGCAGGACATAGCGCAGAGAGTCTTCTACCTGTTCCAGGGGCTTTGAATTGAATCGGGTGTAGTGCAGGTAGTAGGGACCTTCCGGCATGTCCTTGGTGACGGAGAATGTGCCACCGTAAATGCTGCTTACCGACCCCTGGACTTTTTTGTCCTTATCCAGGATTTCAATGGTGACAGGACTTGTAAAGTTGTCGTCGCTATAGTTCTTGATCCAATGGCTGACAATTACGGAATCTCCCTTTGCGTAGTCGCCTAGCCACACATATTGTTCCTGCCGGAGTTCGTACTTTGCCTCCGTATTCTTGGAACGGGATCTCCTAAAGGTTTCGCCTGGATAGTGGATGGAATCGGGGTTTGCGAAGTATTCGCCCTGTTCCAGTTGGCGGGCGGCAGTCTTTGCCTCGAAGAAGGCGAATGGACCCGTCCAGATGCTGGAGGAATTTTCCGTCTTGATATTCAGATCCCAAACCACGGAATCGCCTGGCACGAGCAAGGTGTCCAGATTCTTGCTGGAAGAGCCGATGACATCATCACCTTCGGCAAGTTCGTACTGAAGGACATTCTTTCCCTGGGTAGTGAGGTTTATGCTGTAGCCTTCGGTTGCCGCAAATTGGATAGAAACCTTTTCCGGAGCGTCATCAATGAGGACAATTCCCCTTAGGGAATCGTTCATCTTCATTTTCAGGTCTTCCTCGGAACCGGTATATCCATAGTAGGCGGTGTCCACCAGGACCTTCATGCGCAGGCTGGAGGAATCCGTAAACAGTCCGCCAACTTCCAGGTAGTAATGCTGGTCCTTGAAAACCACGAACAGGTTGGAGTCCCTGAAAACGCTCTCCTCCTTGCTTCCCGCGCTGGGTACAAGGAAGTTGCCGTAGACGGAATCCTTCTTGTTGTTCCTGGGAACTGCGGTCAATGCTTTCAGGTAGTCTCCAAATTCATTGCGGATGCGGAGTGTGTCTCCCTCGAAGTTGTGGGCGGAGGCAAGAACCTTGATGCGGGTCCCTACGGGGAATTCGCCCAGGTACATGGGAAAGGAGGTTGCATTGCTGTCTACATAAAGAACGCTGCTATCCATCCTGGAACTGTCCCCCTGGAACAGCTCGATGTAAAGCTTCATGGTGTCGCCAATGCTTACGGTATCCTTGTAGTCAATGTCTGCGCGGTCGCTGAGGGAACTGCTGGACTTGAAGGAGGCTACAGAGGAACTGCTGTCGGCGCTATCCTCGTTGGGCGAAGAACTGCTGTCATCGCCGCAGGCAACGAAACCTGCGATTGCCGTGAAACCGAGCATGCTCCATAAAAGTTTTCTGAAGTTCATAGTCGCTCTCCTAGTTCAGGATATAGAATTTCTGTTCTGCGTTAAAGGCTTCTCCGTTGACCTTCAGGATATACTTTCCGGTGGGGAAGGCCTTTGCCTTGAACTTGAAGTTGATCTTCTTTTCGCCATCCATTTCGCGGGCGGCAACAGTAAGCATTCGCTTTCCGAATTCGCTGACAATCTCGATCTGGACGAATTGGGGGTAGCCTACTGTCAGGTCAAAATTGCAGTCCAGGGAGTACTTGTCCACATTGACCTTGGATAGGGTATAGCCTCCGTCCATGGATTCGCCACCAACGGAACGGCTGTTGTCGTAGTAACCAACCAGAAGGCTCGGTGCCAGTTGCTTGTTGGTGTTGCCGGACATGATGAAGGCTTCCGTGGTGTCTACGGCGGTAAGGATCAGTGTGTAAAGCTTGGATTCGTGTTTACGCTTGAAAAATTCCGTGAAGGTCGGCGTTCGGAGGAATGCTCCCAGGGGGGCTTTGGGGTTCAAGGTAATAATGCCCAGGTAGTCTGCATACCTTGTATCAACGCCGCCGCCGGAGTTCTTGCGGATGTTAAACTGTCCGCCGGGCTGGGGAAGGTTTGCCGGAGCGTTTTCCCAGGTGAGTTCATAATCGGGCCAGTCCAGTCCCAACTTCTGGTCTCCGAAATTCATTTCCTTGGCCGTTTCCTTCAAACCGAAAATATTCAGCTGGATCGGTTTCTTGATGGAGTCCGTATCAAATTCCAGTTTCAGTGCCGCATCAAACAGAGGGCCGGGAAGTGCTGACAGGTCGAACTTCAGGTAAACCTTGCCTACAGAGCCTGGTCTGTTGGAAAGCTGCAAGGTGGGGTCCGTGTTGTGGGGCGTGTAGTTGTCGAATTCGGAAATCCAGGTTGCGGCACCCCGTCCGCTTGCGATGTTGTCGCCGCTATGGTCCAAGGTGGTATAGCGCTTGTCGAATACATAGACCTTGCCTGTATCAGAGCCTGTAGAATAACCGTCGTCGGCGGTAAAGATGATGTTGTAGCGGCCGCTTGCAGTGAAGGAAATGTCGGTTTCATATTCAGAAGTATCTGAAATGACCACCTTGCCCGGACCAGCCCCCTTTCTCCATTTTACGGGGACTTCACAGAGTCCGTCTCCCCGTCCGTCGTCAACTACGGAGCCAAGAATGTGGAGGCGGTTTGGCTGGACCAGCAGCATTTCTTCGGGAATATTGGCGATTGGCTTCTCGTTGGGCCCCTGCTTCGGTGCGTAACCCACGAAAAGAGGTAGCATGGCTCCACCCTCTTCCATCTGGGACAGGTCTTTCTCGAATAGAGACTTGATCCTGGATGCCATTCTGGATTCTTCGACAACTTTAAGGAAGGGGTTTCCACGAGTTAGAGTTTCTCGAAGACCGGTAATGGAAAGGCCGGAGTTGTCGTTGATGAACATGGGACGTTCCTTGGCCTTGTCGCTTGCTATGACTTCCACGCCGATCAGTTCTGCGGACGCCTTGTTGAAGTTCTGCAGAATGGTGTTGCCGTCCTTTGCGGTAAGGCCCAGAATCCAGATTGTTCCCCCGTTGTTGGTGATTTTTGGTCCCTTGGTATCACCGACCATGGTGACCTGACGACCCCACAGCTTCTGGTAATTCAGCTGGATTGTTCCCACGGAAACATCTTCCATATAGACATCGCCCGTTCCAACTTCGTCGGTTTCCAGGGATTTCAACATCATGTTCTTTAACAGGATGGTGCGGGTCGATTTCTGGATAATGCCGCTTCCGAATTCAGAGAATCTTTCGATGGTCAGTTCGTTAAAGGCCCCCTTTTCGACGATGAACTTTCCCTTGCCGTCAATCTGAGCCTCGATGCCCAAAATGCGACGGACTCGGTTTCTGATATAAATGTCCCGGTTAATGGTCCAGCGGCCTCCGGGCGGGAAGTAGATTGTTTCTGCCCCGTCGTCAATGGCTTCCTGGATGGCCTTGGAGTCGTCGGAACCGTTATTTGATTTTCCGCCGTAATCACCTGCGATGGTCACCCATGTATCGGGTTTCTGCTCTGCAAAATTGGGCGTTTCGGCCACAGCGACTCGCATGGACTGCTTGGGGCTATGGCAAAGGGACTTGCTTTCCTGAGTGCTGAATTCAAAAATTTCGCTGGCGGAAAAATCTTCCTCTGCCGCTTTTTTTGTTGAACGGATCTGTGTCTTAAACTTGCTGACCTTTACCGATCTTGCAAAAAGATGGTTCTCGTTAATGATTGCCGTGGTAGGCTTGATGGCTTCCTTGCCGGGGTCGTATTCCAAGGTGCAGTCCACCATGCTGACCAATGCATAGGGGCCATGGCTGTAGACTGCAGGAACTTTTCCCTTAAAGCGGAGCGCACGAATGGCCAGGTTCATGTTTTCGTTTTCGAGGCCGTACTGAGTCTGGCCACCCAAGGTCACGTGTTCCAGCGTCACATTGTTCTTTTCGCCCTTGGCATAGACGCCCACCTTGAAACCTCGGATTTCAACATTTTTCAGAAGCAGGGGGCCGATCTTGTCGTCAAATCCAAGGTCCACGCCATAGACGCCGGTCGTGTCGCCGGAATAGATCTTTACGTTAGTAATGTTTCCTTGGTAGGCTGCATTGAAACGGATACCGATGGCGCCGGGATTGCCTCGGCCGGTACGGATGGTCATGTCGCGAATGGCGTTACGGATACGGGGCTCGGGTCCGTTTCCCGTGAAAATCATGGGCTTGGGGTAGTCTACATTGTCAAAGCCGTATGTAGAATCGGCCAGCTGAAGAATGGTTCCCCCAATGCTTTGCCCCTGCAGGATGGTTCGGCGGGAGTTGGTGGCGGCCTTTCCCGTTTCCGGCCAGGTCAGCTGGTCGTTAATCTTGTAGATTCCGTGGGGGAGATAGATGATGTAGTCCCCATCCGGATGGTCGTTTAAAGCTTTCTGAATGGCTTCCGTGTCATCGGTCTTGCCGTCTCCCTTGGCGAAGTACGGGTCCTTTGTTACGTTAATGACCTTGGAGCCTAGGGGAAATTCAACCTGTGCGAAGACCACTGCGGAAAGTACTGCGACAAGGAAAAGTACGCGAAACATAAACACCTCGAAACCTATTCAAGGTTAATTTAAATAAATCTTTTGCAAAAGGCTAAAGCGTCGTAGATATACGGCGTCTTTGGACTGATAATAGGGCTTTACTGCTTGCACTTCTCGTATACGAAGGGATTGTGGTCTCCCTGCACCTTAAAGATGCGTCTGTCCCTTTCGCATTCTTTTTCTGTAACGGGATACATTTTATCCCAGGCTTCGAAAAGTCTGCGGTCCTGCTTGGACAGCTTCACTCCGTAGGTTTTTTCCATATAGAAACTGGCTCGCGCAACGATTCCGCGGGCTTCTTCGCGAGGCTGGGCCTTCTTTTCCTTGAAGTCCACGATGGTCTTGCAGTTCCCGTACATGGGCGTGGGATTGTTGGTCCACTGGCTATACATGAAGTTGTTCCGGTCGCCGTTGATTTCGCCGATGGCTGGATAGAGGTTGTGCATATCGCCCTCCATCAGCTTAAAAGTGGTGTCATTGGCGCTGCAGTTCTTTCGTCCGCCCTCTTTCCAGCAGGGGAGAAAGTGCCCCATGTTGTGGGCGGTCACCATATGTTCCCATTCAATTTTTTCGGCACGCTTGAAACTTTTCCTGTTGGGGTTTTCGCGGGGCTCGAAATCGCAGCTGCTGAAATCTACGGTTTTCTTGTCGTCGTATTTGCAACCGCAGTACAGGGTTTCCTGCAGTTCCCCGTAGTAGACTCGACGGAGATTCTTGCTTGCGTCGCGGTAGTTGTAGTGCTGGGGAGGTGCGTCGGGGCGAACTTTTGCAAATGCCGAACTTACGGCAAGAAA
This sequence comes from Fibrobacter sp., assembly GCA_024398935.1. GTDB lineage: Bacteria > Fibrobacterota > Fibrobacteria > Fibrobacterales > Fibrobacteraceae > Fibrobacter. Next base: position 65,988 of record JAKSIH010000002.1, on the reverse strand, counting down.
AAGGGTGGCAACCGCAAGAATCAGGGAAACAGAAGAGATTGTCTTGAATTTCATTGAAAGCCCCATATAAAGAATAATCTACCAAACAGGGAAAACTCCCTAGGCGAAAAATAGTTTTTATTTGGGAGGAACGATGCGGAAAAAATGGAATTGCTACATTTGCCGCATGCAGAACGCTGGAATGGAATACTTGAATTCCCGACTGATGTTCGGGATGGTGCCGGGGCTAAAGTCGACCCGCCTACTATGCGAAGCTCTGGGAAATCCCCAGAAGAAATTTAAGACAATCCATGTTGTTGGGACCAACGGAAAGGGCTCAACCAGTTACTATCTGGCGGGAATCCTGAAATCCTTTGGTTTTAGGACGGCCTTATATACAAGCCCTCATCTGGTAAATTTGCGGGAACGGATCCGCGTTGATGATGAACCCATTGCTGAAGCAGACCTGGAACGCTATCTGTTGCAGGTCAAGGCTGCTGCAGAGCTGGTAAACCAAAAGAACTGCCTGGGCGAAAAGATCGAACCTACGTTCTTTGAAGTCTTGACCCTGGTTGCATTTTTGCATTACGCAAACTCAGGTGTCGATGTAGCGGTTCTTGAAGCGGGGATGGGTGGACGCCTAGACAGTACTGCTGTGGCCGATGGTGGAATTGCCGTAGTGACAAGTATTGGCCTAGAACATACGGAAATTCTCGGAGCTACGGAATCAGCTATTCTCAAGGAAAAGATGGCTGTGGTGGGGGAATCCTCCGAAGATGCTTCAGGAAAGATTTTTGTGCTGGGAGGACTGTCGACATCGTTGCTGGAGGATGCATCGGAATTCGCTTCTGCATTAGGCGCTAAGGTGTATGTTCCGGAAATCCGGAATGATATTCAGCTTCCGAATTTAGGACAACATTATGTTGAAAACGCCAGCCTTTCCCTGGCTGCCGCAAAGATTTTCTGCGAATCGGTCTCTGTGCCGAATGGTGGCGCAGGTTCGCTCTATGACGACGCTCTGGCCATCCAGGTCCTTGTTAGGCGTTCCTGGGCGGGACGCATGCAGACTCTATCCGATGCCCAGGGAAAAGTTCGATATATTCTGGATGGAGCCCACAATTCCCATGCGGTACGCCGTCTGGTTCAGGCCCTGGATAAGTACTATCCCGGAAAGAAATTTCACTGTGTCTTTGGCGCCCTGAAGGATAAGGATGTGGGGGAGATGCTGAAGTTGATGGCTCCCTATGTCAGTCATTGGCATATTACAAAGACTCCCTATCCGAGGTTTCGTGAACTGGAGGATTTGCGATGCCAGCTAAGTGGTCTTGGACTTCAGGTTGCCAGTGAGGGCTTGCTCAATAGGGCTTTCCTGGATTCAGTTCGGGATGGCGCTTCCGATGATGATCCTGTTTTGATTACTGGCAGTCTCTATATGATCGGGGAAAGTATCCAGGCCTTAAAGCAGGACTTCGAGGGACTGTCCTTCTTCCGCGGTCTGGAACCTACCACTAACGAACATCGCTAACAGTATCCATCCCGTTGGTGGTAAAAAAAAGAAGACCCGTTTTTGCAACGGGTCTTCTTTTGTATTCCGGTAAGGAATGCAGATTACTGCATATCCGGATCCTTTTCCATTTCGTCGTAAGCCTTAGCAGCCTTTGCACGGATCTTGTCTGCAGCGTCGCCGGTGATCTTGCCAGCGTCGGTGAGTTCCTTCAGGTAGCTGTTAACAACGTCAATGTTGGTGGAAACGACACCGTAGATCTTGTACTTGCCGCTTTCGGTGGTTTCGACTTCAACGTCGTTCATGGAAGCGCCGGTGAGGTGAATCTTGACCTTGTTCTTGGAAACGCTTTCGAAGTGTTCTGCGAATTCGTCACCAACTTCTTCCTTGAAGTTCTTCACGATAGCCTTGATGTAGGAATCCATGGACTTGGCCAGGTCAACGCGAGCATTCTGGTCGGCCTTTTCGAGAGCGGTCTGTTCGTCGACAGATTCGCCAATGCCCATACCGGCAGCAACGCTGTTGTTCCAGTAGTTCTTCTTGACGTTCTGCATCTTGAGCAGTGCGCTAATGGACTTTTCCTGAGGGGTCTGGGTGCCACCGCAACCGACCATGAAAAGAGCTGCCATAGCAAAAGCAATAACTGCCATAATCTTCTTCATTTTTTTTCTCCTTGTTTTAAGAATCGTTAGGCGAGAAGAACGCCTTGTTTTGTTCAAAAATACGATATTGTAAGAAAAAAGTCAAGTGCAAATGGGAAAAACGTGGGGCGTTTGTGAATTTTCTTACAATTTGCGTTAAATCACTATAAAAAAGACCGCAGGCTGCAACCTGCGGTCCAATGTGTTCAACAAGCGGCTCGTCCTGACGGACCAGAATGTTTCTACTTGTTCATCTGCTTAATCAGATTCAGGGCGGAGCCGGCCTTGAACCATGCCCATTGCTGTTCGTTGTAGGTGTGGTTCAGCTGGATCTTTTCTTCAGAGCCATCCTTGTGGTGGATAGCGAGAGTCAGGGGCTTGCCCGGTGCAAACTCGGTGAGGCCGAGAATGTCGAACACGTCCTGTTCCTGAATCTTGTCGTAGTCGGCAGGATTTGCGAAGGTGAGGGCCAGCATGCCCTGCTTCTTCAGGTTGGTTTCGTGAATGCGGGCGAAGCTCTTCACGATCACGGCCTTGACGCCCAGGAAGCGGGGTTCCATAGCGGCGTGTTCGCGGCTGGAGCCTTCACCGTAGTTTTCGTCACCGATCACGATGGAGCCTACACCCTTGGCCTTGTAGACCTTGGCCAGTTCCGGAACTTCCTTGTATTCGCCGCACTGGCAGAGAACCTTGTTGGTTTCGCCGTTGAATGCGTTTACAGCACCGATGAGCATGTTGTTGGAAATGTTTTCCAAGTGACCGCGGTAGTTGAGCCACGGACCAGCCATGGAGATGTGGTCGGTGGTGCACTTGCCCTTGGCCTTGATGAGGATCGGGGCGCCCATGATGTCCTTGCCGTCCCATGCTGCGAAGGGAGCCAGAACCTGGAGGCGCTTGCTTTCGGGGTTGATGGAAACGGTGATGGAGGAACCGTCTTCTGCAGGAGCCTGGTAGCCGGCGTCCTTCACTTCGAAGCCCTTCGGCGGCAGTTCGCACTGTTCAGGAGGATCCAGCTTAACAGCCTTGCCTTCCATGTTCACGAGGGTGTCGGTCATGGGGTTGAAGCGGATGTCGCCAGAAAGGGCGGCGATCACAGCCATCAGCGGAGAAGCCACGAATGCGTGAGTGTTGGGGTTGCCATCGGCGCGCTTTGCAAAGTTACGGTTGAAGGAGTGAACGATGGTGTTCAGTTCCTTCTTCTCGGCACCGGCACGGTCCCAACGGCCAATGCAAGGACCGCAGGCGTTGGTCATGATGGTTGCGCCGAACTGCTTGAACAGGTCGATGAGGCCATCGCGTTCTGCAGTGTAGCGGACCTGTTCGGAACCCGGGTTGATGATGAGCGGGCACTTGGGGGTAAGACCCTTGGCCAGAGCCTGCTTGATCATGCTAGCAGCCATGAACAAATCTTCGTAGCTGGAGTTGGTGCAGGAACCGATGAGAGCTGCGGAAACCACCGGGGTAGATTCCGGCTTGGCTTCAGTAGCCTTGATGGATTCAGCCATGTCGGTAACGGCGTAGGCACGGTCCGGGCTGAAGGGGCCATTGTAATGGGGAACGAGAGTGGAAAGGTCGATTTCCACGACGCGGTCAAAGTATTTTTCCGGTTCAGCTTCAACTTCCGGGTCTGCCTTCAGGTGTTCTGCGATCTTGTCGGCAGCGGCAGCAACGTCTGCGCGGCCGGTAACCTTCAGGTAGCGGCTCATGGAATCATCGTAGCTGAAGGTAGAGCAGGTTGCGCCCACTTCTGCACCCATGTTGGCGATGGTTGCCTTGCCGGTGGCGGAGAGGCTGCGAGCGCCTTCGCCGAAGTATTCGATAATAGCGTTGGTGCCACCCTTAACAGTCAGGATGCCAGCCAGCTTCAGGATAATGTCCTTAGCAGTTGCGAAGCCTTGGAGCTTGCCGGTGAGCTTTACACCGATCAACTTCGGGTACTTGAGTTCCCAGGGGAGGCCAACCATGGCGTCCACAGCGTCAGCACCGCCAACGCCGATAGCCAACATACCGAGACCACCTGCGTTCACAGTGTGGGAGTCGGTACCGATCATCATGCCACCGGGGAAGGCGTAGTTTTCGAGAACCACCTGGTGAATAATGCCTGCGCCCGGGAGCCAGCAGTCAATGCCGTACTTTGCAGAAACGGACTGGAGGAAGTCGTAAACTTCCTTGCTGTCGGTCTTTGCCTTGGGAAGGTCAACTTCAACACCTTCCTTGGCGATAATCAAGTGGTCGCAATGTACAGAACTTGGAACAGCGACCTTGGATTTTCCAGCAGTTGTAAACTGGAGGAGGGCCATCTGGGCGGTAGCGTCCTGCATGGCAACGCGGTCCGGGTTAAATTCGGCAAAGTCAGTGCCACGAACGTAGGTCTTGGATTCGGTGCCAGCGATCAAGTGGCTGTACAGAATCTTTTCGGCCAGGGTGAGGGGGCGGCCAAGCTGCTTGCGAGCTTCTGCCACGCGACCAGGAATACGGGCGTAAGTAGCCTGAATCATGTCGAAATTAAAAAGCATAGGATACCAGTGGTTGGTGGTTAGTGTTTAGTGGTTAGACCATATTTAAGTTTTTCGAAATTAATTTAGAAAAATCAAAAAATCGGCCGGGATTATCCGACCGATTGAATGCAAAAATTGTGCCAATTTGCATTATGGTTTACTAGCGGGCTGCTACCGCGATGGCCTTTTTCTCTATCTTCCCTTCGTATTCCGTGAAGCTGATGTTGATGAGCTGGAAGCTTCTTACCTCGCCGTAACAGCAGGGGTAAGGTGATTCCAGGATGGGGTTTATGTTGTTGCCCGCGATAGGCTCCAGGATAATGGTTGCTTCAACATTATAGTCGGTGTTTGCATTGGCATTGCTACAGGGGGCTATTGTATGTACATCCTTGCCGCTGTCCAGCATCTTTAGCGTGTAGCTGCAGACTTTTTCGTCATCGGGATTTTCTGATTGTATCAGGGCGATTTCCTTGACAGTTGCCGCAAAGCTTAGTGCGATGGAGTCTCCGCAGCTGGCGGTTTCATAACCGTCCCCGACTTCGGACTTGATGAAAATCCGGCTCTGGCAGGTCGTCTGCTTGACTTTTACGCCTGGCTGGAATAGCTGCAGGAAGGAAAAGTTTTCCATTTCGGCAAGTTTGCAGTTGTTCTTGCGGTCAACGATGGGGGTTGCAACACCCTTGACTTCCTTTGCCACCGTCCCGCAGAATTCTCCGCTCAGTTCCATGACTTCAAAATCTTTCCTTTCTCCGTTTTCCGTGTTGACGGATACAGTCAGACGTCCACCGTTACCCTCTTCGCAACAACAGTCTGCGCATCCCATGTTCTCAAAGGAATTTTCATAGTAGGGCTCCAGGGATACTTCCGAAATATAGCCTTTTACTCCATCGGTCGTGACGGGGGTTGGGTTAACGAAAACGGGAGTGTTGCTCGAGTCCTGGATGCAGCGGACTTTCATGGAAATGTCAAAAGGCATGTCGACAAATTGAATGGCTTGACTGTTCCTTGTCAGTTTTGCCGCAACAACCTGGGGACGGGCGGAATCTGATCCCATGGGAGATATGTTGGTTGTCCACCAGTAGCCTTCTTCACCTTGGTTTATGACGGTGTCCCTGGTGGACATGTCTTCTAGCGTCAAGGTCTGGGAAAGACCGGAAAGCTTTTGTGACAATTCGGGGAGTATTGCCGCAAGCTGCTTGAATTCTTCCATAGTGGGAAGGCGGTAGTCATCCGGGCAGGCTGAAAAATTTGCCTGGGACCAGGTGAAGAATTCTTCCCTTTCTTCCTTGAGCCATTTTACGCCGTCAATACTCCAGAGAGCGGGCGAGGTGTCCGTTGCCGCTATTTCAACCACTTCGGGTTTGGGTGCCTCTGCAGTCTTTGTTACTGCGGTGGAATCCGGGTCTTTGGGCTTTTCGTCGGTGCAGGAACAGAGCAGCGTGGCTGCAGCGAAGGCCGAGGTAAGAATGAGTTTTTTCATAATCGACATCTTCCTTGAAAGTCTTGCCAAATTATACAAAAAAATAACAGCGGGAAGAATATGTTTTTGTTGAACCCCTTTGCAAAATGAAAAAGCATAGAAAAAATTAATTTGTCTGGTCCTTTGCCGCGGAAATAAGACGGATGATGCATTTCTGGGAATTCTTTTTCAAAAAATCAAAAAAAGAGCGGGGTACTTTTCTATTTTGTGCCTTCGAAAAAGATGAGGAGCATTTTTAATGTCGAACATTGTGGATTGTGACGTTTTGGATCGGGAGCTGAACGGGGAACAGGCGGCTGCCGCCAAGAAAATTGACGGTCCTATGCTGATTCTTGCCGGTGCAGGTTCGGGAAAGACCCGTGCCATCACTTACAAGATCGCTCACATTGTCTCCTGCCACAATGTGGAGTCCGACCGGGTTCTTGCGGTGACATTTACCAACAAGGCTGCCCGGGAAATGAAGGAACGTATCCAGAGGTTGCTGGACTGCAAGATGAATTTCAGCTGGATGGGAACGTTTCACTCTGTTTGCCTCAAGCTTCTGAAGCTTTGCCTATCCAAGGAATCCGTAGTTGCTGCCATGGCGGGGCCCGGTGGCAAGTGGTTTGACGGAAATTTTTCCATCTATGACGACGATGACCAGAAGCGTACCCTGAAGGAAATCATGAAGGCGGACCTTGGGGATAACTTTGAGGCGTCTGACGTAAAGAAGGTTCACGGAGCGATCTCCCGCTACAAGAATACGGTTTTGTACAAGGGCGGGATAGCCCAACTGCAGACGCCGGAAGTGGCTAGGGAACGGGCAGATTACCCCGATGAAGTCCAGCGCGCTCATTTCTACGAGGAGTACCAGAAGAAGCTAAAGGAGTCCAATGCGATGGACTTCGATGACCTGCTGTTCAATACGGTCTACATGCTGCAGAAGCTGCCCCATCTGGCGGACCAGCTGGCCCAGCGATTCAAGTATGTGGTGGTGGACGAATACCAGGATACCAACGATGTCCAGTACGAACTTCTGAAACTTCTCATTAACGACCAGAAGAACGTGACTGTGGTGGGGGATGATGACCAGAGCATTTATGGCTGGCGTGGAGCCAACATCAAGATTATCCGCAACTTCCACAATGACTTTGCTCCGGTGACCGTTGTTAAGCTAGAACGGAATTACCGTTCCACTTCCAACATCGTGCAGGGGGCAGGCTCTGTCATTGCCCACAATGTTCGCCCGGAGGGCATGGAAAAGGTGGTGTTTTCCAAGGAAGAAGCTGGTGAACCTATCCATGTCCGCAACTTTATGGATGATCGTGGTGAGGCCACCGCCATTGCCAATACGATTGCAAAGGCTGGTCCTGACTTTTATTCTAAAACAGCCGTTTTCTATAGAACGAATGCACAGTCCCGGGCTCTGGAAAAAGCCTTGAACGATAAGCGAATCCCCTGTGTCATCTTTGGCGGAACAAGGTTCTGGGACCGCAAGGAAATTAAGGATGTTCTGGCGTACCTGCGTCTTCTCGCCAACGAACGGGATGATGCGGCCTATCTCCGTGTCATTAACACCCCGCCTCGCGCCATCGGCAAGACTACCGTTGAAAACATTCTGGAAAAGGAACGGAATGGTGAAGGAACCTTCTGGGAAAATCTTCTGGCGGAGGCGAACGGCCTTGGGCGCACTGCCCCGAAACTTCGCGGCTTTACGGACCTGGTCCTGTCCTGGAAGGCGCTGATTGCCGCTGGCGAAACCCCGCTGCCGATTCTTACGGAGCGAATCATTAATGACATTGGCTATAAGGAATTTCTCCGCAAGGAAGATGAGGTTACCGCCGATGAACGCATCGGCAACCTGGACGAAATGGTGAACGCCATCCGCGAATTTGACGAAGACCATCCCGGTGCCACCCTGGAAGCATTCCTTCAGGATATCTCCCTCCTGACCGATGGCGATAAGAAAGTGGATACTTCCAAGGGGCTTGTGACCCTCATGACCATTCACATGGCAAAGGGACTGGAATTCAATACGGTCCATATCGCCGGTTGCGACGAGGAAATTTTCCCTCTGGTCCGTGGCGGCATGCTGACCTCTTCCCAGGAACGGAACGAACAGATGGAGGAAGAACGCCGTTTGTTCTATGTAGGTTGTACCCGTGCGGAAAAGATTTTGTACCTGTATCATGCGGAACGCCGATTCTTCCAGGGAAATATCCGTCCCTTCGCCTTGTCCCGCTTTATTAAGGAACTGGATCCTTCCGTTATCGAAGTGGAAAACAGCTATGGCGGCAGTAGGGAAGACTTTGACGACTTCAACCAGGATTTCGGCGGTCCAGGTGCATTCTCGAGACCTTCCCGCCCCAACTTGCCGCCCCAGTTTGCAAGAAGACCCGTGGCTCCCGGCGGTGGAAGTTTTTCTCGGTCCAGCGGGTTTACCGGTGGCCGGAGTTTCAATTCCGGTAGCTCCAGTGGAGGCTTCAATAACGGATTTAACCGTCCTGCTTCCGTGCCCGCCTCTATCAGGAAGAATGATCGGCGTATAGTCTTCAAGAATCCCGTGTCTGTTCCCAATCCGGCGAAGAATTCCGGACCTCGTGTGGTTTTTGACGAATTTAGCGAGAATCCGTTCCAGAATGGGGTCAAGGTCCGTCATACTAAATATGGCGTCGGCACTATTCTGAAGTGCTATGGCACGGGGGATAACGCCCGCGTGGATGTTGTCTTCGGGGATAATGTGACCCGAACCATCATCCTGAAGTATGCCGCCCTGCAAATTGTGAAGTAGAATTTAGGGTCTAGGGTCTAGAGGCTAGGGTCTAGGGCGTCTAGATGCATGCGCTTTTGATTTCGGGATGGTTCATCCTCATTTTTCCATACGAAGTCTTCCCAATATCCCTAACCCCTAACCCCTAACCACTAACCACTGACCACTGACCACTGTTCACTAACCACTATTTTGCAAACAGGTGTTGACATTTTACCGTGATTTTTTTGCTACATTGGTCCTGAAAAGAAAGATAAAGAGGCTTTATGCTGGAAAATAGTGAAGTTTTGAAATTGGCAAAGCTGTCCCGTCTCAGTGTTTCCGAAGAGGAAATTCCCGCACTCAAGGGACATCTGGACAAGATGCTTGCCCATCTGGACGCCCTCAAGGCTCTGGACCTTTCCCATGTGGAACCCATGACCGGTGTAGATAACGGTTCTACCATCCTCCGTGAGGATGTTCCCGTTCAGGGATTTTCTTTAGATCAGGCTTTTGCGAATGCCCCGGCAGTGGAAAATGACCACTTTGCCATTCCCAAGGTGATTGGCGGCTAATCTCTAGCCTGCTATAGCCTTTTCGGAGTGTTATGGCTGTACATTGTATCGTTCCTGCCCGCATGGGTTCTTCCCGCTATCCCGGGAAGCCTTTGGTGAAGATTGCCGGCAAGGAAATGATTGTCCGTACGTTGGAACGAGCCCTTCTGGCGGAGTGCTTTGAACGTATTGTCTGTGCTACAGACGACGAAAAAATTGCTGAAGTCGTGTCTCGGGCGGGTTTTGAATTTATCCTGACCGGTCCTGCCAGTACAGGTTCTGACCGGGTGGCGGAGGCCGCACGTGCTCTTGATTTGGACCTAGTGGTCAATCTTCAGGGGGACGAACCTCTGGTGGAACCTGACCTTCTGGCGGATGTTGCCCGGGAACTGGAGCGCCATCCGGACTGCTGGGTGACGGTGGCCTGCCCCTTGAATCCTGCGGAATCCATGGCGAAGACTGTGGTGAAAGTCCGTGTGGAAGGGGACTACGCGGTTGATTTCACTCGCGAAGTTTCCGAAGCGGAGGCTCACCTGTGGTTCCAGCATCAGGGAATCTACGCCTATTCCAGAGTGGCTCGCGAGGAGTTTTCTGCACTTCCCCAAAGCAACATAGAGCTGGAACGCTCCCTGGAACAGATGCGAATTCTCGGGCGTCGTCCCATCCGCATCGTGCGAAGCCCCTATATGTCGGTATCGGTGGATGTGCCGTCCGATGTTTTTGCGGTTGAAAGACTGCTTAAGAAAGGGGGAAAGGTTAAATGAGCTTTTTCCCCAGTATTTCCTTAGTATATCCGGTTTCTCTCTTCCTTGAACAGTGGAGAGAAACCCATGAACGGACCTGAGAAAAAAATCCTCTACCTGGCGTTTTCCCTGTGGGTCCTGGGCGTTGTGGTCCGGGTGATTCCCTGGGGGTTGCCGACCATAGACCACTTTCAGGTCGAGGCAGGACTTGATGGTTTTTTGTCCAACTTGGAATATGGGCCCGTAGCGGTTCATCCGGAAAGTTCCGAATCTTTTTCGGCTGTTCCAGATGACAATGTAGATAAATTAATAAAAGGTTCCGTTCCGGATCTTTCCATGGGCTTTGCTCAAGAAGAATCTCAGAAAAAGGGCAAAAAAGCGAAAAAAACGAAGAAGGTGGTGAAACTGCCCCTTCATATCAACACCGCTTCTGTCGAGGATTTATGCGCCCTGAATGGAGTCGGTCCCAAACTCGCCGAGAAAATTGTGGCCTACCGGGAGCAGAAAGGTCCCATCAAAAATGCCGGAGATCTCAAAAAAGTGCCCGGAATTGGGGCAAAAAAGTTGGAGAGTATCCTTCCAGGGGTGATTTTTGATTAGTTTTGGGAGGTAAAATCTTTCATAAGTCGTTGAGTATATGAGTGATACGAAATTTTACCTAGGTATTGAAGTTGCGGACGCCTCTCTCAAGGTCGCTCTTCTGGATAGTGCTGAACGCCGAGTCTTGAAGACTGCTATCCTGGAAACGGAAACCAGTCCCCTGGTGGATGTCTATGCCTTTGAGGCTGTGCTTCAGGAATGGATGAAGTTCATTAACGTGGAGGCGGTTGAATCGGTCTCCGTATCCATTCCCGCATTCAGGTCGATTATCCGACAGATCTATGTTCCGGCGGAGGCTTCCAAGTCCCTGGATGACTATGTCAAGTGGTATGTCTCCCTGATTACCAATGCTGATGATGGTGTCTATGTCATTGACTATCAGATTCTCAAGGGCGACGATTCCCTTGGCTATACGGTAATGCTGATCGCTGTCCGTCGAGAATGGGTGGACAATCTCCGTAAGGGCTTCCGCAATAAGGCTCTTACTCCGAAGTCCCTGGATGTGGATGTCCTTTCCCTCATGAACCTGATGGATGTGGCGGGTCAGATCTCTGGTCTGGAATGCGTGGTCAAGGCTGATTACGCAGGCGTTACCATGGTGTGGCTTACGAAGGACAACCTGCAGGCTCTCCGCTGCGTCTCCACCCTCGCTCTTGTGAATAAGTCCCGAGAGGAAGCTTATCAGATCCTTGCCGACGGAATTGCGGAACAGATTCGCATTGCCCAGGAAGAGGACGCCTCTATCGTGACCAGACAGGTCCGTCTCTGCGGTGAAATGGCCAGCGACCTTCTGTTCGTTGAAAACCTGCGCCAGAAACTTCCGGATTGCCAGCTGAACCTGCTGGATTCCTTCTCCAATCTCCGACTGCCGGTGGAAGCCGAAGATGCCGCCGCGGTGCTTTGCTGCTCCGGCGCTATTGGTGCCGCTCTTAATGTGATGGAGGGTGTATGATTCACCTGAACTTGATTGATGCTGCAGAACGTCTTTCTACCGTCGAAACGGTTGCCCCGGTTCGCGTAAGTCTTGCGGAACGGAGCAAGAAGTCCCGTAGGAAGTTCGCTACGGTCCTGGTGGCGGCTCTCTTTGCTGTTGTCGGTTTCAGCTGCTTCCTCAGTGTCTGTGGCGTTCCCGAACCGCTGCAGGGAATTTTCCCCGCAAGCTATCTGAACCTGATCGGTGCAGAAGATCCTTCCCTGAAGGAAGTTCGCTTGCAGGCGGGACAGCGGACTTCTGCCGGTGGTTCGCTGGAAGCCCAGGCAGCTAACGCTGCCGCTGTTGCCCGTCAGCGTGAAGCGATGACGACCAAGCAGATTGTGGGTGAAATCAATCCCCAGGCCTTGTACAACAACAAACGTACGGATTACAACTCCTACCTGCCCCTGGAAAAGATGTCCTACCAGAAGGCCTCCTTCGGTCAGTTCTTTGCATTCCTGACTGCGGCGACTCCCGACGATGTTGGCTTCTCCGACTGCGTGTACTCCGCTCCTAACTTCTTCTATATTCGCGGCGTCGCTGCAAAGCCTGTTTCCCAGCGCAGCTTCCTGGATCGTGTAAAGGCTGTAAGTGTGGACTTTAGAACTCCGCCTCTGCCCGAAAACGCTCCTGCAACGGACATTACCGCCTTTGGTCAGTATACCGTAAGCAAGGTTGACCTCGGCTCCGTAAACAAGTTTGTTACGAGCGCAGAGGCTGCAAACGAGGTGAAGACCTTGAAGTCTCTTGCTTCTTCCAGCAAGGTTCAGCTGAATGGCCTGGATAAGCCTGCCATCGAAGATTTCGGTGTGTACAAGCGCTACTCCTTCAAGGCTACCACTTCTGCTGACTTTAGTGATCTTCAGGCTTTCGTCGCCGCATACGCTGCATCTCCTGTAAAGATGGGTGTTCAGCAGGTGGAAATGAAGCAGGCCAAGAAGGATCTGGTTTCTACCATCCGCTTCGAAATGTTTGTCGTTCCGTAGTAATTTCCGATGTCCATTCGAATTACTGGCGGTACTCTTAGGGGAAGGAACGTTCCTTCTCCCGATACATCCAAGACAAGACCCACAGCATCTCGTACCCGTGAAGCTCTGTTCAACATCCTTCAGGGGGTTGAGGGCTTTCGTGTGCTGGACCTTTTTGCTGGTACGGGTATTATGGGCATCGAGGCCATTAGCCGCGGTGCTTCGTCTGTTGTCGCAGTGGAGATGGCTAAGGTTCAGGCCAATCTGGTACAGCAGGCCTATTCCTCTCTCAAGCTGGACTCGAAAGTTAATTTGTTGGTAACTAACGCCTTGACCCTTTCCAGGGAACAGCTCTGCAAGGACGAGGGCTTTGACCTAATTTACGCAGACCCTCCCTTCAAGGATATGGAATACCCGGACCTCCGCCCTTTCTGGGAATGGTTGAATCCTGGTGGCGTTGCCGTATTTGAAGCCCCCAGCAAGAACCTGCCTGTATGGGCCAAGGCATCTGAAGAAGCGGGAGAACTTCGTATTCGAAAGTATGGGGAATCCTCCTTGCTGATTTACCGCAAATAGCGGATCGTATGTTTTGATGTTTTCGTTGAAAATGCGTTCTGGTACAAAAAGCCGGAATGCATTTTTGCTATTTTGTGGTCGTGAATTCCGAAAAGAAAATAGCTGTCTTTGCAGGGTCATTTGACCCGTTTACGGTGGGCCACCTGGACCTGGTAAGTCGCGGGTCGACGCTCTTTGACGAACTTTATATTCTGGTGGCGGTAAACGCCTCAAAAAAATGCATGCTTTCCATGGATCGCCGGTTGGAACTTATAAAAAAAGCCTGCGCCGGCATGGACAATGTGAAGGTCGCCTCCTTTGAAGGGCTTACGGTGGATTTCATGAAGAAGGTGGGGGCAAGGTTCCTTCTCCGCGGTGTGCGCAATGGTTCCGACATGGATTACGAATTGTCTGTGGACTGGAACAACAAATTGCTATATCCGGAGTGCGAGACGGTTTACCTTTCTTCTTCCAGGGAACACTTGATGGTGAGTAGCAGCGTCGTGCGCGAACTTCTGAAGTGCGGTCTTGCAGCATCCTCCGAAGGACGGAAAAAGCTGAAATCCTATGTGCCTGCAAGTATCCTGGACGATCTGATTAACGAATTAAAAAAGAATAAGTAGCTTTATGAGACCTTTTAGATATTTACCGACATGCCTTAAAGTTCTTCTCATCGCCAATGCAGTCGTCTTTGGCACGGCCTTTTTTGCAGGTGAACTTCTTGGCCTGCACTTGAATATTCCTGGCCTCGGTTACGGAAACATCCGCGACTTTATTGCCGGTTTGGGAATGTACGTTCCGACGGCTCCCCTGCAGGCATGGCGCTATGTGACATACATGTTTGTCCATATCGAGTTCTGGCATTTCCTTTTCAATATGTTGATGCTCTGGATGTTTGGTAGTGAAGTCGCGGAAATGATGGGCTCCAAACATTTTACGGGAATGTATTTCTTCTGCGGAATCTTTGCAGCGGTGTTCAGCCTGATCATGTGCGTGCTCGGCCTGTCCTACAATCCCATTATCGGTGCGTCTGGTGCCCTGATGGGAATTTTCGTTGCCTATTACAAGTTCTTCCCGGACCGGATGCTTCTGATGTTCTTCTTTTTCCCCATGCGTATCAAGTATGCCATGTGGTTCATGGTGGCTATTGATGTGTTTATGGCGCCTTCCGGAGATGGCGTTGCTCACTTGGCTCACCTGGGCGGTGTCGTTGGTGGATTTATCTATATGTACTTGTACAACAATACCTTTAAATCCCTTTCTCGCCGCAAGGGCCCCAAGGTTCGTGTGGAAGAGGGCGGTCGTTCTTATGAGACACCTCGTTCGAGAACTTCAAGTGAACCTATTGAAGGCGAAGTTTTCGATATGGATGAGAACAGGCGCATGGATGAAATTCTGAAAAAGGTTAACCGCGAGGGGCTCAATTCCCTCACGGATTCGGAAAGACAATTTCTATTAAAAGCGGGCGATCGTATCCGTCGCCGTCGCGGAGGTATGTAATGAAGAAAGTTCTCGGTATGGGCGCAGCCCTTGTGGATGTTCTTGCCAATGTAAGCGATGAATGGATTGCTTCCCAGGGTGTACAGAAGGGTGGCATGAATATGGTGGACTGGCCCCAGATGGAAAAGTTCCTGGGTAGTCTTGATAAGCCGATTCGTGTTCCTGGCGGCTCTACCTGCAATACCATGGTTGGCGTTGCGAAGCTGGGCGGTCGTGCCGCTTTCATCAGCAAGGTGGCAGACGATGAACTGGGTCACCTGTTCCAGGAACATCTGAAGAACTCCGGTGTGGAATCCAAGATGGGAATTTCCGATGTGGCGACGGGTTGCGTTTTCTCTGCAGTGACTCCCGATGCACAACGCTCCATGTGGACATTCCTCGGCGCATCCGACTTCCTGGTTTCCGAAGACTTTGTTCCCGCACTCTTTGACGACGTGGCTTTGCTCTATGCAGAAGGTTATCGCGCCTTTAACGCCGATTGCTTCAAGAAGTCCTTTACTCTCGCTCGTTCTTTGGGCGTAGAGACTGCCCTGGACTTTAGCTCCTTCGGTGTGGTGGAAGCCTGCCGCAAGACTTTCGACGAACTGTTCGAAAACAAGATGATTGATATCATTATCGCCAATGAAGACGAAGCTTTTGCTTATGCTGGCGTCAAGGAAGAGGCCGCTCTGGAAGTTCTTGCCAAGAAGGCCAAGGTTGCCGTGGTAAAGATCGGTAAGCGCGGTGCCCTGATTTCCAAGAACGGAGTGGTGACCCGCGTACAGGCAGGCCCTGCAAAGGCCATCGATACTACAGGCGCAGGCGACCTGTGGGCTTCGGGTTTCATTTACGGTTACATGAACGGCTGGGATATGGAACGGGCCGGTAACCTGGGTAGCGTCGTTTCCAACGAAGTGGTGCAGGTCATGGGCGCCCAGATTCCGGAAGAAGGCTGGAAACGTATTCTTGCAGCCGGTGTGTAGAATCTGGCGGTGCGTCCCAAAATCCCTAAATGAAGAAAAGGCGACTTCAAAAGTCGCCTTTTTGCTATATTGGAAATTATGAAAGTCGCCTTATTCAAAAAGATTTTTTCCTTGATAGCCTTCCTCGCTGTTTTTGTTTTTGCAGCAGAAACTTCTCCCGCGGGTATGGATTCTGTTCAAGCCTTGCCAGACCAGACGAAAGAACTTCTGGCTGAAATTGCGCTCCGGGATAGTCTCATGGCGGTGCGGGATAGTTCCTGCGTGGCTGAAAAGGATTCTATGCGATTTGCCTTGACAATGGAGCGGGCTATTAGTCAAAACTGGCAGCAAAGTTACGAAACTATGAGAAAGGATGGTGAGGCTTGTACTCAAGCCTTGAGAACTGCTAGGGAAGAAAATGAAAATAAGGTAAATGAAGCAGAAAAATCCAATAGTTCCTCGGTGATTGTGCCGACCAGTACTTTTCTGGGGGGCCTTGGTATTGGCATGCTTCTGTTCTGGCTGTTTTTTTGAATAGGATTTTGCGGGGTTAAGATGAGACTTGGAACGGTTCAAATGGCGCTAATGGTGCTGCTCGCCTGCGGCGCAACTACTTTTGCGAAAAAAGCGAAGAATGAGTCTTTTGAAAAGGCGAACGTATTGCAAGGTCCCTTTGTCAAAGGGGATGTTCTTGAAGAGTTCTCCCGCATTGAATTAAAGACCGCAGAAATTGCCGCCTATATGCCTGCCACGAAAAAGCTGTTCGTGGTGGGGGATGAAAATGTGATGGAAGTGGTGGACTTGTCCAATCCCAGAAAGCCGAAACGTACGGAGTCCTTTATGCTGGAAGGGGAAGCTACCAGCGTTACGGCCCACGGAAATTTCGTGGCGGTGAGCCTGCTTGCAGACCCTGCCTGGGAACGGGGTAATGTTGAATTGCTGGAAGTTTCAAAAGGATCGATCCGTAAGGTGGGGGTGTACGGTGTCTGCTACCATCCCGACATGCTGACCTTTACTCCCGATGGCAAGAAAATTCTGGTTGCCTGCGAAGGCGAACCCAGCGAAGACAAGCTGCACGATCCCGAGGGGGGCATTGCCATTCTGGATATGGACTTGATTTCTCAGGGAAAAAATCCCGTGATAACGATTCCACTTCACGAAGCTGATTTTGAACCGGAATATATTACGGTTTCAAAGGATTCGAAGATTGCCTGGGTTAGCCTGCAAGAAAACAATGCACTTGTTCGCGTGGATGTGGAACACGCCTATGTGGATACGATATTTGACCTGGGCTTCGTGGATCATACCCAGAAGGGGTTTGCCCTGGATGCGGTAAAGGATGGCAAAATCCGCATCGAAAATGCGAACATCCGAAGCCTTCGCCAGCCCGATGGAATCAAGGCCTTTGAAGTGAATGGCAGAACCTTTGTGGCAACCGCCAACGAGGGGGATGACATGGAAAAGACGGATCCCCGGTTTGTAAAAATTGCTTGCGGTGACGATAAGGATTGCAAACTTATAAATGGTACCCGTTCCATTTCTCTCTTTGATGGCCTTACTGGAGAACTTGTCTGGGATTCCGGAGAAATTCTTGAAAAAACTTTTGCGGAAGTTGCTCCCCTATACTTTAACTGGAATTCCAAAAAAGGAAAAGTGAATTTAGAGAAATGGACGGATTCCCGCAGTGATGACAAGGGCTGCGAACCGGAAAACGTCACTGTAGGTAAAGTAGGAAATCGCTTGCTGGGTTTCGTGGGTCTTGAAAGAATGAGCGGCATCGCCACCTTTGACTTTACCGATATTGGAGTCAACGGCAAGATGCCGATGTTGGTTGGCTACTACATGGATCCCAAGGATCGCGGTCCCGAAGGTGTGCTTTTTATTGATGCCGAGCAAAGCCCTGAACCCGGAACCGCACTGCTGGTAGTCGGCTACGAATACAGCAAGACCCTTGTGATTTATAAAGTGAAGTAACGGCCTCCGGCGAAGCCGGGTGACTGAGCGAAGCGATGGAGCCGAACGGAGAATCAATATCCTTGGCGCAGAGATACTTCTCGACGTACAATAGCTAAATAACGGCCTCCGGCCATGGGTGTTTGGGGTAGCGTCCTCTTAATTCCTTGCGCAATTCTGGGTAGGTGTTTTTCCAGAATCCCGTAAGATCCCAGGTCTTTTGCATGCTGCGGAAATTTGGCGCGAGGATATCGTAACGGACTCGCAGTTTCTTGTCTGCAATCCAGTGTTCGCCTGTAATTGGGGTCGCCTTTCCAGAGGCGCGGTCCACCTGCATAAAGTCCTCGATGCGGGCGGAAACTTCAATGAGAACGCCTTCTGCACTTTGAGTCATGAGGTTACTGCCCGGCGTTCCCGGTTCAGGAACATCGACCTCCTGATAACTATAGCGGGCTTTTTTCCCGTTGGGGAGAACGAAATGATCCGGGAAAGTCTTGAATAGCCACTGCAGCATTCCCTTGCCAAAGTAATCTTCGATGATGGCCCGGTAACGGTCCTCGTTAATGTCCCGCAATAGGAATACTCCGTCCGTAAATTCATTGAAGATCAATTCCATATCCTCTTCGTTGAATTCCGGCAGGCCGAATTCCGGATAGAGCTTTGCGGCAAGGCGCATCTTGATGAGAAGCGTCTGCAAATCTTCTGTAAGGTAGCGACCGTCCCAGTTTTCCTTCTCCAGTTTTTCCTTCCAGGCGTCTACGGTCAGTTCCTTCAGTTTGGATAACACTTCGGGAGAAGCTTCCTGCGGGAGAATTTCCCGTTCAGACGCCCCCTGGATTTCCTTGCCGATAAAGCGTTCCTGACCACTACGCCATAACAGTTCGTAACGGATCGGTTCGTCGCTTTGCACCAGCAGCTCCCTAGGGAGCGGTACATAGAGATTGACCCGAAGTTCCGATTTTGAACCGCCGCCGGTGCGCAGCATGGTTAAAGCCAAGATGGCGTAGGGAGGTTCGGCTGCCTGCAGGCGAATGATGTTTCCGTTTTCCAGCTTATAGACACCGCCGTTCTGGGATGCGGTCGGAGAGGCGATGGAATCCGAAAAAGCCGTCATGAGAAGCCTTAGCAGGACCCGTTCTTCGTCCTTGCCTGTATAACTGCGTTTGACGATTCCAAAATGCTGCTTGCGATAGTCTTCCAGTTGATGTAGTGTAAATGAAACTTCCCGAGGTACATTGATGTTTTTGGAAACGGAGTCTGTCGCTAACGTCAAGAGATTCAAAGGCTGTTTCGACTTCTGCACATATTCCGTTCCGGAGTGAATCCAGGCCATGGCAGCCAAAGTCAGGTCGGAAAGGTCCTCGGCCTTTTCTGCAGTAGCGAGAATGTAGGCTAGGGGAATGTTTGTTACCGGAGCCTGGATGGCCTTCTTTCCCAATTCCGTGATACGGCCACTAGACAGAAGCTGAAGACTTTCCAGTTGCCTTAGGGCGACGGTTTCCCTGTTTGCGGGAATGGGGGTGGGAAGATTTAACTGTCCGAGATTTTCCTCCAGGGCGGCCTTCTGCAAAATGAATTCTGCAGGATCGATCTGGGTCACTTCGGGGACGATTCCCTGGGGCATGCGCTTTTCGGATTCTTCGCTCCAGAGGCGTATGGCGCATCCGTTCTGCGTTCTACCGGAACGGCCCGAACGCTGGATGGCGTTTTGCAATGAGATGGATACAGTTCGCAGGACATTGACTTTTTCGCTGTCGTCAAATTCGCTGACCCGTTCTACGCCGGAATCGACCACGCCGCTGACATTAGGAACGGTAATGGAAGTTTCTGCAATGTTTGTGGTAAAGATGACCCGTGGGTTTTCCGTTTCCTCAAAAATTCGGTCCTGGATGTTTCGTTCCTGCCCGCCAAACAGGTCCAGGTATTCCGCGGCGCTATTCCCTAGGGCTTCTTCCGCTGCGGTATGGCAACGTGTGATTTCGCCTTTACCCGGCAAGAAAACCAATGTTGTTTTCCAGACGCCATTTAACTTTAGGGTACGGAGCGCCTTGACCACTTCTCCTTCGAGAGTGTTTCCCGTAGTTGGGTTCTGGTGGAGAATCTGCACGGGGTAAAGAGGATGGCCTAGCTCCAGGCATTTGACGCCAAGGGCATTTTCCATTTCGTCCCGATTTAGCTTTGCAGACATGACGGCGATACGGGGGGCGGCTCCATTCTTTTCTATGCGGCGTTTCTCCTGCAATGCCAAAAGATGGCTGAACAATAAATCCATGTCCGCCTTGCGTTCATGGTATTCATCAAAGACAACCCAGTCCGCTTCCATCTTGCCGTGGAGCAGTTCCTGGAGGAAGTTTCCGTAGGTCTGGAAAAGAATTCGTGTCTCTGCGGATTTGCTGCTGTCCTGGCGAACCTGGTAACCCACGGTCCTTCCGCAGTTCTCCCCATGTAGTTTTGCGGAATACTGGGCCAGGGAGATTGCCGCGATACGGCGAGGCTGCAGCACAACCACCCGGCCTTCGCAATGTCTGGAAAGGAACCAGGGAATGTACAGGGATTTGCCGGAACCGGTAGGTGCTTCTACAAGCAGGTTGGTGCTTGCTGTTAAGGCCTGTTCCAGTTTTCCTTCTTCTTCGGCAATGGCAAGATCGTTGTATTGACGCATGACTGTTAACAATGAAGGATTAAGAATGAAGGATTAAGGATGAAGGGTGAAGGGTGAGTCGCTTTTCATTTTTCACTTTTCATATTTCATCTTTCACTTTTCATTAAAAAAAGCGCGAATTCTTTCGCGCCTTTTTCCATTTACCTTTAAACTCTACACCACTAGGCCTTGGGGTAGCGGAGCTTTTCGCCGGTGGCGATGTCGTTATAGGGTTTCTTGCCTTCGCGGAACTTCTGGTTAATGACCAGGTTGTCGATACGGCGGCGCAGTCCCTGTTCTGTCTTGCAGAAGAAGTAGGCCACCTTGTTGGTGCCAGGGACCAGGAACATGGCCAGCTTGTACTTCTGGGAAACGGCGCGACGGAAGAACTTGATGTCTTCCTTCTTGGGAATGACAAAGTTGCGACCGGGCTGAACTTCACAGAGCATGTCTGCATCGACCAGCAGGGCCTGGGATTTCTGCTTCAGGGCGGCGAAGTTCGGTTCGGTATTCTTCTGGATGGTTTCCAGATTGAAAGCGCCACCGCCTTCCTTCAGGGCCTTGCGGACACCCCGAATGACAAAGAACAACAATACAAGAACTACTACGATGAGAATGACCCACCAGTAGCTGGAAAGAAAGTCTAACATAAAAACCTCGCGTTTTTCGCTGTTTGCGCCGTCAAAGATAGAAAAAAGACTGGATTTTTATGATGAAAAATCCTTCATCTAGAGTAAAATATGGAGAATATTTGGAAGGGGGGAATATGTTTTCTATTTTTGGAATGTCCCGGAGGTTCCTTGTTTTTCAATATCTGGAAAAATGGCCACTTGAAATGTTTAGGCGCGGCAATCCTGCTTGCCCTGGTTTCGCTGCATGCGGAAACAGTTGCCGACCGGAAGGAGACGGGAAGTTGCGTCGACGGAATGGTGTTGTCCCGTATTGAACTTGATGGACTGGAACAGACTAATCCTCGTGTTGTCCAGCGGGAACTGATTCATCGACCTGGCGAGAAGTTTTCTGCTGAAAAATATTCTGCAGAGAGACGCCGCCTTCAGGACCTGGACCTGTTCACGGAAATCGAGGCGGACTGCAGGACCGATAGCGCAAGTTCCTCGGCGGTGCTGACTTATCGCCTGAAGGAAATTTTCCGCTGGATTCCTGCCCCTGCAGGTAAGAAGACGGACCGCGACGGCCTTATGGTTGGCCTTGCGCTTGCGAACCTTAACATTCTTGGCGAAGACATCCGGGCGGAAGTGCAGTATCGCACGGCGCTGGACCCCTTTCTTGAGAATAATGAATATGCTTTCTATGCAAGTTCTCCGTACTTGTTCGGCATCCCCTTGGGCTGGAATTTTGAATTCCTGCGGACGGACAGCTGGGATGACCTGCGACGCTTTAACGATGCCAGCTGGCTTTTGGACCTGGATCTGGACTTGAATGTGACGGAGCATCTTTCTCTGCTTCTTTCGGGTGCCTATCGCTATATCGAGGACGGCCCGGGGCACCTTCCCGAGGTGGGACTGGGCTTTGCCTTTGATTTTCGCGATGCGGCTTTGGATACTCGTAAGGGTGTTTACCTGGAATATATGTTGACCCATGTGGGGGCCGGGCATTATAGAAAAGATTCGGAACATCTGGGGGGCGAACGCTACTGGGAACTTCTGGCTGATGTCCGCGGATACTATTCCCTGGGACGCTTCGTAACGGGGGCAACGGCTCTTGCCCGCTATCGGGCAGGTGATGTGGAACGCTATGACTACCTGTATCATGGAGGTGCAAATACCTTCCGTGGTCATGAGGCGGATTCCCTAAGCCTTGGCAAGAACGAGCTGCTCCTGACTTTGGAAGAACGCTTTGTCCTTCGGGAACGGAAGGCGGCCTCCCTCTGGGGAATCAACTTCTTCTATGGTCTGCAGCTTGTAGCTGGTCTAGACGGCAGTCTCCTGTGGGACAAGGGACGCCCCGGCTGGGATAATTACGAAGGTGCCGTCTATGGCGGCCTCCATCTGGTCATTCCCGCCTTGGACCGTGTACGATTTGAGGTTGGATACAGCCCCGACCGCAAGGAACCGGTGTTCTACTTCGGGTTGTTTGACAAGACAACATCCGCAAGATGGCGGAACCGGTAGAGTGAAGAATGAACAATGAAAGATGAAGGATGAAGGATGAAAGATTGTTTCTGGAATACTTCTTCGGGACATTTAAAGATGTAACATCCTCGAAATCGCAAGCACATGCATACCGCGGCCCTAGCCCCTAAATCCTCTAGGAGCGAAGCTCCGACCTCATACCTCAAGCGAAGCGTCCCCCCTGAACTAGTGAATAGTGAATAGTGAACAATGAAGGATGATTTCATTGTTTTTAGAATTTGCGTTCTACTTGACTTTTTCAGAATAAATGCTAAATTTTCGTTACATATACTGAAAAACATAAAAATGCGGGCTCGTGGTGAGCTCGAGGAGACCTAATGTCAATTAACTACTTGGACCTGCCTATTGGCAAGAAGTATCCCTTCGAAGTGGATTGTGTCGTTGAAATCGGTAAGGATACGAACCTCAAGTACGAATACGATGAACGTTTGCATGTGTTCCGCCTGGACCGCTGCCTGCTCAGCTCCATGAGCTACCCCTGTACCTATGGCTTTATTCCCAGCACAAAGGCTGACGATGGCGACGCCCTGGATATGCTGATCTATAGCCCCGCCTCCATGATGACAGGCACCGTGTGTACTTGCCGCGTCATTGGCGCCCTGGATATGACCGACGGCGGCAAGAAGGACTACAAGGTTCTCGGCGTGCCGACATTCAACCCCCGTCCCATCAAGGACATTACCGATGTGGACCAGATGTTCCTGCGCATCACCAAGAACTTCTTCCAGAACTACAAGGAACTGGAAGGCAAGGACGTTCAGATTGGCGAATGGAAAAATGCTGAATTCGCCCGGGAAAAGGTGATTGTGGCTCACCGTGCCTACTATCAGAACCAGGTGCAGATTCCTGAAACCTGCTACCAGGAACCGGAAGTTTCCGAAACGCTTCCCCCGGAAGAACTGATCTAGACTGGTTGATTGATTTATACGAAAAACGGCCTTCTTGGAAAGGTCGTTTTTTTGTTTTGGGAATGCCTGACTAGAAAATTCGTACTTTCACCGGCAACGAGTCGGTGATTTTTTTTGCCACCTGTTCCATGAATTCTTTTTCCAGGGGAAACACGTCGGGAGTTGCGGTCTGGCGGATGACGGTGTAGAGCTGTACTTCCACGAAATGTTCCGGGCGAGTCCTGTAAACCTGTTCCAGATTTTCCAGATAGTGCAGGATTTCCGTTTCGCCGGGAATTTCTCCCCTGATGGAACAGAGCATGGTCTGGATGCAGATGGGGTGGCAGGAAATTGCCTTTTTCAGATTGGCGAGGATGGTTTCGAACTTCACGGGGGAACGGTTTATTTTTCGGTACCATTCCTCGGTGCCGGCGTCCAGCTTTGCCCAGATTTCGCCGTCGTTTTCCAGCAAGGTGGAGAGGGCGTCTTCTACGGAGTCCCGGCCCAGCTGGCTAGCATTGGTAATGAGGCGCAGCTTAAAACTAGCGGGATTTTGCGGGTCGGAGGAACCTTCGTGGCGGGCCTGGTATTCCTTCTGGATTTGGCGCATGCGCCTGCAGACTTCGGGAAACTCCTTTACGATGGTGGATTCGCCATCGCCGGAAAGGCAGAGGTCCTTGATGATTTTCTTGTCTTCTGCAACTTTACCGAAAAAGTCGCATTTGGCGAATTCACCGGACTCGTAAAATTCGACGAAGTTGCGAAGTTCCTTTTCTACTTCGTCAACATCGATGGGTACAGACGGGTGACCGTCCTGAGGGCCGCTCTGGCAGTAGGCGCAGGCGAAGGAACACTTGTGATCCGGATTCAGGTTCACGCCGATGGAAAGTCCGCCGGCGCGCCGGCTAATGACGGGGTAGACCCACTTGTTGTCTTTCCACATGCGGGAGTGGTCGCTCCATGCTGCAACTAATGCTTTTTCTTGTTCTGTCATGGACGAAAATATAGAATCATTTTGGTAGGTTTTACCCATTCCCTACAGAATTAGTAAACCACTTTTTTTGGATGGTTTTCTTATTTTCTACATTTCGGGTATGCAATGGCAGAAAATAATGAAATGTTTAGGACCGGTCTTGTTAGGTTCGTCCCTGGCTTTTGCCGATGGAGTGGGTGTCGACGCCCTTTCCAGGGATGGAAACCTTACCCGCAATCGCCAGCTGATGGAAATTAGCGATGTGATGCTGGGGGGCCGCGGTGGCTATATGAACCTGGGTTTCTACTATACGCCCAGTCCTGAACAGCTTCCCCTGAAAAGTCCTTTCGGTGAACACGAGGGCTTTGCCTTCAGGCAGCACTTTGGCGGATTTGGCGCAGGTAGCTTCGCCCCCGGCAAGTATGTTGGCGGCCTTCTCTGGCTGGACCGTGCCGGTTGGGATGGGGAGGATTTTCTGTTTTTCCCGAAGTATAACGACTTTTCCGTGCAGCGCACTATTATCACCTGGGGCCTGACTTACACGGATGAGAAAAATCATTTTGCCGCCGCACTCGGTATGCAGCACCAGAACCTGGAACATGTGGGCCATGTCTACGAACACGAGCGGGATTCCCTGCTCGGAAGCTGGGCCTACCTGCGTTACGGAAAGGCCAGTCTCATTGGAAACTTCAATGGCGCGGACTGGTCCAGCGTACATCTTTCCCTGGACCTGGAACATCGTTCTGTTTACGAGGACAAGATGGTCCGCTACGAAGGCTGGATGGATTACCTGCCCAATATCGACATTGGCTACTACAATGGCGGTGACGAGGACAATTCCCTGCGGGTCATCTGGAACCAGAATCTCTATAGGCAGAATCTTTACGGAGAGATAGCTTACGACTTCTTGCCGGAAGTGGAATTCCGTTCTGCGGCGCTGAAGTACTATCCCCATCCGTCCCGGATGATTGGCTTTGAGGCGACCTGCCTTCGCCGAGGTGTTCGCAGTGGCGCCAAGGATCTGCTGTGGGGCGGTGCCATTGACCTGCTGTTTGTGCGCCTTGCCTATAATGCCGCCTATGACTATGAAAATTTCTTTGGCGCCAAGGGAACTTTCCTGGTGGAATTCAAGGTGGACCTTGCTTCCCTGGACGGCATGATCTTTGGCCGTGGCGCACCTCAGGCTAGCCCCATGGAAAATTCCGTCATCAAGGAAAAGAACAAGGACAAGGCACCCGAAAGCTCTGGACTTTCACTACCTTCGGCAAGCTCTCCGGAGCCCAAGGTTATCGAGGCTCGGGGAATCCGCTATGAAAATAAGGGAGGTAAGTAATGAATAGGCGTTACCTTGCTTTTTTGCTGCTTGCAGTCTTGTCCCTTGGTCTAACGGGGTGCCTTTCCCACTGGTTCATCGAGACGGAATCCCGCCTCCAGGTGGAAAATGCCACAGAAGACATTACTTTGTATGGAGTGGATGTCCTGGCGGAAGATAGCGTGAACTACGAAAAGTGGATTGATGAAACCATCTTGCCGGGGGAGCGTAGCCATGTAGCGGAGGCTGACTGGGTCGGTGAATTCCGGGTTCGTATTCGGTATGGCAGGGAAGGGGAAGATACGCTGAAAAGTATCAGGGCCCTGGACATTGATGGTGGAAGTCTGTTCCTGAGGATTACCGCCCAGGACGATACCCTTGTCTACACATTCAAATAGCCCGGATAAGGCTTGCCGAATTGGCCTAAAACAAGGCCGCCGAGTTTATGGAGGCGTCCTAAAATTTTTATCTTTGCACCGCTGTGCAGATTACAAAATTAAAGATTTTTGGTTTTAAGTCCTTTGCTCAAAGGACCGAAGTGAACTTCCCGACGAAGGGTCTTACCGCTGTGGTGGGTCCCAATGGTTGCGGTAAGTCCAATATTACGGATGCAATCCGCTGGGTGCTGGGCGAACAGAAGGCCGCGGCGCTGCGTATGGGCAAGATGCAGGATGTGATCTTTAGCGGTACGGAAGAACGCGCCGCCATGAGTCTTGCCGAGGTTTCTATTGTCATCGACAATAGTGACGGTACCTTGAACTCCGAATATTCCGAAGTGATCGTGACTCGCCGCGTCCATCGCGATGGTTCCGGTGAATACCTGATCAATAACCAGGAATGCCGTCTCCGCGACGTGCATGCCTTGCTGTTTGACTCGGGTCTTGGTTCCAGTACCTATTCCCAGATGAACGCCGACATGATCAAGGCTGTCCTTTCGGATAAGGCTGATGACCGTCGCGTGCTGTTCGAAGAGGCTGCGGGCGTGAGCAAGTATAAGCAGCAGCGCAAGGAAACCCGCCGCCAGCTGGAACGCGTCCAGATGGATATGGAACGCGTGGAAGATAATCTGCGTTCTGTCCGCCGTTCTGTCCGTCAGTACGAGACCCAGGCAGAAAAGGTGAACGAGTATAAGCGCCTGAGTAAGCGTCTTCGTGAACTGGACCTTTCTGTAAGTATCGACAA
Organism: Fibrobacter sp.; assembly: GCA_024398935.1. Taxonomy (GTDB): domain Bacteria; phylum Fibrobacterota; class Fibrobacteria; order Fibrobacterales; family Fibrobacteraceae; genus Fibrobacter. Next base: position 39,223 of record JAKSIH010000002.1, on the reverse strand, counting down.
GTTCGAGGACATGAAGCAGGGGCTTGCCACCTTGGAATCCGCTTCCAAGCGAATGAATCACGAGGTGGAGACCGCAAAGACCAATGCGACCGTCCTTCAGGCAAAAATTGACGAGAAGAAGCTTCTCATTAGCGAGGATGAAACTGCCTATCGAGACCTGGAAAGGGACGTCAATAAGGCAACCCTTGAACTGAACGATTTGAATAACAGTATCGCTCGTATTCGTGACGCCATTTCCGCCCTGGAAGCCGCCAACGAGAAGGCACAGGACGAAATTAACCGCAGCCAGCAGAAGGTTCAGGAACTTACCGAGGAACAGGGTAGGCTTGAAGAGGAAAATGCGGTTCTCGGTTCCGACAGCGATATGGAAGAGATGAACGCCCTGCTGGAACGGGAACGGGAAGTTCTTCAGGTCATGCGTGATAAGCTGGATGACCTCCGTACCCAGTCTAGGGAACTGGCCAATGAGCGAGTTCAGGCGACCAACCGAGCCAACAGCCTCAAGAGCCGTTTTGAACGCATGGATGCGGAAGCAGCCCTTTTGCAGGGCAATCTGGAAAAGTGGACTGTCGAACTGGACGGTCTGAATAGCCAGAAGTCCGATGCACAGGAAAAACTCCAGGATATTCAGCACGAAGTAGAGGAATCCAACCAGGATGCGGAACGCCTGAACGAACAGAAGGCCACCCGCGAGGAACGCCTGGATAGCGAACGGGCCGATCTGACGGAAGTCCAGAAGAAGCTCCAGGAACTGACCAACGAGAAGACCCGCCTCCAGTCCCGAATCGACGTGCTGCAGAGCGTGGCCAACGAAGGAACGGACGCCAGCCGCTGGCTTGTGGAAAATAAGGCTGAACTGATCGGTGGCATTCTTTCTGAACGGATCGAGGCCACTCCCGAATATGCTTCCTATGTGGAGGCGGCCCTTGGCGACCTGATGGATGCCGTGATTGTTTCCAACGAAGGTGCGGTTTCTGACATTGTAAATTCCATGAAGGGTTACAATGTGGGACAGGCTCTCCTTGCCCTGGTGGAGGAGAGTGCGCCTGCCTATTCCGGTTCCGTGGATGGAGTTGGCGTGGTGGGATGCCTGAACCAGTTTGTCAAGGCGGATGCCCAGATTTCCGGATGGCTTTCCGGAATTCTTTCCCGCTACTTTGTGGTGGATTCCCTGGAAACGGCGTTGTCCCTTGCCAAGCGTCTGCGTGGTGAGGACCTTTGCTTTGTCTGCCCCGACGCCATTGTCCGTACTAGCGGGCTGGTTTCCAGCGGGGCGGCAACTTCGGGTGCCCTTTCCCGCAAGAATGAAATTGCCGAGGCGAATACCCTTCTGGAAGGCGTCCTTTCTGAAATTGAGGCCCAGAACGAGGAAATTGCACGGATACAGGATCTGGTGGACGAAGATGTCCAGATGCTAGAATCCCTGGTGGATGAAATTCGTGAGAAACAGGATGTGGTTCGCGGAAGCGCCGCCCAGGTTTCGATCCAGAACAACATCATTGCCGGCTGTGACCGTCGCATCAGTCAGCTGGAGATGGACATCCGCAATGCGGAAGCGAAAATCCAGACGGCTGCTGAATCCAAGAATAGCGATGTGGAACTGAACGAGGCCAACGCCGCCGTAGAACGGGTGGAGGGCCAGTATGCTGCGGTCAATGACCAGCTTTCCGAGCAGGATACCATGTTCCGCGAAAAGGAAAATGATGTCCGCGAGCTGGAACGCGCTGCCCAGGACAAGAACGCCAAGCTGACCCAGAATACCAACCGCCTCCGCAGTATTCACGACCAGATCGAGCTTCTGGAAAATTCCATCCAGACCCGTTCCGGTGAAATTGAAAACAATACGGTTTCCATCGAGAAGAATAATGCGGACGAGCAGACTCTTGCTGGCGATATCCAGTCCAAGGATTCCGCCCTTCGCGAACTGGAAAATCAGCGCGATTTGGCCAAGGAAAAGTATGAGCTGGTTTCCGGTGACCTGGAAGACTGGCGTAATGAAGTGAACCGCCTTCGCGATGACATGATCGAGAAGATGAAGGACCTGAATGACGTGGGCCGCCGCCAGGAAGCAACCCAGAGCAATCTGGACCGCCTGGTGGAACGCATTACCAACGAGTGGTCCGTGGATCTTGCCAATCCCGATGATGTGGAGCGTGTTGAATATACCCAGCCCGAGGCGGACCGCGAAATTCGCGAACTCCGCGGAAAGATCAAGGAACTGGGCCCCATTAACGTAAACGTGATGGAAGACTACGAAGACGAAAAGAAACGTCTGGAAGAAGTGGAAAAGCAGTTCGACGATCTGGACCGCGCCCGCGCAAGTCTTGACCGCACCATCACCAAGCTGGATGATATTGCCCGTCAGCGTTATCTGGATACCTTCAACCGCATTCAGAAGAATTTCCAGTTTGTGTTCAGTAAGCTGTTCCTCAATGGCGAAACCAAGATGAGCCTGGTGGAAAAGGTAGACGAAATGGGAAAGCCCATGGACATCCTGGATGCAGACATCGAAATTAATGTTCGTCCTACCGGCAAGAAGATGCGTGGCATCAAGGCTTTGTCCGGTGGTGAACATGCCCTGACCGCTACGGCCCTGCTGTTCGCCATCTACATGGAAAAACCCTCTCCGTACTGCGTGCTGGACGAAGTGGATGGTCCTCTGGACGACGCCAACGTGGGTCGTTTCATGGCCCTTCTCCGCGAATTCAGCAAGCAGACCTTGTTCATCGTGGTGACCCATAACAAGCGTACCATGGCGGAAGCCGATATGCTTTACGGTGTGACCCAGGAAATCAAGGGCATTTCCCGCATTGCTAGCGTCCAGCTGGCCGATGCGACGAAGTTTGCGATGTAGTAGTTTAGGGGATAGGGGTTAGGGTCTAGGGGTTAGGGGCTAGGGCCGCGGAATGCAAGTACCTGCGATTTCGAGGAGGTTACATCTTTAAATATCCCGAAGGTGTATTCGTGAAATCCCTAATCTCTAGTTTCTAATTTCTAGTCTCTAGATTCCTGCCTCTAGATTCTTCGCTTCGCTCAGAATGACACAAAAAAAACTGTTCACTATTAATTGTCCATTGTTCACTGTTCATTATTCATCCTTCATCTTTCATCTTTCATCTTTCATCTTTCATTCTTCATTGTTAATTGTTCATTGTTAAAAAATGGAGTTGCGCGCAACGGAAAATCGTGAAAGGGATTCAATGTCCTTGAAGGGTTTTGTTTTCGGTTGCCTGGCGGGCATTAGCTACGGCACAAATCCTCTGGGAGCCCTTCACCTGTATAGGGAGGGCTTGACTCCCGAAACGGTTCTTTGCTACCGTTTTGGCTGGGCGGTATTGCTCCTTGCCCTTATATTGTTTTTCAGCAAGCCTAAACCAGCTCTTTCTAATTATACAGTGCTGGACAAGTTCCGCATCAAAAAAAAGGAACTTCCGGTATTGATCGTCCTAGGCGTTTTGTTTGCCGCTTGCGCATTGACTCTTTTCGCCTCCTTCAATTACATGAGCGCAGGTCTTGCCAGTACCTTGCTGTTCCTTTACCCTATGGAAGTGGCCCTCATTATGGGAATTTTCTTTAGGGAAAAGATTTCAGCAAAGACGGTGGTTTCCATTGCTCTTTCCTTGGGGGGAGTGGCTTTACTTTACCGCGGTGGCGATGGGGGGATTCCTCTCAGTACTGTTGGCGTTGTCCTGGTGTTTTTTTCGTCGTTGGCCTACGCTATTTACATCGTGGTGGTTAATCGTTTTAATCCTGCCATGGGCGCTGTCAAGTTGACCTTCTATGTGATGCTTTTCTGCCTCATGACCTTGCTTGTGTATTCGGCAACTTTAGGCTCGGGTTTTCCGCCCATGCCCGCCAATCTCGCTCAGCTGGGCTGGGGATTTATGCTGGGGCTTGTTCCTTCCGTGATGTCTTTAGTGTTCATGGCCAAGGCGGTAAAGCTGGTGGGCTCCACGCCTACCGCGATTATGGGAGCCCTGGAACCTCTAACTGCCGTAATCATCGGGGTGATGGTCTTTGGGGAAATCCTTACGGGGCGACTGGTGGCTGGTATTGTCCTGATCCTTGTGGCGGTGACCTTGCTTGCCATCAAGAAGCAAAACAGGAAATAGTCCTGCCAGGGCAAAATCTTTACAAGCTAGAGCCTACTCTAGATATTTGCGTTGCCTAAAAAAAGCATATATTTAGGGCATGATTAAGTCTTTGATGAATTCCCTGAATAATGTCCTGTTGGGCAAGGACGATACGGTTGAACTTCTGGTCATGGCACTTCTTGCAGATGGACATGTGCTGATCGAGGATGTCCCGGGAACGGGAAAGACAACCTTGAGCAAGGCCCTTGCTGCCGCCTGCGGTGCGGATTTTTCACGAATTCAGTTTACTCCGGACCTGCTTCCCGCCGATGTGACGGGTGGGGCTGTCTTCAAGGCCAATACAGGCGATTTTGAAATCAAGAAGGGGCCTGTCTTTACGCAGATCCTACTGGCGGACGAAATCAACCGCGCATCTCCCAGAACCCAGAGTTCCCTGCTGGAAGCCATGGAAGAACGTCAGGTTTCCCTGGAAGGGGAACGCTACAAGTTGCCTGACCTTTTCATGGTTCTCGCTACGGAAAATCCGGTGGAATTTCATGGGGTGTTCCCTCTGCCGGAAGCCCAGATGGACCGTTTCATGGTCCGCATTTCCGTGGGGTATCCCACTGCGGAGACGGAGCTGGATATTTTACGCTCCCATCGGGAAGGCCGCCCCATCGACAAGGTTACTGCGGTAACGACTCCCGACGAAATTCTTGCCGCCCGAAAGAAGGTTTCTGCAGTCCATATCGAGGAATCCCTGGAGCGTTACATCGTGGCGCTGGTGCAGGCCACCCGAAACGATGGGGGCGTCCGTCTGGCGGCAAGTCCCCGTGCGGGTCTAAATCTGGTTCGCATGGCACAGGCCTCGGCCTATATCCAGGGAAGGGACTTCGTAAATCCCGACGACATCCAGCGGGTGTTTTTCCCTGTGATGGAACATCGTGTTTTCGCGAAAGATAGCGCAACTCCCGACGCGTCCCGAAATATTCTGCAGGGCATTCTGAAGAAAGTAAACGTCCCGAAATAGAAGGGAAAGCCCTAAGTCCTAAACATCGCGAAAGATCCGGAAAATGAATTCATTCCTGAAATGGTTTACAGATTCCATCCCTCGGGCGCCTAGGCGGCCGGGGCTTCTGATGCGTCTCTACTACCTTTGGCAGGAATGTTTCACTCCGGCAGGTCATGCCGCCGCCGCCCTTTTCCCTACGGCGATTTTTGCAGGCTCGGTTCCCAATTTCTGGGCGGCCTGGGTTTTCTGCGGCCTGGATTTTCTTCTTTTTTTGGGGCTGATCCTTTCCCTGTTTGCTACAAGCAAGCTGAGTAAAATAAGCATAGAGAATGTGGCCGTCACGCCTGTTTTTGAAGGCGAGCCGGCAACGGTATCGGCCCTTGTCTCGGTCCATAAATCCCAGGTGGATTCGGTGGTCCTGGGGGTCTACCGGATGGATTCTTCCTTAAAGTGCGAGGAGTCGGACCCGGCGAAAATTTCTTCAAAATCCGGCGGAAAGGTTCTGGAATGCCGCATTCAAACCCGGAGACGGGGCGCATTTCCGCTGAAGAAGGTTGCGGCCAATGTCTCTGAGATCATGGGGCTTCTCCGTTTCCCTTTCCCCTTCAGGGGCTCCTCGGAACTTCTGGTGTATCCCCGTCCCGTCAAGGTGGGGGAGTTTCCCTTTCTTACTTCGGGAGCGAGTGGCGCCGTCTTTGCCCCGCTTCTAATGCCGAGCCTTACCCGAGGGATGAACTTTGTGGGTGTCCGGGAATATCGGGAGGGCGATTCCCTCAGGGACTTGCACCATAAGGCCTTTGCCCGCTATGGCCGCCCCTTCACCAAGGAGTTCGAGACGGAACGGGGTGCCGGCGCCATTCTCCTTCTGGATACGGCAACTCCCACGGTCGTCAGCCGTTCCCACCTGGAGGACGCGATCCGGCTAACGGCGGGAATAGGCCAGTGGCTTCTTGAAAGAAACATCCTGGGCAGGTTCTTTATCGATGACGAGGAAATTCCCCTGCAGGGCTTGAACAGCCGGGATCTTCGCACCTGCATGTTGGAAGCCCTTGCCCGGATTCCTTCCGCGAAAATTACCGGAGGAAAGAAACCTGCGGTCTGGTCTCCTGCGGCCCGTCCCATGGACCCCGTTTTGCGGGTCGGACTTTTTGCAAAGGATGAAAGCCTGATTCACAAGCATGTAGTGGTGGGCGCCCTTGCAAAATCCGGTTTGGGGAATCCCTCGACAACTACAGTTTCCGATAATACCTTGTGGGTTGACGTCGCCTCCTTGCGTGAGGCGCGGATGGGTGCCCAGGGTTCTTCCCGTGAAGTGGAGGTCCGCCTATGACTCGCTATGAGGTTGTGGATGTCCGCTACATCACTAAGGTAATCTTTCTCTGCCTCACGTCCTACCTGTTCGGGAATACCTACGGATGCAACTGGCTTGGAATACTCTTTGCCCTGTATTTTCTCGTAATCGGCTGCCTGAATTCTTCCCGGCGTAGGGATTTTTCCAGGCGTCCCAGGTACAGGAAGCTGCCCGCCTACCTGGCCATTGTTCCCCTTGCGCTATACTGGATGATCACTCCCGGTGTAGAGAACGGGGTGAACCCGACCATGGTTTTCCTGCCTGGAATTTACCTGCTCTTTTTGACAGCACTGCAGGAGCGGAGCCGTGGCAACGGCGGCTATGACGCCTTCGTGAACTTCAACAGCACGGTGGTCCTTCTCGCCAGCATGTACCAGGCTCCCCGGGGTTCCTTCGGTTTCTTTATCGCGGCCATGCTGCTCCTGCTTTTCTGCAACAGCCGCCGCGGGACATCGTGGTACAAGTACATCCTGTTCCTCGTTCTGTCTGCCGCCCTGGGCGCCGCTTCCTATGGGGGCTGGCAGTACTGGAAATCCCATCGCTATGGAGGTGGCAGCTGGGCCCGCGAAAATCAGTTCAAAAATCAGGTCATGGGCTTTGACCCGGTCAATGCCCTGGGCTCCTTCAATTCGAATTTCAATTCCAAGTTCAACAATCAGGTCGTCCTCCGTATCTGGGATGATAAACCGCCCCGCTATATGGTGGGTGCCCGATATGTGACTTATGCAGGTGGCGCCTGGAAACTGCCGAAGACCCCCGTAAGGAACTTGACTCCCGCCTATTACCAGGTGGATTACGCCGTCATGGAAGTGATGGATTCCGTTACCCGAAACCGGTCGAAACGGGTGTGGGTCCAGTCCGTGCTGGATAATTTCGGCTTTGCCTTTGCCCCGTCCAATGCGGTGGGCTTTTCCGTCAAGGACGTGGATTCGCTGCAGTATTTTTCCGGGGGCATGGTTTCCGGGATGAACAAGAACGGGAATCGCTCCGACTGGAATTATTTTGTCTGCACCGAGCAGCCCTGTGAGATTCCTGCCGAGCTTTCATTGCCGGACTCTACGGATCTTCAGCTGTTCTCCATTTACGAGGGCCTTTTAGATAGCGTTATCGAGGCGATGAAATTGCGGGAAGAAGAATTGCCGAAAAAGGATTTGAAGTCTGGACTTGTAATTCTCGATAAAATCCAGAATTACTTCAATAGGAACTTTACCTATTCCCTGCAGGTGCCGGAGCTGGACAAGCGAAACATCAAGACTCGGGAAGATCCTGTCCATGTGTTCTGGCGGACCCGCCGGGGTTACTGCGAATATTTTGCGACACTTTCAGCGCTTACGCTACGCCGCCTGGGTTATCCTACCCGGTATGTGTCCGGCTTTTACAATCCCGAAGTTACGCCCGGTAGCCCCTACGGACTCTTTAGGCGGAAGAATGCTCACTCTTGGGTTGAAGTTTACATGGACAATCGCTGGGTCCGCTTTGACCCGACGCCTGTGGTCGTCAATATGGGCGAAGCAAGTCCTTCCTGGCTTGCGAATTTCTGGGAAGGGACCCAGGCCCGATTTGCAAAATGGATGCATTACCTGAAGGATGGGGAATGGCGCAGTTCCCTGGATTCTTGGCAGGCGGTTCTGGAACATGCGTCGGACAGCCCCTGGACCTATGTCGCCCTTCTGCTTCTCGCGGGAGGCTTTGCGGGTCGTCGCCTTGTGGTAAATCGCCGTCGCAGGTCAAGGAACATCTCGCCCAATTCCAGACTGGCGAAGGAACTGGCTAAGAAACTTTCCCTGGCGGAGTACCAGCTGTCCCGCGTGGGGTTGGAACGCACTCCCGGAGAGACGGTCGGGCATTTCCTTGCCCGCATCCGTAAGGAACCCCTGGAGGGAAAGTCCGCCTCCGCCCGAAATGTCCTGGAGGAGTACGAAAAGGTCCGCTGGACTCTTTAGAAGATAGTCTACGGCATGGCTGCGGCTGTTCTTCTGGTGGCATTTTTTTAGATGCAGGATTTTGCGGATACAAAAAAAAGCGGGCTTGCGCCCGCCGTTTTATTTTTTTCCGCAAGTCTTACTTTGCGTTGGCATCGATAGAATAGACTTCGGTGTAGTAGGAGAGGGATTCTTCCTTGATGCCCAGGGAACTGGTAACCTGGTTGCCGGTGAGCCAGACGCGGCCCACGTCCATGTTGACCTTTAGACCGTCGTTGGTCATGGTGGGGTCGAAGGAAATGGTCTTCTTGCCTACGCACATGCCGCCCTTCCAGATGGTGAGCTTGACGGTGGAGCCGATCACTTCGAAGGGACCTTCGATGGGGTTACAGTCGGTGTTTACGCTGTTGATGTCGCTGGAGGACAGGGACAGCTTGAACATGTCGGTCTTTTCCACGGCGCCGGTGGACTTCTTTTCCTTGCTTACGTAGAATTCCAGCGAGCCAGGAACTGCAGAAAAGTCGAGACCCTGGGCGAATGCGCCGGTTTCCTTGACCTTGACGCCGTTAAAGTTCCACACGCCCATCAGGCAGTCGCGGGAAACGCCGGCGGCGCAGAGTTCTGCCTTGGTCGGGTCCGGTTCCTCGGAATCGCTACAGCCGGAGAGGATTGCCAGGGAGGCAAGGCTTGCGAAGGCGAGCATCTTTGTAATCTTCTTCATATTCAACCTCAAAAAACTGAATGATGGCAACGGACGGCGGAATATCCTTCCGTGCGCTATTTGACCAGAATATAAGAAAATCTTTTTTTTCGCGTATCTCTATTGAATTTATTTTACGGTTCCTGAAGGTATTTTACTGCATTTTGTTGCAAAAACGGGGCTGCCAAGGATAGCCATATCAATTTTTTGTATATTTCCCTACGAAAAAACAAGGCTTAATTGAGCCTATCAGTCTAATTGACAGAAGGAGTCAAGAATGAATATCAAGAAGATTGCACTGGCATCCGCTGCCCTTGCTCTTGTTGCTTGTAACGATGATAGTCCTGCCGTAACGGCCGCCCCCAAGGCTGCGATTACCGCCTCCTCTACGGACAACCAGAAGTTCGCCTATATGCTGGGCGCCCAGTTCGGTGGTCAGAGTGCAAAGAACATTCCCGCTTCCATGGGCGAGGAAGTCAATGTGGATGGCCTGGTCCAGGGCATCCTTGATAACGAAAAGACTCTTGGCGATACCGCCCAGAAGCTGCAACTTCCTACCGATTCTCTCCGCAGCCTGAACGACCGCCTCTATGCAAAGTCCCGCCAGCGTGCACAGTCCATCCAGCCGGATAGCGCCACCATGGCCTCCTTCAACGGTGACTATGCCAAGGTGTCCGCCTATATGGATTCCATCGTCAAGACCTTGCCGATGAACCCTGCGGATCCCGCTTCCGGTAACCCCATGACCATTACCAACGAGTCCAGCGAGAACCTGAAGATGTCTTACCTGCTGGGACTTCAGTTCGATAGCCAGTTCATCCAGATTCGTGCCCGCCTGGATATCGACATGCCTGCGGATTACTTCATCCTGGGCGTTCGCGAATCCTTTGCCAATGTGAAGGACTCCACCTTCGTGATGCAGCTCCCCAAGGATTCCCTGGAAGCGGTGGGCAAGCGCCTGAGCGAAGTCGAAACCGAAAAGCGTGAAGCCGCCCGTAAGAAGTTCGAAGAGGAAGAAGCTAAGCTGAAGGCTGAAGTGGCTGGTCTCAAGGGCGATACCCTTGCAAACGGCATGCCGAAGCTCATGAACTACAATGTCAAGGTTACGGGCATCACCAACAAGAATACCGACTTGGCTTCCTATGCTGGCAAGCCTCTCTTCGTATTCTATTTCTCTTCTACCTGCGGACACTGCCAGCACGCCGCTCCCCAGATTTTCGAAATCGCAAAGAGCTTCTCTGCCAAGGGCCTGACCACGGTTGCTGTGGCCAGCGGTGGAAACAACAAGTCCGGTATCCGCAAGTTCATGGACAACGCCAAGTGGGATGATGTCATGAACGTGGTCTGGGACGAATCCCGCCAGTTCGGCGAACTCTATAGCGACGGCTATGTTCCCAAGGTTTACCTGGTGAACCCCGACGGAACCTACAAGCTGTATGCCGCCTTCGAATCCGAAAAGGAAACCCTGAAGACCGAAATCGCAGCCCTTCTCGATGGCAAGAAGGTTGAATGGAATCCTGAACCTGCCAAGTTTGATATTCAGGAAGCCCCGGCTGCAGCACCTGCCGCAGCCCCTGCCAAGAAGGCTGGAAAGTAATCCTACGCTGGGAAAATAATGTCGCGGGTCGCCTGGCCCGCCATTATTTTTCGTATGACTTTTTAACGCCGGTCGCAAATTCGACCTTCTTCTAATCCCGAAGCCAAGCTATGATTCTTGCTGAATATGATGTCGTTGTTGTAGGCGGTGGTCACGCCGGTATCGAGGCGACCCACGCCGCCTGGAAAATGGGCGTGAAGACTGCCATGCTCACCATGGATATTGATGCCATTGGGCGCATGAGCTGTAACCCCGCTGTTGGCGGTGTGGCCAAGGGCCAGATCGTTCGCGATATCGATGCTCTGGGCGGCCTCATGGGGCTGTTGACCGACAAGGCGGGCATTCAGTTCAGGATGCTGAACATGAGCAAGGGACCTGCAGTCTGGGGCCCCCGTGCCCAGTGCGACATGAAGTATTATAGCGAGGTGGCTCGCGAAGTCATAACGAGCCTGCCTGGCCTGGATGTGATTCAGGGGGAACTTGCGGCCTTCGAACGGTTGAAGGACGGTCGCCTTGAAATTACCTTGCTGGATGGGAAGCGCTATATAACCAAGAGCATCGTTGTTACCAGCGGCACCTTCCTTGCATCCAGGATGTTTACCGGTCTGGAAACTTCCATTGGCGGGCGAGTGGGGGAGCCCAGCTCCGACAGACTTTCGGAATGCCTTGCCCGGGAAGGGGTCCGCCTTCGCCGTCTGAAGACGGGCACTCCCAGCCGCCTGGACCCGGATTCCATTGATTTTGGTGAATGCGAAGTCCAGCGGGGAGATGACTGCCCCTGGCCCATGAGCGACCGCCATCTGGACAACCTGGGACTGGGCCGTGACAAGGATTATTTCTGGGGTGACCCGGCAAATCACTTTGTCCGTAACGATTGCGTCTGCTGGATTACCCGTACCAACATCAAGACTCACGACATTCTGCGCAGTGGCTTTAAGGATAGCCCTATGTTCAGCGGTCGTATTCATGGCAAGGGCCCCCGTTACTGCCCAAGCATCGAGGACAAGATTAACCGCTTTGGGGATAGGGACGGTCACCAGCTGTTCCTGGAGCCGGAACAGGCCGACATTGGCCGCGTGTACATTAACGGCTTTAGTTCTAGCCTGCCTGCAGATATCCAGCTGGCCGCTATTCATACCATTCCTGGTTTGACTCGTGCCCGCGTCCTCCAGATCGGTTACGCGGTGGAATACGATTCCGTAGATGCCACCCAGCTTTATCCTACCTTTGAATGCAAGAACGTTCCAGGCCTGTACTTTGCAGGCCAGGTCTGCGGCACCAGCGGTTACGAAGAGGCCGCGGGTCAGGGCCTGATGGCTGGCATCAATGCGGCTCTCAAGGTGAAGGGGGAGGAACCCCTGATTCTTGGACGCTCCGAAAGCTATCTGGGCGTCATGGTGGACGACCTGGTGAACGTGCTTCTGGATGAACCTTACCGCATGTTCACCAGCCGTGCGGAATATCGCCTGTTCCTCCGTAGTGATAACGCGGACGCCCGCCTGAAGGAACATGCACGCCGTATCGGCATGCTGACGGATGTGGATTACAATGACTGGATCCGCCGTAAAAAGCAGATGGAAGACCTGAAGGTTCGCCTTTCCGAAACATCGGCCCTTCCGGAGGAAGCCAACAAGGTGCTGGAAGCGGGCGGTCAGGCTCTGGCCACGGAACGCACCCGCTGGATGAACGTTCTCCGCCGTCCGGGAATCGACCCGGAGGTGTTCTTCAAGGTGGCGCTCCCCGAAGAGAATATTTCCCGCAGGGACCAGTGGAACATGTACGCCGAGGAAATTTACGCCGGATTCTTCGACCGTCAGGCAAGGGAAATCGACGACCAGAAGAAGATGGAATCCGTGAAGCTGTCTCCCGACCTGGACTACATGGCCATTTCCGCCATCAGTATCGAGAGCCGTCAGCGCCTTAATGCCCAGAAGCCCCTGACATTGGGGCAGGCTAGTCGTATTCCGGGGGTTCGCCCTGCGGATATTACGGTTTTGGCTCACTGGCTTGAAAATCGTACATAGACAACCCCCCGCTTTTTTACTATTTTTGCGCCGTCAAATTATTGATGTTATTAAATTCACAATTTTTCCAAGAGGTCTATTATGGCAGAAGAAGTAAAAGAAGAAGTTAAAGAAGAAGTAAAAACCGAAGAAGTTAAGCCTCAGGAAGCTCAGTCCAAGGAAGTGAAGGCCGAAGTCAAGGCCGGCGACAAGAAGAAGGCTCCCCGTAAGGGTGGCAAGCGCCCCTTCAACAAGCGTGGCCCCAAGGGTGGCAAGTTTGGCGCTCCCGCAGCAAAGAAGCCGGCTGTCTTTAGCGATTCCCTGGAAGATCGTTTCCCCGCTCTGGCTGCAAAGCTCAAGAAGCAGATCGAAGACGGTATCAAGCAGAAGATCAAGGACGCCCAGAAGGACCCGAAGGTCGCTGCCGCCTCCAAGAAGTTCGCCGATAAGTAAGATAGACTGCTCGGTCTAGACCCTGCAGTTCTTTCTGCAAAGTAGACTTATCTTGTTAAAAAGACCTCCGTGTTAAGTCGGCGGTCTTTTTTTATTCTGTTTTTTTTATCTTTACCGAAGTTAGAATCCAAAAAGGAGATTTTCTATGCGTAAACTTTTCTGCCTTCTGGCTCTTGGCCTTAGCCTCTGCATGGTTGCCTGCGGTAGCAGCAGCGGCGTAAAGCGTATTGACGAAAATTCCACCACCGACCTTTCCGGCAAGTGGAACGACACCGACTCCCGTCTGGTTGCCGAGGAAATGATTACGGACTGCCTTAACAGCGGCAAGATCAAGAAGATGGCTGCCGAAATGGGCAAGACTCCCACTGTGGTTATCGGCAAGGTCCGCAACAAGAGCCACGAACACATCAGCGTCGAAACCTTTATCAAGGACATGGAACGCGTCATCATTAACGATGGCTCCCTGGACTTTGTCGCTTCCGGCAAGGAACGGGACGCCCTTCGCGAAGAAGTCATGAACCAGCGTGGTAACGCTACCGACGAAACCACCAAGGAACTGGGCATGGAAACTGGCGCCGACTGGATGCTTACCGGCTCCATCAACACCATCATCGACCAGGAAGGTGGCAAGTCTGTGATCTTCTACCAGATTGACCTTGAACTCACCGACCTCCAGAGCCACAAGAAGATCTGGATTGGCGACAAGAAGATCAAGAAGTTTGTTTCCAAGGATTCTGTAAAGCTTTAATTTATATGAAACGCCCTGGTTGGGCATTCCGAAAAAGGAATTAAACTGAGAGGCACCGGTGATCCGGTGCTTTTTTCGTGGGTCATTTTTTGCAGCACTAGAAAGAATCTTACGAATTTATTATATTTTGCGTCGTATTTAGAGGAGCTCAAAATCCTATGTTTAAGCGTTTATCTTTGCTGTCTCTGTTTTTTGCGGCATTTACATTTGCCCAGACCCCCGAGCCTACCCAGGGTCCCGAGCCTACTCAGGTCCCCGCGACCAGCCAGGAGGTTGAACCCGCCAAGGCACCCGAGCCTATTCAGGTACCCGCGCCCAGTCAAGAGGCTCCTGCCTTGGAAACAGCGAAGGCCGCCGAGCCTGCCAAGGCGCCCGAGCCTAGCCGAGAGACTCCGGTTATAGAAACTGCAAAGGCTCCTACTTCCCTGAATGAACCGGGGGACAAGTCCTCTACGGTTTCTGTGTTCGTGAAGAATCCTGCCGAAATCAAGGCCTTGCAGGAAGACTTGAGAAACTTGCAGGTCATGGCCGGCGGTTCCAATCCGGAAATCGAAGCCTTGATGAAGCGAGCCAACCGCATTGCCGAGATGAACGACCGATGCGCTTCCATCTCCCTGAACGATCTGCTGGACTCCACTTGCGGACGCTTCTACGAAGTTGAATTGCCTGCCTTCGAAAACGAATTCATGGAACTTACCGGTGAAATCCGACTGGGCTCCATGCGCATGGCTACTACCCTGGAAGAACGCACCCGCCAGTTGGCAAGCTGCTCCGAAGCGCTTACCAGTATTGTGATGGGCCGTGAACAGATGCTTCGCCTCCATGGTAATGTTTTCCTGGAACCCATTAACTTCGCTGGCGATTTCGACGCGGAATATAGGTTCTCCCTGACCTATGACCAGACCCGTCTGGACCAGCAGAAGCGCCTTGCCGACCTGTGGATTGAAAAGTGCGGGTCTATCGTGCTACGCCAGTCCGGGGAAGAATTCGCTCCCATGTTCGTTGCAACCCTGAAGATGAAGAACGACTCCCTGAAGAAGGCCGGCTCCAATGTGAAGTTCATGATGAGCAAGAAGGGCCTCTCCCTGCGAGTGGATATGCGTCGCCCCATGCACGGTGCCTACTACATGAACGGTATCCGCATGTTTGAAAATACCCTGGACGCAAGTACCGACAATTCCTTGCTGCACTTCCAGATTAAGGAGAAAAAGGCTTCCTTGAATACTCCTAAGAATATGGAGTTGAAGTCCTTCAAGGGTCGTCAGGTTTTCAAGAAGCTGAAACAGGCTGAAATGATTGGTCGCTGGGTCTGGGATAGCGAAAAACTTCCGGAACAGGTGGCTGTTGCCAATACTACGGATGAATCCGAAACCATGACCAAGGAAGACTCCCTGGCCTACAAGCAGGGGCAGGCTGAGCTTGAACAGGCGATGGCAGACAAGCAGGATTCCATTGCCGCAGCGGAAAAACTCCGTAAGCAGCTGGAAGAACAGGCTATGGCCGACGAGGCCGCCGCTGCCGCTGCTGCCGAAGCAAGTTCTTCTAGCGGCAAGTCCACCTTCCTCCGTTGGTTGCCGGTTGCCATTTCTGGTGCCCTAGCCATTGGTGGCGGTGTCATGGCCTTCTGGTACGACAAGAAGGCGAAGGATGTTGTTCAGGAATACAAGGATGGTATAGGTTTCCATCTCTCTATGGACCAACATTGGGTGAACAATGGGTATTCTTGGGTGGACAAAGGGTATTCTGGCAATCCTTTTACGAAAAAGGAATCCAGTTCGAAGGAATACTATGAAGATCGCAAGAAATTGGTTGAAAGACATCAGACCCTTCGCAATGTGGGTATCGGTCTCGGGGCTGCAGGTCTTGTTGGTGTAGGCTTCTTTATCGTCTTCTAGTGGGGTTTATATGAGAAAGATTAATTTGTTTGCTATTGCTTCTGCCTCCTTGATGTTGCTTGCCTGTACCGATTACGAAGGTCAGATTACGGATGTCTATAAAGAGGATGTAGAACCTGGTCTGGACCAATGGGAACAGGAGTCCAACGATTACATCGCTTCTTTGCAAGGCGGTGTGAATTCTTTACCGAGTGGTGGGAATAGTGGTAGTCATGATGCATCGGGCTGCGGGGACCTCTGGTGCGGTGCAACGGACACTGAAGGCCGTATTGATGCCTCTATGCTTCCCTTTATGGAGGAAACGGGAGGATATTGGTATGATTACAATGATAAACTCGAAGGCGGCGACTCGAAGTTTGTATGGCCTTCTGATGTGAAAGAAGATGAGTATGGAAATTTCTTTGGACCTATGGCAGAAGTGTATGGCGGAATAAAAGGTACTGCTTCTGTGGTTACGGGCACTTCTGTTGATTTCCCCTATGTCGGCATAGGCTTTGATCTGGTGAATTCGAAACAAGATCCGGCAGACATTACGGATTGGAATGGAATTTGTTTGCAGTATTCCTCTACGACTAGCTTCGTAGTGGAGTTGGGGCTCCAAGACGAAATGTTTGTTGAATATAATGATTATAAGGTCAATGTAGCAAAGGCTACTTCAAAATCCGTAGCCGAACTCCCCTGGGCTAAATTCAAGCAGGATACGGGGTGGGGAAATAAGGTTGCTCTTTCTGATGTCCTTTCCCAGGTCGCGAATATCAGGTTGAAATTCCAGACGCCGGGCGATTTCCACATCTATTCCATCGGTCGCTACGGAACCTGTAAATAGGTGTCTGTTGTATAAAAAAGAAGAGTCCTTGCGGACTCTTTTTTTTATCTTTGCCCCGTTCAAGTAAGAAGAAAAACGAGTTATAGATGATCAGTATTACCAAGCTTTTGATGGATGCTCCGAATTACGGAGACCAACTTCGTTACACTCCCAAGGCTCACGAGGCTAAGAACGGCGTTTCAGAGGGTCGCGGCCCGGTGGTGGTGTGGAACTGCACCAAGACCTGTAACCTGAAGTGCGTACATTGCTACGCCCGCTCCGAGGCCATCAAGTACCAGAACGAGTTGACTCACGAAGAAGGCTTGGCCTTGATTGACCAGCTGGCTGAATTCAAGGTTCCGGTGATCCTGTTCAGCGGTGGCGAGCCTCTGCTGCGCCCCGACTTCTTTGAGCTGGCGAACTATGCGGCTAGCAAGGGTATCCGCCCGACGATTTCTACCAACGGCACCTGCATTACTCCCGAAGTGGCAGAAAAGCTGAAGGCCATGGGCGTTGGCTACGTGGGCATTAGCCTGGACGGTAACGAAGAGACTCACGACAAGTTCCGCGGTAAGGAAGGTGCCTACAAGCTGGCTATCCGCGGTATCCGCAACTGCGTTGCAACCGGCCAGAAGGTGGGACTCCGCTTTACCATTACCAAGGACAACTATCGGGACTTGAACTCCATTTTCGACCTTATCGAGTCCGAAAACATCGACCGCGCCTGCTTCTACCATTTGGTGTACAGCGGCCGCGGCAGTGGCATTGTGGACCACGATCTTTCTCACGAAGAAAGCCGCCAGGTCATGGACCTGATTATCGACCGCGTTCTGGACTTCAAGAAGCGTGGCCTGAACAAGGAAATCCTGACGGTGGATAACCACGCCGACGCCGTGTACCTGTACCAGCGCATGAAACGTGAAGATCCTGAACGCGCCAAGAAAATTCTGGAATTGATCCAGAGCAATGGCGGAAACCGCAGTGGCATGGCCTTCGGTAACATCGATAGCATTGGCAATGTTCATCCCGACCAGTTCACCCAGTACATTACCCTGGGTAACGTTCGTGAACGCAAGTTCGGCGACATCTGGACTGACGTTTCCAACCCGATCATGGCTGGTCTCAAGGACCGCAAGCCCCTGCTGAAGGGACGCTGCCCCAAGTGCGCCTTCCTGAACCTTTGCAACGGCAACTTCCGTACCCGCGCCGAGGCTGTGACGGGCGACTTCTGGGAAATGGACCCGGCCTGCTACCTGACCGACGAAGAAATTAATGAATGATTGATGATGGATGATTGATAATTATAAAACTAGGCAGCGGAGCTGCGATTATTAATAATCGTCAATTCTCAATTTTCAATCATCAATTAAATTGTCATGACTGATTTAGAACAGCGAATTCTTGATATCGTTCAGGACGGTTTCCCTGTTGTGGAACGCCCCTATGCTGCTATTGCTGAACAGCTTGGCGGCATTACTGAGCAGCAGGTCTTTGATGCTGTAGAAAACTTGCGCGCCTCGGGTGTCATCCGGCGCATTGGCGGCGTTTACGATTCCAAGAAGCTGGGGTATACTTCCCGGCTCTGCTGCGGCATTGTGCCGGAGTCTGCCGAAGATGGGGGAGAGTCGCCCATAGAACAGTTTGCGGCAGCGGTGAATGAGATTCCCGCCATTACCCACAACTACGTGCGCAGCCACCGTTACAATGTGTGGTTCACGGTCATCGGACATTCTGAACAGGAAATCCAGGAAGTGGTTCACGGCCTGGAACAGCGTACAGCCTTGTGCGATACCCATATCCTGAATGCCAAAAAGATGTTCAAGATCAATACGGTAATGACCCGTAGACACCCTAGGGTCCCCGAGGCCACAAAGGTCCCCGAGCAACGCCGAGTGGCCACCAAGTGTCATTCTGAGCAACGCGAAGAATCTAGCCGTGAGGCTCCGGTCTTGAAAGCTTCGGACCGGGACCGCATTCGTATGCTGAGTGGGGACTTGTCCCATTCCCTGACGCCCTTTACCGAAGATCTTATTGCAGGTATCCAGGCGGATCTTGCCACAAAGCGCATGCGTCGCTTTGGGGCGGTTCTTCGCCACCAGCAGGCCGGCTTCTCCGAAAATGCCATGGTCTGCTTTGTAATCCCCGGTTCCGAACCTTTTTCAGCGGGCACCCTTTGCGTTGACCAGGCCGGGGCACTCCTTGCCGCGGAACCTTTTGTTTCCCACTGTTACGAACGGGATGCCTTTGGGCCTTTCCCCTACAATGTCTATGCCATGGTCCATGGGAATTCCCCCGAGGATTTAAGCGCAAAAATAGAGTCGCTGGTAAAAAAACTGGAAAATCCGGAATATGCGGTTCTCCGTTCTGAAAGGGAATTGAAGAAAACCAGTTTCCGCTTCGAGGTTTAGTTTTACTGGCCTTGAAAGAACTCTTTTCCATGTTGGAAAGTTGTATTCGCTGGTCCCGTTTACAGAAATATGAAATTTTCATATCTTTTACGTAAGTTTATTTTAGTTTTTCCGAGAGATACTATGAACAAGAAATACCTACTCCTGGCAGCGCCTCTGGTTGCTTCCATGCTGTTCGGTTGCGGCGATGCGACGAATGGCGGCAACGAGGATCCTTCAAATCCCGTAGATATTGTTGACGATCCGGAATCTTCCGATTCCAGTGAGGAACCGGGTGACGAGATTGAGTCCAGTTCGTCCGAAAAGGATGAGTCCGGCTCTTCTGAAGACGCAGAATCTAGCGATTCCAAGGATGAGTCCAGCTCTTCTGAAGACGCAGAATCTAGCGATTCCAAGGATGAATCCAGCTCCTCCGAAGTAAAGAACGGCTGCGGCGACCTCTGGTGCGGAAATGACAAGGCCTCCGGTCACGAAGGTCGTGTGCTGATCGAAGGCCAGGAAGATAAGACTTCCGGCTACTGGTACGAATATAATGACAACACGCCGGAACTGAAGGGCAATTCCAAACTGTTCTTCCCTAATGATGTTACCGTGGGGTCCGATCAGAACATTTATGGTGCCGTAGCCAAGGAGTACAGCGCTCTCAAGGCCTATGCCGAAATCGGTTACAAGTATAATTACGCTTACACCGGTGTCGCTTTTGATATCGTGGGCGAATCCAAGAAGGGTGCCGATATTTCTGACTGGGAAGGCCTTTGCCTTGCTTACTATTCCGGTGCGGGATTCAGTGTGGAACTCGCTCCCGAAAACGAAGAAACCACGACCCAGTACAATAATCACATAGCCAGTGTTCCCAAGGCTTCCAAGTTGAACGTGATTGACCTTCCTTGGACCAGGTTCAAGCAGAATACCGGTTGGGGCAAGTCCCTTGACATTGAAAAGGCCCTGAAGCAGGTCGCTTCCATCCGCTTTAGGTTTGATCGACCTGGTGGAGATTTCGCCCTGTTTACGGTGGGTCGCTATGGAACTTGTGGGGGTACCCTGGATATCCCCAAGAAGGCTTACAATTCCATTTCCAACCAGGTCATTCACGAAGAACCTTCCGTATGCGGTGACCTCTGGTGCGGTCCTGAAGATGCAGAAGGGAGGGTTATGATTCCTGGACAAAGTGGAGACTTTTCCGGCTATTGGGAGGAATATAACGATAATGATGATTTAAATGGTAATTCTAGACTTGTTTTCCCGAAGGATGTGGACACTAACATGTACGGAAATTTCTATGGTCCCTTGATTGAAGCGTACGGTGGTATTAAGGCCTACGCCCAGATGGGACGTGCCTATATGTATCCTTTTGCTGGAGTCCAGTTTCCGATTGTAGATAACAAAAAGACCGGGGGAGACATTTCTGACTGGGAAGGTATCTGCCTTACCTATTATTCTACAAATTCACTCCAAATTGAACTGATTTCTGAAGACGAAAAAAATTATACGGGATACAATAATTACAAAGTTGATGTTCCGAAAGCTGCTCAGGTAACCGTTGCTGACTTTGAATGGTCCAGGTTCAAACAGGAATCGGGCTGGGGTAATGCCGTAAGTCGCGAAGCTGCTTTGAAAAAAGTGGCTGCTGTCGGTTTCAGATTCTCAAAAGACGGTGACTTTGCCTTGCTTTCTGTGGGTAGAAAGGGAACCTGCACGACGGATGCCCCCTATCCTCCTGCAAAAACCTTCAATTCACTTGCAAGTATTGTAACGCCGATTCCTGAAGGATCTGCTCTTATGAATTCTACCTACGCTACCTGCGGTGATTTGTGGTGTGGAAAAACGGATGTTAAAGGCCGTGTTAATATTCCGTTTACCACTTCGGAATTATCTGGATATTGGTATGACTTTGATGATGCTGTTGAAGGCGGAACGTCCAAATTGGAATTTCCCAAAAATGTCAATATGACTGATGAGTATGATGTCCGTTTCTTTGGAAATTTAATTAGCACCTATAAGGGCTTTACCGCAACGGCATCCATCGGTAAAAACGCTTCAAATAACGCTAATTACGCTGGCATCGGTTTTAATATCGTTGATGATGTAGAAAGTAGTGGGGAGGATATTGCCTACTGGAAAGGCCTCTGTATGGCATACGCCTCCGATATGGATTTCCGTTTAGCAGTCATCCCTGAGAATGAACCGGCAGTAACCAGTTATGATAACTACGGGATAACTCTCAACAAGTCCCAATCTCCCAAAATGGTAAACATTAAGTGGAACGACTTAGAACGGGAAGGATGGGGATCAACTGTCGTCAGTATTAACGAAGTTGTTAAGGCGGCTGCACGGATTCAGTATATGTTCAGAAAAAGTGGTGATTTCAAAATCTTTACCATTGGCCGCTACGGCACCTGCGATGGCTCTAGTTTTAAACCTTGCAGCGACATTTGGTGTGGAAGAGTTGACGCCGGTTCCCCTGCCTATACAGGGTTTAGCAACTCCGGCGCTGGCAGAATGTACACCTATGACGATGGTGATGTTGATGGTAACTCTGTTGTTACCTTGAATAGCGCAATTGCAGGAACGGCGGATAATTTTGTTCCTCAGGATGAAGTCATTGACTATAACGTAGCTCTCGGTCTAGCTTCAGAATTTCCCTTTGCCGGCATAGGTTTTTCTATCAAGGGGGACGGCACAGGTGGGGATCTTCACGACTGGTATGGCATTTGCGTCACCTATGAAGCTTCTACTTCATTTGAAATAGAACTGGTGACAGATGATGAAAGTACCTTTACTCAATACAACAACTTTAAAGCTTCTGTTCCGAAAGCTACAACTAAGAGTGTTGTAAACTATCCTTGGACCACTAAATTTAGGCAGGACTCAGGCTGGGGTTTAACTGTAAGTATGGATGACGTCCTTAGAAAGATTGACCAAGTAAGATTTAAATCCACCACTAGTGGCGACTTCAAGATCTACCAAATAGGAAGGGCGGGAACCTGTTCTGTCAATTAGCCTCTGAAAAACTCTAGATAATCCCGTGCAAGCCTGTGCTGCACGGGATTTTTTTTGAATGTCAATCTCCTGATTCCCTGATAGTTGTGGATTCCTGACGTCCGCTGACTTTGAATTGGTTCTTACTCCGGAAGATGAAGCTAAGGTCCCCTCGGTTTTCGAGGGGACTTTTTCTGTAGGAGGACCTGCCATAATGGGTTATTTTTTTAGCGGAGTCCTCCTGCGGGTCGAAGCAAAAAATGTATTTTTTGTGAGAATTTAATGAGGATTTTATGTTCCTAAAGAAACTTTGCTGCTGCTTGGCTTTTGTGTCCACTGTGGCTTTTTCCCAGGCGGCTCTGAATGAGCCTGCTCCCGCGACACCTGCACCCGCTCCCGCACCTGCACCCCAGGCTGGACCTGCCTCGGGGAATCTTTCCTCCGAAAATGGTTCTACCATATCGGTGTTCGTGAAGAGTCCCGAAGAAATCCGAGCCTTGCAGGAAGACTTGAAATCCTTGCAGACCATGGCTGGTGGTTCCAATCCCGAAATCGATTCCTTGATGAAGCGTGCCAACCGCATTGCGGAGATGAACGACCGGTGCGCATCCATTTCCCTGAATGATTTGCTGGATACCACTTGCGGACACTTCTATCAGGTGGAATTGCCCGCCTTCGAAAACAAGTTCATGGAACTTACCGGTGAAGTCCGACTGGGCTCCATGCGCATGGCAACCACCCTGGAAGAACGCACTCGCCAGCTGGCCAGCTGTTCCGAAGCCTTGACCAGTATCGTGATTAGCCGTGACCAGTTGCTGAGCCTGCGTGGTAATATCTACCTGGAACCCATTAACTTCGAAGGGGACTTCGATGCGGAGTATAGCTATACGCTGTCTTACGATCCCTCTCGACTGGAACAGCAGCAGCGTCTTGCGAACCTCTGGATTGAAAAGTGCGGCTCCATCGTGCTGCGCCAGTCCGGTTCCGAATTCGCCCCCATGTTTATTGCGACCCTCAAGGTAAAAAACGACTCCCTGAAGAAGAACGGCTCCAACGTGAAGTTCATGATGGACCAGAAGAACCTGGGACTGCGTGTGGACATGCGCCGCCCGGTGAATGGCGCCTATTACCTGAACGGCGTCCGCATGTTCGAAAAGACTTTGGATGCAAGTGGAAAGGCTTCTCACCTGAAGTTTGACATCAAGAACAAGAAGGCCCACCTGACCGTTCCCGAAAGCGGTGTCATCGAGGCGTTCAATGGCCGTCAGGCTTTCAACAAGCTGAAGAAGCCCGAGATGATCGGCCGCTGGATGTGGGATTCCGAAAAGCTACCCGACGAAGTTGCTGCTACCCAGGAAGAATCCGAAAGCATGACTGCTGAAGACTCCCTTACCTACAAGCAGGGTATCGAGGAACTGGCCCGCGCCGAAGAAGCCGCCAAGAACGAGGAAAAGGCTAAGGTTGCAGCAGAGGCCTCCAAGAAGGACGAACTGGAACGCCAGGCTGCCGAAGAACGCCAGGCCATTAAGGACGCTCAGGCTCGCAAGGCCGCCGAAGACGCCACTGGCGGAAAGCCCGTGGTTCGCATTATTCCTGTGGCAATTTCCGGTGCAGTGCTGATTGGCGGTGTCGTGGTTGCGGCCCTGTTCGACGGCAAGGCCAAGAAGGAAGTGGATGATTACGAAAAGAACATGAGTCATGTTGCTTCTGGTGACGATCTGGCAAATGTCAGGGAAAAGGAAGAATACTCTTCCCACAAGGATAATGTGAAAAAGTACCAGACTGTGCGTAATGTGGGTATTGGTGCCGCCATTGTCGGTGCTGTTGGCGTTGGACTTTCCTTCGTATTCTGAGGTAGAACATGAAAAAGTTTAATTTATTCTTAATGGCTTCTGCGGCAACTGCCTTGGTTGCCTGCTCTGACTACGTTGGTGAATTGGACGACCAGCACGATGACAATGTTGCAAAGATTGAGGAAGCCCAGATAGAAAAAGATCTAGAGTGCATCTGCGATTTTGCATCTATGGACTGGATGAATAATGCTACCGGTGCTTATGACATGAATTCTGGTGTTGGCGAAATTCGCTGGACCGTTTCCGGTTGTAAGGGGGATTTCTCCATTGACGAAAACCCGGACGATGAAACCGGCTTTGCAGACAGTTTTGGCGATGTGGACGTAGTGTGGGATGACGATTCTGAATCGGGTCTCCTGACCTTGTCCTTGAATGATGCCGTAAAAAATGGTCTGGCAGCGGGGGTTTACAACCCTTACCTGAATGTGGAGTATAATAATAAGAAGCGTAGCGTTGGATGCGCCGGTATTAAGTTTGTCGAGGGCGGCAAGTCTTCCAGCTCTACGGGAACAGACCAGCATCCTTCCGAGGAAGTGTCCAGTTCCTCCGAGAATGTTCTGTCTAGCTCCTCCGAGGCTAAGTCCAGCAGTTCTGTAAAGTCCAGTTCTTCTGAGGCAAGGTCCAGTAGCAGCTCCGTGAAGTCCAGTTCTTCTGTGGGCAAGACCATCAAGTGCGGTGACCTTTGGTGCGGTCCTGAAGATGTAGAAGGTAAGGTTATGATTCCTGGACAAAGCGGAGACTATTCCGGCTATTGGGAGGAATATAACGATAATGATAATTTAAATGGTAATTCTAGACTTGTTTTCCCGAATGATGTGGACACTAACACGTACGGAAGTTTCTATGGTCCCTTGATTGAAGCGTACGGTGGTATTAAGGCCTACGCCCAGATGGGACGTGCCTATATGTATCCTTTTGCTGGAGTCCAGTTCCCGATTGTCGATGATAAGATGACCGGTGGTGACATTTCGGACTGGGGAGGCATCTGCTTTACCTATTATTCCGAAGTTGCTGGCATCGTTGAACTGATTCCCGAAGATCAGGCAAACTATACGAACTACGACAACTATACAGCCGTAGTACCGAAATCCTCGACTGTTAGGGTCCTTGAGCTTGAATGGTCCAAGTTCAAACAGGAGTCGTGGGGTAAAGTAGTTAGCCAAAACGAGTTCCTGAAAAAAGTGGCTGCTGTCGGTTTCAAATTCTCAAAAGAAGGAGACTTTGCCTTGCTTTCTGTGGGTAGAAAGGGAACCTGCACGACGGATGCCCCCTATCCTCCTGCAAAAACCTTCAATTCACTTGCAAGTATTGTAACGCCGATTCTTGAAGGATCTGCTGTTATGAAAGCTTCTTACAATAAATGTGGTGATCTGTGGTGTGGACTCACCGACGTAGATGGACGCGTTATTATTCCGGGTAGCACTTCGGAATATTCTGGTGGATATTGGTATGACTTTGATGATGCTGCTGCAGGTGGAACTTCCAAAATAGAATTTCCTAAAAATGTCGAGATGTTTAATGCGTATAGTGACTATTTCTATGGAAATTTAGTTAAGACCTATAAGGGTTTTGCCGCTACGGCTTCCATCGGTACAACCGCAGATAATGATGCTAATTATGCTGGCATTGGTTTTAATATCTTTGATGATGTACAAAGTGGGGGGGATATTGCCTCCTGGGAAGGCCTCTGCATGGCATACGCCTCCGATATGGATTTCCGTTTAGAAGTCGTCCCTGAGAATGAACCTGCAGTAACCAGTTATGATAACTACGGGATAACTCTCAACAAGTCCCAATCTCCCAAAATGGTAAACATTAAGTGGAACGACTTAGAACGGGAAGGATGGGGATCAACAGTCGTCAGTATTAACGAAGTTGTTAAGGCGGCTGCACGGATTCGGTATATGTTCAGAGAAAGTGGTGATTTCAAAATCTTTACCATTGGCCGCTACGGCACCTGTGATGGATCTACATTTGTAGAGAAGCCTTGCGGCGACATTTGGTGTGGACGAAGAGACGCTGGTTCTCCCGCCTATACTGGTTTTAGCGGCGCAGGCGCAGGCAGAATGTTCACCTATGACGATGGTGCTGATGGTGGTAACTCTGTTGTTACCTTGAATAGCGCAATCGCAGGAACGGCGGATAATTTTGTTCCTCAGGATGAAGTCATTGATTATAGCGTTACCCTCGGCAATGACGCCGAATATCCCTATGCCGGCTTTGGCATTTCTATCAAGGGGGATGGCACGGGTGGTGACATATCCAGCTGGGGTGGTATCTGTGTCACTTATGGATCCTCTGTTGCTGGATTTCTTGTAGAACTAGTAACGGATGACGAATCTGTCTTTACGCAATACAATAACTTTATAGCAGGAGCAGCTCATGCTGCAGGTGGAACGCGTGTTGAAAACTTTTACTGGTCAAGATTCAATCAAGAGCCTGGTTGGGGGCAGGCTGTAAATCGAGATGATGTTCTCCAAAAGGTTGCTCATATAAAATTCAAGTCTACTACTAAGTATATTACCGACAACATTAAAATTTACGAAATTGGAAGGCTGGGAACCTGTTCTGTCAATTAGCCTCTGAAAAACTCTAGATAATCCTGTGCAAGCCTGTGCTGCACGGGATTTTTTTTGAATGTCAATCTTTCCTGTTATCTTATGTTGATGAATAGGCCCAGGCGGTGGCCGGTCTCGAAACCGAAGAGGGTGCCCTGGTTGATTTCGTAGTTCAGCCCGAAGCCAAGCTGGTTTGAGAAAAGGGAGAAGTACCGTGCAACTTCAAACTTTGTCCGGATTCCCTGATAGTTGTCCTTCATCTTGCGGTAAGGTTTTGCCAGGTGCAGGTTTTCCGATTCGCCTATGCGGGCCTGCCACAAAAAGGTTTCGTCAAAAATCCAGCCGGTTTTTGTCTGGGTGTCCCAGCGGAATTTCCAGGAGAAGGAAAGCCTTGCGCCGATTTCGTCGCCGGGAGCGTAGTGGTCCTGTTCCAGAAAGCGGTTGTAACGGAAGGCCGCACCAAGCATTAAAAAATCGCTGAAGGCGTAGGCATAGAAGGGCTCGATTCCCAGACGGTGGAACCGTTCGGTCTGGCTTCCCTCGCCGGGAGGAAATCTCCAGCTGATGTTTATACCCAGGGGCCTTAGGGCGCCTTCGTGGAAGGGGGCGATTTTTATTCCCAGGTAGGTCTCGTTGAAACCGTTTACATGAAGGTTACAGTAATTATGGATATAGCCTTTGCGGGAGTATTCGTAGCTATAGCTCAGGAAACGGAAGGACCCGTCGGCGTAGATGCTGAAATTTTTACCGGGGGCGAATTCCGCGGAGAGTTGTATGTCGGCGCTGTACACGTCGTCTCGCAGTTCGGCGGCAGCTCCCGTGGAGAACCGGGTTTGAGGGGGGAGAACTGGATGCAGAATTTCCGTGGCACAGGCCAGGGTGCCGCTCACCAGAAAGAATGTCCCCAGAATCTTTTTCATGGCATTAAATATACGAAAGAAATTTTTGGGGATGAGGACCCAGATGTTGTTTTGTATTTTTTAGAAGTACTATGTCTGCGCTGTCCAATATAAGAGCGGTTCTCCTTTTCTCACTCGTGATGCTCCTGAGTGGGTGTTTCTGGGAATCTCCCGAAGAGAGTCCGGATTACCTGCCCATGGATGATTCGGAGTACCCTTATGGGGACCTGCCCCGTGTGGTCATCGAAACGGAGGACTTTAGGGAAATTCGGGACAACGAGACGGAAATTCCGGCGCAGCTCCAGGTTTATGGGGATTCCCTTCCGGAAACCGGGGTTTATGAACTGACGGTCCGCGGTCGTGGAAATTCCAGTTCGAAGATGCCCAAGTACGGCCTGAAACTGGAATTCAGGGACAAGGTGGAAATGTTTGGCATGCCTAAAAATCGGGACTGGGCCCTGGTGGCAAATTTCGGGGACAAGACTCACTTGCGAAATTATATGATGTTCCGTCTTTCGGAATGGCTGGGGGCGGATTACACTCCGAAGATGCATTTTGTGGAACTGTATCTGAATCGCAAGTACATGGGGCTCTACCTGTTTACGGAAACGGTGAAGGTGGGAAAGAACCGTGTGAACATCGCGAAAAGTGATTCGTCGTTTCTCTTTGAAAAGGAGGATTCCAAGAAGCTGGACTCTCCTTATGTGACTTCGGAACTGGGCTACACCTTTCATGTGAAGTCTCCCAGGGACATGACGGAGGAGTCCGGAAAAATGCTGACGGACCACCTGAAGGAATTTGAAAATTATCTTGTGAACGGTGGAATTTTGTGGCGGGATTCCCCGGATTCCTGGATCGACATGGATGACTTTCTGCTCTATTACTGGGTGCAGGAATTTGCAAAAAATGAAGATGGCGGTTTTGCCCGCAGCACTTTCATGACCTGGGAAAAGGGCGGCCTCATCCATTTTGGCCCCCTGTGGGATTTTGACCTTGGCTTTGGAAACGCCTCCCGAAAGGAAAATCGGTCTGCCGAGGACTGGTACATTCGCAACTATCGTTGGTACCGCTATATTTTTAAGAAAGCGCATGTGGGGACTGCAGCAAAGGATTACTGGAACGAAAACAGGACCGTTTTTCGGGACCTGATCGACAGCGTCCCCGTTTATCGCAGGATGATTTCGAAGGCTATCCACAACGAGTACAGGCGCTGGCCTGTCATGGGAAATACGGAAAACTGGGCTCTGAAGGAACCGTACGAGTCTTATGACGCCGCGGTAGATTCCATGGTCCAGTGGATGAAAAAACGTTACGATTGGATCTGCAGTCAGTATCCGTAAAAATTGCGGGATGAATTTTCTACATTTGGCGCCATGCGTAAGATTTACATGGCAGGAATGAGTCATAAGGTGGCAGAAATCGCCATCCGCGAAAAGTTCTATATCCCGATGGATGTAAAGACGGAGGCTCTTAGGAATAGTCCCTTCGACGAACTGTTGATTCTTGCCACCTGCAACCGCACCGAAGTCTATGTGGCAAGCGACCGCCCCCTGGAAGAAGGGGTGCTGGTTCGCTATGTGTGCGGCCTTGCCCACCAGAAGTACGAGGACTTTGCGCAGTTCTTCTACAGTTCCGAGGGGGATGCGGTTGTCCATCACGTGATGAATGTCTGTGCGGGCCTTGATTCTGTTGCCGTGGGGGAGGACCAGATTCTCCATCAGATTGGGCGCGCCTATGAGACTGCCCACCAGCTGAACGCCACAGGGAACAGCCTGAATAAACTTTTTCAGAGTGCCATTCATACGACCAAGCGCATCAAGACGGAAACCAATCTCAGCAAGCTGAGCTGCAATATTCCCTTCCTTGCCATGAAGCAGGTGCAGAAGACTTTTGACGATTTGGAAAATCGTTCTGTCTATATCGTGGGTCTCGGTGAAATGGGTTCTTTGATGTTGAAGTATGTGCAGGAAAATACGACCCGGATTTTTGCGTCTAGCCGTACTTTTGCCAATGCAGAAAAGTTTGCCGATGTTTTGACTCCGGTTCCCTTTGAAGACCGTTACAGTGTTATGGGTAAGGCTGATGTCATGATTCTTTGCAGTGCCTGCCAGGAACCCATCGTGACGAAGGATGAATACGCTAAAGCATTGCTGAAGGTTTCTGAGGGGACGCAGGATAGTACAGTTCACCATCTGGATAGTACCGCTCACCATCAGGATAGTACAGCTTACCATCTGGATAGAACCGCTCACCATCTGGATAGTACCGCCCCGCGCCTGGTCATCGACCTGGGTAGCCCGCGAAATGCGGAAGCTTCCATCGGGGAACTTCCCGGCGTACAGTATGTTTGCGTGGACGACCTGAAGAAAATTGTTTCTGAAAATCGCCGCCTTCGCATGATTGAGCTGGAGGCCGCCCAGAAAATCCTTCAGGAAGGGATTGAGGATTTTCTGCAGTGGTACCGCATGGACGAAGTGGCGAAGCTTATCAATGTCCAGGCGGAAAAAATGCTCCAGATGGCCGATGAGGAATCTGGAAAGTTGCTGCGATCCTTAAATGTGACGGAAGAGGATGCCGCCCGCATCCGCATGATGTATGAACGCTTCGCCAAGAAAATGGCCAGCGAGTTCCTGTATAAAGTCAAGGATAAAAATCCTGCAGAGGATGTGCAGAAGTATTTGGAATGTTTAGCGAAGGCGTCTTCCTGATGACAGGCAAGCAGAACCATCATCGTGTCATCCTGAGAGGCGAAGCCGCGAAGGATCCAGCAAGAAGGTCTTGTGATGAAACTTAGAATTGCAACCCGTAAGAGTGCCTTGGCGCTGGCCCAGACGACCCAGGCCGCCGAAGAAATTGTTGCAGCAAATCGTGGCTGCATGGATGGCGAAGGCTCTAGTTCCGCCGATCCAAACTTTGCAGGCTCGAACGTCGCGGGCTCGAACTGCGCGGACCTGGACTACGAACTGGTCTCCATGACCACAGAGGGCGACCGCCGTCTGGACAAGTCCCTGGCCAGTTTTGGCGGCAAGGGCGTATTCATTAAGGAGCTGGAGGTTGCCCTGCTGGAAGGTCGCGCCGATATCGCCATCCATAGCCTGAAGGACATGCCCGCAGAAGTCCTGCCCGAATTTAAGCTTGCCGCGGTTCTCAAGCGCGAGGACCCGCGAGACGCTTTCCTTGCTCGTGGCGGTGCCGCCGGCGTTCGCTTTATGGACCTGCCTGCAGGAGCGAAAGTGGGAACGGGAAGCATTCGCCGCGTCGTCCAGCTGAAGGCCTTGCGTCCGGATCTGGAATACGTGCCTATCCGCGGGAACATCCAGACCCGCATCGGTAAGCTTGCCGAGTTGGATGGTGTTGTGCTTGCTGCGGCAGGCCTCAAGCGTATGGGACTTGCCGACCAGGTGACGGAATATTTCGATACGGACAAGATGCTGCCGGCCAGCGGTCAGGGCATCCTTGCCATTGAAACCCTGAGGGACCCCGAGCCCAGCCGAGGGGCGC
The DNA here is from genome assembly GCA_024398935.1 of Fibrobacter sp. Taxonomy (GTDB): domain Bacteria; phylum Fibrobacterota; class Fibrobacteria; order Fibrobacterales; family Fibrobacteraceae; genus Fibrobacter. The sequence goes on along the minus strand of JAKSIH010000002.1, from coordinate 8,466 downwards.
CGACCTTGGATGAGATTCTTTCTCGCGTCAATCACATGGAAACATTCTGCATTGCCGTGGCGGAAATGGCCTACCTGAAGGCCTTGAATGCGGGCTGCCAGTTCCCGGTGGCAAGTTTTGCGGAGTTCGTGGAAACTGCAGAAGAAGGCCTTCGCACCCTGAAAATTCGCGGAATCTATTTTGACGAAGAATCCCAGGAACTGCGAAAAGCCAAAAGCAAAATCCAGATTTCCGAGAAGCTGATTGCAGACGTTTCGAAGGATGAAAAATCCTTCGGGGAATTGCTTGCGGAAGCGCGGAAGCTTGGCGTCCAGCTGGCTGAAGACATCATGTGGTGTTAAAATTTTCTGCAGGGTTTTCCTGCGCGATTATTCCTTGTCCAGCGCCTTGTCAATCCATTCCATTCTTTGCCGGTACCAGGTTTTTAGGGAGAGAACGGTCTCGCCATAGTTGCCGTATTTCTTGTAGTGAAAGCGGTTGGTGGTGTCCTGAAGAATGTCCCAGCGCCTGTAGTTGTTTTCTGCGGCAGGAGTCAGCTGCCGGGCGAAAACTTCCATGGAATCCAGCATGGATTCAAAGACCTTGTGGTGATTGTTCCAGTATTCCCTTGCCGCGGCTTTAAAGGCTGGGTTCATGAAAAGCCTCTTGTTCCAGCCTCTTTTGCGGGCGTGCCATTCCATGGGAATTGTCTTCTTCGGGTATATTCCGTAGGCGGCGTCAAAATCCCAGACCGGTCCCATGTGAATTTTTTCGTCGTCCCGAAGCGTAAAATAGGTGCTGGATAGAAACAGGTCGGGATTTTTGGAGACTTCCTGAATCCAGTAAAAACGAAAATAGTCTTCCAGATCCATTTGCTGGGATAAATTTTCCAGGGTGCTTTCTGACGGGAATTCATTGTAAAGATATGCTTCGAAATTTTCGATACGCTTCTTTACGCCGGCAATTTGTTTTTCGTCGGGATGTTTTGGATACTTGATGTTGAAGGGGCGCTTTTCCCTGTCGAAAACAACAACATCCTTTGGATGATATTTGTTGTCCACTTCGACTAGGTATTCGGAGTTCTTGATGTTGATGCGCTTTTCGGAAACCTTGGGTGTCTCGACCAGCAAATAGACGCCTTCGTATTTACCGTTGATGAATAGCTCTACATCCACAGTTTTCGGTGCGAAATCTGCTCCAAGTTCCCTTGCCAGGGTGTAGGTAATGCGGTCTCGGATCATGGATCGGTCCGCGTAGTTGGTGACGAGAGCCCAGTCCTTGTGAGGTGCCATTCCCGGTGGAGAAAACTTTTTTTCGCCGTGAACGCGATAGCTGTGTTTGGGCATGTCGTTGAAACTGGAATTTCCGCGGCAACGGACCGTGATCGCCAAAGGTTCCCGTTCCTTTTCAGCGGCGTTTTCCTGCCATGTCATAGTTCCCGGGATTTCCTTTTCCCTGCTTTCGATGGACGCCTTGTTTTTCGTGTCGATGTATATCCTTGGGAGACCGTCTTCTTTAACGATTTCTGTGGCAAAAATAGTTGCCGAAAAAAGGATAAACAGCAGGTAGGGAAGGATGCGCTTCATGAGAGGCTCTAAATATAAAACTTAGTTGCAAGAGTTACATGAATAAAGTAAATTTTAGAAAAATTTTGAAGGAGATTTTTGCAATGTTAAAAAAGGTCTTGATGGGTTTGTCACTGGCTTGCCTGGTAGCCTGCAACGAAAAAACGCAAGAAAAGGAAAAAACGGAAAATGCTCAGGCAAGTGCGGAAAAGGTATCTGCATCCGTGCAGGATATTCCCGTGGATGAAACCTCTATTTTCAGGGCTATCGCAAGTGGTGACGCAGCCTTGCTGAAGGCGGCCATTGCAAAGGGCCAGAACATTAACGCGACCTGCAATATTCTCGATTCCCTGAACAGCTGCTTTCTGGATAATCACAAGAACGAATGCAGTAGCGACGGTGCCGAAGTCATGAACCCCATCTACCTGGCCATGATCAAGGGCAATTTTGAAATTGCAAAGGCCTTGATTGAAGCCGGTGCGGATGTGATGTCCGTTTCAAAGCCTTGCGTGTACGTATGTGAACCGGAATGCAGTTACCAGCTCATTGAAGACATGGCCATGAACAAGCTTTTCTATCCGGGATATTCCGATTCTGCAACCAGCGTCTATACGGATGACCGAATCCGGATTTCTATGCTGATGGATAAGGATAAAGGGGAATCGATGCTTCCGGTGGACGCCTCTTTTGCAGCAAAGTTCACGGAACCTTCCGAGGATGTGCTGGTGGAATATTTCAAGTTTGCAAAGTCCAAGGAAAAACTGGAATTCAACAGCTATAACATGGAGTTTGAAAATGGGGGACCGGTCTTCAAGACCGCCCTGAATTACGCGGAAGATCTCAAGAGGGCGAAACTGGCGGAATACCTGAAATCCATCGGCGCAAGAAAGGTCCTGAAGGCAGAATCCTACACCCTGTCTGAAAAGGATGGTGAAGCTTTTACCATCAGCACCTGCGAGGATGTCCATAAGATTTTCTATAGCGATGGAACGACCGATTTGTCTCTTGACGAATGCGGAACTTAATTTTTTTAACGGTGAAAATGTACAGGAAGTTATTGCTAATATTTTCAATGGCTACTCTCGTTGCCTGCAACGAAAGAACGCCGGAGAGTAAGAGTGCCGAAACGGTCTTGGAAACTCAAAAAATCGAAACCGCTACTGAGGCGAAGGTCGAGGATACTACTGCGGCAGTGGTAAGTATTCCTGAGGCTATTGAAAAAAATGATGTTGCTCTGTTAAAAACAGCCATTCAAAAAGGCATGGACGTAAATGCCGTTTGCAGAGTCCAGGATGCCGAAAATACCTGCCAAATTCCAAACCACAAGAATGATTGTTCCAAATCTGGAGCCGAGGAATTGTCCCCTCTGTTTCTTGCAGTAAGGAAGGGTAACTTTGAAATGGTTCAGGCGCTGGTTGCCGCAGGAGCAAATGTGATGTTTGAATCCAAGTACTGCGGAATGTATTGCGAACCAGAGTGCAATTCCTATATCAGGAGCGAGACCGCTTCGTCCAAGGTGTTTCATCCCGGCTTCACCCAGGAAGATCCTACCGAGTACACCAACGATCGCATAAAAATCGCAATGCTTCTGGATTCTCTCGGAGATGAAACGCCGATTGCCTATGTTTATGACCTTATGAAGTCTTCCAACTCTCTGGATGAAGATTTAATTGTTTCCTACCTTCAGAAAGTCAATCAAAAACAGGGGCTACCGTTGGGCTTGCTTTATTTTGAAGAGAAGGATGGTATAAAGATTGCCAAGACGGAACTGAACTATGTGGAAGAAAAAAACATGCAGAAGCTGGCTGCGTTTCTGAAGGAATGCGGCGCTCGAAGCGTGGTGTCCAGTGAGCCTGCCAAGCTGAATCGAAAAAAATTGAGGGAACTGGATAAGGAGAATTGCGTGTCTCCTCATAAGTTGCTTTACAGCGATGGAACTTCTACATTTGAATTTGAAGAATGCGGAACTTAACAGAAAGCAAATGAGTCTCGGGAGTCCCGAGACTTTTTAATTTTCTAGATTTGGTTCCATGAACGGTAAAGTTTATTTGATCGGCGCAGGTCCTGGTGATCCGGGACTTTTCACCCTGAAGGGCAAGTCCATTCTGGAGAAGGCTGACGTGGTCGTTTATGACCGCCTGGTTTCACCTTCGATTCTTGCGTTCTGTAATGCAAATGCCCAGATGGTGGATGTGGGTAAGATGCCTACGCACCACAAGGTAAAACAGTCCGAAATCAATAAACTGCTGGTGAAGTTTGCCCAAGAAAATCCTGGCGCAGTAATCGCTCGTCTCAAGGGTGGCGATCCTTTTGTTTTTGGTCGCGGCGGCGAAGAAGCATTGGAACTTGTAGAGGCTGGAATTGAATTTGAAGTGGTTCCTGGCGTTACGGCTGGAATTTCTGTGCCGGCCTATGCGGGAATCCCGGTGACCCATCGTGGCGTTGCAACAAGTTTGCATATCATTACCGGACATGAGAAGCAGGAATCGCCTTCGTGTCATCCTGAACAGGATCGGTCCGTAATGTGTCATCCTGAGCGAAGCGAAGGATCCAGTGTCTCTGGCTTGGATTTTCCGGCTCTTGCAAAATGCCCGGGAACTTTAGTGTTCTACATGGGTATCGCCAACATGGATTTTATTGCCCGCCGTCTGATGGAATGTGGCAAGGATCCCAAGACTCCTCTGGCATTCATCGAAAAGGGAACCACTCCTTACCAGCGCACGGTCGCCTGCACCTTGGAAACGGCGGGGGAGACCATTGTCCGTGAAAACGTGACCGCGCCCGCCATTACCATTATGGGTGATGTGGTGGATCTGGGGAAGACTCTTGCTTGGCGAAAGGATTTGCCGCTGTCCGGCAAGCGCCTGGTGATTACGAGAGCCGCAAAGCAGGCCGGGGGAATTGCTTCCCGCCTGACCGCCCTCGGCGCCGAAGTTATCGAGACGCCCATGATCGAAACTCGCGTGTTGGAAAGTCCATTTGTGTGTCATTCTGAGCGAAGCACGAAGTGCGAAGTCGAAGAATCTAGTAAGGTGAATTTCGCAGACCTCGCAAATTTTGACGTCCTCGCATTCACCAGTACCAACGGCGTTGATTCCTTCTTTGAATCCCTCTTCAAGGCTGGCCTTGACATTCGTGTTCTTGCCGGCAAGAAAATTGCATCCGTCGGAAAGATTACCGAAAATAAGTTGCTGGAACGAGGCATCCGCTGCGACTACGTTCCCGAGGATCATACCGGCGAAGGCCTGGGCAAGCTGCTTGCCGCCATGTGCCATTCCGGACAAGAACAGCCTGAGTGTCAGCCTGAACAGGAACCGTACGAGAATCGTCCTGAGCAGAAACCGCGCGAGAATCGTCCTGAGCAGAAACCGCGCGAGAATCAACCCGAACTTGACTCCCCATGTCATCCCCGACTTGATCGGGGATCTAGCATTGACGAATCCCGCATCCTCCTTCTTCAAGGCAACCTTGCCGACGAAACCATCTTGAAGTTACTTCCGAAGGCAACCCGCTGGGTAGTATACGAAACGTTGCCTGCAGCATCCATGCCCGACTGGAAACGCGAAGCTGTCGCCGGAGCCGATGCTGTAGTGTTCGCAAGTTCCAGCGCTGTTAATAATTTTGTGAGTGCTTTGGATTTACCTCAAAGTACCGACGGTGCGACCTCAAACCTCAGCGCGCAGCGCCCTCGCCTCGCTTTCTCCATCGGTCGCCTCACAACCGCCACCGCCAAGAAGTACGGCTTCGAAGTTGTGGAAAGTGAAGAAACTACCATGGACTCCTTGGTCAAAAAAATTGCGGAGTATTACTCTGTATGAAAGTCGTTCTGATTATTGCCCATAACTGCATCCGTCCGGGAGCCTACAGCGCCTTCGAAGTGGTGCTGGACCGCCTGCGCCACGACATGCCTGACGCCCGCATTGCAAGTACAAGCCTGCTGGATTTGGACAATGACCTGCGCGCCCTTTTGCGTGAGGATGTGGAGTCGGTGACCTTGCTTCCGTATCTGCTTTTGAGCGGTCAGCATTCCAAGGGTGACATCCCTGCTATTGTTGCGAATGCCCAGAAGGATTTTCCGCAGATTCCGCTGACCTTGTTGCCGCCTCTTGGCGAGTGGAACGGCTTTGCCGACATGGTGGTGGCTGGGGTTAAAGGCGCTCAGAAAACCAGAAAGACCGCTGAGACTTCTACGCATTTTAATTCCAGCATGTTGGCGATTGAAGTTAAGTTGGAAGGTAAGAGCGTCCTGGTCGTGGGCGGTGGCCGCATCGCCTTACGTAAGGTAAAGACCTTGTTGCCTACGGGGGCCCGCATTACGGTGGTGGCTCCTCAGTTCGATCCCGAGTTTGCAAGTCTGCAGATTCCCGAGGGGTCTATGACCATGTTGAATCTGGTGGAACGCCCCTACGAAACATCGGATCTTCGTAGCATTTCCATGGTGTACATCTGCACGGACCAGCCGGCGGTAAATGCCCTGGTCAGCAACGATGCCCGTGCCCGCCGCATTATGGTGAACAACGCCTGCGATTATCTGGATGGAGATTTTATTGTTCCCGCCCGCATGGACTTTGGGGAAAACATTACCGTCACCGTTTCTACCCGCGGTCGCGCACCCAGTCTCGCCAAAAAGCTGAAACAGAAAATCCAGACCGACTGGGCCGAAGAACTTGAACAACTTGAAAAGAATTTCCTCGACCCGTCAACAACCCCTTAATAATGTATAATGGATAATTGATGATGGATAATAAGAAGCAAGGCGACTTCGTCGCGATTATTTAAATTATCAATCATCAATCCGCAAATTTTAATCATCAATCATCAATCATCAATTAATATGCTCTTCCGTCCTCGTCGTTTACGTCAGAATGCCACCATCCGCAACATGATTGCGGAAACTTCCGTCAGCTCCGATAGCCTCGTTTACCCCATGTTCGTTGTAGAAGGGGAGGGCGTCAAGGAAGAAATCTCCAGCATGCCCAACCAGTTCCGTTTCAGCATCGATGAGCTGCTGAAGGAAATTGAAACCTTCGGACCGCTGGGCCTCAAGTCTGTGCTGCTCTTTGGCATTCCCGACCATAAGGACGAAATGGCTTCCGAAGCCTACGGCGAGAACAGCATTGTCCAGCGAGCCGTTCGTGCCATCAAGGCCAAGTTCCCGGAAATCTATGTCATTTGCGATGTGTGCCTTTGTGAATACATGAGCCACGGTCACTGCGGTATCATCAAGGATCACGATGTGGATAACGACTCCACTCTGGAACTTTTGGCAAAGACCGCTGTTTCTCAGGTGGCTGCCGGTGCCGACATGGTTGCCCCCAGCGATATGATGGATGGCCACATTACCGCTATCCGTGAAGCCCTTGACGAAGCTGGCTTTACCAATACACCGATCATGGGTTACAGCGCCAAGTTCGCCAGCGCCTACTACGGCCCCTTCCGCGATGCCGCCGACTCCGCTCCCCATTTCGGCAACCGCAAGACTTACCAGATGGATGTTCGCAATGGTCGCGAAGCCATGCACGAAGTGGAATTGGATCTGGAAGAAGGTGCCGATATCGTCATGGTGAAGCCGGGTCTCGCTTTCCTGGATGTGCTCCGCGGTGCTGCAGAAATCAGCAACGTTCCCGTGGCCGTCTATAACGTCAGTGGCGAATACTCCATGGTGAAGGCCGCCGGTACCCTGGGCTGGATCGACGAAGATGCCATCATCCGCGAAAACATGATCGCCTTCAAGCGCGCCGGTGCCGACATCATCATCACCTACCACGCCAAGGAAATTTTGGAAAAGAATTTGCTCTAGCAAATTCTCAATTTTGAAAAGAGTGGTTTGCTGAAGTAAATTCGAATTAAGGATTTGCTGAATTGAATTCTTTGCATGAAATTTTTTAAGATAAAAGTTTACAATTCTTTAACAAAGTAACCCTTGCCAGATTTTAGATAAATTCTATAATTCCACCCGAGCGTTACGAATAGTCTCCTGAACACCTGATGAAAAATTCAGGTGTTTTTTTGCAGAAAAAACTTCGGTTCGGCCATGCCAGAACGCAAGCGTTCTGTCGCGGCTCTCACCTTGTGTTTTTTTGTTTTTTTCAAAAAGGAGATGCTATGCCCAAAGTAACTTAAGCCAATCAATCATGCTGAATTGTACAAGAAAAATCTCTACACGCCGTGTAGAGAATGTTTCGTTGAATATTAAAATCTTCAAAATAAGGTGAAAAAAATGGCAGAATCTGCTGTATTGTGTCAAAATAGCTTGCAAAATGCAAGTGAATGTATTACATTGTCGGAAAATGGAGGTATAGCTATGGCTCTTTCTACAATTTCCGCACGAATCGAAACCAAGGATAAGGAACGTTTCGACAAGTTCTGTAAAGAAGTAGGGCTGTCCACATCCTCTGCCCTCAACTTGTTCGTCAAGGCGGTCCTGAGAGAGAACCGCATTCCTTTCGACGTCGCCGCTCCGGATCCCTTCTACAGCGAGAGCAATATGAAGTTCCTGGAAGAAAGTGCTGCCGCCATCAAGGCAGGAAAGGTTGTCGTAAAGACAATGGATGAGTTGGAGGCTATGGAGAATGAGTAAAATTGCTTTTTCTGAAATTGCCTTTAGCGACTATGTGTACTGGCAGTCCCAAGACAAAAAGACTCTCAAGCGCATCAATCAGCTCTTGAAAGATGTGGAGCGAAGCGCCGAAGATGGCATCGGCAAACCTGAGCCTTTGAAAGGAAATCTTACCGGTGCGTGGAGTCGTCGAATCGACGATACCAACCGCTTGGTCTATCGGGTCAACGGAGACATTATCGACGTGATTTCCTGCAAGGGACATTACGAGGACTAGCGGATGGAAGAGAACACCTGATAAATGTCAGGTGTTTTTTTGGTATAAAGAAAACTACCGGCTAGGCCGGTAGTTCCAAAGAGCCT
>JAKSIH010000019.1 GCA_024398935.1 Fibrobacter sp. | reverse complement strand
AAAGCCGTAGGCTCTTTGGAACTACCGGCCTAGCCGGTAGTTTTCTTTATACCAATGACGCAAAGGGAGGGGCTGTTCCCCTCCCTCTGGACTCCCACCCCAGCCAACCTTAGGGGCAGAACCTCGAGATAGTTTCGTGGCAGGTTAGCGATTCTCCTGTTTTGGGAGGGGCTGTTTTCTAAAAAAACGGTAAAAAAAGTAAGGCCCTCGGAATACCGAAGGCCTTTTTAACTTAAACCGCAGCGTCCTTTTTCGCTTTTCTGCGGGCCTTGACTTCCATGACAATGGGACGGATGATCGTGGCAAAGTTCATGGCGGTTCCAAAGAACAGCATAAAGGTCGCCGCATAAATACCAATACCCGGTTCCACCTTGATTATAGGGGCCCCCAAAAGTTCCCCCACACTCTTCCCAACCAAAGTCAGGGCTCCCCACAAGGAAATCCAGGTCAGCATACTCAAGGCAATGGAGCCCAGAGGGGTGAATTGCGCAAAGAGGGCGCACAGAAAAACGCCCACCAGAATAACGCAGAAGCCAGGAATGCCGGGCATTTTCGGATATTCGGGAGATTGCGCCTTGATAGCGGCTATCATAGGTCCACCTTCAAGCTTTTTCAGCTGCTGCAAGCCCTCGGGCGTCATCTGTTCTTCCAGGTTTACACCCTTAATGAACTGATAGAGGCTAGCCTCCAGAAGCACGGTCTGGGTCATTTCAACTTCGGGAACGGCCTGGACCGCGGTGCTATCCTGGGTTGCCGCCTTCTTCTGCGCGACATTTGCACCTGTGCAGGAAACGGTAGCAAAAGGCATGAGTAACGCCAGGAACACCAACAGATAAGGGATGGCAGTAAGCTTCCTGAAAAGCCCCATCACCTTCTTCTCGTGTTCGTCGGGAACATACAAGTTTTTGCTTGCGTCCTTACTTTTGGCCATTGCCTTCTTCCTTCTTGGCTTCTTCCTTCTTAGCCTCGGACTTTGCCTCTGCCTTTTCGATATTTTTCACATCGCCCTCGAACAACTTTCTCTTGAAAGCGCAACGGAAGCCGATGCTTTCGGACCAGTAACGAGGATCTTCGTCATCACGTTCAGTCAAGTTCAGAACTTTTTCCTTATCCTTCCAGGAACCGCCCTTATAAACCTTATGAGAGCCCATCATGGCACCCGTGGGATTGGAGGATTCCACCCAGAAGGAGAACATGAAGTAATTGTCGCGAGTCCATTCGGCTACGTTACCGGACATGTCATAGAGGTTCCAGGCATTGGGCTTCTTGGAGGCCACAGGCTGAGGTCCATAAGCGGAATTCTTCTTACCCAGCTTGTAGGAGTTTTCGCGGAAAATGGCGTACTGAGTCGGATCCGGTTCTTCGTCCAGATTCCAGAGAGCACCTTCGTTATTATCGGCACGGCCGGCAAATTCCCACTGGGCTTCAGTAGGCAGGTCACCGCCAATCATCTGGCAGAAGGTACGGGCGTCATTCCAGGTAATATTATGGACCGGCTTGTTGGGATCCACATAGGTGGAACGATCCTTGATCTGCTTGGGCTTGTCCACCTTCATCATGACATCCCTAAAGAACTGCTGGGTTACTTCGGTTGTTTGAATTGCGAAGGGAGACATGGTAACCACATGGCCATAATAGCGGAACATGCCGGAATCGATCAGAGCGACAGTACCATGTTCACGGTCGCGGATAATTCGCGGAACATTGACCTTGATTTCTACACCGGCCATGGGGTCTTCTGCAGCCTTGGCCGCAGCAAGGCTATCAGCCGCATCCTGCTTCTGCACAACTTCTTCAACAGAAACTTCCTGGACCACTTCCTCAGGACGGTTCAGCCAATCCTTCACTTCCTGCTGTTCGCTAATGTAGGAAGGGAGCACGAACTTGCCATTGCAGGCAACGCTTTCCCCATTGACAAAAACTTCCAGCTTTTCATAGCGATACTGGAAACGGCCAACCAGGACATCCTTGTCATAAATCCAGACAGGCTTGTTATTGGCAAGAGTCAAGGAGAACTTGACATCAGAACCGCTATTCAGCATTTCATAGAAATCGCCGGAGGCGATACCTTCGACAGAACCTTCCCAGGACACGTCAAAGCGCTGCTTGTCCTGACCGAAGAAGATACGGACGCCCACCACAGGACGTTCGGCGACCGTTTCGTCGTAAATGGGTTCTACACGGGCAGGAGCCATGGATCCGCGGAGAGGCAAGGTCTGCAGGCTATCCAACTTGCTGTGGAGAGCCTTACTTACAGCGCCTGCACCACCCAGCTTATCACTACGCCATGCATCCTTGGCGTTGCGGCGAGTCATTTCATACTTCTGGACATACTCTTCGTAACGTTCGTCATCTTTGGTGACGCTCAATTTCAGCGAGTTAATCACACCAGGATAGGAGCTAGCAAATTCATTGGTATCCACGATGGATACATTCTGCTCCAGTTCCTTCACAAAGGTGTCGTAAAGTTTTTCCACATCTTCCAGGCTTGCTGCGGATTCAACGGCTGCCTCGGTCACGGAAAACTTGGCAGCACCGGTTGCTACAGCGGTATCTGCCTTGGGAAGCTGAGGTTTCAAGGTAACGACCTGACCATCCTGGACAGAAACGGCGTCCACATAGGGCAGTCTACCCGGTGCCGCAAAGGAGAAGGCGTACATGCCGGGTTCCAGAGGATAGACCAGGGAGGGAACAGACTTGTTCTGCCCCGTAACGAGGACGGCTTCCAGCCCTTCAATGGATTTATCGATGGACACCATGCCCGGAAGTTCGGTTTCCTTCAGCTGCTGCCAACGACCGTTCTTCATAAAGAACAGTTTCGGGACACGGGGAGAATAGATGTACTGACGGTCGAAATAAATATCGCTTTCATCCTGGAAAGCCTTGTTCTTCTGGGAAGCGTAGAAGCGAGCCGTCACCACTTCGGAGATTTTCAAATAGTTGTCCTTCAGGCTGAATGCATGAAGCTTTCCATAGACCTTGGGATCAGGCTGACCGACATACCAGCGGAATTCCTTAGGACCCACCTTCTGACGGAAGTAGAAGGTATTCGGGCGGAGCGGAATCTTGGGTGCAACGGACATGGACATTCCCGAACCCTTGTCTAGGGCGACTTCAGTCTTGGATTCCAGCAGGGCACCTTCCTTGAACTGGTTGGGGGCAATCTTAAAATTACGATCGCCATCGGCGAAAGTAACTGCCGGAACCAACAGCATCAGGGGTAGCAGACGTTTAAAAGACATATCATCTCCTAATAAAACTTTTCCGGATATGCAAAAAACATTCCAATTTCTTACGTAAAGATAACATATTTTAGATTTTCAGCCGTGAACAGGAATCTTTTCACGGTTCATTCGCCCCCATTTCCAGCAATTCACCACCCTTGGAACCGCCCACAGGTCCTAATTCCACCTTCCAGTCCGCAAGATGGATGATATCCGGATGGTGTTCAATAACAATGACCGTACTTCCCCGAAGAGAGAGTTTACGAATCTGGTTCCAGAGGGTCTGAATATCCTTCAGATGAAGACCTGTGGTAGGTTCATCCAGCAGATAGACCATTTCGGAACAGTTCTTGCGTCCCAGTTCTGCGGCCAGTTTCAGGCGCTGGTTCTCGCCACCGCTCAAGGTGGTGACCGGCTGTCCTAATTTTACGTAAGGCAAACCCACATCCCGAAGGGCCTCCAGCTTGGGAAGAATTTTGGGCTGGTCCTTGAAGAATTCGCAGGCTTCAGCCACCCGCATGTCCAGAACATCGGCAATATTCTTTCCCTTGAAAGTAACCGTCAGGGTTTCCTGGTTGTAGCGCTTGCCGCCACAGACATCGCAAGGTTCCCAAATGTCGGAAAGGAAGTGCATTTCCACGGAGATGGCACCGCGGCCCTCGCAGGCTTCGCAGCGACCACGGGCAAGGTTATAGCTAAAGCGCCCGTAATCAAAGCCCTTGACTTTCGACTGTTCCAGTTTGGCAAACAGCTTGCGGATATCGTCAAATACACCGGTAAAGCTGGCGGGGGTACTACGAGGAGTGCCAGAGATAGGACTCTGGTCCACAACAAGAACTTCTCCGGTCTGTTTCTTTTTTCCTCGAGGCTGGAATTTCCGCTTTAGCGCAGGATAGATTTCATCCATGACCAGGGAACTCTTGCCGGAGCCAGAAACACCGCAGACAACGCTGACAGCGCCCTTGGGGAATTTTACAGACAAATTCTTCAAATTATTCTTCGTCAAGTTCTTGAATTCGTAGAATTCCGTATTTTCAGTAATGGGAATGGCGTCGATCTGGTTTGCCATGGGAATGGACTTGGTCAGATACTTGACGGTTTCGCTCAAGGGGAACTGCTGGAGGGCATAAGGCTTTGCCAGAGACTTTGGAGAACCTTCCGCCACCACTTCACCGCCGAATTCACCGGCAGCTGGTCCCATATCGATGATATGGTCGGCAGCTTCCATCATGTTCATGTCGTGCTCCACCACCACCAGGGTATTGCCCAAGTCGCGAAGGCGGTAAAGGGTATCCAGAAGTTTTGCCGTATCGCTTTCGTGCAAGCCGACCGTCGGTTCATCCAGAACGTAGAGCACCCCTTCCAGACCGCTACCGATCTGGGATGCCAGACGGATTCGCTGGGATTCGCCACCGCTCAAGGTGTCGCCGGCGCGGTCCAGACCGATATAGCCCAGTCCCACACTGCGGAGGAAATCCAGACGGCCGATTATTTCACGAAGGAGAGGTTCTGCAATGGTAGCCTTCCCTGCCCCATTCTTTTCGCCCTTGAAATCCACATGGGTAAACCAGTCATAAGCGTTGTCGATGCTCATGTGGTGAACATCCATGATGTTCTGGCCCTTGATGCGGACCGCAAGATATTCCGGTTTCAGGCGTTCACCCTTACAGTCGGGGCAAACCTTTCCATCCTTAAACTGGCCAAGTCCCAAGCAGGTTTCGCAGGCGCCCCAGTGGGTGTTAAAGCTGAACAGTTTCGGGTTGAGAGCGCTATCCATATACCAGCCGCAAGAGGGGCACCCCGGCTTTTCGCTGGCAGCCAGACGTTCGCGCCCCTCGCTATCCACAAAGAGAATTCCGTTGCCGTCGCGGTAGGCGCGTTCAAAGGCTTCCACCAGGCGGGCACGGTTTTCTTCCTTCACGATAACGCGGTCAACAACTGCAAGGACCTGCTTTTCGCGGGTAGGAATCTTGGGCAGGGGCAAGTCCACCAGCTGATTGCCCAGGTAAACCTTGCGATAGCCTTTTTCCGTAAGGACCTTGGAAAGTTTCAGGATGTCCTTCACCTCGAAGGGAGCGAGAACTGTTACGGTCTTGTTCAAGTCCCGCTCGAAAGCAAGCTGCATCAAGTCGCCTGCCGCAAAGGAATCCACCGGCTTTCCGCAATGGAGACAATGCGGCGTTCCTGCACGGGACCAGAAAATACGGAAATAGTCGTAGATTTCGGTGAGGGTAGCCACCGTACTGCGGGGGCTCTTGCTAGCGCTTTTCTGGTCAATGGCAATAGCCGGAGCAAGACCGGAAATAGAATCCACGGAACCGCGGTCAGGGCGGCCCAAAAAGCGACGGGCGTAAGTGCTCAAGGTTTCCACAAAGCGACGCTGGCCTTCGCTGAACAAGGTATGGAATGCCAGGCTAGATTTTCCAGATCCGGAAACACCTGTAATCACAGTCAGCTTGTGGCGCGGAATGGTAACGTCGATGTTCTTCAGGTTGTGCTTGCGAGCCCCGCGGACTTCGATATCCAGAGACGGGCCTTCGGTCTCGCCGGCAGTTCCCCTGATGGAAGAGGCAAAGGCGTTATAGCGGGCACGGTTATCCGCCAACTGTCCCATAAGTTTGCTGATGGGTTTATTCTCGCCATGTTTCTTGGCAAGAACGGGCGCCAGGTAGCGACCGGTCTCGGACTTTTTGCATTTGGCAATCTGTTCCGGAGTTCCCGTCGCTACAATCTTTCCGCCGTGTACACCGGCATCGGGACCAAGATCCACAATCCAGTCCGCACACTTGATCACGTCGAGATTGTGCTCGATAATGACAATGCTGTTTCCCAGGCTCCGCAAACGATTTAGACAATCCATGAGTTTACGGATATCCTCGAAATGAAGCCCCGTAGTGGGTTCGTCCAGCAGATACAAAGTCTTACCCGTGCCAGGACGGCGCAGTTCCGAAGCAATTTTAATGCGCTGGGCTTCACCGCCACTTAAGGTCGTAGAAGGCTGGCCCAAAGTCAAATAGCCAAGGCCCACTTCACAAAGAAGATTCAGAGGTTGCGCAATGCGGGGCTGGTCCTTGAAAAATTCCGCGGCATCGCTAATGCTCATGTCCAGAATTTCGGAGACATTCTTTCCCTTGAAATAGACTTCGCGGGTGGCGTCGTTAAAGCGCTTTCCGTTACAGACTTCGCAGGTCACCTGGACAGAAGGCAGGATGTGCATATCCACAACCTTCACGCCGGCACCTTCGCAGGCGTCGCAGCGGCCACCCTTTACATTGAAGCTGAAACGGCTCTTGGTATAACCGCGGATCTTACTTTCCTCCATGCCGGCGAAAAGATCGCGAATGTCGTCCCAGATCTTGGTGTAGGTCGCAGGATTACTACGGGGAGTGCGACCAATAGGCGTCTGGTCAATTTCAATGACCTTGTCGATATTTTCAAGACCTTCCAGGTGGTCGAACTTGCCTACCGGTTCCTCGGAATTGAAGAAAACTCGTGCCAGTTCCCGGCGGAGAATCTGGTTTACCAGCGTGCTCTTGCCGGAGCCGGAAACGCCTGTCACCACGGTGAGGGCGCCGTCCAGAGGAATTTCCACGTCGATGTTCTTCAGGTTATTTTCTGCAGCACCGCAAATTTTCAGCTTTGGAGTTTCTGCAGTAATCTTTTTTCGCTGGGCAGGAATTTCGATCGCCTTGCGACCGCTGAGGTAAGCGCCTGTAAGAGAAGCCTTGTTCTTTTCCAGTTCGTCAACCGTACCCGCGGCAATAATGGCACCGCCTTCTACGCCAGCTCCGGGACCTACGTCAATGACGTAATCCGCATGACGCATGGTATCTTCGTCGTGTTCCACCACAATAAGGCTGTTCCCCTGGGCACGAAGATGTTCCAGCATTTCCAGCAGCTTGTCGTTATCGCGGGGATGCAAGCCGATGCTCGGTTCGTCCATTACGTAGAGCACGCCCTGAAGGCCTGCGCCCACAGCACTTGCCAGGCGAATGCGCTGGGCCTCGCCACCGCTCAAGGTCGATGCCTTGCGGGAAATGTTCAGGTAACCAAGGCCTACCGCATTTAAAAAGCTCAGACGGCCGCGGATTTCCTTCAGGATTTCCCGCCCGATTCGCATTTCCTTTTCGGACAGGTCCAGCTTATTAAAGAATTCCACCGACTTTTCCACGGACCAGTCGGTCATTTCCGTCAGGTTGACTCCATGAAACTTTACCGCATTTGCAATGGTGTTAATGCGGGTTCCCTTACACTCGGGACATACCCCAATCTGCATGAACTTCCGGAAGTGGAAAATATGCCACATGTCCCAGAGTTCCTGGACAATATCCAGCACACCCCGCTCGCTTCCGCTGGGCGTTCCATGAAGAATGGCGTCCTGCTGTTCCTTCTTCAGTTTGCACCAGGGCGTATCAAAGGTAAACTTCATCTCGTTGGCGATGGTCCGCAGGTTGCGCCAACCGTAATCGCTGAAAATGATGGTTCCCGTATCCTTCTTCTGGATGGCAAGCGCCCCCTGCTTAAGGCTCAGGCTCTTGTCGGGAACAACCAGGTCGATATCAAACTTGCAGCTTTCCCCCAGGCCGTTACAGGTGGGGCATCGTCCCTTCGGGTCGTTAAAGCTGAAGAACCGCGGTTCCAGTTCCGGAATGGAAATGTTGCACTTGGGACAAGCCAGGAGCGTACCCTGCAGGCGGTATTCCCCATCGTCAAACAGAAAACTGACCAACTTCCCATCCGTCAGTTTCAGCGCACCTTCCAGAGCTTCGCGGAGGCGGCTCATGTTCTTACGTTCCAGAACCAGACGGTCAATGACCGCCTCGATGGTATGCTTCTCGTAGCGGACCAGGGCCGGGACTTCCTCCAGCCTATAAATGACGCCATCTACGCGGGCGCGGACAAAGCCGTTTTCCTTCAGTTCCGCCAGTTCCTTGCGGTATTCACCCTTACGGTCCTGGACAATGGGAGCCATAACCGTAATCTGACGGATCTTCCCGTTCAGTTCCCCATCGCCGGCGTAAAGATTATCCACGATCTGATCTACGGACTGAGCCTGGATCACGCGACCGCACTTGGGGCAATGAGGCACACCCAGACGGGCAAACAGCAAACGGTAATGGTCCAGGATCTCGACCACGGTACCCACCGTACTGCGGGGATTGCGGTTCACCGTCTTCTGGTCAATGGAAATTGTGGGAGAAATTCCGCGGACGCTTTCCACTTCGGGATGCTTCATGCGGCCAATGAACTGGCGGGCGTATGCGGAAAGGGACTCCACGAAACGGCGCTGCCCTTCCTGGAAAACCGTGTCAAAGGCAAGGCTTGACTTACCCGACCCGGAAACTCCGGTAACCACCACGATAGAATCACGGGGAATGCTTAAATTGACATGACGGAGATTATGTTCGTGAGCGTCGCGAATTTCAATTGACTTTGTCATCTACAGCCTACTACTTCCTACTGCCTACCAAATATAGTGAATTTTTGTGCAGTTTTCAATAAAATTTCGTGGCAAAGTCAGGCCGACTGGCCCCTTTTTCAGCATTTATTCCTTCGCCCCTTTCGCCCATAGTTGCCAACCTAAAATTCTTAATCTATATTGACGCTCACAACGGGGATATAGCTCAGTTGGTAGAGCAATTGGTTCGCAATCAATAGGTCATGGGTTCGACTCCCACTATCTCCATTAGGAAGTGCCAGGCACTTCCTTTCTTTTTTTGAAAGAGCAAGTAAGGAACGCAAATAAACAAAAGATAAGCCTTAAGGGCTAGCCCAGGAACTTGAGCAGGGTTGCATTCAGCGTGTCTGCCTCTACCGGCTTGGAAATAAAATCATTCATTCCCGCAGCAACCGCCTCCCGACGGCTTTCCTCGAAGGCATCTGCAGTCATGGCGACCACAGGAACTTTCGCGAAAGCCCCCTCCTTCATGTTGCGGATTTTTCGGGTAGCCTCAAAACCGTTCATTACAGGCATCTGGATATCCATCAGGACCAGGCTGAAATATTCCGGGCCATACTTTTCCAGCATATCGCAGCCCACCTGGCCATTTTCCGCAATCAGAATCTCGACACCGGAATCCTTCAGCAGGCGCACCGTCATCATCTGGTTCATGCGGTTATCTTCCACCAGAAGAATTCGGCGTCCCGCAAACTGGTTCGGGGCGATAACAGAACGCCCGGCCTGGTCATCACCGGTTCCGGAAATCGTTTCCGAGTATATCTCGAAGGATACATCCAGAAGAACTTCCGTTCCCTCATTGCGACTACTCTTCACATAGATGAATCCACCCATCAGGTCCGTGAGATTTTTTGCAATAGCCATTCCAAGGCCTGTCCCCTGAACATCTCCGGCGACATTTTCCCTTTCAAAGGGTTCAAAAACCCTTCTCAGGAATTTTTCGGACATTCCTATACCCGTATCACGGACCAGAATCTTCAGCGTTGTAAAGCCGGACTTTGCAGAGGCCTCCTGCGCGATTTCAAGATCAACCCTTCCTCCATCAGGAGTAAACTTGGATGCATTGCTCAGGAGGTTCAGGACCACCTGCTTAAAGCGCAAACGATCGCAGAGGACCAAGTCATGTATGATTCCTTCCATCTTCACGTTGAAAATCTGGTGACGGGAAAAGATATCATCCTGCATGATGGTTCTAATTTCCTTCACTATGGACGAAACGGATTCAGGCTTAAGGCTCAGACTGACTCGGCCACTTTCTATGCGGCTCATGTCCAGAACATCATTCATCAGGGAAAGCAGATGTTTGTTTGCAACGGATATCTTGTTTAGATAGTCCGCCAGCTGAACCCGGTCATCCATATGTTTCTGGGCAAGTCCGGTAAAGCCGGTAATGGCATTCATGGGTGTGCGGATATCGTGACTCATGTTGTTCAGGAAGATCGTCTTGGACTTGTTCGCCGTTTCCGCGGCAACCAGGGCGCTCTGGAGACGATTCATCTGGTTTATTTCCTTCAGCTTTTCCTCGTGTATTCTCCGAACGGCAAACAGCACGCTGCTTGCATCCGAATTTTCATCGCGGTTCACCACGATCAAGTTGATTTCAAACCATTCCATCTTCCTTACAGGGCCTTCCACGTTGGCAAGGAACTGCATCGAAATCAGGTTCTGTTTCTTCAGTCGTTCATCCGCAGTCTGCAAGTCAGAAAACTCCAGCAACTGCTCCCTGAATGAATCCGCCACCAAGGACTCGCAGTAGGAACGCATTCGGAGAACCGCATCGCCGCCACTGTTTCCCAAGAAGGTTCTCGCCTCCGGCAGGGAAGCCAGTTCCACATAGGAATCCGTTTTCAGGTCAATGTAATAGAGTGAAGAATAGATGTTCCCCAGAGACTTGAACATGGACATCTGGGTTGCCACCTGTTTAAAGGATTCGCTTATTTCCTTTTGAGATTCTTCGTTCTTGTAAAATTCATAGAACCTGTTTACTCGGGCGGTCGTGGTAATTGCGTTAAGAAAAAATCCAACGATACTCCAGACAACCACATTTAGCACATCCGCAGTAAAAATGTCAGGTTCCTTCACCATATAGGAAATAGGCAGAAAGACAGCATCCACAAAGAGCACCGATGTTATGCTGTGAATCGGCCGAACACAGAACAGCATGGGAAGGACGATAATCATTACCACCAGGGCCAGGGCATAGCTACCAGGATCCAGAAAAGAACCGAGCGCAACGCCGAATGCAAACATGATAAAGTTGAATACGAACGTCAGCAGAGGCAAAATGGCTGAACTGAATTTTGTTGCTGATCGGGCGACGACATATAACAACAGTTCCACAATGGCGACAATTCCATAGGCAACCGCATTGCTCTTATAGGGATTGTCCACCGTTATGGTAAAAACGGCCAAAACGGTCATCAGCACAAACATGGAAAAGGATACCATCAGGAGAACAAAGCGATTGTCGTTTTCCCAGATGGCATCACGGATAAGAAGCCATTCCCTCTTATTCAAGGTTCCATAGAAAAGGTAATTTTTCAGTTTTTCCATCATCTAGACCCGCACATCATTCATCAACATTTTATAAAAAAAATTACATCTTGTCGAGAACATGTTTTCGCCACTTGCCACTTTTCCAGCGCCACCAGAATAGGAGCGGAGCGGTTCCATAGACGCACACCACGATGATCCAGGCGTAATGAGCCGGAACATGTAAGTGATAGGCGGCTATGTATAGGGCTATGGTATTAAACCAGTTCATGATGGCGCAGGCAACCATGACCCACACCGTGTCCCCGGCACCACGAAGGGCGCCACAGTAAATCACCAGAAGCACTTCTACAAAGATGTAAATCGTCGCAAACCGTAGCATGAATATGCTCATGGGACGGGCGGACTCAAATACAGCCAGAGCTTCCGCCGAAGCGGTCACGTCCGGCCTAAAGATGTCCGTCAGGACGCCCGGCAAAAACACCAGCAGGACGCCAATGATCAGGGAATAGGCCCACCCCACCTTAAGCCCGGAATAGGTGGAGCGAGTCGCCGCAGCAGCCTGCTTCGCACCCACATAACGCCCCACCAGACTAGTTGATGCAATTTCAAGCCCCATCAGGGGAACATAGGCCACCATATCCCAGTTAAACATGACGGATGCCGCAGTCGCCTCCACAGGCCCCAACCCGTGAAACAGGAGAATCATCAGCTGGAAGGCCGCCATATTCAAGAACATTTCCACACCGGAGGGCAAGCCCCTTTTCAGCAGTTCCTTCAACTGGGCCAAGTTCCATTTTAAATGGGATCGCGTCGCAAAATGCAGGTTATTCCGCTTTCCGAAATACACCACGAAAAGCATTATCGTAGAAACCGCATTCCCGATAACGGTTCCATAGGCAGCACCTGCCACCCCTAATTTCGGGAAAGGACCATAGCCAAAAATCAATAGATAGTTGCAGGCAATATTTACCAGCATACCTACAAAGGCCGCCTTCATAATTACCTTCGTCTCGCCAATGCCGCTGAAAAAACAAGGGGCCGCATTTCGCACGAGGCTAATGATTCCACCAAACATCAGAATGTTGAAGTAGGTTTTCTGATGGACCAACTGATCAGGCGCCACCCCCTGAATTCCAAATACAAAATGTCCTAGAGGAATGGTCAGGTAAAGGAATGGAACGCACACCAGGGAAAGATACACCGCCTGCATGAAAACGCTGGCGCACTCCCCTTTTCGACCGGCACCGAAACGCTGGGCAACCATAGCCGTGGTATAGCTGATCATTCCTGTAAAAAAGGTGGTAAGCACGATGTTCATGCCACCGGCGCCAAGGCTCGCATTCATTTCTGCAGGTCCAAGCTTACTCAAAAAGAGGCGGTCCACAAATGTCATCAGCGTGTCAAAGGACATGGAGAGAAGCATGGGAAGCGCTACCACCAGCACATCCTTGATATCCCCGTTCTTACGGAATTTCTTTACCCGCAAGCTCTTTTCTATTTGACGTTCTTCTGCAGCGCTACCTAACATTGCCCAACCTCATTCTAGCAAGGCGCAAGATAGAAAAAATCCCCCTGCAGGACAATCGCCCTTGCAGAAGGATTTCAAGAAGAATATCGCTTTAATTACTGGAAGTTTGCCACGTAGGCGGCACCATCTTCCGGAACAACCACGCGGGGATTTTCCGTAGAGCCATCTTCCCAGCCCACAAAGCCTTCGCCAGCGGCAGTCAGCACCATGGCATTGCCACCAAAGAACTTTCCGGAATATTCAACGGCAGGAAGCGCCATGCCATCCAGAAGAATCTGGCCATTACCGACAGCGGAGAAACTTACCTTGACATCTGCACCCAGGGCATATTCCTTACGGAATTCCGCACGAACGGAAGCATCACGGTCTTCTGCCCAGGATTTAATGCAACTGCCAGACACCGAGAAGCCCTTGCCGCAGGAATTCTTATAATAGAGAGATTCTCGATCGAACTTTTTCATATCCCTCTTGGACTCCTCCTCGGGAATGGTCGCTGCCATCCGTTCGGTAGCCTCGGTCACTCGTGCCGCATTGACGAAGGTAGAATAAATCACCGCAGAACGGTTAATAAAGCTACGGAGGAATTCGGGATTGGTATTCAACTTCACGAAAATATTATGGAAGCAGAGAGGATCGGTAGAGCCAGAGCAGGATCCGCTACCCCCCTTCTTGATCCAGGAGAACATATTGGTGCTCTGGGAAAATCCGCTAACGCCCCACATCCAGTCAAAACCGTGGTCGGTGTCGTAGGCAACAAACTTCCACTTCTGTGTTCCGGAACGCCAGGCACGCAGGTTATTATTGGGCCAGTCACCATTGTGGTAATAAATTTCAGCAGCCATATATTCCATATAGCTCTGCACATTCATACGCTCCTTGATGTTTGCGTATGCCTCGTTACCATCACCCGTCAAGTCATTTGCAGAAATGTAGTTCAGCAAGTCAATGTAATCGTCGGAAGTTCCACCGCTAGCCTCCACCGACTTGTTCACATGCTTAATGAAATCCACCTTGTCGGCATCGATACCATAGTTAGTTTCCACAAAATGCTCGTTCAGCTTTTCGCGCATATCGTGAATGCCGTAGTACTGACCGTTATAGAAAACCACCACCTGGCGGGAACGCTGGTAATCCACCTGGGTTCCCTCAAGAAGGCTTGTCGCCATGGCATCTTCCAGGTAATCGCTGACAAAGCGGTTGCCGTTATTGCGCAGGATAAATCCCTTGAACTTTTTCTGGAAGGGGCGGGCTTCAAACAGCGGGTACCTGAAATGTCCCTTCTGAAGTTTCTTCTTCATGTTGAGGGATACGGACTTTTTCTTCTGATTACGGCTATACCCACCCATGATGGAAGCTTCCATGTCCACCTCGAAAGCCTTCATCTTGGACTTGCTCCCCTCGGGGAAATATTCCACATGGGCAGTCACCGCGGTATCCAGCCAGAAAGCGGCCTCCTTACAGGGATCCGGCTTGCAGGGATTCGCCCTCAGAATATCCTTGTAATACCAGGACGGAACCGTCACTGCCACCACGGGCATGGCAACGGACTCCCCGATGAAATAAGTTTCCACAGACTTTGCCGCGACAGAATCCCCAATGAATTCCGTACAGCTAGCCACCATGGACTGGCTCACCTTCACAGTAGTATCCACAGGCGCCATATCCAGCGTGGGAACCGTTCCGTCAAAAGTACAGCGGACCTCACCACCATACAGAGGCGCAGGAATTTCTATGGAGAACGCCTCACTATAAAAGCCACCTTCGGGCAACATGGTTTTCGGCGGAACTTTCTTGGTAAGGCCATTTTCCTTGGCACCTTCCGCCTCCCAGTCCGTCACCAGGATTTCTTCCTTGGCAAGTTCCTCAGCTCGCTGCTGCTCCTCTTCGGGAGTGGGGCCTGTGGGCTTTGAGGCCTCGCCAGAACAGGAAGATAACAAGCTTCCCATACCTAGCAGGAACACACTGCAAATAAACTTTTTGAACATCCTAAACATCCTTCCCATGACAGGAATCTAAACCGCCACGGAATATAAATTTTTTAACGACAAAACGCACACGAATCCGCACAAAAAAAGACTGCCCCGGACAAGTCCGGAGCAGTCAGGGGGTTAGGAGGCTCTTCAGCTCTTCCTAGAGCAAATTACTTCACTTCCATTTCGGAAGTCTTACCGCCAACGGTAACCTGGTACTTACCCTTGAAACCGCGGAACTTTGCCACGCCGTTTTCGTCGGCAGTTGCGGTAGCTTCAGTGGTCCAGGTCTTGTGCCACAAGTCGTAAATCTTGGTGGCAGCCGGCTTTTCGGAACCATCGGCACGGATGATACCACCGTTCTGGACCCAGTGACGGTTATCCCAGAAGCCCCACATCACGATACCGTTTACAGCAGGATGGCTGAACAAGGTGCGCAGAACCTTTTCGTATTCGCTGGCCTGTTCCTCTTCGGTCAAGGTGAGGCCCTTGTCCCAGGCGCCAAAGTCAAGTTCGGTCACCTTGATGGGAAGGCCCAAGGTAGCAAGCTTATCCAGGCGTTCACGAATCAAGGCGGGAACCACGGGACGGGTACCGAAGTGGCACTGAACACCAATACCCATCACGGGAACGTTGCGGTCCAGCATGCCCTTGATGAGGCTCATGTAACGGTCGGTTTCACCGGCGGCCACCACCTGGTAGTCGTTGATGTAGAGGATTGCTTCGGGATCAGCCTGATGAGCCCAGATAAAGGCGCTATCCAGATAGTTGATGCCGCAAAGGTTGGTGGTGTACATTTCGTGGATCGGTTCGTTCCACACGTCGTATTCCACAATCTTGCCCTTATATTCCTTCAGGTCGCGGTCAATACGGGCCTTCAGCTTCTTGCCGAAATCTTCGCACTGACTTGCCTTATTGGGATTGGAGAAATGCTTGTCGAAGCCATAGCCCTGGTGAGCCCAGTACAGGGCGTGACCGCGAAGAGTCCAGCCATTTTCCTGGGTGAACTTCACGTAGCGATCCATTTCTTCGCGGAGGGGCTTGCCTTCCTTACGTTCGTATTCCGGCCACTTGAACTGGTTTTCGGTAACGGCGTGCCAGAAGTACTTCTTGGCGGCAGCCTTATACCACTGTTCCGTGCTGTCCTTGTCCGGACCATAGAATGCGAGGGCGGTACCGAAGGGGAAATCATGCTGGAGAAGCTTCACGGAAACTTCTTCACCCGGATTTGCCTTCACTTCAAAATCAGCCTTGCGGATTTCATCGATACGGGTATCCGCTTCAGCATACCAGGTAGTGTCCAGATCGCCCTGCATGGAAATAGCCACGTTATCGATCTGCATCCAACCCTTCTGGATACCCACCTGGAAGGTCACATTATTCAGGCCATAACCCTTCTGGTCAGCAAGGAAGGTCATGGAATAAGTCTGCCATTCCGGAGTCAGGGCATAGGAAGCGCTTTCCTTCTGCTTGTATTCCGTATCGGGACCACCCTGGACCACGGCGTTCATAGCCATGTTACCTCTAGCAACGAAGGAAAGAGTGTAATAAGTAGAGTCCGCCAGGAATTTAGGCGGCTGGAGCTGCAGGCCCCACCAAGGATCCGGCAGTTCCTTCACAATCACCTGGGCGCCGTTGGTGCAGTTTACGCCAAGACCCTGAACGCCAATCTGGCTTTCCACCTTGGCTGTCTTGCGACCATCTTCCTTGATCCACAAATACCAGCCACCATCGCCATATTCCATGTCGCCGTTAGTCATCTTGTTGGATACAGGAATC
Source organism: Fibrobacter sp. (assembly GCA_024398935.1). Classification (GTDB taxonomy): domain Bacteria; phylum Fibrobacterota; class Fibrobacteria; order Fibrobacterales; family Fibrobacteraceae; genus Fibrobacter. Next base: position 34,110 of record JAKSIH010000019.1, on the reverse strand, counting down.
TCCTCGAATTCTTCGGGATTGCAGCCCGTGGGAGGAGGAACATCTGCATTCGCAGAAGTGGCAGCCATGCTGGCAGGACCACCTGCAGTAGAAATCACGGAAGGACTAGCATTTTCGCTGCCAGCGCAGCCCACCAATGCAGCCACAGGCAAAGCCCAAAGGGCGGTTTTTAAGGATTTATGCATAAACATTCCTATTCTTTTCAAATTTTTCAGCTAGAATATAATTATTAAAGCGCAGGATAAGCCTGCAGCAAACTAAAAAGTGTACACAACTGTATCAAGTGACTAGCGTCATCCAAATCAGGGAAACAATCTAGCTTTATACAAAGAAATATACTATATTCAACATATTCTCATCCGGCATTCGTGCGCGGCCATTAACTCTCTGCTTGCTGCTCGCGGCACTTCGCCTTCAACTTGACCGAAGGAAGGACGCCGCAGGGTACCTGGGAATGCGCTTCCTGAGTAAGTAACGTAGGGCCCCCGATTTCAACGAAAAATTGAGGTCGGCACCATATCGTTAAACCAATCTACTCAAGAGGTATCCCATGACAGCATTGGGATCACGCGCCGACTTCGGCATCATTTTGAACCAGGACCTTCCGGAACAGGAAATCCCGGAACTCCTGCGGCACTCCACCTTCCTTTCCGCGAAGGAAAATACGGCTTTCATCAGGCTTTTCGAGGACAAGGAAATCCTGATCGATTTTCTGAACGCAGTCCTCCGCCGCAACGGCGAGGATATCATTACGGAAGTAGAACACATGAACCGCGACCTGGCGGTCATCTACCCCAGCGACGACATCGTCGGTGTCGATGTACACGCAAAAACAAAAAAAGGCGAATACATCGATGTGGAGATGCAGAAGTTCGGCCACACCCACTTCAAGGACCGCGTCGTTCTGTACGGCACCATCATGGCCGCCGAGGCCCACCGCGAGGAACTCCTGTCGCTCAAGAAGCGTCGCCAGGAACTCTCCCTCAAGGAGCGCTACCGCATGCCCAAGATCTACAGCATCTGGATTTGCGAGAACGCCACCGACGGAAACAAGGACTACCGCGACACCTGGGGCATCTACCGCAAGAGCGACCTGGGAAACAAGGACGCCTTGCCCGTAAGCGACGTTTTGAACTATATTTTCATCAAGTTGCCGAAGCTGGAAGCCGCCAAGGACGTCCCCGAAAGGGAGCGGGAATGGATGGACTTCATCAACAACTGCGGCAGCCGCGACGAAATTCCCAGCAACGCCCAGGGCGCCATCCGTGACGCCTACGAGCGGTTGCGCATCCGCAGGACCCCTAAGGAAATCCTTGAAAGGCAGACTCTTACCATGACTACCCAGTATGACATAGACTGTTACATTGATGACGCCATTAGCGAAGGCTTCGAAAAAGGTCTTGAAAAGGGACTTGAACAAGGACTTGAAAAGGGACTTGAGCAAGGACTTGAACAAGGTCTTGAAAAAGGGCGTGCAGAAGGTAAAGACGAGGCTCGGACCGAGGCAGTCATCAAGGCTTTAAAGCGAGGCAAGCTCACCCTGGAAGAAATCGCAGAAGACAACGATGTTTCGATTGATCGGGTGCGAGAAATCCAGAAGAACTTGCAAGGAAAGTAAATAATTTTACAGACAAAGTAAAATTTATATAAAACGCCATCCGCATCTAATTGCGGATGGTGTTTATCTAAAAAACACAGAAAAAACAAATTACCACTCGTGGCCTACGGCTTCGTGTGAGATTTTTTTTGAGGGCGTCCTTGGCTCGTTCGCTTCGCTCACCTAGCCTAGGCCGCCATTAGGCTTGGCTTACGCCATGCCTAATTTGAGTCCCGGAGACAACGCACAGAGAAGCCGTAATCCTTACTGACGTAGCCCCTGAGCACGTAGTCGCTACTGTAGTAGAAGAGCCTGCGGTACGCGTCGTTACTATCGTCCTCTGTAGAAGACCAAAAGTACGCGTTGCTGCCCTCGTCGTCGAAATCGCCAATGTCGAGGCGCTCGCCCGCCGGCAAAACAGCGAAGCCAAAGGAATCGGTTCCATTTCCATTGTTATACCAGCCGGACTTCGATTTCAGCTTTGTACCGGCAGTGCCGGTTCCACCTACCGCAGTCCACAGCGTGTTCCACTCGTCATCGTCAGGCAGGTGCCAGCCAGAGGGGCAAGCGTTCATAGCCGCAGACCAGACATACAGGCGGCCGTACGTGTCGCAGTTACTCGCGTTATCACCATAACAATAACTTCCGCTTGTACTGTAGTTCAAGTTCTCCGCCATCCAAGTCTGGGTGCCGATGGTGACGGTCTTGTATGTTTGACCATCGCGGGAGTCTGTGAGTGTTTGTGCGACGGCATCATATCCATCATTTACGCTGGAGCTGCTTGCTACAGAACTGCTAGATCCCCGATCGGGGTCGGGGATGACCGTCGAAGAGGAGCTCGATGGCTGCGCCTGCGAGCTGGACGAGGTGGCTTCGCCTCCCTCGTCGGAGTCCCGGAGACAACGCACAGAGAAGCCGTAATTCTTATTGCTGAAGTTCCTGTACACGAAGTCGTTATTGGAGTAGAAGTCCCAGTAGTACGCGTAGCTACTACTGTTCTCTGTAGAAGACCAAAAGTACGCGTAGTCGCCCTCGCCGCCGAAATAGCCACCGCCGTAGCGGCAGCCCGCCGGCAAAACAGCGAAGCCAAAGGAATCGGTTTCATTTCTACTGTTATACCAGCCGGACTTCGATTTCAGCTTTGTACCGGCAGTGCCGGTTCCACCTACCGCAGTCCACAGCGTGTTCCACTCGTCATCGTCAGGCAGGTGCCAGCCAGAGGGGCAAGCGTTCATAGCCGCAGACCAGACGTACAGGCGGCCGTACTTGTCGCAGTTACTTGCGTTATTACCATAACAATAACTTCCGCTTGTACTGTAGTTCAAGTTCTCCGCCATCCAGGTCTGGGTGCCGATGGTGACGGTCTTGTAGACCTGGCCGTCGCGGAGGTCCGTTAAAGTGTTTGCAGAAGCATCGTATTTGCTGCCGTCCTTGATGCTGGAACTGCTGGATCCTATCGCCTCTTCGCGGCTCCAGGATGACGACAAGGAAGAACTCAAGGCAACATCTGTACCTCCCTCCACCAAATACCCGTACATATCCTCGTAATCCGCCTCGTAGTCGGAACAGGCGGTAAGGGAAAGCATTAACGCAAAGAGGAATGCTAGACCCTTCGCTACGCTCAGGGTGATACGGGAGGATGCACTTTTCAGAATGACATGTTCATTTTTCATCTTCATTCCCTCCCCTAGAACGCGAAGCTTACGCCAACACCGATGGCGCCCACGACGGCAGTTACGATGCCTACGGTACGCAGGGTCTGAGCGCCGTGAATGTCATCTTTATTCTTCTTGTATTCATTAGCGTCAGCAGGTTCTTTATCATGGATGGACTTTGCCTTGGAATTACCCACAACGGCAAGGATCGTTCCCGTTACAGCAACAGCAGCGGAAATACCCACCGGAACCCATTTTATACCTGTGCTCTCGGGTTCGATATTCGTAGGAACAGATTCCCCCACCTGAGGTTTGGCAGGTTCCTTTCCATCAAGTTCATCATAGGCGGCGCTAGCCCTCTGGCGATTTCTTTCCAAGCTAGACTCCTCGGCGGCGATTACCGACGCAGGTTTCCTCTTTAACTTATGGGTGTATTCTACCGTCTCGTGCCATTTCAAATTCACATGCACATCTTCATACTTACCATCCTCACCAACGGTTACCCTTGAGCAAAGGGGTACTTCACCCAGGAAAGGCGTACTGCCCACTTCCTCTCCATCAACAAAAACGGACAAAGCCTGAGGTTCGCCATTCCATTCCGCATCCAGCTTAAGGCCACCAATACCTCGAGTCATGGGCTGTTCAAAGCGTTGCTCGCTCATTTTCACTACGCCGACTTCAAACACCATATAGTCGTAACAGGGATGGTTTATCCACACCTTGTGAATTCCCGGATTCAGTTCCATAGTTCCACGTTCCACATATTGGTCATCCACCATCAATGTCATATCACCAAGGGATCCCACGCCGGCAAGTTTCGGCTTCAGCACCAAAATTCCGAAATTCGGGGTTAGATTCAAATCCACTCTCATGTTTTTTGAGAAAACATCAACCAAGACTTCCCCATCGTCATAACGATCCTTCACTGCCACAAAACGGTGTTCACCCTCTTCCACTTGAACTTTGCAAGGAGTACTCACGCACTTGGGCACCGGTCTGCCGTCAATACTTAAGGCAGCACCCTCCGGGGTCGTCACCACATCAACAATAAACGACTTCTTGCCATTCACAGAAAACCCTACTCCACTGTTAATATCGCTAAAACCAGTAGCTCCGCCCCAGCCACCGCTGGAACCCTTCACCTTCCTGAAAAAATCTGGAGCCTGCTGTTTTACTACAGCCAGCAAATCCTTGACATTCTCGCCATCCCCATTGAAACTGGCCACCAGCTTTTTGCCAGCTGTTTCGTAGATTTCCACGCTCAAGGTGAGGGAACCGCCAAACAAGCCTACTCGGGCCTGGGCCACATAATCCGCGGCAATGTTTCGTCCTGTTTCAACAAGGCAACTACCCTCGCATTCTTCAATGGACTTGCCCGGCGGAAGCATGGCGTTAATGTTCTCGCGGGTCATAATGGTAAAGTTCTGCTCCGCAGGCAAAACTTTTACCGCCTCGCTACGCAAGACATCCGTCAAATAATTTTTGTCAGAAGTAGAAACTTTCTCGGCGGCTGCAGGATCCGCAAGAGTTTCCAGCACCGCCACATGTTTTGCCATCACCATTGAAGGCAAAACCAGCAGAAAAAGAACAATCAATATTTCTTTCATAAAACACCGTAAAACAGACGATTTCGTAACATTAAATGTAGTTCTAACAAAGAAAGGACTTTTTGCCAATCGCCAAACACATCCACCCATTTAGGGAACTCGGTCAGTAAAAACACTTATTTTTTAAACAAAAAGCTCATAACGATACAGAAAAGTTTAAAATTTTAGTGTACCAACACACTTTTTCTAAATAAGTTTCATTTCTTTTTGCTATATTTCCAAACAAGAGGATTTCCCATGATTGAACGCTCTGTTTACCTAAAAAAACTCATTGACCGAAAACACAACGGAATGGTGAAAGTCATTACCGGAGTTCGACGCTGCGGCAAGTCCGTACTTTTGTTTGAGCTGTTTTTTAGGCATCTCATTACCGAGGGCGTTTCCGAAAAGAACATCATCAAAATTTCTCTGGATAGTGATGATTTTGCAAAACTCCGCAGCCCCTTGAACCTGTCAAGGTATATAAAGGAAAGGATTAACGATTCCGAATACTTTTACATCTTCATTGACGAAATCCAATTTGTAAAGAAAATCAAGAACCCTGACGTAGAAGGCGACTATATCACTTTCTATGACATTCTGAACGGTCTTCTGATCCGTAAAAACCTGGATATCTACATTACAGGGAGCAATTCCAAAATGCTATCCAAAGACGTGCTGACGGAATTCAGGGGGCGCGGTGATGAAGTCAGAGTCAACCCGCTTTCGTTCAAGGAATTCTATTCCGCAAAACAGGGCGACAAGGAAGCTGCCTTGAATGAATACATGCTTTACGGTGGCATGCCGGCTGTCGTTTCTAGGCCAAGTCCTGAAACAAAAATTTCTTACCTGCAGAACCTTTTTGAAGAAACCTTCCTCAAGGATATCGTTGAGCGCAACCGCATCAGGGACCCTCACCTGCTTTCGGCAATAACCAACGAACTTTGCTCCGCAACGGGATCCCTGACAAACCCGTTGAATCTTGCAAACAGCATCAATTCCTCTACGAAAAGGACTCGGGAAAACCGAGTAAACTCAAACACTGTGACATCATATTTACTGCACCTCGAAGATGCGTTTATCATCAAGGAAGCAAAGCGCTACGACATTCGCAGAAAAAAATATTTCAGTTCAAGCAGCAAGTTTTACTGCGTGGATGTCGGGTTACGAAATGTCCGACTGAACATGCGACAAAACGAGGAAACCCATATCATGGAAAACGTTGTTTTCAACAGCCTTATCCAGAGAGGCTACAATGTTGATGTGGGAGTGCTAGAAAGTTTCAAAAAGGTAGATGGGAAATCGACCCGGATCAACAGAGAAATCGACTTCGTGGTAAACAAGGGTAATATGCAATGCTATGTTCAATCTGCATTTTCCATGAACACTCCCGAAAAGCAGGAATCGGAACTAGCACCATTCAACATTGTCGGAAACTCGTTCAAGAAAATCGTTGTCACCCGAAATGAAATTGCCCCCTGGTACGATGACATGGGAATCTACCACATCGGTCTCGCCGACTTTTTATTGGCGGGCGATGAGCTATTCTCGTAATATGGCGCCCTGGCTATATTTCCACTCATTTTAATTATCAATCCTCAATCCTCAATCCTCAATTATTCTATATTTGCCCCCACTATGTTTTCAATGCTGACCGACTCTCTAGAAAGAACTCTCAAGAACCTGCGTGGGCAGGGCAAGCTTACCGAAGAAAACGTTGCGGAATCCCTCCGTGAAGTCCGCCGCGCCTTCCTGGAAGCAGACGTTAACTTCAACGTGACCCGCGACTTCGTCAAGGCCGTTAAGGAAAAGGCCCTGGGCGCCGAAGTCCTTACTTCAGTGACCCCCGGTCAGCAGATCGTGAAAATCATCCATGACGAACTGGTAAAGGTCATGGGTGGCGAGACCAAGGAAATCAACCTGAACGCGCCAGCACCCGTGGGCATCATGATGGTGGGTCTCCAGGGTTCCGGTAAGACCACCTTTGCCGGTAAGATTTCTCTCTGGATGCGCACCAAGAAAAAGCGCAAGCCCCTCCTGGTGGCAGCCGACGTCTATCGTCCCGCCGCAATCAAGCAGCTGCAGGTCTTGGGCAAGTCCATCGGCATTCCCGTCTATGACGAAGGCCAAGGCAATCCTGTGGAAATCATCAAGCACGGTTACCAGTACGCCAAGGACAACGGTTTTGACCTGGTAATCTACGATACCGCAGGCCGTCTGCAGATCGACGAAGAACTGATGCAGGAACTGGAAAAGGCCCGCGACGCCGTCCATCCCGACGAAATCCTCTTCGTGGCTGACGCCATGATCGGTCAGGAAGCGGTGAACGTTGCCGAAACCTTCTGGAACCGCCTGAACTTTACCGGCGTCTGCCTTTCCAAGATGGATGGCGACACCCGCGGCGGTGCAGCCCTCTCCATCAAGAAGATGACGGGCGTACCTATCTGCTTTATCGGTGTTGGTGAAAAGCTGAACGAAATCGACCTGTTCCATCCGGACCGTATGGCCAGCCGAATCCTCGGCATGGGCGACGTAGTCTCCCTGGTGGAACGGGCACAGCAGGTCATCGACGAGAAGGACGCCAAGGACCTTAAAAAGAAGATCCTGAACAACACCTTCGACCTGAACGACTTCCTGAACCAGCTCCGCACCATCAAGAAGCTGGGCAGCATCAAGAGCATCTTAAGCCTTATTCCCGGCCTGAACAAGCTGCCACTGGACAAGTTCGACGAAAAGGAACTGGTCTATGTGGAAGCGGTCCTCAGTTCCATGACCCCCAAGGAACGCAAGAACCCGAGCATCATCAACGGCAGCCGCAAGGATCGCGTTGCCAAGGGTTCCGGCACAGACATCGGTCGCGTGAACGCAGTACTCAAGCAGTACGAGTCCATGAAGGAAATGTTCAAGAAAGTTGGCGACATGGCCCGCAAGCAGAACGGCGGCGCTCCCGTCGGTTCCAACTACACCCCGCCCAAGGACAAGAATAAAAAGAAGAAGCACTAGGCTTTTTAGCCCCCCAAGATCGCGAATATGAACAGCGCGGGTGCAGCCCGCCTAAAACCAAGGAACATCAAAGAGGAAGCCGCCTATGCGGTTTCCTTTTTTGTTTTTTCGGAGCAAAAAGCTCCATCCAAGCACATTTTTCTCTTACAAGTCCCCAGAAAAACGCCACATTCTCGTCATCCTGAACTAGATTCAGGGGCTGCTTTTTTGACCTCAAAAACCGTGTTTTTAATCAAATTTCCTCATTTTCATTATTTTTCAGCAATGTTCCGCCCGCAAATTCTTTTTATTTTATATGTAAAGAACGGAAAAAATTTACATTGCCGTCCTTTACACACAAATGTTTTTTACTATATTTGGCGTCAGTTAAGAAAAGGTCCTAGTTTAGGGCTAAACCATTCAAACAATAAAAAGAGGTCCAAAAATGGCAACCGCTATCCGTCTTTCCCGCTTTGGTAAGCGTCACAACCCGATCTACCGCGTAGTCGTTATCGACAGCCGTAAGGCACGCGACGATAGCTTTATCGAACAGATCGGTTTCTACAACCCCAACACCAAGACTCCCGAAATCAAGTTCGACCAGGAAAAGTCCCTCAAGTGGCTCGTTACCGGCGCTCAGCCCTCTGACACCGTCCGTAACCTCCTGAAGCAGGCTGGCATCATGGAACTCTTCCACGAACTCCGTGCAGGCCGTTCCATCGAAGGTAAGGTTGCAACTCCCAAGGCCGCCAAGGAAAAGAAGGCTAAGCTCGGTCCTAAGGCTCTCGCCAAGATCGAAGCTGAAAAGGCTGCCAAGGCTGCCGCCGCTGCCGAAGCTCCCGCAGAAGCACCTGCCGAAGCTTAATTCAAGCATTTTGAAAAGGTCTCGAGCAGAAATTCTGCCCGGGGCTTTTTTAAAGGGAATCGCAAGATTCCACCCCCTTTGCAACCACCTTCCATATACCGTATCCGCTTTTTAGTTTACGGTAGTCAGGTTCCCACCCACGTCTTTAATGTCTGAATCCGAAGCACAAGAAGAGTATATCACCGTCTGCCAGCTCATGCGCACGCATGGGGTAAAGGGCTACATCAAGGCGATGCCTCTGACTCACGACCTAACCCGTCACGAGAAGCTTACGGATGTGATGCTAAAAAAGACCAATAGCGAACTGGTTAAACTGACGGTGGAAGATTCCAAGCTGGCAAACGACTTGTGGCTGCTTAAATTCAAGGGGTACGACACGCCTGAGTCCATCGCCCATTTCGTCAATGGAGACCTGATGGTTCCCGAATCGGAACGCATCCCCGCCCCCGAGGGCGAGATCTACCTGGACGACCTGGCAGGGTTCCGTGTCAAGCTGGAAGACGGTCGCGATATTGGCGAGGTCATCGAGGCAGTGGAACTTCCCACAGTCTATGCCTTCAACATCAAGTTCGACCTACCCTTTCAGAAAGAATTTTCCTCGAAGGCTATTTTTGCGCCCTGGGTCGAAGACTGCGTCATTGACGTAGACGAAGAATCAAAAAGCATCATCTGCGACGCAGGCTACCTCAAGAGCATGTGTCCGGAGGAAAGATGAAGATCGACTGCATCACCATCTTTCCGGAGATGTTCACCCCCATGAAGACATCAATCATGGGACGCGCACAAAATAAAGGCCTCATGGAGTTCAACACCGTCTACCTGCGAGACTTCGCAATTAACGATTATGGTCAGGTAGACGACGTTCCCTACGGCGGCGAGCCGGGCATGGTCCTGCGACCGGAGCCTCTGGCAAAAGCCATCCGTAGCACGGGCGTCAAGGAAGATGGCGGCAAGGTCATTTATTTGACCGCAGACGGCGTCCCCTTCACCCACAAGATGGCAGCGGAACTTTCCAAGGAAAGCCACCTGGTTCTCATCTGCGGGCACTACAAGGGTATCGACGACCGCATCCGCCAGTCCGAGGTCGATCTTGAAATCTCCATAGGCGACTTCGTTGTCAGTGGTGGCGAATTGCCCGCCATGCTGGTGACAGACGCTGTAGTCCGCCTGATTGACGGCGCTCTCGGCAACAGGGAATCCGGAGACACCGATTCCTTTGCCCAGGGAGTTCTAGGCTGGCCGGTCTACACCCGTCCCGAAGTTTTTGAAGGAAAAAAGGTTCCAGATGTGCTTCTCTCGGGCCATCACAAGAACATTGCAGCTTGGAGGCGTCAGGAATCGTTAAAAAGAACGGAAGAAAGACGTCCAGACATCTTTAAAAATCTCGAAAGAGATACTAAATTTGGCATCAAATAATTAACGAGGTACATCATGTCCCTGAATATCGAAGCAATCCAGAACGAAAATGTGAAGACCGACCTTCCGGAATTCCGCGCTGGCGACACCGTCACCGTGAACATCAAGGTTATTGAAGGCACCAAGGAACGTATCCAGCCGTTCAAGGGTGTTATCATCCAGGTCAAGAACTCTGGCATTTCCAAGACCATTACCGTCCGTAAGATGTCCAGCGGCGTTGCCGTTGAACGTATCTTCCCGGTGAACTCTCCCCGTATCGCCTCCATCCTTCTGGATCGCCCGGGTAAGGTTCGTCAGTCTCGCATCTACTACATGCGCGACCTCCGCGGTAAGGCTGCACGTATCGAAGAACGTCAGTAATCTTACGTCCGTTAGGTTTCCGTACCCCTCATGAATATGAAGACGGATTCCCGACAGCAATTAATCCCGCCCATGCAAAAATGCGTGAAGGCGGGATTTGTTGTATATGCACCGGATAGCGAAGAAAGGTGCATCGTCATCCTGAATGACGGGGAGCTAGAAGCTCGCGAAAAGGACAGCCCACATAAGACAGTCTTTACCATGCATCCAGGGGACCTGGTAGGTGTCGCCTCACTGCTGGAACGGGAACCGTTTAAATACCAGCTAGTGGCCAGCCGGGATTCTTCAGTTACGCTCATTACAGAAGAATGCATGGAATCGGAACTGACCCGCCTCCCCCTGTGGCTACTGGCGGTCATCCGCTCCTTCGGGTCAAAGACCCGCGACTTCAAGCAGGCAAGCCTCGTCAGCAGCGTCCAGGATTCCCTCCGCAGCCTTGCAGAATTTTTAAGTCTCAAGGAATCCAGGAAGGAACTTCACCTCCAGGAACTTCTGCTGGAATACAGCCTGCTTTCCCGCCTGAAGGGTACCGAAATCATCCAATGCTTTAAGGGACTTGCAAGGCGCCACTTTATTGAAATCGTCCATGTGAAAAACGAGGACGGTTCCACGACCGACTGCTGCAAGATTCCCGACACCCGATTGCTGGAAACATTCGTAGATTATCTCGGTGCCCGTAGTAGGGATCAGATGTACCCGCCCTACTCCCTGAATAGGGTCCAGAGACGTATTGTCGATTTTCTTGCGCGCCATTCCAGCACTGCCCCCATGGAAGGCGTAAACTGGGTAAAGTATCTAGGCCAGAACATTCCCGAGGCAACCCTCTCCGACTGGCTCATCCTGAGAAACATCGGGTGCTTCCGGGACTGTAACGACGGCACGGCCGCCATCCACATGAACACTCTGGCAAAAACCTACATGGCCCTGCGCTTCGAGACCAACATCAAGGGGGTACTGTAATGCAGCTCCGGGCAGAAGATATCCTTTGCCGCGAAGGGGAATTCAGCAATTCGCTGTTCATCGTGAAAAGCGGCCTTCTTGAGGGGACGTCCCTTCAGGGCAACCAGAAAAAGACTTACGGCCCCGGATCCATCCTCGGAGAATTCAGCCTTGTCGAAAACGCCCCTTCTACGGAAACCATCAGCGCACTCCAGGATTCCGAAGTCCAGGTAATCGACGGCGAAAACCTGAAAGAGACCTTGTCCCGGGAGCCCACCTGGGTCCATTCAATCCTTACATTCCTTTCCAGGCGAGCCCGCATCGCCGAGGAAGATTTCCGCACCCAAAAAAAGATCAAGGCTCTGCCGGCCCTGCTCTATCTTTTGGCGAACCTGTCCGCATCAAGGTCCGGCGGCAAAATTCGTTTATCTACAATAGCTAGCCGGATGGACAATCTGGTAAACCTGGAAGAAAGCCTGGTCCGGGAACTCCTTTCCGTTCTCGAGGAGCTGGACATCCTGAAAATGCAAGGCGAAGACATCCAGGTAAGAAACAGCAAGGTCATAGAACTTCTCTATCAGTCCATCCTATACCGGGCTACCAGAAAGGAAGCTTCACCAAACATTCTCTCCATCACGGAGCAGATGGTCCTTACCGCAGTCATCAAGTCCATCCAGGAAAGTTCCGAACCGCTCCAGAACGGGAACTTCGTGATAACCACCCCGAGACTCGTCGCAACGGCCCGGAAAACGACCCATGGCATGACCCTTACCATGCGAAACGTGCTGCCCCTTCTGGAAAAGAAAATCCTTCTGAGCAGGGCAATAGAGCAGCCTGCCCTCACCACGCCCCTAGAATCCATCCACAGTTTCTACGGCGAGTTCGACCGCATCCTGGACCTGATGGAACTGAACCGGATTTACCCTCTTCTGGACAAGAAACTCATCCAGAAATAAAGCGACAGCCGTCAAATTTTCTACATTTGTCGCAGTAAAAAATCAACCCCCATCTAAAGGTTAAAAAATGAAGATCAAGCTGTTCCTCGCAACCCTTATTACCGCAGCCGCACTTACCTTTGCCGCCGATGCCGCAGCACCCGCACAGGCAGCACCCGCCGCAGTTCCCGAAATGTCCGCAGCACCCGCACAGGCTGCACCCGCAACCGGCCTTGCCGCAGCAGCCCAGCAGGATGTTCCCACCACGACCGCAACGGCAAGCACCCCCAAGCAGCCGGAAGAACAGCCCAGCATGTTGAGCAGCTTCCTCCCCCTCATTGTCATTTTCGTATTGATGTATTTCGTTCTCATCCGCCCGAAGAACAACGAAATGAAGAAGCAGGAAGCCATGCGCAAGGCCCTCAAGAAGGGTGACAAGGTCATGACCACCGCAGGCATCATCGGCGTAGTCACCAACATCGACGAAACCTCCACCACCATTACCATCCGTACCGGTTCCACCACCCTTATTGACCTGGAAAAGGCAGCCGTTCTCCGTGTCTACGGTGCAGAAGCCAATACTGCTGAAGTCAAGAAGGACTAAGAAAAATTCCGAACTAGGTCACAAACAAAGGCAGGATATATCATGGCAATCCTCCCCATCCGAATCTACGGTGATCCGGTCCTCCGCAAGAAATGCGAGCCCATTACCGAAATCACTCCCGAACTGCGTCAGCTGGCCCGCGACATGCTGGAAACCATGTACAAGGCTCCCGGCTGCGGGCTTGCCGCACCTCAAATCGGAAAGAACATTCGCCTTGTCGTAATCGACACCGCAATTCCCGACGAGGAGGAGCCGCGTCCCTATGTGATGTTCAACCCGGAGTGGGAGGCCGAACCCGATGCAGAAATGGTGGAATACGACGAAGGCTGCCTCTCGGTCCCCGATATTTTCTGCAATGTGCTTCGCCCAAGCAAGGTTTGCGTCCGTTTCTTTGACATCAATGGCGAGCCCCAGGAACTTCACAACTGCGACGGTCTCTTCGGGCGTTGCATCCAGCATGAAACCGATCACCTGAACGGAGATCTCTTCGTGGACAAGATTTCCACTGCAGACCGCACCATGAATCAGTCCAAGCTGAAAAAGATGGCTAAAGATACCCAGACAAAGCTAAAGGGCAAGCGCTAATCAACTCAGGGAAGGCCCATTGAAAAGCCCGTGGACATTCCTTTGCGTTACCCTATTGAGCCTGTGGCCCACCCTCATGGGAGCCCAGGCTTTTTCTGCAACTGAAGACGATTTCGAACTGCCGGAACTGATCAACTTCAAGCCCATCGAAACAACGTCCACAGCGGAACCGGAACCCGCTCCCCCAAAAATCGCAAAAGAAGAATCTCCGAAAAAAGATCAAGAGATAAAGGAAAAAGATTCTTCCAGCAAGGTTCAGGCGGAGTCCATTCCCGAAAACCTGAACCGTCCCATCCGGGTAGGGCTATTCGTCGGAGTCAAGGAACTTTACCTCAAGTATTCCGGCGAGGAAATCAGGATTACCCCGGCTGGCAACAACATCAAGCTTTCCAGCGGCAGTCATTCCATGGAAATGGACTCCCGGGAATTCAGCAACGACGACGGAACCTGTCTCGCCGTCGCACAGGACTCCAAAAGTCTATCCCAGGCCTGCTACCCCGGTTCCATCGTATTCCGCGCAAACAACGGCAAACTGGACGCCATCAACATCGTTGACGTAGAGGATTATCTGCGGGGAGTCGTCCCCTATGAAATCGGAAAGCTGGACACCTCACGCATCGAGGCACTTAAGGCACAGGCGGTAGCCGCACGCACCTACGCCTACAAGCATTTTAACAGCCGGGAATCTCTTGGTTTCGATGTCTATTCCGACACCAAGGACCAGGTCTACAAAGGTCTTACAGGAGCAACCGTCCTGACCGACGAGGCGGTAAAGTCGACATCCGGCATTGTCATGACCTATCAGGGCGATTTTATCGTCGCCTACTACCACTCCACCTGCGGAGGCACAACCGAGACGCTTGCCACCTGGAACAGGCCCGACCTCCCCTACCTACAGAGCAAGCCGGACACCATGAGCGACGGGACTCCCTACTGCAAGGAATCCAGCTATCTCAAATGGGAACGCAAATTTACCGACAAGGAGATGCTGGAGATGGTCCGCCAGAACGCGGTCGAGGCGAAGGCTAAGTTCAGCGGCTTCAAGGCAAGCGACATCAAGAAAATCAAGTCCATTACCATCAAGGATAAACTATCCAGCGGCAGAGTCCTTACGCTAGTCGTTTCTACCGACAAGGGCAACATGGAAGTCCTTACGGACCGCACCCGCTGGCTCTTCAAGAAAGGCGGTTCCATCCTCCCCGCCTCCCTCTTTACCATCAGGCACGAGGGCGGCAACTGGATCATCAACGGGGCCGGATTCGGCCACGGCGTAGGAATGTGCCAGATGGGTGTCCGGGCCCGCGCCAAGGCAGGACAATCCTTCGGGGAAATCCTCACTCACTACTACCCAGGCATCACCCTGGAAAAGTTCGAAAGGTAAACATGGAAAACCTTACGGACAAGCCAACCCTACGCATCGTAAGCCAGGGCTGCGCTGCAAACTTTGGCGAGGGGGAACAATTCGGCAGGGCCTTCGAAAGAGATTACGAAGTAAAGTTCGGCATGCCCGAGCAAACGACGGCGAGTCCCGCTGAGAATGGCCTCAGCAATCCCCCGGCGGCCTTTGTCCTGAATGTCTGTACGGTAAAAGGGAACGCAGGCGCCCTCAAGCTCCTGCGACAGGCAACGACAGTCGCCCCCGAAGCCAAAATCATCATTACGGGATGCGCACCCCAGGACTTCCGAAAGGAGGCATTGCGCCTCAAACCCGATATAACCTTTACGGACATCAAGGAACTCATCCAATCCATGGGACAGCGCGGGTCGGTACGGCTGCAAAACAAACCCCTTCGAGAATCCTCCCAGGTAGGTATCGTCAATATCGAGAGCGGATGTCTGGACGCCTGCAGCTATTGTTCTACGCGACTCGTGAAGGGACGCCTCCACAGCCACCCCGCCGAAGAAATTGTCCTGCAGGTCCAACAGCTCGTCGCCGACGGTTGCAGGGAAATCCAACTCACAGGTCAGGACTGCGGCTGCTACGGATTTGATTTTCCGGAAAAAGCTCCCGGCCCCCACAACCTGGCGGAACTGGTCCAGAAAATTCTCGCGGAAGTTCCCGGCGACTACCACATGCGCCTGGGGATGGGCAATCCCCGCCATATTCTGCGCTATAAGGAAGCTCTCATGGAGTGCTTCGATGATCCAAGGGTCTACAAGTTCATCCATCTGCCTGTCCAGAGCGGTAGCGAACATACCCTGCAGGATATGAACCGCAAGCACACCGCCAGGGATTACGCCGACCTTGCAAAAGAGTTCAACGACCGCTTCCCGCTATTTACCCTCAGTACGGACCTCATTGTAGGCTTCCCCGGGGAAAGCGACCAGGACTTCGCGGACACCCTCCGCATCCTTCGGGAGACGCGCCCAACCGTCTGCAACATCACCCGCTTTGTAAGCAGGCCAGGCACTCCTGCAGCCCGCATGACGAACACCGTCCCCGACGAAATCAAGCACAGGCGTTCCGCAGAGCTGGCAGTGGCATTCCAGGAAATCGCCCAGCAGAACAACTCCCGCTGGATCGGCCAGGAAGAAACAGTCACTGTCGAAAAATCCGGTTACCGCAAGGGATCCATCATCGCCCGCAATGACGCGTACCGCCCCGTAGCCATCCAGGTTCCCGCAAAATCCGGCACCCCAGATCAACACAGCCTACAAATCGCTCCCGGCACCCGCCTAAAGGTTCGCATTACAGGAGCCGAACCCTTCGCCCTTATGGCACAAATCATCTAGCAATACGTGGACGCAAGAGACCGCCCCTCCTATCCGCTTCCGCGTTAGCCGTTCACGATCCTTCCTTACATTCCCTTCCATAGGCTAGCTGGGGTGGAATATAAAAAGACCTTCCTTCCGGAAGGTCTTTAAGTTTTCTGCTAATCTCGCCAGCCCTGAAATTACTTGCCAATGCGGCGGTAGCCACGGCGGTAGGTTTCAGAGGTACGGGAGTAGTCAACCGGCATCCACTGGGGAGAACCGTTGGAAACGATGCAGGAACCATACTTTTCTTCCACAACGGTCACCTGGTATACGTAAGGACCGGTTGCCAGCAGGCGGCCGTCCTGAGAAACAGGATACATCATTGCGGACATGAGCATATAGCCAGTTTCACCATATACCGGCTGCATCTTACCAGAATTATCTGCGCAAGTCTGGTTCATCGGATTCTTGCCGAGAGCAGCCTGCAGCATACCTTCGGTAATTTCCATCTGGTACTGGCTCACGAAATGGCCCATATGGTCGAAGACGCGAACATTGATGCGGCTAGGACCAGAAATAATCTTACTGAAGTTAGTGCAGCTTTCAACGCCGTTTTCTGCGAAGCAGAGACCCGGAGTAGCACCAGCTCCACCAGTTGCACCACCTACGAAAGTGGAACGGGAGGCAGAAACCGCAGGATCAGTCGGGTTGGAAGAACCAAAGAGCTTGTATTCGTCATCAGACATCTTGGTGGGGTCGCCCTTACCAGCAGTAGCGGGCAGCGGAGTCAAGGTCAGGTCACCCGTAAACTTGACACCCAGTTCACCGTCACCGGCCAAGCTCTGCAGCTGGCTAATGACAGGTCCAAAGTCCGGACGGGTAATGGTAGTGTCAGGAGGAGCAAAGGACGGATTGTTGGAAGGAATGAACTTCACAACAGCCCAGTCATCACCAGTCGGGGTATCGGGGAAGCCGACCACAGCCTTACCGGAGGAAGACTTAATGGAGAAGGTCAGCTTCTGGTTCCACTGGAGAAGTTCTGCCCAGACTGCAGCGCCGACACCCGGAGCATCGGGAGTGCCAGTCACATAGGCGGCCTTCAGTTCTTCGTCGTTAGCAATTTCATCATTATACGGGAAGTTAAAGGCAATCATGTCGGAACCCAAAATACCGGTTTCTACAACATTGCCAGCAGCATCCTTCAGGGCTCCGCTCATCTGATACAGAATACCCTTGGCACCCTTATCCTCACCAGGTTCAATGCTAGTGATATAATAGCCATAAGTCTTTACAACAGGGACTCCATCAGGACCCACTTCCGTACGCATGACCAGCACGGCAGGCTGTTCCGCGCCATACATGGTTAGATTCATAAAGGTCGCTTCATCCAGGGAGGTGTTCAGCAACATACTGACAGTCTGCTTGGATTCGCCAGTGACCGGGTCCGTTTCAGTCTTCACGGAAACATTGTTTGCAGCAGGCTGACCGTAACGGGACGGAGCAAGTTCGGACAGGGAGCTACGGATACGGAGGTTGGAACCGTCAGTCTGGCGGTCCGCATAGAAGAAGTGAATGTGGTGCCAGGATTCATTCATCCAGGTTCCATCGGGATCAAGCTTGGTAGCGCAGGAGTCTGCCAGGGGATCGCCCGGACGGCAACCATGACCGAGAGTAGCCAGGTAGTCCATGTCAGCGGTACCGGCAGCGGCAAGGTGAGTACCACCCAGGTCAACCACCAGGACACCATCCACATAAATCCACATGTCATCGTCACCGGTGAACTTAAAGATTTCGCCAGCACCCTTCTTGTACTTGAATGCGGCGTAACCCATCATGGTGAAGCCATAGTTACGGAGATGACGCATACCGATGGCAGAAGATTGTGCGGCAGCAAGGGCTGCAGCACCAACCTTCGGACCACCAGCGGACTTCCATGCTTTACAGAGGGAGGCGGTGTTGTCGCCCTTAAAGTCCGTCTGGGAAGAGGCGTAACGATAGTCATAGGGCGGGCAGAAAATGGAAAGGGACTGGGCACCGAACTGGTTGGGGTACTGAAGCTTGGGGCCAACCCAGTTGTAGTTCGCATCGATGGAATCCAACGGGAAGTAGCCACCGTTGTTCCAGTTCTTGTCAATTTCAAAATACTTTGTATCGGCAGGGTCCTGATCCAGGATCAAGGTGGTATTGGTACGCTTGGTCACGGAACCTTCGTAGTCATCGCTATACCACTGGTCAAACCAGACATTATCGCAGGCAAGGCGGTTACGTTCAATCTTAGGTTCATACATGTCCAGGTTGCCTTCGGCATCAGGAGTAAAGCCAAGCTTCTGCTTTACCATGCCCGGAGTCACGTACACAACCTGGGACCAGGAGTGAGTGTTACAGACCTTAGTGCCAGAGCAACTCTTGGCATTATCGGCCATGTTGAGCCCCCAGGAGGCAGAAGCATCGGTACACAGGTCCGCCACCAGGCCGCGCATCACCTTAAGGCCAAGAGGATTAAGCTTGGGATCCATCTTGCAGTTACTAAATTCGCCATACCAGGCATAGCCCTGAGTAGCGTATGCACCCATAGTGGGAATGGTCAAGATATAGTCGGGAACGGTAGAAACGGCACCGGACTGGGACATGAGGTCCTTGGGGTAACCGGCAGTACCGATAGCGACACCAAGCTGCGGGGTCTGGGAGTTACCGCAACCATAATTGGCGGGGTCGGAACGGCGGGCCATCCAGTCGGCATTTCCCTGATAGAGCGCATCCCAGGAATTGGGCTTACCATCGCCTGGATGGGAAAAACTATAGGTAGCTTCTTCCTGGAAGTTCTCAAAGTCCGGGTGAGAAACGTCAAAGTCACGGACTACAATATCCAGTTCGCGCTGGTTTTCGGCAACGATAGCCTGGGCTGGCATGACACCTGCCAGACCGAACATCGACGCAGCGAGAACAATTCGCTTAGCTGATTTTTTCATAAAACCAATCTCCACCTGTGCACAGGTTTAAATATCCGAACCTAAATATACTCCTTTTTAGGGCAAATTTGAAAACGGTTTTTTGAAAAAACTCTGTAAAAAAGGTGTTTGCAATATTTAAGTGAGGAAAAACATCATAAAATGACCCAAATTTTTCTAAATAAAGGGCAGATATGTCAGCTAGTGCAATTTTTACCATCATAATATGTTTAATTCTTCTCCGGGTTTTCTGGCTTAAAATCAAGGCGTCGGGAACCCAGAACGAACAATTTCGGAATCTTCCTGCCAAGGACCAGCTGGCGGTCCTGAAGGAATGCCTGCTGAACAACCCCACGGAGCGCAATCTACAGAACCTGGGACGATTTATTTCAGAAAAGGGGCTTGACCTGGACATAGAGTCCTACCGACCCTTCATGAAGAAGCAAATGGAACTCTCACACCGGAAGGATGCCCTGGCAGAGGACAACGAACTTTTCGCCCTGGAATCCATCTGGATGGACCGCATGGAGCCGCTGGAATTCCAGGAAGGGCGAAACGCCCTGGCGGATGGCAACAAGCAGGAATTCGTTAGCAGGACCCTCGAGGGAATATCCAGGCTCTATTCAGATGAAGCCATCGAAAAGGCCCTTCGGGAAATTGAGCCGCATTACCCCAAGGCGGAAAAGCTCTTGAACAGCTATAAGAAACTGGTCCAGGCCCGAGACATTAGCGACGCCGACGAAAAATCCCTGGAAACCCTCCGCCAGCTCCGATTCCAGTGGGAAGAAGACCTGCTGAACATCCAGGATTAACAGGCAACGGCGAGCCCTCCCCCTCCATAAGACATAAAGCAATTCTCCAGAAAAAAATGCCCGGCAAAAAAGCCGGGCATTTTGCGAGAGCGAGGTTCAGTCGTAGGTTCTTATCCCACGATTAGGACCGAGCGGGCTTTCCGTGAACAAAAATGCCCGGCAAAAAGCCGGGCATTTTGTGAGAGCGAGGGCCAATCGTAGGTTCTTATCCCACGATTAGGACCGAGCGGTCTTTAAAACATCTTCCAGGTAAGGCCGAAGAGAACCATGGTCTTGTACTGGGTGTCCTTGTCCTGATCCAGGTCGTAGGCCATATCGAAGCCAACCTGCAGTTCGATGTAGGGAGCGAGGGTAACGGTCAGGAGGTTTTCCCACTTACCGTCAATTTCTTCTACGCCTTCAAAGTTGACGAAGGTCCACAGGCGGCTCTTGAAAGCAGCAGCTTCATAGAGATTGTACTTGAATTCGGCAACACCTTCCAGACCCGGTTCATCCTTGACAGTCTTGAGGTGTTCGCGATCACCGCGAGCAATCTTTTCTGCACCGTGATCATCGGCATAGCCGTAACCGTCGGAGATGGTCATGCGGTTTGCGAAACCAACACGGAGATTGAACATATCGTTAGGAATGAAGGCAAGACCAGCAACCTGGGTTTCGTATGCCGGATCCATGAAGCTGGAAATAGCCTTCTTCACTTCATTGCCATCAGCATCTTCGCTATAGGCATAACCGGACATCATCTGGGTTTCAAAGCGGTTGCCAATATAGGGCTTGAGCATTGCGGAAACATTGAAGTCCAGCATGGATTCCCAGAAGAGACGGTCAGAAGACTTGCGCTTACCAAGACCCTTGGTCCAAGTCTGGCCCAGGTCAATGTCAATGACGTTACGCCAGTTTGCAACCTTCCACTGGTTCTGAAGGTCTGCATCGAAAGTCACCAGCCAGGTATAGTTGGAGGTACCATCCTGCTGCCAGTTGCTGAAATTGTAGTAGTTATACTTTACGGCGGCAACGACATCTGCCTTCATGTTCTCAGGAAGAGCCTGTTCAAACATGCCACCTTCTGCCATGGCAGGTGTTGCGATTGCGCATGCTGCAGCGCAAGACATCAGAAAATTTTTCAACTTCATAATGGAGTCCTTTTGAAATGGCCAACCTAGGCCAGTGATTTAAATACAAAGATAGGATAAATATTTGATTATATTTAAAAATGTAATGATTTTAAAAGGTCTAAAACCATACTTTTTTGCAATTGCGCTTTTCAGCCTCGCATCCCATGGCATAACTTCCCCCTGGAGATTCGAAGTCGGGGCCGGAGCAAGGAATGTCAGCCCCCTAGTCCTGGTCGCCGGACTCGGCTACGATAACTACACCTTCCGGGTCCAGGGACTTGGCGCCCACAGTGGTCCCCGGGATTTCTGGTGCGGAGTCCGAGGGAGCCTGCTCTGGACATTTTTCAAGGAACTTCCGTTCTATTTTGATGCTGGACTTGGCGTCGGGTACGAGTTTGCCGAAGCTCCCAACAAGATGCACCAGGCATTGAACGACGCCAACAAAGGCAATTTCCTTTATCCCTACAACTACAGGGAAAACATGGACATTTCCCTGGAACTGTGGACACATCTCTATGGGGTGTACACACAAATTAGCGTACCCGCCTACCGATTCATGGATCATGACGTTCCAGACATTCTCTGGGGCGTTGGATATATGTTCAACTTTTAATACCTAGAAATACAAAAAATCCCCGGTTATTCACCGAGGACTTTTTTTAGACCTTTTAAAGTAAAGGATTACTTCTTCGGAAGCTTGACTTCGGAACCGAAGTTCACGTTGGTCTTGTTGCCGAGGAGCAGAGCACGAGTCTTCAGCGGGAGGCCGAAGCAACGGATGAAGCCAGTTGCGTCCTTCTGGTCGTACATTTCGACGTCAGAGAAGCCACCGAGGTTCATGTCGTACAGGCTGTAGGGGCTCTTCATGCCGGCCGGGATGATGTTGCCCTTATAGAGCTTGAGGGTAACTTCACCGGTAACAACCTTGTTGACTTCGTCGAAGAAGGCGTCCATGCACTGGCGGAGCGGAGTGAACCACTGACCATTGTAAACCAGGTTTGCATAGGTCATGGACATCTTCTGAGCTTCGAACAAGGTTTCCTTGTCGAGGACCAGCTGCTGCAGGCATTCGTGAGCCTTGTAAAGCAGGGTGCCACCCGGAGTTTCGTAAACGCCGCGGCTCTTGAGGCCGACGAGACGGTTTTCAACGATGTCCAGGAGACCGCAAGCGTTTTCGCCACCGATCTTGTTGAGAGTTTCGAGGAGTTCAACTGCGCCCATCTTCTTGCCGTTGATGGAAACCGGAGTACCCTTGTCGAAACCGATGGTCACATGAGCCGGCTTGTTGGGAGCCTTTTCGTAAGTGTTGGTATGCTTGAGCATATCATACTTGTGTTCCTTATCCGGTTCTTCCAGGATGCCACCTTCGTGAGAGAGGTGCCACAGGTTGCCGTCTTCGGAGTAGATCTTCTTCTTGCTGATGCCGTTCAGAGGAATCTTGCGGGCCTGAGCATAGTCGATAGCATCTTCGCGGCTGTGGATGTTCCACTTCGGGTCCTTCCACGGAGCGATGATTTCGAGCTTCGGGTTGAGAGCGGCGTAGGTCAGTTCGAAACGGACCTGGTCGTTACCCTTACCAGTTGCGCCATGGGAAACAGCGTATGCGCCTTCCTTTTCAGCGATCTTAACCTGGTACTTAGCGATAAGAGGACGAGCGAAAGAGGTACCCAGGAGGTAGGTGCTTTCGTACTTGGCACCAGCGCGGACGGTGGGCCATACGTAGTCTTCGAGGAATTCCTTCTTGAGGTCCAGGACGTAGCACTTGGAAGCGCCAGTAGCGAGAGCCTTCTGTTCCAGAGCCTTAGCATCCGGGAAGTCGTTCTGACCCAGGTCAGCAGCGAAAGCGATCACTTCGCAGTCGTAGTTTTCCTTGAGCCAAGGGATAATGATAGAGGTATCGAGGCCACCGCTATAAGCGAGGACGACCTTCTTCTTGGATTCTTTCTTTGCCATTGTTATTGTCCTTTTTTAGACAGTTGAAATTTTAGACATAAAAAATATAGCAACTATGGAGACGGTTGAGTGGTTTTCTGATGCGCTCTTCCCGCATAAACCCCTTGTTCAACAATTGATTTGCGCAACTCCATAAAATCATTTCCGCTCATTTCGGGTTGCAGTTTAGTCGGGGCAGATAACACCGCAGCCAGATTGATAGCCTGATCCAAGGTCAAGTTAGAGCAGTCTTTCCCGTAAAACGCAAGGCAAGCCTCCTTACAGCCGAAAATATTTTCACCCCATTGAGCATAGTTTAAATACAATTCAAGAATGCGATCTTTACCAAGTTCATTTTCCATTAAAACCGCATAGACCAGTTCCTTCGCCTTTCTAGCCATGGATCGCTCCCCATTCAGGAACATATTCTTTGCCAATTGCTGAGTGATCGTAGAACCGCCGTACTTGATTCTCCCCATTTTGCTATTAACTTCATAGGCATTCGCAATAGCACGCAGATCAAACCCCGGATGAAAGAAAAAACCAGGATCCTCCCCCGCAATAACGGCCTTCTTCAGGTATGGGCTGATAGAATCCATCGGAACATAAGTATGACGAAGCTTGATATCCGGAATAGAATCGCGTAGATGAATCATGAAACTGCTTTGTTCCGGTTGACTATTACGCAACTGAACAACATCATCGTAAATTCCGTAGCATACAAAAAAAATCTTGCCCAGCAAAAAAGTCATTACAAATGCAAAAAGAATGGCGTATATATTTGCCACAAGCAATATCTTTTTCAAAACAGATTTCATGATTTCCTTTTTTCCTGAAAGCGTTTCCATCATTTCTTTCCACCGAACCAATCGTTAATGTCCTGGCCTTCTTTCATTGCCGTAGGCAGGTTTTCCATACCCTCACCCAGGATTACCGAACGGATTCCGTTCTGGGTAAAAAGATTGCCGATGTATTCCATGCCGCTTCGCCCCGCCTCATCGTGGTCCAGACACAGAACAACATTCTTATTCTTAAACAGGGGGATCCAGCTTACCTTGAAAGAGCGAACCCCCGGAATGCCGACCGCATTTATTTTCTGACCAATCATAGTAAGGGTATCCACCACGCCTTCGCAGAGGTAGATCCAGCCTGGTTTCTGGTCCAGTGCCGACATATTGTAAGGAAAAGGGACCGTCCCCCGAAGGCAGAGTTCCTTGGGTTTCGTCTCCCTATCCAGCGCTCTTGCCTGGAAGTAAAAGGAACGGCGACCCGTATCCAGATACGGAAAGATCAGAGGGTGCTTATAGTAGCGGAGGTTTCCCTTTTCGTTAAACAGCCCCACATGCTGCAGGATTTCCGTACCGAATTCTTCCCGCAAGCTGTTATTCAAGGCGCTGTAATCCGTAATGGTACGGAGCAACATCTTGTCCCATGTAGGCTTGAAGATGCGACGACGGGCAAGCCAGGCTGCAGCAGGAGTATTGTCAACGGGGCTCAATCGTTTCAGAAATGACAGAATCAGCTTCTTGCGTTCGTCCTCGGAAATCAGTTCGTGTTCCTCTGGTTCCGGAAGAGGCGTTTCCACAGGAGGAACGACAGGGGCGGCCTTCGCGGAAGGTGCATTCCTCGGTCCGGAATTATTTTGTGTAATTACAGGCCTTCTTGCGTTGGACGGAACAAGGACAGGATACTGTTCCATCAGCCAATCCAGAGCCTCTACGAAGGAACAGTCCCTTAAAAGCTGGACCAACGAAATGACATCGCCACGAACATCGTCACAGACCCAGCAGCGAAAACTACCGTGCTCTTCGGACACGGAGACCGAAGGAGTCCTATCCCCATGGGAATGGCGTTGGGGAAAGAAGCAACGACACTTGCCGTGAGAGACTTCCACCCCCAGGCTCTGAGCCACAGCCGTAATGGAAATGGCGGATTTAAATTGTTTCAATTCTTCGTTAGTCATCTTGCGTACCACAAGTATAACAAAATGCTTTTTAATTTTTCATTGTTAATCGTTCATTGTTCATTATTCAATGTTATTTGATATTGTTACATTTTGACCATGAATATTATTGAAAACGAGCCCATGAGCAAGCACACCTCCTTCAAGGTCGGAGGGCCCGCACGCCATTTTCTAAAAGCAGAATCCATCGATGAAATCAAGGATACCATAAAGTTCTTTTCTGACCATGCACTCCCCTATTACATCGTAGGAAACGGGACTAACCTGCTGGTATCCGACCTCGGCTTTGAAGGCGGCATTGTCACCCTCGGAAAATCGTTTTCAGAAATTCAGGATCTAGGCGATGGAAAATTCAAGGTCGGCGCAGGTGTACCCCTGGGAGCTTTTGCCCGCAGGTCAATCAAGATGGGCCTTGCAGGAATCCATAAGCTGGCAGGAATTCCCGGAACCTTAGGTGGAGCCATTTACATGAACGCAGGAGCCTACGGCCAGGAAATTTGCCAAACCTGCGTTGAAGTGGAAAGTCTAGACCAAAACGGAACAGTACAGGTCCGGTCCGCAGAAAAATGCGGGTTCAGCTATAGGCATAGCCTGTTCCAGAATCTGGCGGCAAGCAAACAAGGTGAAATTATTTTATCTGCAACATTCCAGCTAGAACCTCCGGAAATATCCGGCAAGGACAGTTTCACCCTGGAAACGGAAATGCAGGAATGCATGGCAAAACGCAAGGCAAGCCAACCCTTGAACATGCCCAACGCAGGTTCTACCTTCAAGCGTCTAGAGATCGGCGCAGAGGGCATGCCCCAGCAGATCGCTCCCGGTTACTACATCGAGCAGGCAGGCCTTAAAGGCTATCGCGTTGGAGGCGCAGAGGTAAGCACGGTTCACGCCAACTTTATCGTGAACGCCGGGAACGCCACAGCAAGCGACATCAAAACCCTTAGCGAGCATGTACAAAAAACTGTAGCTGAAAAATTCAACATTCAGCTACAGCTAGAAATTATCCTAATTGGAAAATTCTAAAACTTACTTATTTTCCGCGTCGGATTCATCCGGCGTTTTTTTGTGTTCCGGAGATTCTGATTCTGCGCTTTCATCACCATTTTCGTCACGTTCTCCCATTGCAGAATCTTCCGCAGGAAGTGGATCAAAGCGATTTAGGATTCTACAAATCACGGCATAGACAATTCCGCCAACAAGACCTCCCGTAAAGTCGGCAATCAGATCCATAGGGTCACTGCTGCGGCCATCCACAAAAGCCTGATGATACTCATCGGTACAACCGTAGACCAGGGCCAAAATGGCAACTGTCAAAATTCGAAGCCAGACTTTTTTGGACCAATCCCCACGAGTCCACCACAAGGCAAAGCACCCCGCCAAGGTCGCATACTCGCAAGTATGGGCAAGCTTATCCCACACATGGGGAAAGCCCTCCAGATCAGCAGATGTCATCGCAGAAATTCTAAAGATAATAGCCATGCACAGGAATGCAGGAATCTTACGAAAGAACGGATACTTTTGAAAGAGGGTTTCGAACATAGTGAAGAATGAAGAATGAAAGATGAAAGATGAAAGATGAAAGGTGAATGATGATGGATGAATGAAAAGTTAAAAAAATATTTTTTCTAGATTTTACTTCATGAAAGCAATTATCCTTAAAGCAACCCGTGAAAAGTCCGCATTGCGTTTTCACCCCTGGATTTTCAGCGGTGCCATTGATGAAGTGACTGGCGACCCGCAACTTGGCGATGTGGTGGAAGTCTATTCCTACCATAGTGATTTTCTTGGTCTTGCCGCCTACTCCCCCAAATCCCAGATCCGTGGGCGTTTCTGGACGTTTGGCGAAAAGGTAAACATCGATCGGGATTTCTTCAGCGACATCCTGGACCGTGCCATCGCAGCCCGAAAGAGCCGCGGTTTTGACATTGCCGACAAGGAATCCGCCTTCCGCCTGATCAATGCAGAAAACGACGGCATCCCCGGTTGCATTATCGATAAGTACGCCGACATTTATTCCGTAGAAATTCTTTCTGCAGGCGCGGAAGTCAACCGCAAGATCATTTACGAACTGCTGGCAGAAAAGACGGGTTGCCGCGGCATTTACGAGCGCTGCGATTCCGAAGTCCGCAAGAAGGAAGGTCTTCCCCTGCGCACGGGCGTCGTATTCGGCGAAGTTCCCGACGAACCCGTCATCATCAATGAAAACGGGATCCTCTTCCCCATCGACGTGAAGAACGGCCACAAGACCGGCTACTATCTGGACCAGCGTGATGCCCGCCGTCGCGTGGGCGAACTGGCCAAGGGCAAGAAGGTATTGAACTGCTTCTGCTATACAGGCGGTTTTGGTCTTTACGCTCTCCGCGGCGGTTGCGAAAAGGTTTATCAGGTGGATGTTTCCAAGGACGCCCTGAAGCTTGCCAAGGAAGGCATCATGCGCAATAAGCTTTCCACTGCTCACGCCACCCATGTGGAAGCAGATGTTTTCCAGTATCTCCGCAAGTGTCGCGACAAGGCGGAAACTTTTGATTTCATCGTGCTGGATCCGCCTAAGTTTGTAGAATCCAAGGACAACTTGCAGAAAGGAGCCCGCGGTTACAAGGATATCAACCTTCTTGCCATGAAGCTTTTGGCAGAAGGGGGCATGTTGGCAACATTCAGCTGCTCCGGACTCATGGAAATGGACCTGTTCCAGAAAATCATTGCCGATGCCGCCGCAGACGCCCACAAGCGCGTTCAGATTATTGAGCGCTTCGGCCAGCCAGCAGACCATCCCGTCAATACAGCCTTCCCCGAAGGTCAGTACCTGAAGGGCCTGCTGGTTCAGGTTATCTAGAATTTTCCAGGGAAAAAAGGAGCCTGCAATGAAAAAAGGATTTCGCTTAAAAATTCTTTCTTTTCCCATCCTTTTGGGAATCGTTGCATGCTCTCAAAACTCCGGAGATCCGGCCATTTTCAATCCCGGTTCCGTAAGCTACGAAGAAGACGAAACATATAGCGACCTGGTCCACATACAGGGTACAGGGGCAGTCATTCGACTAGGCACAAGGAACAGTAGCGCCAAGCCCAATGAACGTCCCGTAATGCACGTCCGGTTCGACTATGACTTTTCCATCGGAAAGCATGAAGTCTCCTGCGAAGAATTCAATCAGCTCATGACCGAATTTTATGACGGGAAGGCTTTCGAGGCGGAATGTTCCAACAAGGACATCCCTGTCTACAATGTTTCCTATTACGATGCAGTACTGGCCGCCAATGCCAGAAGCAAGAAGGAACGACTGGACACAGCCTATACCTACAACAACGCAACCTTCGATAGCGAGGGACACTGTACAAATCTGGATGGGTTGACCTTTTCCCCGGACAAGGAATCCTTCAGGCTTCCTACAGAAGCTGAATGGGTATTTGCAGCCAATCTGGACTGGTCCACAGAAAACTCCTGGAATGCAGAAAATTCCGATTACAGGCCCCATGAGGTCTGTACCCAAAAGCCAAGCAATCTCGGACTCTGCGACATGGCTGGAAACCTGATGGAGTGGGTGAACGACTGGCTAGGATCCTATAAGGATACGACCATCTATAACTATGTCGGGGCTCCCGATGGCGGCTCTTTAGGAGAACGCATTCTGAAGGGAGGCAGTTACCGGAGCGAGTCCCGTGCCATCACCCCCTTCAGCAGAGGCGATGTTTATACCGTTACCTCCTCCACCCGGGCTGATTATGTAGGATTCCGTCTTGCCTTCGGAAGCATTCCCAACCCAACCTGGCTGAACAATTCCGGAAACGTCAGCGACAACAGTATTATTCCCGTAGCAAGCTCTGCCACCCTGAAAAAGCTGGCGGGGACATTTCGATCCAAGTTAGCCTTCCGAAACGACCTGACAGGGAACATCGCCTTCGTCAATTACAGCGCAGGTACACTTTCTATCACGGAAATCAGGGACACCCTCCCCGCATTCCACCCGGAAATCTCTCCTGATGGACAGAGGGTCGCATTCTGTACCGTGCCCGAAGGCATTTCCGGGAATTCCAGCATCTATGTGAGGGACTTGACCGCCAAGGGAGAAAACCTGGTAAGGCTGGACGTGGAATCCGCATCGATTCCCCGATGGAGAGTATCCAATGGCGATACGACCATCGTTTATGTAAGTACCGCTGCAAACAACAAGAACGACGGGGACTTTAATTCTTATTCCACCTGGGAAGTTCCCTTTAGGAACGGCAAGTTTGGCTCACCCAAAAAAATTCTAGACGGGAACTATCACGGTGGTATTAGCGAAGACAATAAACTTGCAGTTACAGGGGCCAGGCTGCTCCGTGCAAGAATCGCAACGGAAAAGGACATTTTCCAGCAGACGGCAAAGGATTCCATCTGGTACAATAGCGAACAGGCATGTAACGCAAGCCTTGCCAAGGACGGAAGCAAGCGAACCCTGTTCCTGGATTTCGGCGGGAAAACCGGTCGTGAATTTGTAGGTGAAAATTACGGTGTCCACGAACGGCTCCTAATTGTCGATAGCACAGGATCTCTCGTCCAGTCGGTAGCAGCCCCCGAAGGCTACTCCTTTGACCATAGCGAATGGGCAACAGAAAATCTTGTCGTTGCCACTCTCACCAACAACAACGGCGCCCACGAAAAAATCGTCCTCGTCAACCTCACCGACAGTAGCGTTACCGACCTGGTAAAAGGAGAGGAAATCTGGCATCCCAGCTTGTGGGTCGCAAGCGAAGAAAAGATCGTTACCAACCTAGATCTGGACAGTGCAGGCCAATACTTTGTAATTGGAGGAAGCGAGGCTGCCCTTTGTCTTCGAAACAAGATGGAAATCCTGTGGAACCACAGAGACAGCAAGCTTGCCATTCTCGGATCTTCAAGACCCCTCAACGGAATTCGCCCCGTACTGATGGATGATTCCCTAGAAGCGATCAACCTGGCCAATGTACCAAATTCCATCTATG
The DNA here is from genome assembly GCA_024398935.1 of Fibrobacter sp. Classification (GTDB taxonomy): domain Bacteria; phylum Fibrobacterota; class Fibrobacteria; order Fibrobacterales; family Fibrobacteraceae; genus Fibrobacter. The sequence continues at coordinate 4,166 of JAKSIH010000019.1, read as the reverse complement.
TTTCCGACTATCTTCTTAGCAACTACCTTCTCAAGCATCTGGACAAGCTAAAGTATGTTGTCGTCTCCCTGGATATCGACATGTGGTGGAAAGTCGAAGCAAATTCCTACGACAACTTCTTCCATTCCGAATACAGACAGTATCCAGGATTTGTCTACGACGAAAACCACCAGTTCTGGGAAAATGGATATCCGGAAGGCATTGCAGAAGCATCCCACAATGCCTTCAATTACGAGTACTTCATTGATATCTACATGGAATCCAGAGGTTTTAACGGAGAGCCCTCCGGTTCATGGGAAACCGAACCAACCGTAGATTATGACAGTACCTGGTTCGACAAGAATTCCGAAACCTACTATGCCAATTTCCGCCGACTGGAATCCATGATTACTGCTGCAGAAAACCAGGGCGTGACGCTTATCGGAGTCATCTTCCCCATGAGTCCCGGTTACAGGAACACAGGCTCCTTCGGCCGATACGGGATTCGCAGAAGCAAGGTTGAATCTCTGATTCAAGAAATTGCAGATCTATCCAAGCGCCATCCCAACTTCATTCTTATGGATGAAAACAGGATGGGTAACCACGACTACACCGACGAAATGGCAAACAATAGAGACCATCTCAGCATTAAGGGAGCCGAGCGCTTTACCCAACGTCTCGACTCCCTCATCAAAGCCCTGAAATAAATCTAACGTTATTTCTTTTTCGGCAGTTCTCCCACGCTATTTCAGGGAACCGTTAATACGGCGTAATGCGCCATCATGTTCAACAAAAAGCATACTTCCCTTGCGTTGCACATAGTTATGACGGTTGTCCTTGCTGGTGGGAGCCACGTACCTGTACAGCGCATCCGGATCCTTCGGGTCCGTTGCAGGATTTTCAGGATCTACCTTCGGATCTACCACTTCGGGATTTTCTTCCTTCGGGTCCTCTTCCTTCAGGTCAGCGGACTTAATGATACGCCACTTCTGGTGCCATTCCCAGGCGGTACTCCAGTCCTGGACCACCTGTTCACCACTTTCGGCAGCACGAAGGTAATGACCGCTATGAACCATTTTTAGGCGGTACTGATTGCCGGACTGATTTTCAAAAGTCACCTTCTGGTGATCCTTGCCGTTCCAGCCATAAACCCCAGCGACCGCTCCCGGGTCCTTGTTCTCGTTGGGAATTTCAAGACTGACATCGCCGAAATCCACCCGGAAAGTGTTGGAGGAAAGTTGGGTCATGACGGCCTGGGCACTTGCATTCTTGCAATCATCCAGAACCAGTTTCTTATCGGCATTGACCTGCATGCACTTGCCAAAGGCCTCGCTCTGAATCAGGACTGTATCGGGCTTTACCGGTTTTGCCTTCCAGACGCGAATCCAGTCCGCCTCAAAGTAGGCAGGCTTATCGGCTGTGATTTCAATGTTATCGCCAGCCCAGGCACCCACCGCCAGGTTCATAATGATGTACTGGGCGTCCAGCTGCCTGATTTCCGTGGGGCGGTTGAAGCTAGCAAACTTTCTATCGTCAAAGTAGAAGTTCAGGTTGCTTTCGTCCCACTCCACCGCATAAGTGTGGAAATCCGCGGAGCGATCCACGTCATCATCCTTATGACCGCCGAAGGAAGCTTCGTGATCCCAGGCGGAGCCATGATCGTTATACCAGCTGGGATTGGTATAATGCAGGTAATAGTGATGCTGCTTTCGGGAAGCGGGAATTTCAAGAATGTCAATTTCCGGAGGCCAGCCATCCTGCAAGGTCCAGAAGGCGGGCCAAGTTCCTGCCTGCCAGGGAGCCTTGAAACGGCCTTCGATATAGCCGTACTTCACCTCAAAATGACCGCGGGTATCAATGGCTGCACTGGTGTAATCCACCGGAACATCGCCACCGTTAAACTTTGCAGTAGCAGGAGCATCGGGATGTTTTTTTGCTTCGGCCTTTAACTTCAGGATACCATCGGAAACGATGATGTTTTCCTCAACGCAATAGGCACGATGGTTGTGGGTGTGTCCCCAGTTGTAAGTGGGATTCCACTTGCTTTTATCCAGAGAATTTCCGTCAAAGTTGTCCTCGAAGACAAGATCCCAGCCGCTAAAATTCTTAGGCGGATCCGCCCAGACAGAAGAAGTCAGGCCTAACAGAGCGCAAGTCGTTGAGCATAGCGCAGTACCGGCTTTCAAAAATTTTTCACCCATCATAAAACAACCCTTTTGGAGTTTTATCCCATCGCAGTAAAAATAAACTCTTGTAAACCAAAGAGCTGTAAAAAGGTATTTACTTTGTTTTTAAGCGGGCCTTAAAATGCATTTTCATCCTCTAAAAGGCTGTTTTTTATTCAGGAGCACAACATTTACTTGACTTTCTGCAAAATCCGCCCTATATTTGGATGGTGGGCCGCTTGGTTCACGGATGTGGTATGGGATTTATGAAAAAGACACTTTCTCTTTTGAGTGCCGCCTTGGTGGCCTCTTCTTTCGCTGCGGATCGCGGCATTGCGCTGAACAAGACAATCGAAACTTTGGAGCCCATGAAGGGCATCGTGTTCTGGCCCGATCAGGCCAAGAGCAGCAAGGATTACCTGGGGGCGATTTCCCTGGAATTTTCCTATTGCCTCCCCTGCGCTGTGGTGACGGGAAAGACTGGCGACAAGCTGAATTACGACTGGAGTTCCTTTGAAAAGATGTTGAACGATGTGGCTAGCCGCGGGCACCAGGCCATCGTGCGATTCCGTATCGAGTATCCCAGCGAAACCATTAGAAACGCATCGGGCTGCACCCAGAATGTGAAAGGCGCCACCGCCGTTCCCCTGTACATCAAGAACATGACGGGCTACACCGAGACTTACTCCGAAGACCCGGGTGGCGACGGACCCACTTATTACGCCGACTGGAGCAGCACGGAGCTGATGTGGTTCTACAAGCAGTTCTATACGGACTTTGCAGCCGCCTACGACAAGGATCCGCGAATCGCCTTCGTTCAGGTGGGCTTTGGACATTGGGGCGAGTACCACATCTACGGCACCACGAAAAAGTTTGGCGTCAACTTCGCCACCAAGGATTACCAGGCTGAATTCCTGAAGCACGTAGCCGCACAATTTACAGAAACGCCCTGGAGCGTTTCCATTGACGCGGCCGACAAGCAGTATTCTCCTGTCGTAGAAAGGAACGATTTGCTGGCCCTGAATTTCGGCCTATTCGACGATTCCTTTATGCATGCCAAGCATGAAATTTCTCAAGGCGGCGGTAACAACGAAGGAGACTGGAAAGCCATGGGTCTGGACCGCTGGAAAACTGCACCCGGCGGCGGCGAAGTCAGCTACTACACACCCAAGGATCAACAGGAATTCTTGAATCCCGCAGGGCTTTACGGAATCACCTGGGAACAGGCCGCCAGCAAGTACCACATGACTTACGTTATCGGCAATAACTCCCCCGACGGCAAGTACGCCACCAAGGAACGCCTCTACGAAGCCAGTTCCTTCGCGGGCTACAAGTTCGAAATTACCGCCTACACCGTAAGCGAAAATTCAGCCTCGGTAACAGTAAAGAACATCGGCATCGCCCCGCTGTACCACAACGCCTACGTCACCATCAAGGGCAAGCGCAGCGAAACATCTCTGAAGGGTTTGATTCCCGGCGAAGAAATCGTCTGCAAGATTGAGGGTCTGAACATCGACGCTTCTGAAAATCCGGAACCCACCATCACCAGCGACAAGCTGCTGGAAGGCAAGACCATTCCCTATCAGGCAAAGCTTGAGGCTAGCGCACCAGTCGCAGAAAGCAGTTCCAGCAGTGAAAAACTGAGTTCCAGCAGCGAAGAAAGCTCTTCTAGCGGAACAACAAGTATTGAACGCGGCGCAACCATTGCCGGCAATATGCAGGCCATTCACAAAAACGGATCTGTTCTGACTTTTGCACAAACTACAGGCCATTCCATCGTCATCACAGACATGCAGGGCAAGGTTCTTGTCCAGAAAAACGGCCTAACAACTTTCAATACAAACCGCCTGCCCCGAGGACACTACATCGTCCATTACCGCAGCGCAAGCTTGAAAGAAGCCATGCAGATTGTGGTGCGTTAGGTATTGAGATTTTCAACACAGAAACCTGTGACATGCGGAAAAATGTCTTATCCTGAAAAAAGTTGACACTATACAAAAAGGCAGGTATAGTGCAAATGGA
>JAKSIH010000018.1 GCA_024398935.1 Fibrobacter sp. | reverse complement strand
AGTTCTTCACGCGCTTGCGGCTCTGGACTTCCATGCGTTCCAGCAGCTGATCGCGAACCAGTTCCAGCATGCGGTCCAGTTCCTTGTAGAACAAGTCGATGGACTTCATCTTGAGGGCGATACGGGGCAGGTTGATGGAGGTAAAGCTCAGGTTGCCACGGCCGAAGGTAATTTCGTTTTCGGGACGGGCGGTGTTACCGATCACGCGGGTACGGCAGCCCATGTAGGCAATTTCTGTTTCAGGGTGGCCCGGCTTATAGTAAGCGGCGTTATACGGTGCATCCATGAAGCTGAAGTTGGGGAACAGGCGCTTTGCGGAAACGCGGCAGGCCAACTTGAACAAGTCGTAGTTGGGGTCCCCCGGATTCAGGCTTACGCCTTCCTTCACGCGGAAAATCTGGATGGGGAAAATTGCGGTTTCACCACCGCCCAAGCCTTCTTCGGTAGTGAGAAGCAGGTTCTTCATGACCATGCGGGCTTCGGGGTCGGTGCACATACCATAGTTGATGCTACTGAACGGAGTCTGGGCACCTGCGCGGCTGTGCATGGAATTCAGGTTGTGGACGAAAGCTTCCATTGCCTGGAAGGTGGCCTTGTCGGTCTCTTCGTAGGCCTGCTTTTCGGCAAACTTCTGGGCACCCATCACAATTTCGGTGCTGAAAGTCTTGGAAAGCTCGCGGGCTTCGGTCTGCACGAACTTCTCGTTAGGAACGAGGGTTGCCACCATGCCCATCTCGAGCATTTCTTCGTGGAGTTTCTTGACGATGGGACGGATTTCTTCTTCTTCCTTACCGGTCAAAAGGATCAAGGCCTTCACCATGTTGTTCAGGTAAGCCTTGCGGTAAGTGATGCGGACGCCATCAGCCATGGCGTAATCGAAGTTGGGAACTGCCTGGCCACCATGCTGGTCATTCTGGTTGGACTGGATAGCAATTGCAGCGAGAGCTGCGTAGCTGCGGATGTCCTTGGGTTCGCGAAGATGACCGTGACCGGTGTTAAAGCCGTTCTTGAAAAGCTTGATCAAATCGATTTGGCAGCAGGTCATGGTAAGGGCGTAGAAGTCCAAATCATGAATATGGATGTCGCCTTCGGAATGAGCGCGGCTGTGTTCCGGCTTCAGCATCATCATGGTGTAGAAGTGCTTTGCGGATTCGGAACCGTACTTGAGCATGGTACCCATGGCGGTATCGCCATCGATGTTTGCATTTTCACGCTTCAGGTCGGATTCCTTGGCAGAACTGAAGGTAATGTCACGCAGCGTGTGCATGAGGCGGGTGTTCACTTCACGAACACGGGTACGTTCTGCACGATAGAGGATGTAGCTCTTGGCGGTATCGCCGTAGCCCGCTTCGGTCAAGGCCTTTTCGACTGCGTCCTGGATGTCTTCGATATCGGGCTTGTTCTTGCCCTCGGCTTCCAGGCGGCCTACTGCGTAAGCGGCAACCTTAAGAGCAGTACTGCTAAGAACGTCTTCACCACCGAGAAGGTCCAACTGTGACTGAGAAGCCTTAATTTGTTCTTCAAGTTCCTTGGAGGCCCTAAATGCCTTAACAATGGCGTCAGCAATCTTCTCGATGTTGAACGGCATCTCTCTGCCGTCGCGCTTTCTCACAGTAAAGATCATCACTCAATCCTTAGGAACAAGGCGGACAACTTTCTACCATTGCCGTTTTTTGTCCCAAATTTTTGTTTTTTCTAATTTCCACTACATCTTGTGCCATTGTCCTAACCGCCACCACAAGATGTGGTCCATAAGATAATAAATGATGAGCGCTTTTGTATAGGTATAAACAAAATTTTGCTTATTTTTTCAAGTGGAAGTCACGATTCCGTAAGTTTTTTTAAAACATTCAAAAAAGCACTTATCAACAGCCCCAATCATCCTAACAGGAAATCAACAAGTACTCAAAAGTGCAGATAAAACTTAACTCTTTAAAGAATAACGAGTTACGCTTATCAACAAGAATTTTTGGAAATTTCGGGGTTATCTCTTGACAAAAAATCAGAATTTTTCATCCCTAAGGGAAATCTTGCGCAGCCGGATTCGTGTCGAAGTGTTTTCTACAAAAATTTTCCAGTAGTTGACTTCCGCCCAGAAGGTTTCCGCCAAATCAAAACGCCAGTAACTTAGGGATTTCTTGCGCTTGCCAAACCACCAGAAGAGCCATTTGAGACGACCGTCACCTGCATGGCGGCCAAAGTTGCCACCCTTCAGGATTTCCCGCAGGAGCCACCTCCCGCGGAATTCGTCGGGCTTACAGAGCATAAAACCATCATCAAGGCCAAACGATTCTCGAAGCAGCCACATGAGGGCCCCCGCAATTTTCCGCAGTCCAAAGCGGTTCAAGTTCGCCATCAGCTCGCGGCGTTCGCTTTCGCTGGAATGCTTAAGCAACACATAATAATCTACAACCTGCCGAAGCCCTACCCCGCCACCAATAAAATGACGATAGATGTGCGACAGCTGCATGGCCAACGCAAACTTCGTGGAATGGGCGCAGAAACCTTCGGGAACCTCCACCGAGTTCAGGATTTTTTTGTCCAGATATTTCAGCAGACGACGTGTCGTAAACGGATTGTAGTTGCCCGAAGATGTACGGAAATGCACCTCCACATCAACGCCACCATCGTTTTTCATGTGGGTGTGGTGCGTGGCCTTTGTCATCTGATTCAAAAGATCCGTTTCCCGCAGCAAACCCACGACGCTCTTTTTCCCGCCGGAAACCCAGATGTCAATATCTCCCGGCTGCCTGCAAAGCGGATTCGGGTAAAGTCGGGCATTGGCCTGACCCTTCAAAACGGCACAACTTCTGCCGTGCCCCTTGAAAAATTCAGTAAGCTTTGCCGCTTCCTCATTCAAAATCTTGTTCAAGCCACTAAAGGATTCCGCTTCGCTGGCCCACTGGAACATCAGTTCCATGGGAGGGCGCAGTTCCTGGGGCAACTTCATCACCCCGTCAAACGCAAGCCCCAGAAGAGTCTGCCGGTCCGCCTCGTTGTAAATGCGTTCCCACTCTTCCGCAGACAGCCGCGGAAACGCACCAGCACTTGCCCCCGGACACCCAAGCGCAATACGCAACAGAAGGAAAAAATTATCGTATCTGGAAAAATCCATAGCATTCTCATCAGGGCGACAAAATGACATTTTGTCAATTCTTCGCCCTAAAGTATAAAAAATTTACAGCAATAATCCTGCAGAAAATCCACTACAGGCATGTTTTTATATTGAAATATCTCCATAAATTCACTATATTCATATTGAAATACATCTATAAATTGGACTTTTCATGTTTAAACGCAAAGTTTACGACAAACTTCTGTACTGGAAAGAGAACCTTGCCGGAGAATACGCCTGCCTGCTAGAAGGGGCAAGGCGCGTGGGAAAATCGACCATCGCCGAGGAATTCGCAAAGCAGGAATACAGGTCCTACATCAAAATCGACTTTGCAAACGTTACCGACGAGTTACTGGACGTATTTAGGGATGTCGCCAACCTGAATCGATTTTTTCTGCGCCTACAGGCCGAAACAAATGTGGTTCTCTACGAAGGAGAATCCGTCATCATTTTTGACGAAATCCAGCTTTATCCCAAGGCCCGCCAGGCAATCAAGTATCTTGTAAAAGATGGCCGATACCATTTCATTGAGACCGGCTCCCTGATTTCCATAAAAAAGAATGTGAAAGGCATCGTCATCCCCTCGGAAGAACACAAAATCAGCGTTCATCCAATGGACTACGAAGAGTTCATGTGGGCCATTGGCGAAAACACGGACCTGCTTAAAACAATTGCAAAGTCAGGAACTTCTTTGGGAGATTCCACAAACCGCACCCTCATGCGAAACTTCAGGCTTTACATTGCCGTAGGCGGCATGCCACAGGCCGTTGACGCCTATATCCGTTTCAACAACTTCAACCGAGTTGACGAGGTCAAGCGTGAAATCATCGGGCTATATCTAGAAGACCTCAAGAAAATCGACGCATCGGGCAGACTGTCCGACATGTTCAAGTCAGTTCCGAATCAACTCGCCCTCAAGAAAAAGCGTTTTGTACTGACCGCAGCCACCGGGAAGAAAAAGACGTCCAAGGACGAGGATCGCCTTTTCGATTTGATCGATTCCAAAATCGTACAGCCTTGTTACCACGTCACGGAACCGAGCCCGGCATTATTTCAGACAAGGGAGCCAAACAACTTTAAGCTCTATCTTTCTGACACAGGCTTGTTTACTACAATACTCTTTAACAACGGAAACGGCGATCACGAAGGAATCTACAAGAAGCTGCTGAGCGACAAGCTTGACGCCAACCTTGGATATCTTTATGAAAATGTTGCCGCCCAGATTCTAACCGCCTGCGGACGGGACCTTTTCTACCACACTTGGGCAAAAGAGAACAGTACGCACTCTTACGAGGTGGACTTTCTGGTGACGGACAAGAACAAGGTTGTCCCCATAGAAATCAAGTCTTCCGCTGTCAGGAATCATGACTCCATAAGCAAATTTGCAGAGCGTTACAGCAGATGCGTCGGCAGGCAGTTCCTGTTCTCACAGCAAGACTGCAGCCATCAAGGTTCCCTGGAGTTGAAACCGTTATATTTGTTGCCCTTTATTCTTTAAAGTATAAAAAAGTCCCTCCGATTTTGTTCGGAAGGACTTATCGCTACATGAGCAAATCAGTAGCACAGGAACTGGTTAAACGTTCTTACACTCAACGGGATCAGGCATACCGTTATAGGAAATTCCTCCATGGTAATAACCATCGCTGCTGCTTCCCGACAACAAGCTAGCACGGGCCTTGAGCTTGATTTCCTTCATTTTCGGAGTCTTGTATTCTTTCTTCTGCATATTATTTCCTCTATTTTCCGATTATTATAACATCCAACGATTCCGGCAAATCATCAATCGGATCCTGAGAGCCGCTACCCTGAAGCAGGCTTGTGCGGGCCTTCAGCTTGACGATTTTCATTTCCGGCTTGACATAGCCGCACTTCGGCTTACTTGACAATGACTTTCTTTCCATTATTGTAGTAGGTTCCTTTGACGGTGGGCTTTTTGTTGCCGAGGAAACGGCCGTTCAGGTCGAACCAGCGATTTTCTGCGGAGCGGAACTCACCGGTGCGGGTGTTGATGGTTCCGATGACGGTTGTACCCTCTTCGCCCCTGATGACCACATCCATGGATTCAGGGAGTTCATCGATACTTGCGACGGCTGGAGCCGCCTTGAACAGTGCGGGAGCCATACTGCGAGATTCTCCAGAGTTACCCCCTGCATAATACAGGTAGGCGCGCATGGGATATGCGTAGGCGTTGCTTCCAAGCATTACAAACTGTCCGATACGTGCACCATCACGTTCCTCAGCAGCAAAACCGTATGACCTGCCAATATAACGATCACCTTCGTTCCAGACCTTGAAATCGTATGTGCCCACAAACTGCCAAATACCATCCTCGCTGGACATCGGACGTACACTGTTTAAATCAAATACCACACCGTTTTCCACAATTAGGCCGCCCACATCTTCTTTGGCAACAACAATGTAGGGGGTATTCGCATAAATGTGTCCATCACCTTCTTTGTCAACTTCGTCGAAGACAACCTTCTTCCAGACGCCGTTTTCCTTTACAACACCCTTGAACGAATAGAAGGTGAATCCGGGAACATTGTCTATATGCGTATCAAAGGGCAGCACGATGGTGGATGGCTTTTCCGCCACAAATTCACGATTGAGAGTCACATCTCCAGTAATCTCAACGGCATCAAGATCGGCATCAATTTTTTTACTGGACTTTCCGTCGATAGTTGCCCAAGAGCCATCCGCAGCGATAGTGGCAGAGCCGAAACCGATACGGGTTTTATTGTAGATTGGACTATATGTCTTAGCATCAGTCACTTCCTGAATTTCAGGACTCCAGCCAGCAAAGGTGTAGGCATACATTTCATCGTCAGCCTTTTCTGGATTTCCCGTCGGTTTCGCAATATCAACAACCGGAGTGCCATACGGATATTTACCAGAGCTAATTGTTTCGCCTTCGGCATCCACAAAGGTAACTGTGAATTTTTCGTTTTCCACAGTCACATCAACAGACCCTTCTACGCTAGACCAGTTATCCCTTTCCTCGACCTTATAGTAAATCTTATAATTGCCTGCAGCATTAGCGCAAGGAATATCGGATGAGTATCCCTCATCTTCTTTGATGCTATAGAGAATCACCCCAAAGTCTGTAATTCCGGGGTTAACAAGTTCTACGCAATTACCAGCGAACTTCGGATTGGCAGAAGTCGGGGGTTCAACTGTAGGCGTAGCCTTCGTGATATTAAAGGATTTCGAAACAGAACCGAATTCCGCATAATCGCCCTTGAATGTAACCGTTACAGTTGCAGAAGAGCCAACTTTTACATTGTTGGTATATGAATACTCGTAGTCAGTTCCTTCTTCAAAATTAAGCGAACCTAATGAAACTATAGGTTTTGGAGTAATCGCTTCTCCTGTATATGTCTGATCCTCAATATCAGAAATTGGATTTCCAGTATATATGATTTTACGTTCTCCATTTTCAATAATGGTGAAATAATCATTTTTACTTTCAGACACATCAGTATTGTCATGCATATAGATAATATCTTTTCCAATACTTGAGGCATCTACCAAATCAACAGTATCATAAATGGTTATTGTACCAATTTCGTTAGTACCTCTACTAACAATATTTCCTACGCCAATACCATAAATATTTCCTGTGCCAAAACCTCCATCACTACCGCCTATTGCCTTTACAGTCCCACTCTTAATAGTGATGTCACCAAGTCTTGCAATCTTATTACTTACACCAGTTCCGATTCCAGCACCATCTTCGCCACCTACAACGGTAATATTTCCTCCTTCGACAACAATATTTCCACCAACAACCTCAACATCCCATGCCGCACTAAGCCCAATTCCTGCCGCCCTAAATGCACCTGTTGCCACAAGCGAGCCACTTCCTTTAATAACGAGCGTTGTGCCAGCACCTCCAACTTGAATACCAGCATTCATGCTATAACTCTTTACATTATTATCTCCATCAAGAATAATTGTTGCTGTTCCCTCACAAACAATACCGCCATTTATTGTTGCATTTGAAAGTGTAATCGTTGCTCCATCTGCAATCGTAACTTTCCAGTATGTTCTGCCACTTAGTACATCTGCATTTACAGCAGTAAAACTGTATGGCGCATCTGACAAATTGATATTATTATTATGACTTATTGTTGCTGTAATGTTTATATCAGTTTCTTCAACTTTAATAGCATAAACACCATCCGAATTATTTAAAATATTTGTTCCATCAGAAACATTAGATGCTTCATATAGAAAAACAGGCTTAAATTTAATAATCGTACCAGCAATATACTTTCCTTCACCATCCGCAGGATTTGAAGTACTTATGATTTCCATATTGTCAGGGAGACTGACAGAATATGTTTTTGCTACTTCTGCAGTCACATTCACATCGATTTCTGGCATTTCAAAAGTATATGTGTTATTCCCTGCATCCAATAATGGTACAGTTCCTCCATTTACTTTTATAGATGCAGCATCAACCGCAGAACCTACAATAGTCAGCGCAACCCTCTCACCAGCAAGAGCATATTCAATATCTGCAGTTATGTGAGCCTTGAGATCATCGCTTATTGCAATGTGATGACACAATGCTTTGATACGAATATTTCGCTGTTCTCCCTCACCAGAATCATAGAATATCGCATCCTTGACAGCACCAGTCACTATACTTCCTTCATTCTTAAAATTAACGGTAATATTTTCTTTATTCCCTATACATCCAGAATTATTAGATGTTGCGACGATTTTCTTAATTCCATTTGAAATATTAATAGTTATATAGCCAGTTCCAGCGTTACCTGCTCCAATACCTTTTGCATAAATGACACCACCGTTTAGGTTAATGACACTAGCTTTCCCTAAATTACCACTTCCAATTCCAGCACCACTTCCCTCAGTATCTGCAGCATCGACAATTCCACCATTAATCGTAATTGTTCCAACCGATCTATATTGAACTGAACCGATACCAGCACCTATAAATCCGCGTGCTGTAATCTTTCCGCCATTGATCGTTATCGAACCCGCGTCACCACTACCATACGCACAACCAATTCCTGCATATGGATTACCCAAATGATTTGGAGCCGTAGCATTCAGCACCCCCATATTCGCTTCATCTTCTGTTTGTGCATATATGTTAAACGATGCATCAGTTGATACTGTGATGCCTCTATTTGCATTAAGAGTCACTCCATCTGCCAATATCAAATGAACTTCACCATTTACAATAATACGATCAGATATTGTTACATTTTCGGATACTAGATACCAGCCTGCATTCCATATTGTCGTGTCACTTGTAACTTTTGTTGCAACCTCGTTTAGCTGCACCAAATCCCCAGAAGAATTCATATATGAGATTTTTTGAGTCTGTACTTCTGTAATTTCTGCTGTCATCTTTGCATCAGAGAAAAAATGTCCACACACTGAGCACTGCCAGTATTCTATATAGTTAGCCTCTTCTTCGTGATGCACACCTTCATGAGGCAACGCTGGCGTTACACACTCTTCTGCAGTAAGTTCCGTAACTCCTAATTCATCTGCAAAATATTTTCCATCGGTACGACGATAACATTCTTTCAATACACCTTGCTGGGTGCAAGTTGCTTCCTGCGGAGTGAGGTATGTATAAGCCCATTCCTTGTATCCATAAAGCCTAATTTCAGTCAACTTCATGTTTCGGCCACTATTCGCACATTCAAATTTGAAATACCGATACATGGTATTGTCTTCCTTGGTAATAGGAAAAGTTCGCTCCATATCCAAATAAGAAGGAACAGAATAAGAAGAAACTTCGACATATTCGTCAGTTTCGCTAGCTTTCGCATATAATCTCAACTCCGTTGGATGTCTCGAAGCAGTAGTATTATATAAGTTTACTATGAATCCCCTTAAGATAATAGGGTAGTCAGACGAAAACTCAACAGATGCATATTCTCCGGAAAGAGAAAGTACTACATTCCACAAAGATTCAATATCCCCATCTACCATTTTAGAAGATTCAGGATCAGCATTAGTACCAGCGACTCCTTTTATGGCATTAAAACCTGTGAACAATGCGTAGTCTTTGCCATCTATCTCGATAGTTGATTGTACTGTTTCAGTAGCAAAGGCATTTGCCGAGAGCAACAGCGCCAGCACCATGACCAGCGAGGTCAAATAAGAGTTAATGCTATTTCGCATCATGATTTATTTTCTCCTTAAAATCAAAGAGCCGCGACCACAAAAGCGGACACGGCAAAACGCGACAGCGGGCGCAAAAATGTGCACAACGCAAGAAAGCCCATGGCGAACAACTCGCACGGGAAAATTTTTAATGTATGGGAAGAACCGGTGATTCCGGCGCTGAGGCCGGAATGACTGCCAGCAAGTAAACTTCTAGTTACATAGGGGGGGGGGTAATGGACTTACGGACCTGCGCCACAAAGCCACAGCCCGCAAAGGCTCCCTCAGCGGTCGCCACAAACTTCAGTCCATCACACGCAACGATATTCATTCAATACAAATATAACTGCCCGTAAGATTTTTGTAAAGATTGAACACCCTTCAAGAAGGCCAAATTTCAACATTTATGAACCCACGCCAAAGGCTCATCAGCTTCATCTATCCAGGATTCGAGTCAATTTGGCGATTATAATATCCTCAAAATTTTGTCTGCTATCAACAACCGTGTGAACGACGACATCTGTTTCTCGGATTTCATACACAATCCGATAATGTCCCTGAATTAATTCTCTGTACCGTTCTATACCTTGCCTATGCAGCTCTGGAACGACGCGTCCTCTTCGAGGAAATTCAGACAAGGACAAGATGTTCATCTCAAACTTTGCAATTACATCCTCTACATAGGCAGGACTCAAGGAATTGTAAAATTCCACGATTTCGTATAGATCGTCTTCAGCAAACTGCGAGACAATTACTTCAAAAGTACTATTTTCCGGCATTGTACTTTTGTCTCATTTCTTGAAAAACCTGTGTTGCCGGTTTTACACGTCCCGCCTGTACATCCCGTTCAGAAAGCTGGACAATTTTCAAGAGATTGAAGGCGCTCGTCATGTCTCGATATGTTCCGACATCCACGAGGACAGCCCTAGACTTTCCATCCTGGGTGATCACCATCGGAGTCTTACTTTCATTCACGAAATCCATAACATCGTTCATGTTTGAACTTACATAAGAATCGGATTTTATACATTCACACACATCAATCATGACTGACTCCCATCAAGTTTTCATCCCAAATATACATTTTAGAGTTGAACAAAGGCTACACAAGATTTGCTGTTTTCGCCTGAGTTCTAAATAAACTTCAGTCCATCACACGCAACAATATTCATTCAATACAAATATAATTGCCCGTAAGATTTTTGTAAAGTCAACTCAGCCAAACCAGCCGTTGCAGAATCCAAATTTTTTGAGAATCTCCTATACAAATTTGGATAATATATCTGTTTTGTTATCACTAGGCATTTTTAAAGCACACTACAGAGCCAGGATATCAACCTCTTCCAGGCCGGTAAACTCAACAATCTCGCTGATGGGCTTATTCTTTGCGAGCATCCTACGGGCCATTTCCTGTGCACGAAGCAAGGAGCCTTGCTTAATGAAATGCTCGGCGAAGGACTCGCCCTTCTTATTGGCGGCAACGATTTCTGGTCTATCCACTTTTACAACCTCCGGTTTGTAGGGCCATTTCCACGCGTAGTAGGCAAGGGTCTGACGGATAAATTCCTTGCCGGCATCCGTGTTCTGGGACTCCAGCAGGTGCAGCGCCGCTTGCCGAAAAGTCACGGGAAATTCCGCCTCGCTGAAAATATACTTCATTGCGGTCAGCGCGACAAGAGTCTCGGGTGAGATGTTCCCGGAGTCGATCAGGTTTATTCCGTGGCCAATATCTAGGAACTCCACCTTGAAGGGATAGCCAATGTCCTGGTAGTATTCAGGATAATTTTCATAGCGGGGCGAGGCAACCGGCTTCCACTCTTCCTCCCCATTGTAGATGATGAACGCCACCACCGGATAGTCCTTGCCGCGCTCCTGAAAAAGATGGTGGTAGTACTCCGAAATCTGGTCGAATACCCCGGAATCCTTGTACGACTTGTGTTCTGCAATCAGTCCTACCAGCAAATCGGCTGTCTTCCCGTTTTTCAGGCGGGCCTCGAAAACAAGATCGGCGGAGCCGAAATGCTTCGACATGGAGAAGTTTTCGGGAGCGCCCTTCAGCGAAGAAAGGTCCACCGTTTCCAGAAATGTCTTTAGAGATTCGTTCTTCTCTGAAAAAATTGTCAGCAGTTCCGCTGTACGTTCTGGATTCGAAAACGCATAACGAAAATACCTGTCGTGATTGAATTCGCTTTCGGTACCGATTGACTCAACAATCGCGTTGAACACCTGCACCAAATTTTCATTTTCCATCGGACCATCCGAGGAACGCAATTAAGCCTGTCGGGCTATGTAAAAAAAGTCGGTATTTCCGACGCGTGCAAATATACAAACTTCAAACAAAAAAAATCGAAATTTCAACCGTTTTTGAGAATTTTGCAAACAACTGTTGACACGAGTGTCGTGACCATGGCAAGTTTACTTGCCATTGGGCATGACCGAGGTCAAGGTTGTTCTACAAACAACAGTTTGCATGAGAGTCGCGGCGGCCAAGCTTGCTTGAGCCGACATGACCGAATGCTAGGTTGTTCTACAAACAACTGTTTGCATGAGCGATTTAAATCCGTTCAAGTCTCACCTAAAAAAAGCAGTATTTCGGTATCAAAGCGAATTAAGCAAAGCTACCAAATCGTACAAAAATATCGAGATTTGGTAAAACAAGAAACTTCCTTCGGAAGGATTGACGAGCAAAGAGAGAGTTGCTGCAAAATCACACTTTTGCTTCGACAGAACACAGCCGCAGACACCGTTTGGCGGGAGGCGGGAAAAGGGAGACGGGAAAAGAGAATGTTCGGTCGCAGGCCCCCTGCTTCGCAGGGCTGCTCGCTCACCCTAAAGGGCTCACGGCTTCGCCGTAAGCTCATTATTTGTCTCCACGGGCTTCGCCCACGAGCCAAATAATGCCGCACCCTCTTCGAGGGTCCGACCCACCTCACGTTATAAAAAAAAGAAAAGCACCACAAAGTGGTGCTTTTTCTTTTTTTAGAGCGGGAAAAGGGACTCGGACCCTCGACCCCGACCTTGGCAAGGTCGTGCTCTACCAACTGAGCTATTCCCGCGGGGTGACCCATATATAGCTAAATATTTTCAGCTTGTAAAGGGATATGGGCCTTTTTTCTTGATTTTTTTGAACTTTTTTTGTTTTTCTTCAGGTTTTAGTACTTCAGTTCTGTTACGACGCTAATGAAAGATGAAATTTCCACGGAATCGGCGATATTCATGCCCATGGAGCCATCCCCTCCGCCAAGGAGACCTGCCAGTCCATCATTGAACCCACCAGATCTGCCCATCTTAGCCTTATACAACCTTGGTTGAGCATCCATCACCACCTCATTTACGGCCATGTAGTCTTGAAGCCCGCTGGCGGCGTTATCGCCAACATTCACCACATCGCCTATCTTGCCACCGAAGCCTTCCGCCAAAGCCTTTGCTCGAGCAAGAGCCTTTTGCCCCGCAAGGTTCGTTACCTGGATCCGCAGGGAATCCTCATTACTCAGGGCCGGCTCCGCACTGCGCGGCAGAACATGTTCAATGCCCGCCAAAGCCGAGAAGAATGTTACAGCAGCATCCTTGGAACGGAAATTCACCGTTACATTCTGGCGAGCAGCAATGGGGTTCTTTCCGCCATCCTCTCTCAGTTCCCACTTAGTCTTCTTACTGATGACCAAAGATTCCGTATTCACATCAGACACAGCAATACCAAGATTCTTAGCCAAGTCCTCAATCTGACAACGTTTTTCAGCCACCTGCTTGTAAAGCAGTTCCTTATTGGAGCCATCAATTACAATACAAGCGGAAACAATGAACTTATCAGCAAGGAACTTCTTATTTTCGTACTGATTCACCGTGATGTAGGAATTCTTGGATTCATTCTTTCCTACAAGACGCATGGAGGCCTGTACATTCGCAAAGACGCCCACCGAATCCGTAGAGTTAAATTGATCTACGCTGGAGTGTCCACTGACAGTAATTGCGGTTCCTACATTCGCCCCAACACTCTGGGCATATTCATCCGCCTTCTGTTTCACCTTTTTACAGGCACTCTTAATCGTTTCCACTTCCATGGCCTCCGCATTTTTCAGCTGAGACCAGATGCGGGATTCTTCCACAAAAGAGAATTGAGTCAATTCCTGTTCCAAAGTTTCAGCGTCATCCTTGCTAGAAAGAATCACTCTAAAATGTTGAGTAGCAACGAAGCCATCATCTCGACGTATGTTTTTCTCATAGGTCCAGTCCTTCTTTACGTCAACACTAGTCTGATCAACTCTCTTTTCATCAATATTCATTTTTTTGAAAAGAGCCATAACCTTTTCTCGATTGGCGTTCATCAAGGAGAAAGCCTTGCCCTTATCCTTATTCCTCTGAAAAATACTGAAGGTAGTGATGTATTCATCAGCAACGAACATATGCTGATCTTCACTTGCTACAGTGATGGTTCCGCGGCCGGTTTTCTCCAACACAGGCTTGGAATCAGGTAAGCCCAAGGCCGGGCTTTGAGAAACAACATCTTGTCCAGCACCATTCTGCTGATTCCACAGCAAGCCGAGACAAACCGCAGATAGACCTGCAATCGCTACTAAAGAAACTTTGTTAGACATATAAACCTCCTTGTCTAAAGTCAATATACGCAATAAAAGAAACGCCGAGTACGGAATACGCAGCAAAAATTTACTTACACAATTTGGAATATTACTTTTTGGAAGTGGCCAAATTCGTAATCGCATTCACAACACAGGCAACCACGATGGTGGTGATCATGCTGATGAGTGGCATCCAGGGCCAGCTGAAAATATCGCCGAAAACAGCAGGCACTCCAAGGAATTCAATTCCCTGAACCAGGATTAAGCTTCCCATACCGCAAAGGACACCAACGACAACGCACCAACTGCGAAGTTTCTTCGGGCTGTCATCGCCGCCAAACAACTTGTTTGCAAAGAAAGCCAGCAGGAACATACCAAGAAGGGGGCCCGTAAAGAGGCCGGTAAAGAACACGGCATTCTTCAAGAGGCTTCCCTGCTGGGTAGCAGCAAACAGCGCGCCGAACACCCCAAGAACGCCCCACAGGACAGTCCAAAGTTTTGCGCGCTTTAAACCGCCAAGACCTTCATTTTCCTTCCAGCCAAAGAAATCCCGCTCGGAGGTATTACTGAGGGAATTGATGGCACCGGAAAGGGAACTCATGGCGGCTGCACAGATGGCGGCAACAATCAGGCCGGTCACACCCTGGGGCAGACCATTTACAATAAAGTAAGGAAACACGTCATTCTGTCCGAGACCATCCGGCAGGGCGGCCGCATGTGCGGTCTGGTAATAAACATAGAGGGCGGCACCCACCCAGTAGAACAGGATGGAAACAACGACACCCAACACCATGGAAAGAATGCTAGAGCGGTTGGCCGCCTTCACATCCTTGCAGCTGAGGTAACGCTGCACGAACTGCTGGTCGCAACCGCGAATGGCGATTTCCAGGACAGCGTAGGCAAAGCCTGCAGAAATAAGTGTACGGTCGTTGGAAATATCAAGGCTTCCGTCAAACCATTTCGTCTTGCCGGCCTCCCCCGCCATGCGGGCCATTTCACCCAGGCCGCCTACGGAATTGGAAATGATCAGGAGCACCAGGGCGCCACCGCCAAAGAAGACGATGAACTGCATGACGTCCGTCCAGATCACCGCCTTGATGCCTCCAAACCAGGTGTAGAAAATGGCAACGGCCGCAGAAACGATAATCGCAACATTCAGGTCGATATGCAGAATCTGGGCCAGCACCAGGGATGGAGCATAAAGCAGAATGCCCGTACGGAGCAACAAGTGCATGCAGTAAAAGACCGCAGCCAGACGACGTGTAGATTTTCCAAAGCGAACCTCAAAAAGTTCGTATGCGCTGGAAATTCCAGAATTCTGAAAGCGGGGAATAAAGACCTTCCCCACCACAAAAATACTGAGAAATGCGCCAATCTGGAACATGAGGAAAGTCATGTTGTCACCATACACATCCGCAGGAGCCCCCAGGAAAGTGGTAGCGCTGACGGAGGTTGCAATGAGGCTAATGCCAACAGCAATCCAGGGCATGGAGCCGCCCCCCAGCATGTATTCCTTCAGGTTCTTGTTACCGCGGGAAACCCACAGGCCAATAAACAGAGAGACAAGCAGATAGCCAACAAGCACTATCCAGTCTATAGCAGTAAACATAGAGCCTCAGATGCTAGGAAAAGGGACCGTCAGCGGCAGCACGAATTACCGGGATCCCGGATTCCGTAGGAGCAGCAGGTGCAGGAGTTGCGGGAGCCATTGTCGCAGGAGCCGCAGCAGGCTTCGGAGTTACAGATTTCGAAGCAGTTTCAAGGGGCATTTCCTGGAACTGGACAACCTGGTTGCGGCCTCCCTCCTTAGCCTTGTAGAGGGCCTGGTCCGCATTCTGCACGGCCTTTTCCATATCGGTAAATTCGGGTCCCACAAGATAGGCACCAACGCTAACCGTAACCTTAAGGGGTTTTGCCTGGTGAATGTCGAACACAAGCTTTTCTATGGCCTTACGAATACGTTCCGCCGTCTCGACCATGCCTTCTGCCGTGGTATCGATCAGTCCAACCACGAATTCTTCGCCGCCGAAACGCCCCACCACGTCGATATCCTTGCGGATTTCCTCGCTGATGGTCCTTGCAAAGCCGTTAATGACCACGTCGCCGATATTATGGCCATAGGTGTCGTTCACATGCTTAAAATGGTCAATGTCCATCATCAGGACGCCGATACAGTACTTCATGCGGGTGGCGCGGGCCTTTTCCGCACGCAGCCGTTCAAAAAGGGTACGCTTGTTCATGAGGCCGGTCATGCTATCGCGGGAGGCCATTTCCTTGCCATGTTCGAACTTGCGGGCGCGATCGTAGGCGAAGCCCGCCACGCCGGCAAAGGCCTTCAGCAGTTCCTTCTCGTGGTCCGTATAGGGGCGAGGGCCGCTACTTTCAAGACAGATGGCGATGTCTGCGGATTCCGCATCGGCCTTCGCGGCAATAGGCATAATGAAAACCTGGCGGAGGTTCGTGTTATGCTTTTCGGAATCGTTCAGGCGGGGCACATATTCGTTAAAGCCAACGGAGAAGTTTCGTTCAATGGGGCGGTTGCGCAGCAAGGCGAGCACAAAGATGCCCTTGTCCGAAAGGGTAAAGCGCTTCTCCGCAAATTCCTTGGAATCCACACCTTCGCAGAAGACCACGCGACCTGCAGAGTCCTTGCCCTGGTTTCCCGAAGATTCCTTGCCCTGATTCATCACCAGGATGGTCAGGCGATCGTAAGCAACATTATCGCGGACATAATTGATAATCTGCTTGTAGATATCCTTCACCGTCATGGTCTGGAAGAACTTGCGCTGGTAATTGTAGAGGCCGCTGTACTGCTGCAATGCGATATGCTTCTGGGCAGAAAGGAAGCCCTTGTAGTCCAGCATAGTTATGGCACTTGCCACATAGGAAAGGGCCTGGGCCGTAATGTCCGTAAAGGCGTTGGGATGGGTAGAGTCCATGACCAGGGCCCCGATGCGCTGACCATTGTGATCCAGCATGGGAACCGCCACCACAGACTTAATGGCAGGATGGTCGATGTAATACATCAGGCTCTTGCTACTGGGCAAGTCCCCTTCCAGAATACGGTTTACGCCGGAGCGGAACAGGTGGCTGACAAGACCGGAATTTTCCGAAATGCGAACGCAGGGATCCACGGAAGATTCCTTATTGTTCACATAATTGCGAACACCCCATTCCCTAGGGTTATTCAGCTGGGTAAACACGATGATGGAATTTGCCTGAGGGACGATGCCCTTGATGGAGCGGAGAATGTCAGTCATGCCCTTGTTGATATCCGCATTGGCGCGGGCCCAGACCTGACTTACCTTCAGGGCGGATTCAGGCTCGTTCATCATGCCGTTCTCGTTGCGGAATTCGGAGCGAAGGTCCGGCGAGACCACAGGCACATTGCCCGTATTGCGGCCCCCCAGGGAAATAATGGGAAGCGTAGCCGTCGACTGGGCCACGGGTCCTGCAAGGCGGGGGCGATTCATGAAGCCAAGCAACATGGCAACCACTGCAAAGGGAATCGCAAAAAGGAACATTCCTCCCTGAAAGGCAAGACCCACCAGGAGGCCCGATACCACAAACATTATTTCTGCAACAGACATATCATCCCGCTAATCACAATCGGAAAGAACGATACAACATGACCGATGACACTCCACCATAAATGAAATGACTAATCCATGCCGCCCAGAAAGGAGTCAAGGCGCCGTTCTCACCCATCTTAAGTCCAATTCGTTCCACTATATAATAGCTAAATACAATCAGGAGTCCAACGCCGAACTTCTGGGAAAGCCCCCCAGAACGCTTATATCGGTGACAAAGGGCCGCCCCGATAAGAAGCACTATCAGGTTCATCCAATGGGCGGAACGCTTGAAGTGCAGGGCGGTCTCCATGACCCTGGTATCTTCACCTGAACGCTTGAGCACTTCAATTCGCTGTTGTACCATCCTGGAGCTCATTTCGTCGGAAAGCTGGCGCTCGTTAATCAGGTCGTCGGGATGGGTACCGACCTTTTCACAGAATTTCTCGCTCCGCAAGCTATGAACCTTTACGGAACCGTCCTTCAGGAATTCCCTGCGGTAGCCCCGTTCAAACTGCCAGCATCCGGGAATCCGCTCGCCCCGCCTTAAGGCCGCGGAATCTACAGGCAGCCGGTCTACCCAGCGGACAATTTTTGCATCGAAGCGCTCTTCCAGAGAACCCTGGTTTCGAATCAGCAGGACCACGTCGCGACCAACCCTACTCTTGCCGGAATAGTACTTGAAGAACCAGCTGGCCCGTTCGCTATCGATGAAGGTGAAATCCTGCTTTTCCTTGATTCGGGGATTCTTCTTTTTCTGGGCGTTGGTTTCCATAATTTCCAGGCGCCTATGGTTAGCGTCGGGAAGAATCAGCTCGCTCATTTCATAGGAGCCAACAGACACGAGAATGCCGAAAATAAAAATGGGAAGCAGTGTCTTGAACGGACTCTGGCCAGAACTCTGCATGGCGCTCATTTCCAGATGGCGGGCCATGTTGCCGATGGAGGCAAGAACCGCAATGAAGAGGGCCACCGGCGTAATCAGGTAGACCATGTAGGGTATATAGCTGAGATAGTAATCCCCCGCATCCTTCAGGTCGCGGGCAAGCCACGTCTTGATGTTACCCACGAAGTCGATCACCGCAAACATGAGTACGGCCCCCATCAGCACGATGAGGAACATCTTCAGAAAATTCCAGAGCATGTATCGGGTAAACTTCATACGGACCTACTGGAACCTTTTTGTGGCAAACTTGAAAATCCGGCCAAAGAAGCCCTTGACTTTACGGACAGCCCTAAAGAACTTGGAATCTCCGGAGAAACGGTCCCGGACCATGGCGATGGTAATGAAGATGCCAAAGACCCCGATGATAATGTTGCTCATCCACATGGCAAGTACGGGCGAAACGATCAGTCGGTCCGCCATGTTCTCGCCGCCAATGAGGCAGATCCAGTAAATCACGAAGAACGCAAGACTATACAGGATTCCTGTACCGATACCGCCCTTTCGAGCCATAATTCCCAGGGGAGCGCCAATGAGAATAAAGATGAAGCAGGCAAAACCCGTGCTGTATTTCTTGTGGATTTCCACCCGGTACTGAGCCTCGCGTTTCTTCTCGCCGTCAATGCGGCCGTACAGGCGTTCCGTGGTGCGGAGCGCTGCCAGTTCCTGGATGCGGAGCTTCTGCAGAGACCGCCGCCGCTGGATAGAATCCATGGGAGCCACATCGCTATTGGAAAGGTCCGGCACCACGGAATCACCCTGGAGCTGCTTCTGCAGGGTCACAACCGTAGCAAGCCTTCGGTCCATGGCCTGCTCCCTCGCCTCCGCATATTTCTTCTGGGCATCCTCCACCACGTCCATCATCATCTCGATGGGCATTTCGCGGTCGCTGCGGTAACTGCGGCTACGACGTTCCAGGCGGTCATCCACGTTCTTCATGGCCAGTTCCTGGGAGAAGAACCGTATACGGAAATAGTTTTCCGGATTGTCCGCGTCCGTCATGTGGGTCTCTCCACTTTTCAAACGCAACATCAGCGTTGCCCCATTATCCGCATATTCCATGGAAGCGCTGTCGGCGTAAATGATGCGGGGAGATCCCTTCTTTTCCATCTCGTAAATCTGGACCCCGTAAAGCGTTCCCGAGACCGGGTCAATGCGGTTTACCCAGAGCTGTACGCCGGGAAACTGGGTAATCAGGCGCCCAGCATCTATGAAGGCGTGGGGTTTCTTGCGAGACACGGCGCTCATCAGTTCCACCGACCGGTGGTTCGCTTCCGGCAAGACCCAGTTGTTAAAGCACACCATGAGAACGGACACCAGCATGGCGACAATCAGCACCGGGCGCATCAGGGACAGGGGCGAAACGCCAGCCGCCTTGCAGGCCGTAATCTCCTGGTCACCGGACAGGCGGCCAAATGCCATGAGGCTTGCCACGAGAACCGCCATGGGAATGGACAGGGAAAGCATCCACGCCAGGTTCAACACAAAAATTTCAAGAACCGTGGAAGCGGGCAGTCCCTTGGAAAGCACGTTGTCCAGGATCTTTACCAGAAAGTCCACCACAAACAGGAAGGTAATGCCGAAAAGCGCGGCCAAAAAGGGGCCGACAAGCTCTTTCAACACGTAGCGGACAAGAATCATTTTTCCGTGGACTCAATTTTTTCTAATTTACTACGGTAAAAGTTAGAATTAACCAAAGAAAAAAAATGAACCTGTTCAAAAAGATTCCCCTGTTCCTCGCACTTTTGACAACCGGCTTTTTGCTTTCCTGTGCTTCGGGTCCCAAGGAAAAGATGACCCATACCCAGTGGTGCGCCACCCGTTACCAGAAAGCCGAGGAACTGTTCAAGGCGGAAAAGTACGGCCGTACCATCGAGAAACTGGAAGACATTCTCGCTACCTGCGCAGGCACCGGCTATATGGAACAGGCTCAGTTCCTCATTGCAGAGAGCCATTTCAATATGGAAGACTGGATCGAGGCCCGCGGCGAATACGGCAGCTTCATCGTGAACTTCCCGGGTTCCCCCTTCATCGAGACCGCTGAGTTCCGCAAGGCCATTTCCTCCTTCAACATGGAATTCCGCGTTTCCCGCGACGAGGCCAACACGACCATCGCCATGAAGGATTTCGAGCGCTACCTGTCCAACCATCCCGATTCCCCCCTGCGCGATTCCGTGAGCTACTATTATGGCCTGCTGGTGGACCGCATGGCCGAAAAGGAATTCCAGACCGCACGCCTCTACCTGCGAATGGAAAAGCCCCAGGCAGCAGTCATCTACTTCAAGGAATTCCTGGAGACCTACCCCTACGCCAAGCGCCGTCCCGAAGCCCTTTTCATGATAGCCCAGAGCTACAATGACCTGGACCAGTTCGAAACGGCGAAGCTCTACCTGAACATTGCAAAGAAGGAAGCTCCCGCCGACAACAAGGATATCCAGAAGCAGATCGAGAAGACCGAAAAGCGAATTGCCAAGGCGGAAGAAGCCTTCGAGAAGCGCCTGAAGAAGGACGCCGAAAAGAAGCGCATCCAGAAAGAAGAAAAGGAACTGCAGAACTAGTTCCGACGTAGACTCATGTGGCGCCCCCGTTTTCCAAAGAACCTCCCTGCCCTGGTTGCAGCCTTCAGTCTGTTCCTAGGCGTAGCTTACGGAGCAAGCGATTCTAAGGAGGAACACGACAGGTCTAGACTTTCCATTTTCGCACAGCCATCGGTCTCCTTCCTGAATTTCGAGCAGCGAAAATATTTCCAGGACGCCATCGACACCATCTACAAAAGCTTTAAGGAAGACGCCCTTACCGAAAAGGAATCCCTGAATGTTGCCAAGCAGGATTTTCAGAAGGTGAACTTCTGCTTTCCCGTTTCGGCAGGCATCCAGTACCAGTTTCTCCAGGACAACTTCATCAGTGCAGGAATCGGATTCATCTACGACAACGAATCCATCGTCCTTGTGGACCGCAAGAACAGAACCCACAACTACAGCTACACCATCCAGGGCGTCCCCCTTTTTCTGGAGTACCGTTTCGCCATCCCAAAAAATTTCATGAGCCTATCCGGTGAATCCCTTTTCAGCATCGCCCTTCGCTGGTACTGGGTTCTGCCCGGCACGGAGATTTATTCCACCTGGGGCAAGATGGAGGCGGAAACGCCCTACACCGGCGCTGGCTACGGAGTTAGTCTGGGTTACCTTGTCGCCAGCTGGAAAAACTTCAAGGTCTATGGCGACGTAGGATTCAGCTCCATCGATGTAAAATCCAAAAAGTCCTTTGCCGACATCGTTCCCGACGGTCCCGAAAAGAAGGCCCACTGGAATGTCGGTGGCCTCCAGATGCAAGTCCGCGTAAGCTTCGGTCTCATCAACGACCCCGAACCGATCGAAGATGATGACGACGACAAACCAAAGGCGGAAGGAGGAAAGATTCCTCCCAAGGCCATCGCGGACGACTCCGCCGAAAAGGGAAAAATCGACACGGAAAAATCTGTCGAAAAGTCCGATAAAAAGGACGACGAAAAAACAGAAGAAAAACCTGCAGAAAATATCGAAGCGCCTGCAGAGGAAAAGGCCGCAGAAACCGCATCAAAAGAAACTACACCAGAAGACCGTTCCGTAAAAGAAAGTGAACCCGCAGAAACCCCGGAGAAATAATGAGCATCTTTCCGGGAGAAAAACTGCAGTACGCGGAAACCCACTTCAAGTTCAAGCTGCCCTGGTCCCTGCTCTATAGACCCTGGCCGGAAATTCTGGTAGATGCTCCCTTCCAGTTTGTTCCGGGAATCACGCCAAAGCTCTGGATTGTCGTTCGCGACGCCCACCGCTTCCCCACAGAAATTACCGCGATGGATATCCGCATCGAGAGAATGCCCGACATGGAGCCGGAAATCGCGGCAGCAGGACCTGCAACGGGAAAACACAGAAGAAATGCAGGCGAAATCATTTGCGAAAAGTCTCTGGACTTGAACATCGCCGTAAGCCAGCAGTTCGAATTTCATCCGGTCGAACTTGGGGAACTGCCAGCAGGTCTATACAAAATTCACTGTAAAATCCATGCCGCAAGAAACGGCAAGACCCGAGCATTTTCCCGCTGGAACTTTCCTGGACTGAAACCGGCTCCCCTCCAGTTCCAGGTTCTGTCCCAGGAACTGCCAAAACCCCAGGGATACGCCGCAGGTGAGATGCACTGTCACACCCACTATTCTGCAGACCACGTGGAGCATGGGGCCAGTCCCGCAGTTTTCCAGCAGGCGGCGCAAGCCATCGGTCTTGACTTTGTCAGCTGCACCGACCACGCCTACGATTTCGCATTCCTTACCGAAGACTACACCCGGGAAGCAGAATCCCCTCTTCCCCGTTTTGACGCCCTACGCAGGGAAGTAAGGGAACTGAATGGTAACACGAACCGCAGCGCGAACCCAACAGAAAAAATTTCGGAGAATCGGGACGAAAGCCGCCCGCTCCCCCTGATGATTGCAGGCGAGGAAGTTTCCGTCGGGAATTCCAGAGGTGAAAACGTCCACATGACGGTCCTTGGTCCCGAAGGCTACCTGCCAGGACTTGGAGACTGCGGCAGGAACTGGCTTGCAAACAAGCCCACCTTCAGGATTCCGCAAATCATGGGAATGACGGAAGCCCCCTGCTTTGCTGCACACCCTCATCAGCAGATGGGGCTACTGGAGAAGTTCGTATTCCGCCGCGGTTACTGGAGTTCCAAGGACCTGCAGACAGAAAGCAGGCATCCGGTGCGAGGCATTCAATTCTGGAATGGCCTGCGGGATGAAGGCTTTATGCTGGGAAGAGCCTGGTGGATCGAGGAACTGGGAAAGGAAAACTACATCCTGCCCATTGGCGGAAACGACGCCCACGGCGACCTGAACGACACCACTGCAGTAAGCCTCCCCCTCTTTACGCTGAAGCACAGTCGACACCATGTATTCGGAAAAGTTCGCACCGTGGTGCAGCTTCCCCCAAGGTCGCCGAGTTCAGCCGAGGCGCCGGACGTTTCAAGGTCGCCGGATGCACTCACCTGCGCCACTATCCAGCGGGCCTTCGCCGGCGACAACTGCTACATTACCGATGGCCCCGCCCTCTGGTGGGAACGCACTTCTCCCGAAACAAGTTGCAACGACGGAAAAGGATCTGCAGAGGCTGCAGTAACTTTCCACGCCCGCAGCAACCAGGATCTGGGAGGCGGCTTCAGATATGTCAGGATATACGGGCGGCGCCGCTTGCCAAGCGGCAAGCTCGCTCCGAAGGAGGAGCTACACCTGGCAAGCCAGGTGGCCACCCGCCCCGAAGTAGACCTGAAGGTCTTCTTCGACAACTTCGCCTACCTGCGTGCCGAATGCGAAACCGCCACCGGAAAATTCGCGTTGACATCTGCAGCCCCTTCCCCAAAAGTCTAAAAACTGTTCCAGCGATTCTCCCCCTGCGCATCCATATCCCTTTCTTTGTATATTACGAAAGGATTTTCCATAACCCAATCAAACCGCTCCCGTCAAAAGGTCCCGCCATGCCCCGCTTTATGTCGCCCCTCAGGCCCCGCCATCTGGACAAGCAACTGGACGCCCTGCGAGACGCGCCGTCAGGCACCATCCAGGTTACAAATACGGCAAGCGGAGACGCCCCCCACCGCCCCCTGACAGACGACACCTTCGCCGAGGAATATCCGGAAAATCTCTGCATCTCAGAAGGGACATTCCGACGCATTCGCGATGACAGTCTCGTACTCCTATCACAAGGCATCGAGCACAGGCTCATCCGCAGCCCCGAAGGACCCTTTCAAATTTTCATCCTGCCGGAACACCAGGACACGGCCCGGCACCAGCTAGAACTTTTCCGCAAGGAAAATCCACCCAGGGAAGAAAACCCGCCCATTCCGCTGACCTTCAGTCTCCAGCCCCTCTGGATTCTACTCGTCCCCATCGCAGTCACCCTCATGGATTTTTCCAGCGGGTCGCTTCACGACATCGGAGCCTCCAACGCGGCCAAGGTCATCCAGGGACAGTGGTGGCGAAGCCTGACCGCCCTCACCCTCCACGCCGATGCTAGACACCTGCTAGGGAACCTCCTAACCGGCTACATCGTCATGAACATGATTACCTACCGCATTCCCCTGTTGCGGTTGGCCCCCTTCATCGCAGCGGCAAGCGCCATCGCAAACATCTGCGTCTCCCTCACGGTCCACAGCTTCAACCCCCACTTCACGTCCCTTGGCTACTCCACTCTTGTATTCGCCGCCATCGGCTGCCTGACCGTCATAGAGTTCCGCCTCATGCCTGCCAACACCAGGGGTCTACTCCGAAGGTTCGCCCCCCTTTGCGGCGCAGCCTCCCTGGCAGTCTTTCTCGGCCTCGGCGAAAACGCGGACATCCTGGGACACCTGTACGGCTTCATCGCAGGACTCCTCTGCGGACTCATCCCCAAGAAGAAAAGCCTACGCTGGGGCAGCCCCCTCACCACCACCGACGGACTGGGCCTGCTCCTTTATTACGGACTCTTCATTCTCGCCTGGAAAATGGCCTTCTAGATTTTCAGCCCGCAGCAGAACCCCGCATAAAAAAAAGACCTCATTTACGAGGCCTTCCTGAAATTCAGCAAGCGGTCTCCCCACGAAAAAGGCCCCGACATTGCGGAGCCTTCTCTAATTCATACCGAGCTTACGCGCTCATATCCCGAACAGCAGCGAGCGACGCTACAAGTTCTTCTCCAGATGAAGAGCGAGCGGTCTCTAAATCAAGCGGTCTTATTCAGCCAAAAACTTCTTGGCCTTGTCGGCGTAGTTTGCGTTGTCGCCGTAGACCTTCAGGAGCTTTTCAGCGGTAGCCTTAGCCTTGTCGTTCTGGCCAAGCTGCTGGTAGACAAGAGTCAACTTCCACATGGCGTCAGCTACGGTGGGAACCTGATCTGCAGGTTCTTCCTTCTGGTAGCGATCTTCCAGATTACCGGTACGCTTGCCGTAGTCACCAATGAACTTTTCCAGGAGGCTGGCAGCACCAGCGTAGTCAGCCTTTTCCATCTTCACAGAGGCAAGACCATGCATTGCACCAGAGCGAACCAAGTCAACAGAACCGGCATTATCCATGGACTGCTGGAAAAGGGCTGCGGCACCATCCATATCGCCCTTCTCGAACTTGATATTACCGGCAAAGAGAGCAGCCTTGGCAAGAGCCACACCCTTCAGCTTGCCGCTGTTAATCTGACTTTCGAATTCAGCAAGAGCCTTGTCATTCTCAGAAGCGTAGACATAGCTCATGCCGGTACCGATCAGGTTAGCCTGATCTGCCGCTTCGACCTTCTGGGCCTTGAAGTAATAGTTGATACCGACAACCGCAGCCATGATCAGCACCAGGACCAGAATGATCTTGGGGGCGTGGGCTGCAAAAAATTCCTTCATTTCATTATTGGTGGAATTAGATTCGTTTGCCATAGTTAAATGTCCGTGTTAAAAATTTTGTGAACCAATTCTAGAAAAAAAAAGGGGCTTTGTCAGCGAATCTTGACAAAAAGGGGCGTTGTTGCTAACTTTGTCTTACCTATGCCACTCTAGCTCAGCTGGTAGAGCAGCTGATTCGTAATCAGCAGGTCGGCAGTTCAAGTCTGCTGGGTGGCTTATATAGATTAGGGAGGGGGTCCACCCCCTCCCTAAAACCTACCTGGGCACTTGCACAAGCAAGTGCGTTTTTGTTTTTTATGGGAACTGCAGGTTTATTGCCGATTGTCGAGGGGGTCCTACCCCTCCCTTTTTATCCCTCCTGGGCACTTGCACAAGCAAGTGCGTTTTTGTTTTTTATGGGAACTGCAGGTTTATTGCCGATTGTTGAGGGGGTCCTACCCCTCCCTTTTTAACCCCTCCTGGGCACTTGCTTTGGCAAGTGCGTTTTTGCTTTTTATGGGAACTGCAGGTTTATTGCCGATTGTTGAGGGGGCCATCCCTTCCCTTTTTAACCCCTCTGGGCTTTTGCAACGCAAAAGCGGCTAGAAGCAGCCTAAGGCACTGAGGACATAGGTTTCACTTTCGCCCATACGGTAGAAGGGGCGCAGGTCTTCGTCCTCAGGCATAAAGTCAATGTCATTCAGTTGCAGTTGTTCGCTTATGCGGCGCTTAAAAGCTGCGAATCCATCATCCCAAGGGCTTTGCTCCGGAAAATCCACCACATAGTTCTTGACATCAAAAGCCTTGCTATTTTTCTTTTTCATGCTCATTCCTTTAAGACACTCTTTTTCTCATTTTTACTTTTCTTTTTCAGAAGTGTCTTTCTGAGCACTAAATATAAAAACAAGCGATCGCCATTTTTTGACAATCGCAAAACCTTAATTTTCTTCAAGTTATTCTAGTGGTCCCAAGCCCACCGTCCCTTTACTCCATCCTTTGGAAATTCACCAGAAAAAACTTTCTTTCCCGATTTACTTATCGCAAAAGACCGCGTTGTCCCCCTTCGTCCATAAAGTTCAGGTCGAATTTCAAGGAACGTATTCCAATTATCTTCCCTTACAATATAAAAATCTTCAACCTTCGATCCGTTTATGTAATACGAAATAGAAGGGTTTGTAAGCCACCAATTCGTACGATGTTTCAGGAAAAAACTTAAGGACTCGTCGATCCGCCTAAGAGTATTCGACTCCCAATTAATCTTATGGCGTACCATTACATCAGCACCGCTTGAACGCATTTCTTCGTTGACTCGTTCAACCTGTTCAATAAAAATCTTTGTGAATTGATGGTCTTGTCCATCAAAAACGGAAGCTTCACACTGTTCGCCCCATCTTTCAGCATTTTTTTGCATCCATTTCAATACATCTTTATCGTATTCAACCGACAGTTCATAATTCACCTTAAATTCGGATCCGTCCATATTAAGCGGAACATAGTCCACAATATTGACGTTGGTCTTAATCAATTGCTCTATAGGGACATAAAAAACCTTAAGAGCGTCAGCGCAAGCCTCAATCTTTCCAAGTCGATTCTTCAAAGAATTTTCTAATTGAACCCTGCCCATACGAATATCGCCCGTAACTCTAGAATACGATCTTTCAAATTCGGGAAGTTCAATCGCGTAGAACCGTTCACAGGTCGGATCCAGGACTTCATTCAAAGAAATCGATCCGCACCGTTCATTCATTTTAGAAATATTATTGGCTTTATCCAGAAGTTCGTCTATTTCTTTATTTTCTGAGGACAAAGACTTTAAATGCAGCAAATCCGCATTCATGTAGCTTATTCGATTTTCATCGCCGAATTTTGACGAACCAGCACAGCCTGCCATGAAAAGACATAATACCAGGGAACACAGAAACAAGTTTTTCATAACAATTTATTCAAAATCGTACATGCTATTGTATGTATTTTCCAGGATTTCCTCTTCCTTGCTCTTGACCTCGACCTTCTTCTCTTCGGGCTTCTGGTTCAGCTGATCGTAATACTGCTTGGAAAGGCGATCGATATGATCCTCGCTGCTCTTTACACGCTTGCGGAGCCGTTTCAAGTCTTCGTCGGAAATCGTCAGGCGGGAATTCAGCATCTTGGAAGCCTGCTTGCCCCAGGGGGTCTGGCCGTACTTTTCCCGAAGGACCTTGTACACGGCTATGGTGCTATCGACCCGTTCCGGATTCATCTGGAAGTACATGGCCTTCATGTAAAGGGCTTGGGCGCCGGACTGGGTTTCGGGGTATTCCTGATAGAGGCTGTCGAACTGGCTGAAGGCTGTTGCATAGGCGGAATCCACCAGTTCCATCTGCTCCAGGGGCATCTCCGAAGCGACGGTCCACAGGCTTTCCGCAACCATGTAGCGTTCCTTGGCCAGATCTTCTCGGGTCTTCAGGGTCACGCGCATCCCCAGGTTCACCTGGGCCTGCTTGGCATATTCCGTATCCGGATACTTCTCGATAATTTCCTTGTAGAGTTCTTCTGCGGAATCGGGATCGTGCATGAATTCATCGAAAATGAAAGCCTTTGCGTAAATGGCTCGGAGTACACGGGCGCTGTCGTTGGACTCCTCGATAATGGTCGTCAGGCGTGCAATGGCGCTATCGGATTCGGACAGCTTGAACAGGAACAGTTCCGCTATCTGGAATTCCGAATTGAAGAAGGAGCTCATATCAGGAATGGAATCCTTCTTGCGGGCATCGTCATTCTGCCCGCGCATAGCCAGAAGGCGCTTCAGGGCATCGCGCCGCTCACGGCTTTCCTGACCGTATTTACTGATAGAGCGGGACAGGAAACTGCTGTCATAATAGACCACGGCCCGTTCGTAGTTCATGGTCTTGGTCTGCTCGTAATCACCCAGGCAGAAATAGCTACGGGAGGCGTGTTCTGTCTTCGGGTAGTCCGTATTGACCTTCTGCAAAATGACAAGAGCGTCCGCCACCCGCTCGCCCAACATGGTCACTTCACCTATACGGACCAGGTACTCGGGCTGTTTCGCTTCAAATTCCGGATTCTTGAAAAGTTCCTTGTACTCGTCGGCGGCCTGCAGGTACTGTTTCTGGTTTACCAGACATTCCGCAGCCTGTTCACCGGCGGTCTGCCGTTCGCGGACGTTCAGCTGCTTGATTTCTTCGGCGATGTAGTGTTCCCGCGCCTTAGCCCAGTCCTCTTTCTTGTAGTAGAGACCTGCCAGCCTGAAATGGGCCTTGGCCCTCATGTAAGGTGTACCAGCGGTATCCGCCAGCACCGCCTCCAAAGAAGCGATGGCCTGGTCCGGAAATTCGGCCTGTTCATCCAGAAGCGAAAGAAGGTTCAGTCCCTGGAAGTAGTAGGGATGGTTCTTGGTCGCTACCACCGGTTCCAGGGCAAAACGGCTAATGTTGTACTCATGATTCTTGTAAAGGCAGTAGGCACGCTGGTATTCAACCGCGGGCATGGAATCGTGATCGGAGAAGTACCGTTCAAATTCGTCATACTTCAGGATCGCCTTATCCCACTCCTGCTTGTGACGGAAGGATTCTCCTATGAGGAAAACCGCCTCGGCAGTGCGCTTCTTGTTCTTGGGGAAGCGTTCCAGGACTCGGGAGCCCTTCTCGATAATCTTGTCGTACTTCTGGCGTTCCTCTAGACCGGGCTTGGAACTTTCGGCATCGGGGACGCTGTCGGTACGGGCGGTCCGCATTTCGGAAGCCTGGTCGTATAGCCGTTCCGCATTGAACATGTGGTTCAGGTATGCACAGCAAGTGCACCCTTCAAGGAAGAGCGCAACCAGAGCAAGTGCAAGAAACCTAAAACGACACATAGTAAGCGAAAAATACAAAATCTGAAAAAAAAGACGGACTAGTACTTATGGAGATAGGCGGCATAATCGCAAAGTCTCAGGCCCTGGGGCATCGTTGACTTGTCAAAACGGATCATGCGGACTTCCGCCGGTTTCCCCACCTCGCGGGCCATCAGTTCGAAATTGTCCTGAGTTTCCCACACGGCCGCATCCAGAATAAGACCGTCCCCGCAGTCCGTCTCGCCAGAACTGTTGCCTATGCCGGAAATTCTGGAATTCTGCTTCAGCAGGCGGGTAAAGACTTCGGGCGCCATGCCCAGATGGTTGGAATTGGAGGAAGAATCAAAAACGACCACATGGACCTGGCGGAAATGATTGAGGGAATCGAAAACCACCGTGTAAGTATGCTTGTAGGGCGCCTCATAAAAGGACTCCTGCCACACATTGTTGGCCACGGGCCTGAAATTGGACATGGAGTACTTCTTGAAGAATTCCTTGGGGGTCGCGCCATAGCGTACCAAATAATGCCCCAGCATGGTGGAAAAGTCATGGGTCGAGGATGGCTTGGACGACTCACGGAGACTATCCACGGCCCTGTTCAGGTTAGCGGCAAGGCCATCATTTCCGGAGACTGGAGCGGGTTTCGTCACGCTGGCTTCCTGGATGCGAAGCTTAATGTCGGGGTACTCCGGATTCACACGCTGGATTTCCTGAAACAGGACTCGCGCCTGGTCAAAGGAACGGCCCTTCAGATAGGCCCGTCCCAGGGCCTCCTTCAGCTGGAGATTTTCCGGATAGCGGGCCACCATCGGTTCAAGAATGTCGTAGGCGACCTGGGCCTTGTCCTGGGGAGAAAGTGCCACACCGGAACCCGAACCCGGAGGAGATTTTTCACCCAAAGTGGACAGAGCCTCGCTGGCCGCAGTAAACTCGGGGCGGAAGGCCAGGATTCTCTGGTAAATCTTTTCGGCGGCATCGAAATGACCGCCATACTCGCTTATGTAACCCTGCAGCAAAAGCAGGTGAGCGTCTACGGGATACTGGGAGAGCGCATACTCCACAACTGCAGAGCAACTATCCAGCTGGCCCGCCTGGTGATACAGCTCGGCGAGCAGTTCATAAGCCTTCGGGGACTCCCCGTTGGAAAGACTTACCACCGTTTTCAGTTCGCCAGCGGCCTGGATATTCCTGGATTCCTTCATGAGAAGTTCACCGTACCAAAGCCTGGTCTCGAAAAGGGCCGGAGCCTTTTCGCTGGCGGAACGGGCGAGTTCAAAGGCGGCGGACTGGTTTCCTGCCTTAAAAAAGTTTCTGCTTTCAAGATAGGCGGAAAGTCCCGTATTGGGATACTTTCCCTGGAGCTTGGCGGTAAGCAGCGTCAGGCGGTCATTCTGGACATCGGTCAGGGAGTCCATTTCAAACAAAGTATTCACCGTCCCCCAGATGGCGGGCGTCAGGTCCGGGTACAGGGACACCACCCCGTCAAAAACGGAATATGCCGACGGGAACGCCCCGTTGCGGAACAGTTCCTGGGCACGGCGAAGTTCCGTCTGGATCTGAACCGGCATCTCGGCAAGTTCGGCCTTCATGTCAGGAGTATCACCACGGATTACAGTCGAGCCCGCCGGGAGACCATAGGGAATACCTCCTACGGAAATCTTGGAAGGTCCATAAATCTCATAGGCACGCCAGCCCACAAAGGCCAGCAGAGCGCCACAGCAAAGAGACAAAAAGAGATAGGCAGCCTTGCGGGCCGCAGTAGTCGATGTCGCCATGGGCAAACCTGTCGATTAGATGTCGAGGAAATCAGCCAGTTTTTCTTTGTGTTCCTTGCTCTTCTGCAGGCGACGCAAAGTCTTGTTCTTGATCTGACGGACGCGTTCGCGGGAGAGCTTCAAGTCTTCGCCAATGTCCTTCAGGGTGGTATCTTCCACCGTATCCAGGCCGTAGAACATGCGCAGAATTTCTTCTTCACGCTGGGGCAGGCTGGACAGGGTTTCCTGAATGAGCTTACGGCGTTCCTCCCGTTCCAGATCTTCGTTCTGGTTACCGTCGGAGCCAAGCACATCCATCAGGGTGCTGACAGATTCACTGCTGCTGGAGACCGATGCGCTGTCGCCGATAGGAGCATCCAGGGAGATGTCCACAATCTTTTCCATCACCTCCACAATGTCCTTCTCATAAGGGGAGAACTCATCCATGGCGATGGTTCGTTCGTAGTCGCCGTCATTCTGCATGAGGGCGCGCTTAAAGCGATTTACTAGAGCAAGCTTGTTAGGCGGAATTCGGACTGCGCCCACCTGTTCAAACAGAGCCTTCTGGATCGACTGACGGATCCACCACACGGCATAGGAGATAAACTTCACATCCTTGTCCATGTCGAAGCGCTTGGCCGCCTTGAAAAGACCCAGGTTGCCTTCGTTAATAAGGTCCAGGAGAGAAAGGCCGCGTCCCTGATACTTTCGAGCCACGCTAACCACAAAGCGAAGGTTTCCGCGAATGAGCCGCTGAAGGGCGGACTTGCGGATTTCCTCGGTCGCTCCAGTCTTGACAATCGTCAAAAGAGCCGATTCCTCCTGAGGGGTCAGGGTCGGAAAACGGTTCAAGTCCCGAAAATAAAGAGCTTCGTTTGCATCACTCATATGAAATCACACCTAATCTCTAGCAACAAAATACAAAAAATTTAAACAAATATGGCTTTTTATGCCAAATCCGTCAAATCCTTTAGTTTATCGTAAGGGTAAATTCCCGAGCCGTGACCGTCACTAAAGCTGAGAGTCGCCGCATATCGACCGACGGACTGAACCTTTACCAGCTTTATATCGTCCGCAATGGTAGAATCGTCAAGGGTTTTCACTCCCGTATGTTCATCCACGCACAGGGCGCAGGGGCAAGCACAACGAAGGGTACGGATAGAGCAGGCTCCACGGGACCCGTCGTTCCATTCGATGCCCAGCTTGCCATCCTTGGTACGGAAAATCTTTTTCGGTTGAATCATTAGACTTCCTCCACCGGCAAAGCGTCAAATTCATAGTTGTAGGACTTCAGGACCCCCTCCCCTTCGGCTTCGAAGGAAGCGATGGTGCGGACCACAGCACTAGCGGTTTCCATAAACACCTTGGCAGATTCGGAGTTGGGATACATGAGAACAGCAGGTGTACCCGCGTCGCCACAGTCAGCAACAGCAGGTTCCAGAGGCACCTTGCCGATAAGAGGCACACCCCACTTCTTTGCAATGGATTCGCCACCGCCCTGGCGGAAAATATAGTGAGGTTTGTTGCACTGGTCGCAGATAAAGTAACTCATGTTTTCCACAACGCCAATGACAGGAATGCCAACATTATCGAACATAGCAATTCCCTTACGGCAGTCAGCAAGGGCAACTTCCTGAGGAGTCGTGACCACCACAGCACCCGCCATAGGGCAATTCTGGGTCAAAGTCAGCTGAATGTCACCCGTTCCTGGAGGAAAATCCACCAGCAGGTAGTCCAGCTTGCCCCAGCGCACATGATGAATGAAGTGCTGGATCATCTGGCTTACCATGGGGCCGCGCCAAATGGTAGCCTTGTCGGAATCGGCGAACATGCACATGGAAACAATGCTTATGCCGCCCTTGGCTTCCACCGGAGCGATGGTATTGTCATCAAAGACTTCGGGAGCCTTGTCGATACCGAACATGAGGCCCATGCTGGGGCCATAAATGTCCGCATCCAGAATACCCACGCGGGCACCGGACAGGGAAAGAGCCATAGCCAGGTTTGCAGTCACGGTGGACTTTCCCACGCCACCCTTGCCGCTGGCCACAGCCACCACATGGGCAACTTCACCGATATGAGAATTCTGGGGAGCCTTAGCGGCGGAGTTGCCATCTACACGGCCAGCTTCTGCGGTAAAGGTAATGTTCACTTCCGTTGCACCCATGCCCTTCACGATGGCAATGCACTGATCCTTGAACTGGTCACGGATAGGGCAAGCAGGTGTGGTCAACTTCAAGTCGAAAGTCACTACGGCACCTTCGATTTTCAGGTTCTGCACAAATCCCAACTCCACGATGTTCTTGTGAAGATCCGGATCCTGCACGGCACAAAGGGCCTTTAAAATGTTTTTTTCGTCAAGAATCATGATGTCCAAAAATTAAAGATTAAGAATTAAAAATTAAGAATGAAGACAAAGGAGCCTTCGGCTCAATCTTAAACAAGCGGCGAAGCCGCGACTATTTACATTTTTCATCTTTCATTCTTCATTTTTCATCATCAATTATCCATTGAGTGAAAATTTCGGCATGCGGAGCAAGTGGGTCATGCAAGGAGGCCATTCCTCTTCGTAGTGGCTCACTAGAATAATGGTGGTCTCGGTGGACAAGAGCTGCAGCAAATGGAAAATCTTTTCGCGGTATTCGCCCTTTAGGCCTTGAGACGGTTCATCCAGCAGAAGGACCTTCGGCGGACGAATTGCTGCGCGAGCCATGAGCACCAGGCGCTTGTCAATGGGAGAAAGGGTACGAATGTTTTGATTGACATTCTCAAAACCTAAGTACTTTAACCATTCGCGGGCCTTCGCCTTTTCTTCCCAAGTGGGATTGTCCGCCTTACAGAGGTTCGGCGTAAAACCTGTAAGAAGAACTTCGAGAATACTCAAGTCCTCGCGATACTGTAACGCAAGTTCCGGAGAGAAGAAACCCAGCTTTGCCTTGTGATCCCAGATGTTGAGACCATGGCCCGGGCGCTCTCCCAGAAGGGTAATGTCGTTGTTGTAAATCTGTGGG
Organism: Fibrobacter sp.; assembly: GCA_024398935.1. Classification (GTDB taxonomy): domain Bacteria; phylum Fibrobacterota; class Fibrobacteria; order Fibrobacterales; family Fibrobacteraceae; genus Fibrobacter. The sequence continues at coordinate 17,148 of JAKSIH010000018.1, read as the reverse complement.
TGATCTGCGGTAAGCATTCCCATAAGGGTGCTCTTGCCGGCGCCATTTTCCCCCATGACCGCCCAATGTTCACCCTTACGAACCGTCCAGTTCAAGTTCTTGATGACATCCGTATCGCCAAAACGAACGTTTATGTTCTTCAAGTCAAAAAGAACTTCTGCGGAGCTAGATTCCTCACTATGTTCGGAAAGACTCTTAAGCGAGTCATTCTGAGCCGTAGGCGAAGAATCCACAGGCGAATTCAACCGGACGATTTCATAATCCTTCAGTTCCTTCTTGGTGAACTTCGGTTTACTTGCGGTCTCGGGCAAGCGACCTTCATACTGAGAGAACGTCTTATCCGCATAGACAAAAGCAGGAATTTCCGGCAACAGTTCATCTTCGCGGGCTAGGCGCACCGCAATCTTCAAGTCTGAACCGCGGCTACGGGCAAGTTCAGCCACACAGCCTGCCAAGTGGGCACGGTATTCGGGATCCAGTCCGCCAAACAAGTCATTGAAATAGACCCATTCCGGATTTTCCATCCACATGCGGGCCAGAAGCACACGGCGTAACTCGCCATTGGACAAGCTCAAAAGCTTGCGGTCCAGAATACCCATGGCAAGGTCAGCAATCTTCAAGGCTTCATCAAGCTTGTCGGGGTCCGTTTCCGGCCAGGCCATATCGTCAATATAGCGGTCCGTCTGCAAAAAGAACTTCTTGTTCAACAGCAAATTGCGAACAAGGGGCGCCTCGGAATCCCCAAGGCTAATAAAGCGCTGCTGGAAGAAAGGCGCCAAAGCCTGCTGGATCTTGCGCTGCATAGCCTCCGACATGGTGGAGACATTCTTCTGCTGGTTCAAGAAATGAGTAATGACTCGGTCAAGATCCTCGCCCTCGGTGCTGAAAATCTGCACCTGCGGGAACTTCTCGATCAAAGCCTCAAAACGTTTAAATTCCATGGCGCCAAATGTAGAAAATTTTCAATTTGCCCACCACGAAAAAACTCCCGACAAATCCGCCAGGAGTTTTCAAAAAACAAAAGAAATAGCTTTAAGTGAATGGTCTTTTCTCTTTAAAACTGGGTGAAGAATTCCCAAGTTGCTTCGGGCACCCAGGACTTGGTCTGCCCAGGATCCTTATGATCCCAGATATGGCCGCCGTTCTGAGTGCACCACTTCACAGGGAAACGTTCGTCAACAGTCTTGTAGTCATAGCAGAGATGAGGACCGGAGCCCTTGTATTCTTCGGCCTGTTCGCCGCTGGCATCGGAAAAGTTCGGGCCATTGTGCTTAAGGGCTGTGTTACGAGCAGCGCGTCCAAGGTCCGGGCGGCACAGGTCATCCTGCAGGCCAAGCACACCCATCCAGGCAATGGACTTACCGGAGTGAGGCGGAACATAGATGTTGATTTCAGCAGTTTCGTAAGCCGCTACACCACGAAGCACATGCTGATGGTCACGGGAAAGGCCGTTGGTGAACATAGAGCCATAGCTGAAGCCGGCAGAGAACACACGGGAAGAGTCAATGCAGAGATTGCTCTGAAGGTCCGCCAAAAGTTCATCAAAGAGGATGTAGTCATCCTGAGCCCAGGGAGCCTGATTGCCGTTACCTTCGGGAGCCACAAAGATGGTGGTCTTTTCTGTGTCCAGAGGCTTCATGCCATAGTAGCCTTCCTGCTGAACGCCACCTGCCCAGCCGCCCATGCAGTGCATGCCGAACACAAGGCGATAAGGCTTGTTGTTGTCGTAGTTGTCGGGAATGTCGATTCGGATGGTACGCTTGCCCTTGCTCCACTGGAAGTCATAGCTACCAGACTTCACGCGGTTCCAGGTCTTGCCGCAACCGCGGGTAGGAACAGGAGCATTGCCCTTTGCCCAGCCAAAGTCAAACTTTTCTTCAACACCGGCAGCCTTCTGCAGCACCAACTCCACATTCGTATCCAGATTGGCAAGCTTCACATTCAAGGTATCAAAGCCATCGGCAACAACCTGCAGGTCACCGCCAGCCAATTCCTTCTTCAGGCCCTTGACCACGGGAACTCCATAGGAAGAACCGTAGGCACCGTGAGCGGTAAACTTTACGTTCTGAATCGCGGAACCCATCTGGACCGTCGCAAAATAGGTACCTTCCGCCTTTACATAGCCGCGGAGATCTACTTCGCCGGAACCGTAGAGGCTCTTGTTCGCCACACTAGTTCCTAACGCATCAAAAATTTTCAGCTGTACCGGACCCGAGCTGTTCTGGGAAAAAGAAAGAACGCCGTTATTGACGCCTACAAAACCAGGCTTTGCAACGGAATAAATCGCATCGGGACCTCCCGGCTGGGAAGACTGCTGCTCGGCAATCACCTCGGACATGGACTTGTCCCGGAGCGTGAAACTGCCAACGCCATCGGTCGTCGTGTTGAATTCGGTACCGACCAGGCTAACGGCAGCCCCCTTAACAGCCTTACCCTTAGAGTCAACAACGGAACCGGTCAAAACAAAAGCATCTGCGGCAGTTGCTGCCAGCGCGACAGCAAGCCCCATGGAGGCAAACCCCAAACGATTCATTCCATACTCCTTTTATAGAATTTTTCTAACCTATAAATTACCTTTGTATACAGCGATTTTCACACAAGCGAATGTGGATTTCGTGGACAATATATCCATGTAGTACAAGTTGTACACATTAAAAACTTTTCTATTTTAAAAGGCGATGAACGATTTACTGCAAAAAGCGATTGATGGCGCCTCCGGCGTCAATAAAAATTTTCGCCTCACGCCGGCGGAAGGTCTTGAAATTTTAAAGAACGTCCCCTGGACTCAGGTGGCGGAAGCGGCCAACACCGTACGTCACAAACGCCTTCCCGGAAACAAGGTGGGGTACACCGCCTTTCGCATCGTAAACTACACCAATGTCTGCGAGGTCACCTGTAGTTTCTGCAGTTTCTGCCGTCCCTTCCAGAGTCCCGAAGCCTACGTACTCTCCCTGGACGAAATCCGCCAGAAGACCATCGAGGCAAAGGCCAAGGGCGCCGACCAGATTTTTTTGCAGGGCGGCGTCAACAAGGAAATTCCTCTCTCCTACTACACCGATGTACTCCAGATGCTGACGCAGGAGATGGGTGTTACCGTCCGCGGTTTTTCGCCTGTGGAACTGGTAAGAATCGCCGAATTCAACAAGATCAGCCTGGATGAACTGCTGGACATTTTTAAACAGGCCGGCCTCAGTTCCGTCCCCGGCGCAGGTGCAGAAATCCTAAGCGACCGCATGCGTCAGAAACTCTCCCCGCGAAAGCTTCCCGCACAGCAGTGGTGCAATACCCTAGCCGCCTGCCACAGGAAGGGACTACCCGGCAGCGCAAACATCGTCTTCGGCAGCGACGAAACCGACGAGGAAATCATCGAACACCTTGAGTACGTCCGCAAGACCCAGGATCTGGCCGTGGACGCAGGCGTCGCAGGTTTCAACAGTTTCGTAGTCTGGACATTCCAGCCCCAGACAGACAAGTTCCCCATACGCCATGTACGAGGGGACGAATACCTGAAACTATTGGCCCTTTCCCGCCTCTATCTGGATAACATCCCCCATATCGAAGTCTCCCTGCTGGGAATGGGTCTTTCCCTCGGTGAAATGGGACTGCATTCCGGAGCCGATGACATCAACAGCATCGTTATCGAAGAGAATGTCCTGGAAAATCACGGTCTCACCACCATCGAAGAGGCCGAGAATTTCATCAAAAACGCAGGTTTTACTCCCTACCGCCGTAACCTGAACTTCGACGCCTAAAATTCCGCGTTTGCCAAAACCTTGAACCTTCGTGGGACATTTTCTATCTTTGGCCCCATGAAAAAAATGACGCAAGTTATTCTTTGCCTGATTGGAGTTTGGGGATCCTCCTGGGCACAGATGGACGACAACTACATCGAAGAAAAATACGCGGATTTCGAAAGGGAATTCGCTGACGAGGCTGCCGTAAACAAACCTAGCGCAAACAAAGAGACTTCTGAGCACAACGAGCCCGCAAAAGATGTGGCCGCTGATAGTTCCGTCCTAAAAACCGCGGAAGAAAGCGTCGCGGAAGCTCAAGTCAACGAACCTTCTTCCATCGAAGTTCCCGCAGTAGAAACTCCCGTCGCGGAAAGTTCCGATGCCGAAGCAGAACAAGCCGCCGCCGAAGTCGCCGAATCCGCAGACGAGGAATCCGCCGAAACAGAGAACGCCCAGTTCGACGAAAAGGAGGAAATCTCCGCATCCGATGCTGAAGCGATGGCCGCAGCGACACCCGCCCAGGCAGACAGTTCCGCTCCGGAAACCCTGGATTTTTCCACCTGGATCAATCCAGCCTGCAAGCCGGTCCACACCACCTCCCCCTACTCCATCCGCAAGGGACGACTTCACCGCGGTGTAGACGTAAAGGTGGCCATCGGCGATTCCATCGTAGCGGTCGCTCCCGGCAAGGTCATCATCTCCAAGTACAACAAGGGCGGTTACGGTCACTACATCGTCCTGAAGCACGAGAACGGAACACAGACTGTTTACGGTCACCTTTCCAAGCGTCTTAAAAATGTAGGCGACCGCGTGGACCAGGGACAGCTTATCGGTCTCGGAGGCAATACAGGCCGTTCAACAGGTTCCCACCTTCACTTCGAAATTCGCTACGGCGATATCAATATCGATCCGTCTACCGTCATCAACTTCGACGAGGGCAAACTGCTGGACAATGTGGACAAGTATTCCGTCGCGGAAGCCACCGCCTCCCACAAGGAAATCCAGAAAGAACTTTCCAAGCACCGCACCCATAAAATCCGCCCAGGCGACACTCTCGGAAAGCTCGCCCTTAAGTATGGTACTACGATTGACAGGATCTGCAAGCTGAACAAGATAAACCGCAATACGATTTTAAGAATCGGTAAAATCCTTCAGATTTCCTAACAAAGGAACATAAACAAGTTTCCCTGCAAAAGGTTCACTCCCAGAACCTTTTTTCTTTTTTTGAGGTACCATTTTGCAATGTAAAATTTGGTATTTTTATAGCATGAAACGAATTTCACTCTTTTGCTTTGTTGCCGCCATGTGCACCTGGGCCAATCCCTATTTCGATATGGACCGTAATGAGCGCATCCAGCCGGGCAAGACTTTTGACCTGAAGCTTGTATACCCTATCCGCGAACTGCCACAGGATGCGGAAAAACTTTCCATTGTAACTCAAAACGGATTTACCTTCATTGGGCTCGACAGTACAGACCAGACCGTCCGCCAGACCTACAGCGACCCCTTCGAAGAAATGCACGCCCAGATGATGGGACGCAGAAGCACCATGAAGGCCCGCATCTATACCATCAGGCTGAAGGCTCCCAAAAAAACAGGCCGCCTAAGCTTTGGCGAACTGGCATGGATTATCAATGGCGAAAAGCATATCCTCACGAACAACTATCCTATAGAAATCCAGCGCTCCTTCGATGACGATGCGCTGGCCGTTTCCCTAAAGCCAAGCAAGACGACCATCTACGAAGGGGAACAGATTTACGTAACCCTGAATTTCCATACTTTCGAGCACTTTGCCGGAGGACTCCAGCCGCTGGACATGAACACCGGGAACGACTTCATCGTCCATCGTAACGACCTGAACAATCTGGAATGGAGTCCGGTGGAAAATGCACCCCGCGAAAGGCAGACTTCGGCCAAATTTGCCTGGCTAAGCCCCACCAAGAACGGAAACCTCCAGATTCCGCCCTTCAAGTTCAAGTATGTAAAGGTCGGCGAACCGAAAGTCGTTACGGAACAGAAATCCGGTAATGGTTTTTCCATGAGTTTCCAGTCCGTCAAGCAGGAAAACGTGGAAGCGGAAACAGAAACAAAACCCATCAAGATTACCGTGAAGCCTCTTCCGGAAGAAGGCAAGCCCGACAATTTCTCCGGTATGGTGGGTAACTACAGTTTCAAGGCCGACCTGGACAAGACCAACCTGAAGGTTGGCGAAGCCATGACCCTGACCCTGACCATTAAGGGCGATGGCACTCCCGGAACCATTACAGACCCGAAACTTCCCGAATTCGGCGACTTCAGGGCTGTCCCCCCGGAAAACAATATCACCAAGAAGGTTTCCGGCCAAAAAGTAATTACCACAAAGACAACCAACATATTCCTCTACCCCAAGAAAAAGGGCGAATTCACCATTCCCGAGATTTCCTATAGCTGGTTTAACCCCGCCAAGAAGAAATACGAAACGGCAACCGCAGGTCCCTGGAATATCGTTGTCGAAAAGGGCGACGCACCTACCGCCGAGGCAATCTTCCAGCCCCAGGTCGCAGGCAACACACCTGCAGGTGGTCCTCCCGTAGTGCAGAAACAGGAAATCGAATCCCTGGGTTCCGACATCCGTTTCATCCACAGCGTCAACAACGCCGAGAAGGGCAAGGCACCCTACAAGGAAATCTGGTTCTGGATAGCATTCCTTGCTGCCATTCCCGCCTATTTCGGCACTGTATTTGCGGTCCGCAGAAAACGGAAACTGAACAACGATTCAGCCCATGTCCGCAGAAACCAGGCAAACAAGATGCTAAAGACCCGCTTTGCAAAGGCCAACGAGGCTCTGGCCAAGGGCGATGCCAAGGCACTTTACGCTGCCCTGGAAAACGGCCTCATCGATTACCTCAGCGACCTTTCCAACCTGGAATTCAGGGGAATGACCCGGGACCAGATGAAGCAGGAACTGCAAAAGCTGGATGTCAAGGACGATGTCATCAGCGCCATCAACGGCTGGCTGGAAAAATGCGCCTTCGCAAGATTCGCGCCAGTGAATCCTTCTCCAAACGAACAGTCCCAGATGCTGAAAGATGTTGAAAAACTTTGCGAAGACTTAAAGATCTAATAGGCTTATCGATGATGAAAATGAAAAAAATGATTTGTACTCTCATCGCGGCAATAGCCCTCACAGGCTCCTCGGCCCTGGCAGCAAACGCAAATTGTCCAGGAATCGCCGCCGGCGAAAAAGCCTACAACGAAAACAACTTCGAGCAGGCCATTGACCAGTGGCGTTTTTGTGCCGATAATGGCATGGAAAACGCGGACCTCTACTATAACCTTGGAAACGCCTACTTCCGAAACGGCAAGCTGGGCTTTGCCATCTACTATTACAAGTCCGCCCTGAAGCTCCGACCAAACGACCCGGATATTGTGCACAACCTGGATTACGCCTCCGCCATGACCAAGGACAAGGTCGAGAATGACGAAGAGGAGAACCCACTACTGACGGTCCTCTTCAAGGCGCACCATGCACTTTCGCTCAAGGTTCAGCTCTACATCCTCCTGGGACTGTTCTGGTCCTTCGCCCTTCTTGCCATCGCCCGCCGGCTGGCCGCCAGCGAAAAGATGAAAAACATCTCCATTGGAACCTCCTTTGCAGTCACCTTCGTTTTCTGCATTGTCGGTCTCAGCGCAGGCTATAAAATCATCGTAGCGGAAACTGACATTTCCGGAGTGGTCACCGCCGCAGACGCCGATGTGACCAGCGCCCCGTCGGATAAATCCCAGACCCTGAACACGCTCTCCGAGGGAACTTCCTTTGAAATCCTTTCCGAGCAGGGTGATTACCTGGAAATCAAGCTGGGAGACCGAATCAAGGGTTTCGTCCGAAAGCGCGATGTAGGAATCGTGAAATAAAATTTAGGGGCTAGGAATTTGAGGTACGCTTCGCTTGAGGAGTGAGGTCGGAGCTTCGCTCCTAGAGGTTTATTGATGATGATGCAAAGGGGGCTACCGCCCCCTCTGAACTTCCCCACAAAACGACATCGCTTCACGGGCTGCGCCCGTTTGCTCCGTCCTTTTGTGTTTGAGGGGTGCTGAAGCACCTCCTCAAAGGCCTCAGGCTTGTTCAGCGGGTTTGATGATGACGCAAGTTGTTTTAGAGGCTAGGGCCGCAGGATGCTTCATCCTTCACTCTTCACTGTTCACTAATCACTAGCCACTGACCGCTAATTAAATCTTAACATCAAGGCCAGCTCGAACTGGAGAATCTGCCTCAGGTGAGGCGTTTCGTCATCCAGCTTTTCATGGATCTGACGGTATTCGATGAAGGAACTGAGGGAAGCCATCTTATTGAACTGGTAGCTTGCGCTAGGCCTTAGGAACCATTCGTGAGTACGGGAAGGAACCGTACGATCCGTAAGTGTCAGCTTCGGCTTGTAGATGATTTCCTTCTGCTTTTCTCCCGTGGGAGAAGTATAGCTCCACTGCTTAAAGACTCCGTCGGTGCCACTTTCCTTATTCCTCATGTCGAAATCGGAACCGGCTTCCGGGTCGTATTCCTTACGGATGGTCTTCTTGTAGTCATAGCCAGCAGTAAGCTTCAAGTCAATGGAGTTCTTGAACTTGAAGTACCAGCGCCACAGCTTCAGCACCTTGTCAAGCTTCAGCGGATAGGTAATTGTCAGGTCGTTACCGATATTGAAGGCAAAGTCATTGTACAGGGATGTTGGCAGCCAGGGCGTTTCCCAGAAGTAGTCTGTCGTATCCTTACTGTTGCCCGTGGAATCCGGCCAGGAGGGCATGCCGATAATCTCCATCTTGGGACGACGATCCGTAGTCTCGATCTTCATGCGGACGCTATTTTCAATACGCATGTTGTTCTGGAACAACAGGGATACGCGAACCAGCGGATTGAAATTGATGGAATGGCTCCAGGAATCTTCCGCGCTCTGGAAAGGATGGACCGTCGTGGTCTTGGTATACTCAAAACGATGTGTGGTCGAGACACTACGGAAGTCGTTCAGGAAAGAAACCCTCTGGGCAAAGTTCGGAACGGTAACGCCAATGCCGATCTTCGGCCATACCGTCGTCGTATCGATGTACATGGGATATTCGCGGGACTGAGAGAAGTCTTCCTTCCACTGCAGGTCGCCAGAAACGCCGATATCCCAAATCGGGAGCACGATTCCGCTGGAAACCTGGAACGCCCTAGATACCGCATGGCGGAAATTACCCTGGTAGACGAGGGTATCCACATGATGGTTTCGGTACTGTGCAAAACCGCGGTAGTCGTCACGATGGTCCAGGCCCATGTCGCCAGAAACGATGTTCCAGAGGCCACGGTTACGGTAACCGTTACCAAAGCCCAGACCATACAGGTAATACTGGAAGGGGGTCACGCCCTGTTCTTCATAAAGCTGGGCCAGGGTGAAGTTTTCACCAACCGTGTTTGTACTTGCAGTCCAGTTGAACTTCACCTCGCGCCACTTGATTTTTTCAAGTGCCTGGGCTGCAGCAGATTCCTTACCAAAATTCTTTACCAGGTCCAGCACCTTCAAGGTGGGAGAGAATTCAAAGCGGTTAGTCTGGGAAATGGTCCAGAAATTCTTCGCAATGCTCCCCTCATCCATAAAGTCAAAATCGTTCGGTATAGACTTCTGCTGGTTCAGGTCGGAAGTGAAGGACGTGTTGAAAGGAATGAAAGGAATCAGCCTGGGATTGAAGGCTAGCCTAAACTGCTGGGAACGGGAACGTTCGTTGCGGAGAATGCCATAGGAACGGCCATACTGACGTTCACCCACGCGATCCACCCTATAGAAGGTGGTGCTATCATAGAGAATCTGGTAGGAATCCGGATCCTGCATATTGATGGTCAGGGTGTCGCCATTCGCATTGACCTTAGGAATGGTATCATAGGGAATGGCAACCACACTATCTGCGGAAACATAAAGTTTGCGGTCCGTGTGGTCATAGTCAAAGATGTAGTCGCTGGCAAAGAGGCCGCCATTACTGGTGGTAAAGAAGTTTTCCTTGGTGAAGCCTTCCCGGTCGCCACCGCCAAACATGTCACGCTTGATATTCAGGGAGTAATTCGCGGAAAGGAAGGAAAGGATATTCCAGCGCATGTTCAACTTGTGGTTTAGTTCCGCAGTATAGGTTACCACCTTGTCCACCTGGGGGTCCACATAATCAGGGTCACGACTCTGGTTCACATAGCGCACATAGTTGAAATCGAACAAGGTTAGGTCAAGGGTCTGGGGCCAGGGTTCGAACTCGGTCTTCGAAAGATCCTTCGCCCAGCTATACTTGGCAAGGCCCGTAAATGGCTTAAGCTTGAACATGCTGAACGTGCCCAGCTTATATTCCAGAACCGTATGGTAGGAGTAGGTGGAATCAGCAACGGTCGTAGCACGGCCTTCGGACTCCTTATAGGAATAGCTAAAGGCAGGTCGTTCCAGGAACAGCTGGGAAAGAGCCTCGCCCAGCTTCGTCTCGCTGGCCTTGTAATCCTTACGGTAGCTAATGCCAAAGGTCTTTTCACGGACATAGGACTGGAAACCCTTGGACTCCGCGCTGTCACGAAGTTCCTGTTCCTTCTTCTTGGATCCCACTTCCAGTTCCTGCTGGAACATGTCGGCAGTCATGTCACCGAAATTACTCTTGTGAAGGAGCATGTCATCGGACGGCTTCATGTAGGGACGCTTGGTCGTGCTGTGGTAGCCCAAGGACAGCGGAATATGGAAGCCCGCACTGTCGTTCAGGAACTTGTTCAGGTTCATGGTGAAGTCGCCGGCAATATCCAGCTGGGACGCCGCCTCAGAAATCTTCGGCTTGGGAGAACCGTTGGATGTGGACAGCGTTGCAAAATTTCCATCCTGATAGCGGACCGTTCCGGAAAGCGATACAAAGTCAGCAAAGTTGACCTGGCCACCAACACGGGCAGCATAGCCCCAGTCCGTATCCATATCGGAAAGTCTCAAGTCATTAAGCCAGAAGGTACCCTTCAGATCGTCTGCAGAAGCGGAGGAATCGGCGATAATGACGAAGCGAATCCAGTCCACATTGGTAATGGAAGGATTACCCACCAGTTTCAGTTTTTCCTCACGTTCACCACCCAGATTCTTTTCAACTGCATTCACGAAAGGCGGGCGACGACCGCGTTTCAGGTCAGAGAAATCGGAAAGGTTCATGGCAAAGGCGTTGTCCAGCCAGTTTTCCTCATGGCAGTCCTGAGGACGGCTAGAACCCGTGCAGCTGTACTTTACCGGGCGGAAGCTCCATTCGTAGTAGTCGCTGGATCCTTCCAGGGACCCCTCACCGAACTGGATTGCAAAACGCACCGGCGTCGAAGCAGCTTCGGTCTCGTAATGGATTTCCATCTTCAGGGACTTGTAGCTGGAGAAGTCCTTCTTTTCCGTATCGAAAATTCGGGTCACGCCCACTTCCTGCCCAGGAGACATATTCTGGTAATCCAGGACAAGGGCCGTTTCCTTCAGGGGAGCGTTCGTTTCAGAATCTCTTTCGGTCCTGGTATTCGGGGACTTGTGGTAGGTATTGGAATTTTCACGGTTATTGAGGGTTGAAACCTTGATGAAGGATGTATCCCGTGAAGCAACCGTTGCGGAGTACTGGTTTTCCACGCCGTTCACTTCCACGATTTGGGAATTTTCGGAAGAAGTCGTCTGGTAGAAATCCGCTGCCGTGGTCTCTTCCCAGGAGTTACCCACCACAGCAAGACTTACCACCTGGACCTTCGCCTCGGAAACACCCTGGTTCAGGGAGCCGATCCACAACCTGGTGAACTGTGATTCAGCAAGGATGGTGCGGTAATCACTACCATTGGGAGAAACAATGGTATCGTACTGGTTCAGAGGAATGCGCCACTTACGCCAGCCGTTATTCAAGACGTCGAAGTGGGCCATGTTCGTATCGGACAGGTCAATGCGATAACGCACAAAGTTAATGTCCGTATCCAGGGAGCCGTTCTTGTTAATATCTTCCGTATCGTAAGTGCGTTCACCGGAATTCTTTTCGGTTCCGTTAATGTTTACCGGAGGATCGCTGTCGTCATCCAGATTTTCATTGAAATTATCAAGGGCAATGTCCGTAGTAGAAGCGTCGCTATTTCTGGAATTGAAGAGTACGGAATCGCAACCTGCAACACGGCAATCCCAGACAACACGCTCTTCATCGGCGCCAGTCCTGTCATCCAGGCCCCTGTCATGCAGGGCGGTCGTAGTGCCCAGATCGTTTTCACCGTCGTATTTACGGTTCGGGGCAAAGCCGTTAATGGAAATATCTTCGCTGATCAAACCCAGGTCAAGATAGATGGAACCGACATTACCGCGAGCCACCACCTCGATATACTTCATCTCGCTCATGTCCTGATAGTAGGAGCTATTAGGACGCATGATACCACCCCAGGAATTTCCGGAAAGGTTATCGTTTGCCCGCAATGTCATTTTCAGCACTGTCAGATGCTGGTTATCCACATCGGAATTTCCAACAGCAGGATAGATACGCTTGTAAAGTTCCGTATTGTTGCTGTGCCAGATGAATTCGCCCTTATGACGGTAGTCCTGGCTTTCAATGTAGGTGGAACGGTCTGCATCGCCGTTACCGCCCGGAGGAGAAGCCGGATACCAGGAAAGTCTGGACAGGGAATAAGTCAAGCCCGACGTGGTCGTCTCAAAATCTTCCACCAGCGCAGACTGTTCGTCGCTGGTATTTGCGTTATGACGGCTTGCGGCAAATTCCGCCTCGAATCTCCAGGAGGACTGGGAAGTTGTGTTGATGCCGGGGATTGCATTAACCAGTTCTGTCAGGGCGGGAATCGTATCCTGCAGGCGAAGGTTCATACCCCACAGGAAACTGGAGTAAGGTTCGTTACCAAGGGTCGGAGTCTTCGCCGTCGTGCTCTGGCTCTTGTAAAGAGCGGTAATACCGAACACTGATCCAGCACCGAGACCATACAGGTCCAGGGGCAATTCCGCACGGGCACCCAGCAAAAGCTTGTTATCGATTTCGAACAGAGGCTCGCATTCGAAGGTTACCTTGACTTCCTTGTTCGGGTCGAGGGCCCGTTCACTGAGAAGTTCGATCTGGCCCAGTTCGTAGTTCACTTCATAGTCCGTACCGCGGATAAGCGTGGTAGAACCTGCGGTCACCTTTTCTGTTCCGGGAGAAATATCCATGCAGGAACTTCCGTTCACGGCGTAGCTGGAACTGGGATCGCGAACGCTAATGGTGGAACTGCGGCGCTTACCCACAGATTCAAAATAGAAGCGGTTGGTGTAACGGTTCAGGTTATATACAGGCAAGGTATACAGCTGGGCCATGGCTGCAGACGAATCCAGCAGGCGCATAGGTTCCAGACAGTAGTCGCGGGCCTTTTCCGCAGTCATGCCCAGGGACTTGTCATAATTCTGCAGAGGCTTACAGGGGAGCCACATTTCACCAGTATAGCTGCCGGACGCATCCTTCTTGAAGATGGTAGCGTCGTTCACCAGGGGACTGCCGGTGGTAGAATCCACCAGGCCCAAGGTTTTCAGATAGGTGCTGGCGATGCCGGACTTGTTCTTCATGCGAAGCACAAAGTTGGAGGCGCTTGCATCGGTAATACCGATGTTATAGACATTGCGGAGCATCAGCTTATCGATATCCGCCAGTTCAGAAAGCGTTGCATCCCACTGGATCAGGACGGCCTCGTCGTTGTCGTTAACCGTCGAACCCGTGCGGGCAGTTCCATCACCGCTCCAGCTTGCCGCAATCAAGGTATTGCGATTCGCGGAATTCAACTTCACGATACCCGTACGGGAGTCGTAGCTAAAGTCCTTGTCCTTCTCCAGTTCCACAAGACGTTCCACCAGTTTCTTGACCGTCTTACCGGCGGGGGTGGTATAAACCACAGTCACGTTCTTGATAATGCCCGTATTTACATTAGTTGCGCCACGGCGATAAAGTTTCAGGTTCGTCGCAGGATAGTTCGAAGTAGAGCTACCGCCGATACCTGCAGTCGCATACGCATTCCTCACCTTGTGGTTCAGGAAATAATAGCGGTAAGCGATGAACTGCTTATCCAGGATCTGGAATTCCGAAGTGGACTCGTTCGCCTTCAGGGAAAATTCTTCCTGGGAACCACCATCCTGGGAGGCAATGGTCGTCACCTTCCAGTCCCCCAGTTTCCAGTCGGCCTTGATACCAAACAGCCCCTGGTGGTTTTCAGAATAACCCGTAAGCTCTGTACCCGTCAAAGACAGATTCGTGGTACCCGCTTCCACGCGCTGGAGAATGTAGTCCTCGAACTCGCCCTTGTAGGATTCTTCATACACAACGCGGACCTGGTTCTGGGCGCCCAGACCTTCCTCCACGTTATTGATTTCCACGGTAATGTAGGGGCCAATCTTACCCTTCACCATGAAGTTCGGGGTGTAATCCAGCGTAGGACTGGGCCAAAGGCTGGTCTTGGTGCTGCCCTCGGCATCATCCTTTTCCCCATAGCCCTTCAGACGGATGTCCATGGTTCCCTGAAGCATCAGCTTCGGCTTATCCAGGCCAAAATCACGCATCCAGGCAGGCATAGTCACCGGAATGGTAATGTCAAAGACGGACCCCGTCTCAGGAGTTTCGTAGCCGTCGTTTGCCTGTCCCACCAGGCCGTTGAGCCAAAGCCCCTTGCGTCCCACATCGTACATGTCGGCCACATAATCCGTAAGTTCCGGATAATGGGCGGACCACAGGGGAATCGTGTCGCGGGAAACGGAGTTGATGCGCTTTTCGCTCACGTCCATTTCACGGGTCGCAATATCGATATCGTGGGTAAAGACCTGCCCCTTCGTATCCTTCATCAGACGAGGAGAAGCCCCGACACCACCAAAAGGCAGCATGCTGTTCAGGGGATTTACCGAGGGCGGCAAGGAAATGTACTGGAGAGTAGGCTGCCACTCCGTCTCGGCAGGATCAGCCGCAGGTTCTTCGTCACCAGCAGACACAACAGACGCAGAATCGGTCTGAGCAACAGCAAATCCCGTAGTCAGAACTACACCAAGGGCTAGCCACCAGTATTTCAAATCAGCAAAACGCACAATAAATACAAATCTCGAAATTCAAAAAAGGCCTAGAACAGACCACCTATAAAATACTGAATTTCAATCCAGAAAGTCAGCTTCTGCAGGAGGACAATTCAAGAATTAGCGGAAATTTTAGAAAAATTCAACGCGGCTATCGGAAGTTCCGTTTCGACAAGGCGCAAACAAGGGTGTTTTTGACCCATTGCAATCCAACCCCGCATAAAAATGACAAGAAATCCTTGAGAAAACCGCTTAAAATTACTTTGTCTAAAATCAGCAGTAAATCTCAGGCGCCAAAACTCATCGAAAGTCGGAGCGCCACTTACAGCGGTATCCGTGAACGAGAAAGGACTGGCCACTTGACCAGTCCTTTTCGCGAGAGCTCTAATCGTCGTAGGTTCTTTTCTAGACGAAATGATTAGAGCGGGATCCGTGAGCCTCAAGCGACCGATCTTTATCGGTCGTGGAGGCGAGAGCTTTAACCTACCGTAGGTTCTTTTCCCTATGAAGGGTTAAAGCGGTATGTTAGCGTGCTTCTTCCAGAGGCGCTTCTGATCCTTAGTCTTCAGCGCATCGAAGGCGCCAACGAGACGCTTACGTACGTCTTCCGGCTTGATGACTTC
Organism: Fibrobacter sp.; assembly: GCA_024398935.1. GTDB lineage: Bacteria > Fibrobacterota > Fibrobacteria > Fibrobacterales > Fibrobacteraceae > Fibrobacter. The sequence continues at coordinate 1,743 of JAKSIH010000018.1, read as the reverse complement.
GTCAACCACGCCCATGGCAGCGGCAACGTAGGGGTTCATCAATTCTTCTTCGTACTTGGCAATGCAAGCGGCACGTGCAGCCACCGGATCCGGAGCAGCAGAGATTTCCTTCTTGTTGATAATTTCAACAGCACCTTCTGCACCCATCACAGCCACCTGGGCAATCGGCAGAGCGAAGACGTAGTCTGCACCCACATCCTTGGAGTTCATGGCGATGTAGGCACCACCGAAGGCCTTACGGAGAATGAGGGTCACCTTAGGCACTGTTGCTTCGGCGAAGGCGTACAGGAGCTTTGCACCGTGGCGGATAATGCCAGAGTATTCCTGCTTGCTACCAGGCATGTAACCCGGAACGTCTACGAGAGCCAGCAGCGGAATGTTGAAGGCATCGCAGAAGCGAACGAAGCGGCCAGCCTTGGAGGAACCGTCAACATCCAGAGAACCAGCGAGAACCTTGGGCTGGTTAGCGACAATACCGATGACTTCACCGTTCAGGCGGGCAAAGCCGATCACGACGTTTTTGCCCCAGTCCTTCTGGACTTCGAAGAAGCTGTCTGCATCAGCGAAAGCGGCGATCACGGCGCTAACGTCGTAAGCCTGCTTGTAGTTATCCGGAACGATGTCCTGGATAGTAGCACTCTTGTCTTCGGCAGCTTCGCAGGTAGCTTCCTGCTTGTTCAGGAACTTCTTGAAAAGCTTCTTGATGCCGGATTCGTCGGCCTTTTCTTCCATCTGTTCTTCAGCGGGAATAGGCTTGCACTTGTTACCCTGAGGCAAATAAGAGAGAAGCTTGCGAACACCTTCCAGAGTCTGCTTGTCATCGGGGTACATGAAGTGAGCCACACCGGACTTTGCGGTGTGAACAGGAGCGCCGCCCAGTTCAGCAGCGGTGATGTTTTCGCCCATAACCTGCTTAACAACAGCGGGGCCAGTGAGGAACATCTGAGAAGTAGACTGGGTCATGAAGATAAAGTCAGACAGAGCCGGAGAGTAGCAGGCACCACCAGCGCAGGGGCCCATGATCACGGCAATCTGGGGAATCACGCCGGAAGCCCAGACGTTACGGGCCATGATGGCGCTATAGCCAGCCAGGGAGAACACGCCTTCGTCAATACGAGCTCCACCGGAGTCGTTCATGGCGACAAAGGGGCAGCCGGCTTCAACAGCCATGTCCATGACGCGGCAAATCTTTTCGGCATGGCACTGACCAAGAGCACCACCACCAACAGTAAAGTCCTGAGAGGAAGCAAAGACCAGACGGCCATTCACCTTGCCGTAACCGGTAACCACGCCGTCACCCAGGACGACCTTGCTTTCCTTGAGAACGCGGTTGCTGGACTTGCGAAGAGCGCCAACTTCCACGAAAGTACCTGCGTCGAACAGCATTTCCATGCGTTCGCGAGCAGTATACTTGCCGGACTGGTGCTGCTTATCGATACGGGCAGCGCCACCAGCAGCCTGAGCCTGGCTCAGGTACTCATTCAGTCTGTTCAAATGTTTTTCGTTCCACATACTGTAAGAACCCCTTGTGTAAAATTTTCGCAAACAAAGATAAAAAATGCCCTAAAAGTGGTCAACAAAAAAAAGCACTCTCAAAACCCAATTGCCCCCAATAAAACTAAAGCGACTGGACTTGCTCTTCAGTGAGTTTTAAAGATTTCGCTGCGATTTCCTTGGGCACGCCCCGCAAAATTAAATCACGAGCAGCACTCAGCTTTTCCTGAAGGAATTCCTCCTCGGCCT
>JAKSIH010000017.1 GCA_024398935.1 Fibrobacter sp. | reverse complement strand
GGGCAGGGCCCGCAAATGAAGAACCGCCGGCTATGCCGGCGGGTTCCTTTTTTTGGAGCTGATTATGGCTTTATATGCAGGTGTAAGGATAAAGATTTTGTTAGTAATTTTTTAGATAATACTCGTTACAAATCATGGTCGAGAGATAATAAAAAAGTTTGCGAAGGTTTTCTGAAGGATGTCTATCCAGTCAATATTTTGAATTCGGCCCATGTCCAAAATGCTCTGATTGATAAAATCAAAGAAGATGAACGGATGGGTAAAATTGATTCATCTGTTGAGGGATATCTTATATGGAATGTAGATCCGTCAAATATCCGCTATGCCCGCCGCGTTTGCAAGAAAATGGGATTGTTGATATGAATAGATTTTCCTTTTCTTTCTGATAAATAATCCTATATTAACCTTATGCCCTGCGCTTCGTTACAGAGAATGCCCCAGAAATTTCAGGAGGAATCTTCTGATTTAGAAACGCTGTTGCTAGAATTCGGCTTTCTTTGCGAAAAGGACGATGGTGCCCGGCAAATCGCGGAAAACTACGGCTTCTATGCAGCTCACATCTCACGGTGGATATCTACGGATCCCACATGGCTTGCCGACGGCATCAACCTCTACGCCTACGTGCACGAGAACCCCGTAGGCGGAGTGGACCCGAGCGGAACGCAGACGGAAAACAATGAAGCGACTGTAAGTGATGAGTATAATGATGATAATGCAAAAGAAAACCTAATAAATGCAATAAGGGAGAATGATAGTGTTTTTGAAAAAATTTACAGTATTTGGGAAGATTCTATTTGCTATAGGTTGTTTAATACCTATAAGTATTGTAACTCTTGTTGTCTTATTTATTCTTGTAATTGAAATTGATGATAAATGGAGAACTTACGGAAGTTCCCTTTCTTTTGAAAAAAGAAAATCATCGTTTGATTTGATGACATTGCCTTTTGTAGAAGAAATTGTAGTAGAAAATGAAAAAATAATTACTCTATTTGGGACAAAAAATATATTCAAAAGTGAAAATAATAAGCCCTTAGTACTGCGAACGGCTGATGGCGGCGAGAGTTGGAAGAAGAGGGAAATTGATATAGATATTCAATCTGCATCTTTTGATTATATCGGTGAACATGTTTACATGATTGGTTTTGTTGACAACAATGATTCAGTAAGTCGTCCTGTTTACGTGTCAAACGGGGACTTCAAAAAATGGGAATATATTGGTGACGGCGAATATGAACAACTTGGAAAAATACATGTGAATAAAGCAGGGGGTGCGGATTCCCTTTCTATTATTTTAGAAAGGGATAATATTCCAACCATAAATTTAGGAAATCTTTGTAATGGTGCTAAAAAATATGCTCAAAATGACAAAGATTGGATTGTTTGCGGTTTTGACGAAAAAAATACATCGACGCACGATGTTCGTATATTGCATCGAACTGACGGAAAGTATCGTATATACACGTCAATTCCTGATAAATGGCACTTATGGCGTTTGAATTATGCAAAACCATTGGATTTTTATGTAAAGGATCGCCTAATGGTGGGAATTTTTAAATTTTGGATGGGGGCTGGTGCTTGGTTTAGATATTTGTACTATAGTGTTGATGGCGGAAGGAATTGGCAAAATAAAAAAATTCCATCTTTTACTAAAGAACGTTTGGCCATTATAAAAAATAATATTATTGTTCTTGGAGTGAACTATTCGCATAATGAAAAAGAAGGAAAAGTCACCATTCTCACAATGCCAATCCCGAAAGAATAATCCTATAAAGAAATTGAAAATGCGATAAATAAATTGATAAATATTATAAAAGAAATGATCAGAAAGGTAATGCCAAAAATCTAAAAAAAATAAGTTTATTGTCCAATAAATGGTTAAATCCTTGCACTTTCAGTGCAGTAATGAAACCAGCCTTTCTTTACCCGTTCTTATTGTTTTCTCGAAGGTATTTATAGTAGTCTAGGGGACCTTCGGGTTTGTAAAAAAATAACCCAATAATACGGATGTCCGGGTTTATTTCCAAAATTTTATTTTTTATAGCTTTAAAATGAGTTCCTGTTGTAAGTACATCGTCTAGCACATACACTAAATCCAGTATTTCTATTTTTTCAGTTGTTGACATCACAAGATTGTTCTGTATTGCGATTAGATCTTTAGTTTGTTCTGGCTTGTGAGTGCTTTCGACGCTCTCCTTTACATCAAAAATTCCTATGTAAGCTTCCCCAAAACTAGGTAGCTGACAATAAAATGGGGCGGAAAAAGTGTAAAACCTCCCCAGGAAAGTTGTAAAAATGTATATTAGTGGCTAGCGAAGGAGGTCGATTATGGCAACAATAACAATGGAAGTCCCGCAGGAGGCTTTGCCGTTCTTTGAAACAAAGGACGCGTTTTTGCTGAATGAACAAAGGGCATTGATGATGTACCCCTTCGTGAAAAATGGGGTGCTTTCCAGGGGCCGCGTTGCAGAACTCCTTGGAATGAACAAGTTCGACCTTATCTCAATTTACCAGCGCTTCGGCATGCCTTTTATAGATTCTCCAATAGAAGATTTGGAAGAAGATATCGCTAATTGCGAAATGGCCATGGACCGAGGCTGATCGATGATTGTTGTTTCTGATACGACTCCAATTATTACGCTGCTAAAAATAGGCCGTCTGGATCTTTTGAAATTGATGTACGGCTCCGTGAAAATTCCTGAAGCTGTGTTTACGGAACTTACGCAGAATCCAATTTTTTTCAACGAGGCCGAAATAATAAGAAATTGTGATTTCTTGCAGGTAACACCGGTGCAAGACGAATCGAAGGTCAGTCTGTTGCAAAAGGCAACCGGTCTTGATCTGGGCGAAAGCGAGGCATTAACGCTTTGTCTAGAGTCTCACTCGGATTTGTTGCTTATGGATGAAGCACACGGACGCATGGTCGCAAAACAGCTTGGCATTTCGATGACTGGAGTCGTCGGCGTTATTGCAACGGCATATAAAAGGGCGATTCTTTCAAAGGACGATATCCTTAATTATGTAGCCCTTTTGAAGGATAGCGACCGTTTTATTTCTCCTAAATTTTTGCAGTATTTGATTGACTTGACTAAGTAGTTTGGCAATGTCGGACAGAATGTCACGGCAAGGGCAACGCCCAAACTTTTGTATAAATTTAGTGACACTGTATACCCACAATGTTTAAATCCTACCCAAATGTTGCCCCAAGTTTACATTTAGGCGGTTTTGGGAGAATTTGCGCTTGAACTGACCCTGCTTGACTGCGGTTTGACTGCGGATGGTCATAAACACAAAAGGTATACAGTGTCTTGGCCCGACAGAGCCCGGCTAACGCAAATGTGGAAAGTTGATTTCTTGTAAGTTGTTTATGAAACGCATTTGTATCATATTCGTTTTTCTTTTGAAATTTTTTTGAAAAACGGTGATTTTTGTTGCAAAATCGCTATTTTTGTTTTATTTTTCATAACATGAGACCTGTTACTGAATATCAAGACTACCGCCAATATATGCAAGACTTCTATGAAGAACGCAAAAGAAGTTCTTACTTCACATGGCGTAAATTCGCAAGCCTTGCTGGTTTTGCTTCTCCGGCATACCTGAAACTGGTCTGCGATGGCAAAACAAGCTTGAGCAAGCCGGGTGTCGCTAAGGTGGCTCGTGCCATGAATCTAGAAGGTTTTGGTTTCACCTATTTCGCCTTGCTCGTAAGATTTGGCAACGCCAAGAACGACAGCGAAAAGGAAGCGGCCCTTATGGCGCTTGAACGCGAAGCCCGCATGAATAAGATCCGAATAATTGATGCAGATGCATTTCGCTATTATGAAGACCCGACCTGTCCTATCGTCCGCGAACTTGCGCCAGTCATGCCGAGAGCTACTTTTGGTGAGATCGCTTCCAAAATCCGTAGCGAGACGACGGCGGCACAAGTCCGCGACACCCTGCAGTTCCTTGTCAAGGCAGACCTGCTCAAAAAGAATGCTGACGAAATATATGAGCAAACGCAAAAGGCCGTGAAGGGCTCCAAGGAAACTATACCCCTTGTCATTCGAACCATGAATAAAAAGATGACCGAACTGGCGGCACGCTCCATCGCCAACGATTCTGTCGAGGAACGCAACTTTTCGGGAATCACCATGGGCATTGACAAGCGCACTTATGATCGTATCACCAGGGAAATCGAAATTTTCCGCAAGAAGATTATCGACATTGCCAACGAGTGTCAAAAGATAGATCAGGTCTACCAAATGAATTTGCAAATTTTCCCTTTGACAGACAAGATTAGCAACATTGAATCAAGGAAAGGCTAATGAATATGAATAAGACAAATTTCGTAATCGCTTTATCCGTAGCTCTGCTCTGGGCCTGCTCCGATTCTCCTAACGAGGCGGGGACTACAGAAATTGACAACACCGTGGCGCAGAACGATAGTTCTTCGAGCTCCGTAGATAATTCGTCCAGTTCCGTAGACGTCAAACATTCTTCATCAAGTGAGTTGCAATCTAGTTCTAGTGACAAAGCAGAGCCTTCAAATGCGTTTGCAGAAGACACTAAACGAGGCTTGAAACTCGGCTTTTGCATTTCATCTGGTTTAGAGCAACGAGTATTAGCCAAACGATCTGCCCTCATTGCTAGTGTAGAAGACTCATCAGAAGAATTGCCCAAGGCTTACATTCTTCAAGACGGTAAAGGAAATTACCAAGTGATGATTTTGAACGTAATGGATCTCTGTCAAGTTGAAGCAGACCTGTTGACAAAGCGTTCCGGTGATACATTGGAAATCGAATACGGAGAGCATCATATGGAAACGACATGTTCGTGCTATAGTGATCACTGGTTCGACATTGATGCGAACAACAAGAATGTCAAGTTTGTTCGGTTCAGCGGAATCACCTACGAAATCAGCGAAGGATCGGCTCCAGAGCCTACAAAACGCGAACACGACTATTCCGTTATGGACGATTCCCGTGATAGCAAAACTTATAAGACGGTCCAATTAGAAGAAGGCGTCTGGATGGCTGAAAACCTCAACTACGAAATGGAAGACGGAGTCCAGAGCTGGTGTAACGAAAACAAGACGGAAAACTGCGACAAGTATGGGCGCCTATATACTCTCAAGGCAGCCAATTCTGTATGTCCTTCAGGATGGCACCTTCCTTCAATAGAGGAATGGCCGTTCAGTGGAAATGGGGGCTATTCGGCATTTTACGATTATGCCGCCCAAGGTTGGAAAAAAGCAATTGACAAATACGGCTTTGCCGCTCTGCCTGCCGGCGAATATTCCGCAGAATTCCAAAAGTTTTTCGAGCCCGGAACTTCCGCCTATTTCTGGACATCTACCATAGATACAAGAAATAATGACTGTCCTGTGATAGTCGAATTCAGCAATAGTTCTGCAGGAATGATAAGTGTCTGTGCCGATAACGAAAACGACGGACTTTCTGTCCGCTGTGTCAAGGACTCTGAGTAGGGGTGTTTGTAGACATTATTGGAAACGAGTTTTCCCAGGGTTATGAAACGGGTGTAAAGGCTCGTTTTTTTCGTTGTTTCTGGCGGTCTTTTTAGGACTAGCAAAAACAGCTTTATTTGTGATTCCACGGCGCGATTCTGGGCTGATTTTGGGGCTAAAACCATGTCAACTATTTGGACAATGTTTCGTGAGCCCAGAGGTACCCCAAAACGCGAATATGGCGATTCTAGCCTGAAAACGGCAATGGACTAATTTTGACAGGCTAAAAGTGACACTGTATACCCACAATGTTTAAATCCTACCCAAATGTTGCCCCAAGTTTACATTTAGGCGGTTTTGGGAGAATTTGCGCTTGAACTGACCCTGCTTGACTGCGGTCGGTCATAAACACGGAAAGTATACAGTGTCAAATGACTTGACACAGCCAATCAAACCGTCGCTTTTCAAGCCTGTAGCGACCGGAGGAAAAATGGATAAAGCAGTTTCTGCCAATAATGGCGAATTCCATACCGAAGTTTGCGTAGAGAATATTTGTATTCAAAAAAGGGGCCCGGGAAAAATACAAGACCTTCCCTGGAATGCTGTAAAAATGTATATTAGCGGGAAGCGAAGGAGGTCGATTATGGCGACAATAACAATGGAAGTCCCGGAAGACATCATGAATTTCATGGTGTGTGAAAACAAGTGCGACGAGCTCCGTCGCAACGCTTTGTTGCTGTACCCCTTTATCAAGAACGAGACAATCTCGCATGGTCGTGCCGCCGAAATTTTGGGCATTTCCAAGTGGGAACTGATTGAATTGTATGGGAACGAGGGAATCCCGTATATTGACCAGAGCTGGGAAGAAGTTGAACAGGACGCAGGCAATGTGATGGAACTACTTTCCAAGAGGTAGGGATGATTGTCGTTTCTGATACAACTCCAATAATTTCTTTTCTCAAAATCAACCGTCTTGACATTCTTGAAACTCTCTTTGGCGAGGTCCTGCTTCCCGAGGCTGTGTTCGAAGAACTGGTTTCAAACCCGATTTTTCAAGAGGAAGCCGACAAAGTAAAAAACTGCAGCTTTCTCAAGAAAGTATCGATTGCCAATAGCAACACTGTCAATATGCTGATGCGCATGACTGGTTTGGATCTTGGCGAAAGCGAAGCGATCATCTATTCCGACGAAAACAAGAGCGATCTTTTAATTGTCGATGAAGTTCGAGCCAGACATGTGGCTACAACCATGAAATTACGAATATCCGGCACAATTGGCATTTTAACAGCTGCTAATGAAAATGGTCTGTTGAATAAAGAAGATGCGATTGAATGCGCTAGGATTCTTCGATTGTCCAAAAGGCATATCAGCGAGACGCTCTTAAATTCATTTGTTGAAAATTTGAAGTAGAGTTTTGCCCTGCTTTCGCGTTAGGCCCCGCAGCCCGTATGGGGTCGGACTCGCGCGGCGCTTGCCTCGTACAGTTTCAAGGAGCGCGAGGCTGAACGACAAAAAGACCGAACTGGATTTTTCCAGTTCGGTCTTTTTATAGCGCAAGGGGCCGGCCCGTAAGGGCAACGCCCAAAAGAAAAAGGACTTGAGATGAACTCAAGTCCTTTTGTAATGCTGGATCCCCGCCTTCGCGGGGATGACATACGGGGTGTGCTGCTAGATCCTTCGACTTCGTGCCTACGGCACTTCGCTCAGAGCCTGCCCTGAGCCTGTCGAAGGGATGACACTTTAGTGAAAGGAGATCCCGGAACAAGTCCGGGATGACATCCTCTTACTTCACGATGTGTCTATGGTATTGACGCCTTCGGCGTCAGCGGCTTCGGCTCAGTCATGCCAGAGAACACGTTCTCTGTCGCGACGTTCGCCTTGCACGCTATTCCTGCAGACGTCCCTTTTCCGCCACTCTTGTTATTTGACAATGTGACGATGATACTCCTGGAGGCTGCAAACCTCGAATCTGCCGTAGTCGTGCTTGTCCATGAGGCCTTCGACGGTGGAGGTGAGGGCGGCGATGGTGGTGGTGATAGGCACGCCGCTGACCACTGCCTTGCTGCGCATCTGGATTTCATCGACCATGGCTTCGGCGCCGGTCTCGCTGGTGTTCACGATCCACTGGACTTCCTTGTCGTGGATGAGGTCCAGCAGGTTCGGGCGGCCGCGGGAAATGCGGAACACGGCGCGGGTCTTGATGCCTTCGTTGTAGAGCATGGTGGAGGTGCCGCGGGTGGCGTAGAGGCCGTAGCCCAGTTCCACCAGCTGACGGATCAGGGGCACTGCGCGGGCCTTGTCCTCGTCCTTGAGGGAGACGAAGATGTTGCCCTGGCCCGGGATGCGGTTGCCGGAGGCCAGCTGGCTCTTGAGGTAGGCGAGGCCGCGGTCGCGATCCAGGCTCATGACTTCGCCGGTGGACTTCATTTCCGGGGAGAGGGTCACGTCGACGCCCGGGAACTTCACGAAGGGGAACACGGCTTCCTTCACGCTCACGTACGGAACGTGGACTTCTTCGGTGAAGCCGATTTCTTCGAGGGTTTCGCCCAGCATGCAGCGGCTTGCGTAGCTTGCCAGAGGCACGCCGATGGACTTGGAGACGAAGGGCACGGTGCGGGAGGCGCGGGGGTTCACTTCGATCATGTAGAGTTCGCCATCCTTGACGGCGAGCTGCATGTTCATGAGGCCAACCACATGGAGTTCCTTTGCAAATTCCTTGGCGTAGCCGCGGACCTTTTCCTGCAGGTCCTTGCTGAGGGTCATGGGCGGGATGACGCTTGCGGAGTCGCCGGAGTGGATACCTGCGGGTTCCACGTGTTCCATGATGGCGCCCACAACGGTGGTCTTGCCGTCGCTGATGCAGTCCACGTCAAGTTCGGTTGCGTCTTCCAGGAAGCGGTCGATAAGGATAGGCTTGCCTTCGCCGATGGCTGCAGCCTCTTCCACGAACTTGCGGAGGTACTTTTCCTTATAGACGATCACCATGCCGCGGCCGCCCAGCACGAAGCTGGGGCGCACGAGAACGGGGTAGCCGATCTCTTCCACGATGGCGAGGGCTTCTTCCACATTGTGGGCGATGCCGGAAGCGGCCTGCTTGATGCCCACCTTGTCAACCAGCTGCTTGAAGAAGTCGCGGTCTTCGGCAAGGTCGATATCCTCGGGGCTTGTACCCACCACGTTGGCGCCGGCCTTCTTCAGGCGCATTGCCAAGTTAAGCGGAGTCTGGCCACCGAACTGAACGATAACGCCGTAGCAGTTTTCGCGTTCGTAGATGCCCATGACATCTTCGAGGGTCAGCGGTTCAAAGTAAAGCTTGTCGGAAGTATCGTAGTCCGTAGAAACAGTTTCCGGGTTGCTGTTCACCATGATGACTTCGTAGCCCTGCTTCTTCAGGGTGAATGCAGCGTGGCAGCAGCAGTAGTCGAATTCGATACCCTGGCCGATACGGTTCGGGCCACCGCCCAGCACCATGATGCGCTTTTTCTTGTCGCGGTTCGGAACTTCGCGGACGGGCTCGGTGTGGTCTGCATAGCAGGAGTAGTAGTACGGAGTGACGGCTTCAAATTCGCCGGCGCAGGTATCTACGGAGTAGTAGCTGGGCTTCAGGCTGATGGCGTTACGTGCGGCCATGACTTCTTCCGGAGTCTTGCCGAAGATGTAGCCGATCTGGATGTCGCTATAGCCGAATTCCTTGGCCTGGCGGAACAGGTCCTTGTCCTTGCAGAGGGCTTCGAGGGAGCCTGCGGCGCGGATTTCGTCTTCGAACTGGGCCAGTTCTTCCAAATGACGCAGGAAGTAACGGTCGATCTTTGTGATTTCGTAAAGCTTTTCAACGTCCCAACCGCGGCGGAAGGCGGCATAGACCACGAAGATGCGTTCTGCACTGGGGCGGGCAACTTCCTTGGCCAAGGTCTCGTCGTCGTAAGCCAGGAACTGTTCGCACTTGGCGCAGGCGCCGAAGCCGCCGAAACCAGTTTCCAGGGAGCGCAGGGCCTTCTGCATGGACTGCTTGAAGTTGGAGCCGATAGCCATGGCTTCGCCCACGGACTTCATCTGGGTGCCAAGAGTGCTGTCTGCCTTGGGGAACTTTTCGAAGGTAAAGCGAGGAACCTTGGTAACGACGTAGTCCAGAGCCGGTTCGAAGCAGCTGGGAGTAGATTGGGTAATGTCGTTCTTCAGTTCGTCGAGAGTGTAACCCACAGCGAGGAGTGCTGCAATCTTTGCGATGGGGAAGCCGGTTGCCTTGGAAGCAAGAGCAGAGGAACGGCTTACGCGGGGGTTCATTTCGATAATGATGCGGCGGCCGGTCACAGGGTTGATGGACCACTGAACGTTGGATCCACCGGTTTCAACGCCGATAGCTTCCATGACCTTCAGGGAGTCGTCACGCATGGCCTGGTAGGCGCGATCGTCAAGAGACTGGATCGGGGCCACGGTAATGGAGTCGCCGGTGTGAACGCCCATGGGGTCCAGGTTTTCGATGGAGCAGACGATAACGGCATTGCCCTTCTTATCGCGCATGACTTCCATTTCGAATTCCTTCCAGCCCAGGAGGGATTCTTCGATCAAGACTTCGTTGTTGAGGGAGGCGTCGAGGCCGCGGTTCACGATGGCTTCGAATTCGTCTTCGCTGTGTGCGATACCGCCACCGGTACCACCCAGGGTAAAGCCCGGGCGGATAATCAAAGGCCAGCTGCCGATGGTCTGGGCGATTGCCTTGGCTTCGCTCATGGAGTGTGCGGAACCGGAGCGGGGGAGGTCCAGGCCGATGGAGAGCATGGCGTCCTTGAAGAGCTTACGGTCTTCGGCGCGGGCGATGGATTCGGCCTTTGCACCGATGAGTTCCACGTTGTAGCGGCTGAGAATGCCCTTTTCGTGGAGTTCCATGGCAAGGTTCAGGGCGGTCTGGCCACCCAGAGTGGGGAGCAATGCGTCCGGGCGTTCGCGGCGGATGATTTCGTGGAGAATGTCCACGTTCAGGGGCTCGATGTAGGTACGGTCGGCCATTTCCGGGTCGGTCATGATGGTTGCCGGGTTGCTGTTCACCAGCACCACTTCGTAACCTTCGCGACGCAGCACCTTACAGGCCTGCACGCCGGAGTAGTCGAATTCGCAACCCTGACCGATAACGATCGGACCAGAGCCAATGAGCATAATCTTCTTGAGGTCTGTACGCTTAGGCATATTAATTTCCTCTTGTAAAAATCGTCAAGTGGTTAGTGGTTGGTGATTAGTGGTTGGTTCTATAATCGCGGCGTAGCCGCCTTATTTTCACTGTTTACTAACCACTGTTTACTAATCACTACTTTTTAAATTCCTCGATCATCTTCTTAAATTCTTCGAACAGGTAGTAGGAATCGTTCGGTCCCGGAGCGGATTCCGGATGGTACTGCACGCTGAATGCAGGAACGTCCTTGCAGCGGATGCCTTCTACGGTGTTGTCGTTCAGGTTGATGTGGGTGACTTCCACATTGGCCGGCAAGCTTGTTTCGTCGATGGCGTAGTTGTGGTTCTGGCTGGTGATTTCCACGGCGCCGGTCTTCAGGTACTTAACCGGATGGTTGCAACCGTGATGGCCGAACTTCAGCTTGGAAACCTTGGCGCCCAGGGCGAGACCCAAGAGCTGGTTACCCAGGCAGATGCCCATGAGAGGATACTTGCCAAGGAGCTGCTTTACGAGAGCTGCAACCTGGGGCAGAGAGTTGGGGTCGGCAGGACCGTTGGAGAGGAACACGCCATCGGGATTCTTAGCCTGAATCTGCTCGAAGGTAGTGTTGATGGGCATGACGGTCACCTTCATGTCCTGGCTTGCAAGGTCGCGAAGGATGTTGGTCTTGATACCGAAATCCAGAGCCACCACATTGTACTTGCCCTCGGTAGAGAATTCGTAACCGTTAGGGTCGCTGACCACAGAAGCGTAGTCCTGACCATCCAAGCCGATCCATTCCTTCGCTTTTTGAACCGCGTCGGCCTCGCTCATGTCAAAATTCTCGACATGGAGGTAAGCCTTCTGTGCGCCGTTGTCGCGGAGGTGCAGCGTGAGGGCGCGGGTATCGACACCTGCAATGCCCGGCTTCTTCTGGGCCTTCATGTAGGTGTCCAGGGATTCTTCGCCCACGTTTTCGGAAGCGTCGCAAAGGTCGTTGATGACGATACCGTTCAAAAAGACCTGGCGGGATTCGGACTTTTCGCTCTTGGCGGAGTAGGCGCCCACTTCAGCGGTGGTGAACACCACGAACTGACCTGCGTAGGAGGGGTCGGTAAGAATCTGCTTGTAACCAGCCATGCCCGTGTTGAACACAGCTTCGCCTACGGTGTCCTTGGCGTCGCCAAATGCGTAGCCATGAAAAACCGTGCCGTCAGCCAAGGCCAAGAATGCCTTGCGCTCGCGCTTTGCCTTCCAATTGAATTTATCGTTCATACGTTTTACCTTTTACTTGTTAATCTCTAAAAACTTGCTAGACCCCCGATCAGGTCGGGGGTGACATAACCCGCGCGGTCCAGTCTGCGGAGCGGGCAAAAAAAATGGCAAAAGCGAAATGCCTTTGCCTTAAAATCACTAAAACTGAAAACAGAAACAACTTTGGGAATAGAAACAAAACCACAATGCCAACCGACCTTCTGGATAGCGCTTGCGGTCGGTGCTGCACCCTGATGTGCATACATGAGATTCTGTTGTTCAGTTCTCTTCATCGGGGGCAAAAATAGTAAAGCACATTCTCAACGGCAATAGGTGGAAAAACAAAAAAATTGCTTTTTTTTGCGGAAAAACGGCAGTTTGAAAAATTGATTGTTTACGTTTTTTGAATAAAAATAGACATCGCAATTATAACCCGTTGAAAAATAAAGGATTGCGGCATTTTACAAGAAATGTAATGCTTGAGGGCGGGATTATTTAGTAAAGTAAAGCCCCGTAATTGCTTACGTGGCTCCGATTCTAGACGTTTTTTGCTTTAGGGCAAAAGACTCTAATTACAGGGTAGGAATGTCTTCGTAGGTATTGAAAGTGGTGTTGATTGCCTCTACGATAGCGTCGTTCATTTCTTCGGTCAGAATACGTTCGGAAGAGTAATTTTTGTGGCCCATCCTGACGAAGGCGGCTGCGTGGGGGTTCAGACCCAGGTCGATCACGAGACTAGAGAAGTTGCATGCGCCTTCATCTTCTTGAATGATGGCTTTGATGGCGCTTTCGAACCTGTAGTCGCTGGAATAGGTTTCGTCTTCAGGCAGTCGGCTGAGAACGTGCTTGGTGAACGGGTTCTTGATGGCAACTTCGGACAGAAGGCTTGCATTCCACTTAATAGAGCAGTAGCTGCCCTTGCAGGCGGAGTTTGCATTAGCCTTGGAGGCCTTGATCAGTTCGGGAATGACTTCCTTGTCGAAACAGTTCATTTCCTTGTTGATGGATTCCAGTTCCTTGTAGTTGGTGGGGTCCATCGTCATGCTGGACTTGGCGGCAAGCCAGGCTACGAATTCGTCAGTGGGATTGTAGGTTTTCAGAGTGTCGAGGAATTTCTTGTCGAACTGAACCACGGGATACTTGGTGTAATTTTTGGTATCGATCAGTTCGATTTTTTCCGTGTCAAACTTCAGATAGGAGTTGACCTGGACCATATAGTAGGGCTTCTTGTAGGCGTCCTTCACTTCCTTGAGGAAAGCTTTCTTGACATCCTTGGTCAATGCTCCGGAGTAAGACTTGCCCAGGGAGTCGATCGGAGTATCGGGGGTGGTAGAAATACCGGAAATACGGGCTTCAATTATGCCGTAATGGGTGTACTGAACCTTCTTGTCATTGACCTGGAGGAAGGATTCATTGTTGTTGCCGCAGCCGGTCATTGCGGATGCTGCGAGGGAAACAAGCGCTGCTGAAATGAGCTTTTTTGTGTTCATTTTTTTTACTCCTTAAAAAATATTGCAAATAATATAGGATTTTTATAAAATATTTTGCTCTAAAAAGATGAAATGTTGCGAAAAAACGATGAGAATGTTGAGAATATGTATTTGAGTCAGTTAAAATCTTTATATTCTTAGTAGCACGATAACAGGAATTATTTTATGGAATTGGGTATTGTCTATGTTGTCCATGCGGTCTTTTTCCTGTTCATGGACTTCTTTGTCTTTCTGAAGACCTTTGTCAAGCGGAAGGAATCCCCATCACAGCAGGCTTTTAGTCATTTCGCCGTTACGGTGATTTGCCTTCAGCTGGTTGCCGTCGGGGTGATTGTGGCGGACCACAGCCTCGTCCAAGTTGCGGGGCCGCTTCGTTACTTTCTTTACTACCTGATTGTGACCTTGCCTGTCGTATCGACTTTCTGTGCCGCGGTCTGGTTAATACGGATGTTTGAAATCGGCAAGGGAAAGTGGACGCGTGGCCTGAAAATATCTCTTGTCTTGCCGGTGATTTTGTACGCTCTGGTCAATGCGGTTTCGTATAGGACCCATTGGACATTCTATGTGGATGAAGCCTGGAACTACCATCGCGGAAATCTTTTTTTTCTGCAACTTTTGGTGCCCTACACCTATGTGTTCGGAATAATTATTCTGCTGGTCCGGGAAAAGCTGAAAAGGAATAACATCTACAATGGTCACCTGATCAAGTTTTTGTCGCTGTATGTTATCCCTCCTGTCTGCGGATCTTTCATCCAGGTCTTTGGAAATTTGCAGGGATGCTTTGCGGAACTGGGTGTAAGTGTCGCCCTTATTCTTGTCTATATCGGAATGTACATGGGGGATGCCGAAGAGCATAGGCGCATCAAGGACCTGGCTGACTTTAACGAAAAGCTTCAGTTCGCCAACGACCAGATGAGACGCATCCTGATGCGAGGGGAACTGCAGGCGAAGACCGTTGCGGAAACCATTCAGGGCGGGTTCAAGATCGGCAAGTACGATAAGAATTTTTCGTTCGTCTATATCTCGGAACAGTTGGCACAAATGCTTGGCTATACGGTTGCCGAAATGATGGAAGTTTCCGGCGGCTCCATGATTCCGCTCATTAACAGGGACGAAGCTCGGGAAGGGGTTCCCAGGGCGAAAAAGCAGATTGCCGCTGGTGAAGTCTTTACGCTGAACTATAGTGTCCGCTGTAAGGATGGCTCCTGGAAGCATGTGGAGGAACGGGGTCGCCTTATTAAGTCCGAAGGTGCCGAAGATGAAATCTGGAGCGTCATCATGGACCGAGACGAAGTGGTCCAGGTGGAAACCGCCCTTGCGAAGGTGGAGAAGAGCCGTAAGGAACTGGCGGAGTATAACGACATTATCGCGACTGCGGGAATGGGAATCTGGTTCGTGACTCTGCAGGATGGAAAACCGGGCTTGCTTCATGGTAACGACAAGTTTTATGAACTGATGGGAATTGACGGATCCAAGATGAGCCGGGAAGAGGTTCATGAATTTTTAGTCAGTCGCATTTTGCCAGAAGACCTTCCCGTGTTCGGTGCCGCCATCGACAAGATGAAGAAGGGACAATTTGCAGAAGCGCTGTACCGCTGGAATCATCCGACGAAGGGCGTGATATACAACCGCTGTGGCGGTACGGCCGTGCAATTGCCCGATGGCTCCTATCAGCTGAGCGGCTACCATGGCGATGCGACGGAAATCGTGACCAACGAACGCAAACAGCAGGAACTCCTGAAGAACGCCCTTGCGGCAGCCGAGGAATCGAACCGCGCAAAGACATTCTTCTTGAACAACATGAGCCATGACATTCGCACTCCTATGAATGCAATTCTCGGTTTTGCGAACTTGATGGAAAAGGAAATTGGTAATCCGGAAATGCAAAAGGAGTATCTCAAAAAACTGAAAAGCTCCGGGGATTTTCTGCTTTCCCTGATCAACAATGTTTTGGAAATGGCCCGCATTGAAAGTGGCAAGATTGAACTGAATGAAACTCCGGTCTGTCTGTCCAATAGGACTGACGAGACCATCGGTATTTTCGATGTGGACCTAAAGGAACACAATCTTAAAATCACCACGTTCATGGATGTCCAGCACTACTATGTCTATGCGGATATGGTGAAGATTAGTGAGGTCCTGGTAAACCTCATCAGCAATTCCATCAAGTATTCCAAGGTGAACGGCCGTATCAATACTTCCATGCGTGAAGTTCCCTGCGCTCGTGAAGGCTATGCCGCCTATGAGTTTGTGGTGGAAGATGATGGTATTGGCATGAGTGAGGAATTCCTTCCTCATATCTTTGAATCCTTTGTGCGTGAACGGAATTCGACGGAAAGTAAAATTGTTGGAACCGGTCTGGGGCTGCCCATTGTGAAAAAGCTGGTGGATCTCATGGGCGGAAAAATTACCGTTGAAAGTAAGCTTGGCGTTGGAACCAAGTTTACGGTCTATTTTGAACATCGAATCTGTTCTCCCGAGGATGTGACTGCGGTTTCTGTTTCTCAACGGCAGGAAGAGACCGGCCTGAAGGGCAAGCGGATTCTTTTGGCCGAGGACAATGACCTGAATGCGGAAATCGCCATGGCATTGCTGGGCGACGAGGGCATTCTTGCTGAGCGGGCTGTTGATGGCGTGACCTGCATAGACATGCTGCAGAAAGCGGATGTGGGCTATTACAGTGCAATCCTGATGGATATCCAGATGCCCAATATGGATGGCTACGAGGCGACCCGCCGAATCCGCCAGATGGATAATCCTCGCAGGCACATTCCCATTGTGGCGATGACTGCAAACGCCTTTGCCGAAGACAAGCAAAATGCCTTGAATGCTGGCATGAACGGTCATGTGGCAAAGCCAATTGATTTGAAAATACTTGTTAAGACATTAAGCGATCTGATCTAGACAAACTAGATTCCCACATTTGCGGGAATGACAATGCTGAAATGGTCGCTGCCATGGAAAAATTTTCGCTTATTGGGGTAATTCCCAATACAGGAAAGTCACTAGAAGATTACCGTCCGGAAAGACTCGAAAAATATGCAGATAATGGTTGATACTTTTGTTTTTGATTCTAGCAATGAGTGAGTCATAGCAAATCACTTAGGTCGCGGATTAAAACCTCTTTGCGGCGATGACTTCTTCTTGCTTCTGCTGCAAAATTAAATCACACACCAACGCAAAGAAACGGGCTTCTTCTTCAGAACGAGCCTTTTCAAGAATGTCAGAAGTTTGATCAAAATTCATCTTCTTGCATTCGTCGTACAGTTCTTGCAATTTCTCAATTTGACACATATTAAAACACCGTTGATAACAAAATAGATATTTCTATTGCAAAAATAAATAGGTGTAAAAAAGAGCCCCGCCTCCAATGAGACGGGGTTCTTTAAGTTTCGGCTAGATTCCCGCTTTCGCGGGAATGACCTGCAAGAGAGTAGCAGAGCTTATCGTGAGCGACAGCTCGTCACTCACGGCTCATTGCTCAAGGCTCTTACACTTCCTCGATAGAAGCATGGTATTCCTGAAGGCTCTTTACAGCTCCCTTACCGGACTTAGCAGCCGCAATGCCCTTGACGGTGTCGAGAGCGGCAGCCAAAGTGGTGATGTAAGGAGTCTTGTACTGGACGCCTTTGGCGTCCGTACTGCGGTTCGGTCATACAAAAATAGCTTGCAAAGCGCAAGCATTTTTGTGCGACGCTCACCTTGCGTACTATTGATGGCAGCCTTACGGATGGCGGATTCATCGGCAACAGCGTCGCGGCGAGCCCACGGGGTGTTGATGATGAGGTTCACCTGCTTGTTCAGGATAACATCCAGAACGTTCGGGCGGCCTTCGGCGATCTTGTTCACCACTTCGCACTTGACGCCAGCCTTTTCGTAGAACTTGGCGGTGCCTTCGGTTGCGTAGATCTTGAAGCCCAGTTCCTGGAAAACACCGTAAGCCGAGTGCAGCGGCCACGCTTGCGTGGACATTGCCGAGGCGAAGGTGTTTCTGGAAACGCTGACCCACTTCGATGGCCTGGTCGCAGAGGTTGGTCTTGTCAGACAAGCTGATAAGAACTGCACCGCTGGAAGGCAGGATGGAGCCTGCGGCTTCCTGGCTCTTGTAGTAAGCCAGGGCGAAGTCTTCGGAGAGGCCGAGCACTTCACCGGTGGAACGCATTTCAGGGCCGAGAACCGGGTCAACCTTGGGGAACTTGTCAAACGGGAACACAGCTTCCTTGGCGCCGTGGTGCTTGAACTTCTTGTCCTTCAGCTTCAAATCTTCCAGCTTTTCACCCATCATGAGGCGGGTAGCAAGGCGGGCCATCTGAGTGTTACAGACCTTGGAGACCAGAGGCACGGTACGGGATGCGCGGGGGTTGGCTTCGAGAACGAAAACCTTGCCGTCTTCGATAGCGTACTGCATGTTCATGAGACCGCAAACGTGGAGGGATTCTGCAATCTTGCGAGTGTAATCCTTGATGGTCTTGAGGTTGGACGCCTTCTCCACAAAGTGGATAACTCAACTAAGCCACTAAAGTGGCAAGTTTCGTATAGGCGTCCGCTGCTGCGCTCGGTCATAAAAATAAACAAGTTTATTTTTGCGACACTCGCTTGCAAGCTATTTGCTTCGGTAATGGTTACCGGCGGAATAACGCTTTCTCTTTTGGGCGTTCCCCGCGCTCCGCACGGGTCGGGCTATATTTTATGGGTTGTCCGGTTCACTCCGATCCCGACCAACCTCATAAAACCGAGCCAAAGTCTCGGCCCCAAGGGGTCACTATCCCTAACGCATTTTAGGAGTTCAACAGTTTTAAGCCATCTGCTCTATATTGGTCCATTTTTTCATCAATACTCGCAAAGAAATAATCTCTATTCTTTGCTTGAACAATGAGCATTCGATCAAACGGATCACGATGATTTTCTTTTGAAGGCAAATTGGAAATTCCCAATGAATCAGAGGATTCCAGAGATATGAATTCAAAACCCTGCTGTATGCAAAAATCTGGCAAGTCTTTTATGTCAAAACCTTTCAAATCCAGTTTTCCAATAGATTGCTTCAAGGCGATTTCCCACAATGTTATGTAGCTAACATAAACCTTGTTGTCAGAGTCTTCTATCTTGTTCAGAATCGGCTTTGGAATTTGGTCCGGATCAACAATAGACCAAATCAAAATATGAGTGTCAAGCAGAATATTCATATTAAAGCCCCAACATTTCCTCGGGGCTTATTTCGAAATCATCGGCGAACTTGACAGACGCTTTGCCCTTTAGCAAGCCTAGCGTCCTTTTTTGTTTTGGGGCAGGAGTTTTTTCGGCAATACTGTTGCGAATCAAAAGCCCATCGATAAACGCATCAATAACCGCCAAATATTCTTCTGGCACGGTTCTTATTTTTGATTCCAGCAAAGAGTATGTCATAGAGGCCTCCTCATTTCTAAACAATATAATAAAATGTTTGTTGCAAATGCAATAGGGGACTAAGAGGCTTACATGGTTGATTTAGCATTTTGAGGCTTTCTCATATTTAACCATGTTATTTCACAAGGTGAAAAACAGGCGTAGTGACAGCACTCACGGCGATTACGAATCTTTGCAATTCGTCCCAAATTATGCTATATTTAGAGTTGGATAAAAATTGAGGTATTATATAGGCTTTTAGAATTTCATAGACATTTTGAGCATTTGCTCCTGAATCTCCACTTGAAATCGGCAAAATTATCAAACCAGAGATAAGGTGCAGACGCTCACGTCCCAATGGGGCGTGGGTTGTTTGTGTTTATCTGGTAAAGGCTTTGCCGAGCCTCAAGTGGGTAAACCAAATGGACCCACGCTTTTTTTATAGTAGGGATAAATGACAAATTCAATAACTAAGAAAAAATTCGGCATCATCCCCCAAAAATCAAAACAACTTTGCAAACATTTGTTGATACTGGGATTTGTTCTCATTTTAACAGGGTGTTATGCTTCGGGTCATAAGTTTTTCGATATGTACAAATATTCTCCGCAAACAGATCACTGCGAAGTTATTTGGGTTCGTTCTTATGATAATGCAAAGCGGAAGCTAGACAATGAACTTCCCCCAGTTGAGTTTTTAGGCAAATCCAGTTTTACTACAGCACGAATCTATAACGAACAGGCTGCTCAACAAGATTGTATGCTTGCTGGTGGAGATTACATTATAGTCATTGCCGAAGGTTTTGTCGGATCGACTCAATCCCAGTTTACCCTTCAAAATACCAAGACATATACTGCAAACAATAACACGAGTTACTATGGAAGCAATGGAGGTTATTATGGTCGATCAAATTCAACAACAACCTATCAGGTTCCTACATATCAAACATATAATATAACCCACAATTACTATGGATTCTCGTATTTTGTCTATAAAAGGGATAATAAAACTAGATCGAAAAAGTCAAGAAATTCAAATCGTGGGACAGGAAAATCAGGACCAAGATATGTTGAAGATTACGATGAAGATTTATAACTAAAACAGTTAGGTTGATTATATGAAAATCCTTCTTTTGATAACTACAATATTTGTCGGGCTTACATTTGCCGATGTGAATCCAGAATCCATTTATCCCGCAGGATGCAAAAGAAAAGGCAATTTGGTCAAGTGTCCGATTAAGCCGTATAATGCGGGCGTGATTTATGATTTAGACAAAAAACTGATGTACAAATATTTTCCTAAAGGTGAAAAACAAACCGAAATGGCATCAGTAACAAAATGCAAAAATATAGTACCGTTCCCAACAAAATCCTGGACAGATTATCATAAACTTGAGGATTTCAATGATATTGGCGAGTTTATGCTTGCAGCGATAAATTCTAAGAACTTTGAGTTTGCATGCGATGAAGGAGTTATAGAAAAAAGATTTTTCTGCCAAGATGACAGGAAAAGAGTCTTGATTATTAAGTATGATGATTTAGGTATTGAAGACGATCAGATTATAACCACGACAGATAATCCTCGCTACTGTAAGGATAAGTTTGATAAAAAATTTAAGTAAAGCATTCATTTTTTTTAATATATTCACCCCAACATAAAACGGTTGGGGATTTTTTATTGGAGTTATATGAATTTGAACCACAAGATTCTTTACTTACTAATAGCATTCTTAGCATCAAATTCTTTTGCCACCAAATATATCGCAGTTCTGGAAACAGTTTCATTAGGTGATGTAATTATGTCTCAGGAAAAACGTTACTTGACTGATAAATTGCGCGAAGTCGCAACGAGAGCATTTTCCTCCAGTACTGATTTTACGATTATGACATCAGAAAATATTGAAGTCATGCTCCCTCCAGGAAAGTCCATAGAAGATTGTGAAGGATCCTGCATTGTTGAAACCGGGAAAAACATCAGTGCGGATTATGTCGCACAAGGTAGAATTGGTTCTTTTGACGGCCAGTTGACATTAGCTGTAGAATTGTATGAAACAGCCTCGGGAAAACTTATAGGTAGTTTTGTTGAAAGGAAAAATTCTGTACGAGAAATTGCGGAAGAAGTTGAACAAAATGTCATATATTTATTTTGCAAAATTCAGCAAGACTCGCAAAACGGAAATTGCACAGAAGAAAATGACTCATCCAACGACTATACTGGAGATCATACCCCCGATTTTTGGATCGTCAGAAAAAATGAAAAAAATAGGCAAGAAGAAAATTCATTTGAGGACGATTATTCTTCAAACAGACTGCAGGCTGATTATGACATTGAAGATTCAGGCTCTAAGGCTGGATCAGAAACAACTAATGAAGCAGAAATGAATTCTCGTAATCCAATTTCGTTCGATTTTCGCCTAATGTTAGACATGGCTGCTGGATTCACTTCATATTCGGCGGCTCCTCTCTACGGAACAGCCGTTGAATCCCAATTTGGTCCTGGATTCAAATTTGGAATTGGTTTTGAAGTTGAACATTCTGTTAGTAGACAATTTTTATTTGGGATTGTAACTGCGTTTAATGCTTACTATGAATATGTAGATTTTTCGATTCAGCTACCATATACAGATTCTTTCCTGAATTCTTACTACACAAATACATCAGATTATGGCTATGAGTATTCTTCTTGGTTTTTTAGGTTGGATCTTTCTGCAATGATTGCTTTTGGCAATGGATTTTGGTACATCTTCTTTAGACCAGCGGTTTCCATTGGCCTTGGAAATAAGATTTCGTTTCAAAAAAATGCAGATGATATTTCTTGGAAAGAACCCGATTATAGGCCATCTAGCGCAGCAACCAATGTCACAACATGTGTTGGCATGATTGACTTCGGCTTCAGATTGTATGAATCTCATGAACTGTATGTTCAAATATCACCACCTTTATTTAACGGAGATTATATTGAAAAAATTGATTATACAATCTACTTGGGTTATCGGTGGTCTCCTGCATTAAAAACAAATCTGTTTTCTTTGTAATCCGTATTGATTTTGCGTTAGGTGCCGCAGCCCGTATGGGTTAGGACGCGAAGCGGCTGAACGAAAAAAAGACCGAACTGGATTTTTCCAGCTCGGTCTTTTTATAGCGCAAGGCACCGGCCCGTAAGGGCAACGCCCTACACCGAAGAATTACACTTCTTCAATAGAAGCGTGGTATTCCTGCAGCGACTTCACTTCGCCCTTGCCAGCCTTGGCGGCGGCGATGCCCTTGACGGTGTCGAGAGCGGCGGCCAGGGTGGTGATGTAAGGAGTCTTGTACTTGATGGCTGCCTTACGGATGGCGGATTCATCGGCAACAGCGTCGCGGCGAGCCCACGGGGTGTTGATGATGAGGTTCACCTGCTTGTTCAGGATAACATCCAGAACGTTCGGGCGGCCTTCGGCGATCTTGTTCACCACTTCGCACTTGACGCCAGCCTTTTCGTAGAACTTGGCGGTGCCTTCGGTTGCGTAGATCTTGAAGCCCAGTTCCTGGAAACGCTGACCCACTTCGATGGCCTGGTCGCAGAGGTTGGTCTTGTCAGACAAGCTGATAAGAACTGCACCGCTGGAAGGCAGGATGGAGCCTGCGGCTTCCTGGCTCTTGTAGTAAGCCAGGGCGAAGTCTTCGGAGAGGCCGAGCACTTCACCGGTGGAACGCATTTCAGGGCCGAGAACCGGGTCAACCTTGGGGAACTTGTCAAACGGGAACACAGCTTCCTTGGCGCCGTGGTGCTTGAACTTCTTGTCCTTCAGCTTCAAATCTTCCAGCTTTTCACCCATCATGAGGCGGGTAGCAAGGCGGGCCATCTGAGTGTTACAGACCTTGGAGACCAGAGGCACGGTACGGGATGCGCGGGGGTTGGCTTCGAGAACGAAAACCTTGCCGTCTTCGATAGCGTACTGCATGTTCATGAGACCGCAAACGTGGAGGGATTCAGCAATCTTGCGAGTGTAATCCTTGATGGTCTTCAGGTTTGCTTCGGTAATGGTTACCGGCGGAATAATGCAGGCGGAGTCACCGGAGTGGACACCGGCAAGTTCCACGTGTTCCATCACGGACGGAATGTAAACGTGTTCGCCGTCAGAGAGGGCGTCGGCTTCGCATTCCAGAGCGTTGTGGAGGAAACGGTCGATGAGGAGCGGGCGATCCGGGGTAACGCCAACAGCCTTGGCAACGTATTCGCGGAGCATGTTTTCGTCGTAGATGACTTCCATGCCGCGGCCGCCAAGCACGAAGCTGGGGCGGATCATCACAGGGTAGCCACCGATCTGCTTGACGCAAGCGAGGGCTTCGTCGATGTTGGTAGCCATGCCGCTTTCGGGCATCGGGATTTCCAGCTGGTCCATCATCTTGCGGAACAGGTCGCGGTCTTCAGCGATATCGATGGAATCGATGCTGGTACCGAGAATCTTCACGCCTTCGTCGCTGAGTGCGCGGGCGATGTTCAGCGGAGTCTGGCCACCGAACTGCACGATAACGCCAGCGGGCTGTTCCTTCTTGTAAATCTGGAGAACGTCTTCGAGGGTAACCGGTTCGAAGTACAGCTTGTCGGTGGTATCGTAGTCGGTAGAAACGGTTTCCGGGTTGCAGTTCACCATGATGGTTTCGTAACCCATTTCGCGGAGAGCCATTGCAGCGTGGCAGCAGCAATAGTCGAATTCGATACCCTGGCCGATTCTGTTCGGGCCACCGCCGAGGATCATGATCTTCTTCGGGTTGTTGGTAGCGGTAGATTCGTCCTTGCAGTTGTAGGTAGAATAGTAGTAGTACTGGTCCTTCACGCCGCTAACAGGCACTGCGCACCAGCCTTCAACCATGCCAAGTTCGATACGCTTTGCACGAACGTCCTTTTCACGGATGCCGAGGATCTTTGCGATGTACTTATCGCCGAAGCCGTCCTTCTTGGCCTGGATCAGGAGTTCGTCAGAAGGCATGCGACCCGGAGTCTTGAGCATCTTTTCTTCAAGTTCAACCAGTTCGCGCATCTGCTGCACGAAGTAAGCCTTTTCGTAAGTAGCTGCGAAAACTTCTTCGTCGGTTGCACCCTTACGGATGGCTTCGTACATCTGGAAGTGACGTTCAGAAGAAGCGGTCTTCATCATGTCGAGAAGTTCTTCCTTGGTCTTCTTGTTAAAGTCCTTAGCAAAGCCAAGACCTGCACGGCCGTTTTCCAGACCGCGGATTGCCTTCTGGAGGGTTTCCTTATAGGTCTTACCGATAGCCATGACTTCGCCCACAGCCTTCATCTGGGTGCCCAGGCAGTCATCAACGCCGCGGAACTTTTCGAATGCCCAGCGAGCAAACTTCAGCACAACGTAGTCACCGCTCGGAGTATACTTTTCGAGGGTGCCGTCGCGCCAGTAGTCCATCTGGTCCAGAGTCATGCCAGCAGCGAGCTTTGCAGAAACGAGAGCGATGGGGAAACCGGTTGCCTTGGAAGCAAGAGCAGAGGAGCGAGAGGTACGGGGGTTGATTTCGATGATCACCACGCGGCCAGTCTTCGGGTCGTGTGCGAACTGAACGTTGGTACCGCCGATCACGCCGATAGCTTCAACAATCTTGAAAGCGTCGGTCTTCAGCTTTTCTTCAAGCTTCTTGTCGATGGTGAGGAACGGGGCTGCGCAGAAGGAGTCGCCAGTATGAACGCCCACCGGGTCAATGTTTTCGATGAAGCAGATAGCGATCATCTGGTTCTTGGAGTCGCGAACCACTTCAACTTCCAGTTCTTCCCAACCGAGAATGGATTCTTCGATGAGGCACTGGTGAGTCATGGAAAGTTCAAGACCGTTACCGCAAATGGTACGGAGTTCTTCGACGTTGTAGCAGAAGCCGCCACCTGCACCACCCATGGTGTATGCCGGACGAACCACCACAGGGTAGCCGATTTCAGCAACGATCTTTTCGGCTTCTTCAACAGAGTGGCAAATGCCGGAGCGCGGGGTGTCGATGCCCAGCTGCTGCATGGTAGCCTTGAAGATTTCACGGTCTTCGCCGCGTTCGATAGCGTCCAGGTTCACGCCGATAACCTTCACGCCGTACTTGTCCAGAATGCCAGCCTTGTTCAGGGCAGAAGACAGATTCAAGCCAGTCTGACCGCCGAGGTTGGGGAGCAATGCCTGAGGACGTTCCTTGGCAATGATCTGTTCCAAGCGTTCGAGATTCAGCGGTTCGATGTAAGTGGCGTCGGCCATGACCGGGTCGGTCATGATGGTTGCCGGGTTAGAGTTCACCAGCACGATCTTGTAACCCTGTTCGCGCAGAGCCTTACAGGCCTGGGTGCCAGAGTAGTCGAATTCGCAAGCCTGGCCAATGACAATAGGACCAGAGCCGATGATGAGAACCTTATCGATACCTTCGATCTTCATTTTTTATCTCCGTTTGATTTAACTAATAAATGTGCAATTGGCCCCTATCGGCTTCGCCTCCAGGGTGACTGTAATATCAACGTCATTCTGGAGCCCCGCCGGGGCGATAGAATCCATAAAAAGAAAGGCCGAACCAACAGGCTCGGCACTCATAAAATCAACAGTCTTGGAAATAGCGGAAATGGGAGCGGCAAAAACAACATGGGAACCACAACCGGTGGTGTAGGTTCGCTTATTCATGTGCTTTACAATTTTTGCCATTTTCGCCAAACGCTTATTCTGCAAGGGTTAAACTTGCGCAAATATAGTTTAAATTACAAAAAATGAAAGGCTGAAAAGGGCGCCGCGCTGTAAAAAGGAAACTTCTGCAAAATTAACGAAAAATGCAAATTTTGTTGAAATATTTGTAACTCGTTGATAGACAAGTAGATGCAAAAAAGACTGGCCCGAAGACCAGCCTTTTGATCAAGCAAGAAATTTGTGTGGGTTAGGGAACCTGCCGAGCTAAGGTTGGTGAACTTGTCGATCCACCCTTCGGCTAGGCTCGAGGACCTTGGACCGAATCGCTACACTCGTTCGTCGGCAGCCTTCAGCAGGCCAAGGAACAGCGGTGCCGGGTGAATGAGGGAAGACTTCAGTTCCGGATGGCACTGGCAGGCCATGAAGTAGGGGTGGTCCGTCAGTTCCATGATCTGCATGATGTCCTCGCCGGATGCCTTGCCTGAGAAGATGAGCTTCTGGGCGATCTTTCCGGAGGGGTCGCCGGCTTCGATCTGGGAGACGAATTCCGGGTTCACTTCGTAGCGGTGGCGGAAACGTTCGCGGGCTACAGCAGAACCATAGATTTCCTGAGCCTTGGAACCTTCCTTGATCAGAATGTCGTGACCGCCCAGACGCATGGTGGCGCCCATGTCCTTGATGTTTTCCTGGCCGGGCAGGTAGGCGATGACAGGTTTTTCCACATGGTAGGTGGCGCTTTCCATTTCTACGGTGCCTGCACCCTTCATGCCGCAGACGTTGCGGGCGAATTCCACCACGGAAAGCTGCATGCCGTAACAAATTCCAAGGAAGGGAATCTTGTTTTCGCGGACATACTGGATGACCATGATCTTGCCTTCGATACCGCGGCTGCCGAAACCACCGGGAACGATGACGGCGTCAACTCCCTTCAATGCGGTTGCAACGGAAACAGAACCGTTTTCAATCTTTTCGGTATCTACCCAGCGGATGTCTGCACGAAGGTCCAAGTGGGCGGAAGAATGACGGATGGCTTCCACCACGGAAGCGTAGGAATCTTCCAGGGCCATGTATTTACCGCAAATGGCAACCGTCAAAGTCTTGCGGGGATTCTCGGTGTTACGCTTCAGGGATTCCACCAGCTTGCTCCACTGTTCAAGCTTGGGAGGTGCGTAAATGTTCAAACGCTTGGCGAGAATTTCGGGAACGCCTTCGGCATCGTAGACCAGCGGGCATTCGTAAACGTGCTTCACATCCACACCGGAAATCACGTGGTCTGCAGGCAGGTTGCAGAACAAGCCAATCTTTTCCTTCAGGTGGGGCTTGATGTATTCTTCGCAGCGGCCGATAACAATTTCGGGATAGATGCCCAAGCGGTTCAAGTCGTGCACGGACATCTGGGTGGGCTTGGACTTCTGTTCGTTAACGCCCGACGGAATAGGAACGTAGGTGAGGTGCACGAACATGGCGTTGGTGCGGCCCACGTCGTGAGAAAGCTGACGGGCTGCTTCGATGTAGAACTGGTTTTCCAAGTCGCCTACGGTACCGCCGATTTCAATTAGAAGAACGTCTGCCTTTTCCTGGTCGGCGATGCGGTAGAACTGTTCCTTGATCAGGTCGGTAACGTGGGGAATGAACTGGACGGTGTGTCCCAGGTAGTCGCCGCGACGTTCCTTCTCGAGAATCATCTTGAAGATGCGGCCCATGGTGAGGCTCCAGTCCTTCTTGGCGGTCACGTTCAAGAAACGTTCGTAGTGACCGAAGTCCATGTCGCATTCGCCACCGTCGTCCAGCACGAAAACTTCGCCATGTTCCGTGGGATTCATGGTGCCCGGGTCTGTGTTCAGGTAACCGTCGCACTTGACGGGAACCACCTTCATTCTAGCAGAAAGCAGCGCCCCGATGGACGCTGCCGCTACCCCTTTGCCGAGACCAGAGATGACACCACCGGTCACGATGATGAATTTCGTCTTACCATTGTACTGGTATTGCTGAGCCATAATAACTTACCTTGTGTTACAATTTTTGTAATTATTTCCCTTTTACCGGCTGTATAATGCAAGAACTGTGCCAAAATCCTAAGTTGGCTTTTTATAAGGCATTGCAAGAATTGTAAAAATAAAGCGTTCAAAAGTGGATTACATGAAATGTAAATGACTGAATTTTATGTTACAATTTGTGTAAAACAAATGGGAAGACGTGTCGCCTGATTTCATATTGAATTTTTTCTTGACATTTTTCAGAAAAAAAACGATAGAATAGGTAAACGGATGCCTTAGGAATTTTTTATGAAAATAATAAAACAAAATGCGTTATTGATTGTCGTTTTTGTACTGTCGGCAGTGGCTGGCTTTTTCGGTGTCAGGTACTTGCGGAATTTGTCAGAGTCCTCAACGGATTATAAGCCGGTTGTGGAAACCGTTCCAGTGTCTGTTGCAGAGCCTGTTGTCGGACCTTCTGTTGATTCGGTTGCGGGTGTAGTTCCCGAACCTTTATATGTGTATGATTCGACGGCAATCATGCGTAGTTTTCAGCCGGAGATGATCTTTTCTGAAAATTTTCATTCGACTTATAGGGATTCCTCCTTTACGGGAAGCTATCAGCTGGTCTATCCGATCCGCTACCCCCTCGATTCGCTGGTGGATTCCGAGTTTGATAGGCTTTTGCTTTCCTTGATTTTCGGGGAAAATGCTCCTAAAAAGGTAAACCGGAAATCAATTCAGGCTTCCCTGGATAAGATGATGAAGGGGAACGTAAATCATACGCATAAATGGTGGAAGGAATCTAGGGCTACATATGGACGCCGTTGGCGCGAAGAGGTTTGTAGCTGTTCTGGATATTTTTATTTCATGCCCATTGCGGAAACTTCCGACTGGATTTCTTTTCAGCAGGTTAGTGATTACCGTTGCGGGGGGAACGGTGGCCCGAGTGAAAGGTACTATACCGTCATCAAGGATCGGGCTCCCTATGTAATTGATACGACGGTTCTTTCTCCGGGCAGAGATCCCTATGTGATGGATACGACAGCCTTCGTTCCTAATTTCAGGGAAAAAATGATTGAAATGATCACGGATAATGTGATGTTCAATCGATATGCGCGGTTTCCTGACAATAATGTGGAACGGGAAATGGTCCGCCAGGCTACGGCAGAACAATTTAAGGGCAATTTCCAGCCTGTTTTGACTGTTTCTGGAGTGCGGTTCCTGTTTTCTACTTGGGCGTTACCGCATACCAGCCATGCTGATGGTCGAATCCCCGTGATTGTTCCTTACAATATGATTCAGGAAATATTTACCGAAAAGTTTAAGAAGGATATCGGACTTTAGCGATTGCTATTGGGAAAAATGGGGATTGCTTCGTTGTTTTGAGTGCGTTTTATCCCCATTTTCAGCAAATGATTTAGCCGAAAGTAGCCGAAACCGGTGCATCATTATGGAATGGTGGGCCTGTATGGGGATGAAGGAACGCCTTTGCGAGTTTTTATCCCCAAAAATTTGTTTTTGCCTGAAGAAAACTTTGCACCAATTGATTTTTTGGGGATTGACGAGGGGTGTTTGCTGTTTTTAATCCCCATTTTGTCCAAAAATGTGAAAATGACATAACGAAAAACGCCACGCATTCGCGTGACGTTTTTCATTATGAGGTTCAAAGTCGGATCCTCGATCAGGTCGAGGATGACAATCGCGATTAGTAAATGAAGTGGCATTGGGCCACCCACCTTCGACGGGTGGCCATGCTTTTCATTAGTAGATGAACAGCATCTCTCTGTACTTGGGCAGAGGCCACTGTTCGTCGCTGACGATGCCTTCCAGCTTGTCCACGACCTTGCGGAGGGAGACCATAGCTTCCAGCTTCAGCTGATGCTTGCCAGCGATAGCCTTTTCCATGACTGCGATTTCTTCGACGAGGGCCTTGTAGCCTTCACCAAGTTCCTTGGCGTAACCGTCGACGGAAACCAGACCCTGGTTCACTGCCATTTCGTTGACCTTGAGGGCTTCGGAGTAAGCCTTTACGACCTGCGGGAGGACGATGCTCTTGGCCATGTCGTAAGCGACCTTGGCTTCGATGTCAACACGCTTGTGGTAGTCTTCCAGGTTGACTTCGTAGCGGGATTCCAGTTCCACCTTGTTGAACACGCCGTACTTCTTGAAGAGAGCAACGTTTTCCTTCTTGGTGAGAGCGGAAAGTGCTTCCATGGTGGTACGGATGTTGGGGAGGCCGCGCTTTTCTGCTTCAGCAACCCATTCGTCGGTGTAGCCGTTACCGTTGAAGATAACGCGCTTGTGTTCCTTGATGATGGACTGCAGGAGCTTCTGGAGTTCCTTGTGGAAGTTGGCCTTGGAAACCTTTTCCATCTTGTCGGCGATCATGTCGAAGGCTTCGGCAACGATGGTGTTCAGGATAACGTTGGGTTCAGAGCAGGACTGGCTGGAACCCGGTGCACGGAATTCGAACTTGTTGCCAGTGAATGCGAACGGAGAAGTACGGTTACGGTCGGTAGCGTCGCGGGGGAGCGGCGGCAGGATGTCGGAACCGAGCTTCATGGCGCCGCCCTGCTTGCTGGACTTGGGTTCGCCCTTTTCCAGCTGTTCGACGACGTCAGCAAGCTGGTCG
Source organism: Fibrobacter sp. (assembly GCA_024398935.1). Classification (GTDB taxonomy): domain Bacteria; phylum Fibrobacterota; class Fibrobacteria; order Fibrobacterales; family Fibrobacteraceae; genus Fibrobacter. The sequence goes on along the minus strand of JAKSIH010000017.1, from coordinate 22,704 downwards.
CCGAGGTACATGGAGATGATTGCCGGAGGAGCTTCGTTAGCACCGAGACGATGGTCGTTGCCAGCGCCAGAAACGGACATTCTCAGCAAGTCGGCGTGGGTGTCAACAGCGTAGACAACAGCGCAGAGAGTGGTGAGGAAGATTGCGTTCTGGTGAGGATCCTTACCCGGGTTCAAGAGGTTGGTCTTACCGTAGTTCACGGACCAGTTGTTGTGCTTACCGGAACCGTTGATGCCTGCAAACGGCTTTTCGTGAAGGAGGCAAACAAGGCCGTTGCGGTCAGCGACATTACGGAGGACTTCCATAATCTGCATATTGTGGTCGCAAGCCAGGTTCACTTCTTCGAACATAGGAGCAAGTTCGAACTGGGCGGGAGCCACTTCGTTATGACGGGTCTTTGCCGGAATGCCAAGCTTCCACAGTTCGTCTTCAACTTCGTTCATGAAGTTCAAGATGCGAGCCGGGATAGAACCGAAGTAGTGGTCTTCCATCTGCTGGTGCTTAGCGGAAGCTGCACCGAAGAGGGTGCGACCAGCCTGGTAAAGGTCCGGACGCTGGAGGTAGAACTTCTTGTCCACCAGGAAGTATTCCTGTTCTGCACCGAGAGTGACGGTGACCTTCTGCTTTTCAAGGCCGAAGAGACCCATCAAGCGGTCAGCAGACTTCTGGAGAGCCTGAATGGAACGGAGAAGCGGAGTCTTCTTATCGAGAGCTTCGCCAGTGTAAGAGCAGAATGCGGTAGGGATGCAAAGAGTTGCACCGTTGCCGTGACGCTTGATGAAAGCGGGAGAGGTCGGGTCCCAAGCGGTGTAGCCACGAGCTTCGAAAGTGGAACGGATACCGCCAGAGGGGAAGGAGGATGCGTCCGGTTCACCAACGATCAGGTTCTTGCCGGAGAATGCCATGATGGCCTTGTCGCCTTCCGGTTCCAGGAAGGAGTCGTGCTTTTCTGCGGTAGAGCCGGTGAGGGGCTGGAACCAGTGAGTAAAGTGAGTTGCGCCGCGGTCCATTGCCCACTTCTTCATGGCGTGAGCGACTTCGCCTGCGATGCTCGGGTCAAGAGCGACACCGTTTTCGATGGTGGCGAAAAGCTTCTTGCACACGTCCTTGGGGAGGTATGCCTTCATGGCTTCGGAGTTGAATACGTCCTCGCCGTAAAAGTCAACGTTTGCCGGGCTTGCAGCCATGATGCCTGCTGCCGGTGCTTCTGCGATTTCAGTGATCGCACTCATTCTATACTGGTTGCTCATAATGAACTCCTATTGGATTTTAAAAATCTCGAAGGTTTTACACCTTTTGTTTTCGGCGACGATATTGCAAAAGCCGTGCCAAATTTTTAAAGGTATCTGCCGAAATTCTGGGAAAGTCCCTTATTTTTACAGATTTTGCGAAATTCAATGCGGAAAAAGGTTGATTTACGTAAAAGAAATTGTTTTCAAAAAATGATTTGATTACACAAAATGTAATGTAAATGCTGTGTGTTACAATTTTTGTAAATTGCAAAACTATTTTCTTTGTGGGCTAGGTTCTGTTTTCTGCGGCGTGATCCCGCAATCTCAAATTCATCCTGAGCTGATTCTTCCTATATTTGGCCCCATGAAAGATCAGGTCGTCCTTGCAAGTGGTTCCCCCCGTCGTTCCGAAATTCTGAAGCAGATCGGAGTGGACTTTCGCGTGGTTGTTTCCGGTGAGGAAGAGTCACCCGCTTCCTCGAATCCCCTGGATTTTCCCCGCGAAAATGCCGGCATCAAGGCTCTTGCAGTCTCCCGCAAGGAAAGGGACGCCTTTGTTCTTGGTTTTGACACTCTTGTCTTTTTGGATGGAGCGCCGCTGGGAAAGCCGAAAAACGAAAAGAACGCCTTGGAAATGCTACGCAAGTTAAACGGCAGATCCCATCAGGTCATAACAGGCGTTGCCCTTGCCAGAAATGGAGAACTGCTCCGGTGCTCTGAGGAGAAAACAGAGGTCATTTTCAGAAATAACACTGACCAGGAACTGGAAGAATATGTAAATTCTAGGGACCCGCTGGACAAGGCGGGAGCATACGGCATACAGACCGCCGGTGCGCGGCTTATAAAAGCCATAAGTGGATGCTATTACAATGTGGTAGGGCTCCCTGTAGCGAGGACCCTCCAGATATTGGGTGAAGAAGGAGTGAAAGTATGAATTTTGTAGAAGACAAGAAGGCGGACGAACGCCTGGGCGAGTACATCGCCCGAATCCGCACGGCTCGCGGAATGAGTCTTGAAGACCTGTCCGCTGTGACGAAGGTCACAGTTTCTCACTTGAAGTTGATTGAAGCCGGCGACTGGAAAGCTTTTCCCGTAGAAGCCTATATACGTGGCTACCTCAATTCCATTTGCGTCAAGTTGAACATGGATCCCCAGAAAGTCCGTTCCTGGTATGGTTCCGAGATTGGCGATCCTTCCAAGAATCCTTTCGAGGATGTTTCCAGTCACGATAAGATTTCTCCCTCTCCGGAAGGGGAATCAAAGAAGCGCAGCAAGGCTGTGCCTATCGTCATCGTTTTAATCGGACTGGCATTCCTGGTCGCCTCTCGGTTCCTGGATATGGGAGACGTCCTGAAGAATGATGTACCTGCTCCGGCCGACAAGCCCGAAATCGCTGTGGACACCACCGCGGAGCAACCCGAAATTCCTGAGGGAGCGGTGATGGTTTCCGGAGATTCCGTACAGCAGGCGGAAAAGACTGTGGCTGCCGATTCGAACTCCCTGAGCCAGGCCCAGGTGGATGAGGCTGTCAAGAAGAAGGGAGAACTGCCCGCTTCCGCAACCATCTTCATTTCTTCCGATTCCAAGAAGGATACGGTTCCCGCCCCGACAAACAAGACTTCTCTGGAACTGATCGGCTCCGGCGAGGCGACTTCCTGGATCGGTATCAAGCGTCGAGAAAATTCCGATCGTTTCCTGAAGGAAGCCTATATTTCCAAGGCCGGCATGAAGGTTACCTACAACACGGAAGATACCTTGTCCATTACCATTGGCGAACCCAAGGCTTGTGCAAAGCTTATTCTGAATGGTGTAGAAACTCCGCTGCCCACAACTCGCTATGGTCGTGTCATCAAGTTCCGTGTCTTTGGCGGTCAGATTATCAAGTAACTTAAAGGAAAACTAATGCGTACTTCTAGCATCGCTCGCAAGACCAGTGAAACCGATATTACCCTTACCTTGAATCTGGACGATTGCACTCCGGGTGTCATCAGTTCCGGTAACGGGTTCCTGGATCACATGCTTAATTTGTTCCAGGTTCACGGCGGCTTCCATCTGGATTTGACTTGCCATGGCGATGTGCATGTGGACATGCACCACAGTATGGAGGATATTGCCATCGTGTTGGGTCAGGCCTTCGTGGAATGCCTGGGCGACAAGAAGGGAATTGAACGTTACGGTTTTTACTTTGTCCCTATGGATGAAGCCTTGAGCCGAGTGTGCATTGACTTCAGCAACCGCATTGGTTTTGTTTGGAATGTGAAGCTTCCCGCTGCAATGGCCGGTGGAATCGAAGCCAGCATGTTCGAGCATTTCTTCAAGAGCCTTGCTGAAAACGCCCGCATGAATTTGCATGTGGAACTGTTCTATGGTAACGACAACCATCATTGCCTGGAAAGTATCTTCAAGGCTTTTGCCCGCTCCGTTGCAATGGCTGTGGCTCCTTCCCGCAATGTGAAGGGCGTGCCCAGCTCAAAAGGTATATTATAGACGCAAAGGGGCGCTGCCCCTTTGGAAACCCCGAAAAAAGGAATGTGCTATCGCAAACGGAGTTTGCTCAGCGCATCCTTTTTTAGTTTGAGGGGAAGCGTAGCTTCCTCCTCAAAGATGTCTAGAGAAAAAGTCGGATGGATTAAAGATGCAAAGGGGCTCCGCATCCACAAAGTGGATGTAGCATTTGTTAACGCTTTAGCGTTTACAAAGACTTGTCCTCCGTGAGGACAATTCTCACTAAGGGCTAAAGCCCTAAGTGTTCATTAGCCTTTGGAAACCCCGAAAAAAGGAATGTGCTATCGCAAACGGAGTTTGCTCAGCGCATCCTTTTTTGTTTGAGGGGAAGCAGAGCTTCCTCCTCAAAGATGTCTAGAGAAAAAGTCGGGAGATTATATGGAGGCAAAGGGATTCGCTGCCAAAAAATGCTGCGTGCTTCCCCCTTCACCCTTCATTCTTCATCCTTCACCCTTCATTTTTCGTTCTTCATTTCAAAGCTTAGGAATCTTCACCTTGTCGCCGGCGTTTAGGCTTTCTAGGTTCAGTCCGGAATTGACGGATTTCAAGCCACCGATGACAAAGAAACGGGGGAGCGTGCCCACTCCGGCACCGTAGGTGCGCCGGAGCAGTTTCATGATGTCGTCTCCGTCATTCGCGGAAACCATGCGGTAGAGGGATGCGTTGTTTGGATCGGACTGAAGTTTTGAAAGGCCGTCGGTAAAGCGGTTTGCGAAAACCTCCGCTCCGTTGTCGGTCTTAGTTCCTTTTTCTGCGGTCCTTGCCTGCGCGTTCCTATTGGAAGTATTTCCCTGTTCGACTTTTTTCTTGTTCTTCAGGGCTTCTAGTTTTTCCTTGACCGTGGGGTTGTATGCACCGAGGCCTCGGTTTTTGGGAAGGTTGAATACGGGCGCCTCGTGGGCGTTCATTGCAATGTTTGCCTTCTGGGTTGTGTCCTTTTTGATGGGTTCCATGGCGAGGATTGAATCCAGGTTGGCTATGTAGGCGCTGTCGGGCCAGTCTGTGAGGGTTACTTTCTGGTCGGTGACGATGAATTTCGCCACGGGGGAGTCGTTTCCGCAGCCGCTAAGCATGGCTAAAGCCAGGGGAAATGTCATCAAAATTCGTTTCATATGTCCAAAAATACTAATTTGACTTGCCAAAATGAAATTTTTCTTCTAAATTTGAGGTCTCTAAACAACTACTTCACAGGAAGTTATACAATGAAAGAAGGTATCCACCCTAACTATCAACCGGTCGTGTTCGTCGATGCGAATACGGGTAAAGAATATATCACCCGCTCCACGAAGTCTTCCGCCGAAAAGAAGACTATCGATGGTGTAGAATACAGTGTGATCTCCCTCGAAATTACTGCAGATACTCATCCGTTCTGGACTGGTAAGCAGCATCGCGTGGATACCGCTGGCCGTATCGATCGCTTCAACAAGCGTTTCGCTGGCAACATCACTGGTGCAAAGCGCAAGACCCGCAAGGCTGCTCCTGCTGCCAAGGAAGAAGAAGCTTAATAATTCGGCTTCGTGCCAAATATTTAAGAGATTTTTCAAAAGACCTTCCACCAAATGGAAGGTTTTTTTTTATACTTGAATGGTCTTTAAATAAAAAAAGGAAGAATTACTATGAAAAAACAGTTGACTTTGTGCGGGGCTGCTCTTCTTGCTCTGGCTATGACTGGTTGTGAAAAGACCGGTTCTGTCGAAGGTGTTGTGATGGACCCGTTTATCAACAAGGCTGTGGAAGTTCCCACCGTCTGGATGCCGAATACTGTTTTTGGCACCCATAGCAAGAACTACCAGAAGGACGACGCCAAGAGCCTCGCAATCCGTAAGGGCGAGTTCAAGTTCGATAACGTTCCCTTTGGCGAATATGACCTGAGTGCAAAGCGCTCTAGCTACAACCAGAGCTCCATCAAGATCAAGCTGGAAGAATCCAACCCGAACCTCAAGGTCACTCTGTACGAATATCCCAAGGATATCGATGCCGGCATGTATAAGGTCGGTACTGAGACTCCCGAAAAAATTTCCGGTGCTGACTGGGTGATCTACCGTCTGGATTGCGAAGACGCATCCGTTACCGGTTTCAACCTGGAAGTTGCCGACATGTCCGGCGCTGCCAAGACTCCTGCCGCAGCTCCCAAGAAGGATAAGAAGTCCAAGAAGAAGGGCAAGGCCGCTCCTGCTAAGGATGCCGCAAGCAAGATGCTTCCCCTTAACGCTCCTCGCCTGATGGACGCCGCACTTAATGTTCTCTATGTTCGTGCCCAGTCCTCCACCTCTCCGGTGGTCGCCGCTGCCTATCCCGTTATGGAAGACAAGGTTACCAACCATAAGGACTGTAAGGGTATCACCGCCGGTGCAACCAAGGCTCTCTTTGCAGACAAGTCCAAGAAGGTTGAGCTGAAGGCCGAATACCGCGCAGACGATCTCTACGCAATTTCCGGCACTCTGCCCAAGGGCAAGCAGATCATCCACTTCTCTCAGGATGGCAAGACTCTGCAGACCTACTACTTCGAGGTGAAGTAAGGCGAACTTCGTGACGGCAGGTTTACCTGCCGGCATGGTTGAGTTTAAAATTGCGGTACGACCGGTTGTGGTCGTGCCGCTTTTTTTTACGCCCGAAAAAATTATATTTGCTCCCGAAATAAGGAATGAATATGGCAAAAGAATTTAAAATGCAGATGAACCTGACTTCGCGTCTGGACAAGTATTCCCTTAAGATGCAGCAGCTCATGGTGAAGTCCAAGTTCACCCTCAAGGCTATGGAGTATGGTGCGACTCACATTATGCTTCGCGACCTGATGAAGTATGGCGTAGAACTGGATGGAGTGTTCAACAGCGTCGGCGATTTTTGCTTCTCTAGGACCACTCTGCCTCTAGAGGAATATGCTCTGGACATGACGGTGCAGTTTGATGCGGTTTCCCTGAACGCCCGCCTCATGAGCGTAAGCATTTCCAGCAAGCGGGTGAAGGATGGTAACACCGAGACGGAATATTCCTTCAATTTCGAAAAGGATGCCGACAAGGATGACTTCGACCTGGTGATTCCCTACTTCAAGGTAAAGGAAGGGGAGGAAGAGCAGGACGATCCCAACAAGGTGGACATGGGAAGCCTGCAGGACCTGGTTTCCGAAATGGAAGGCGGCGGCAAGGGCAAGTTCAAGCGCAAGAAGAAGCGCCCCTTCATTTACTATGATACCTATTTCACGATTGAATAATTCTACACAGGAATTTTTGAACAGAAAGCCACGCATGATTTTGCGTGGCAATTTTTTTTGGCATAGCGGGTTAGGGCGACAGAAAATTATTGGAGAATTTTGAGAGCTTCTGCGGCCATGGCCTGGTAGGCCTTTTCGCTTGGGTGCAGGTGGTCGCCGGAGTCAAAACCCTCTGCGAATTTCTTGATGTCTGCGGCATTGCGAACAGCCTTGTCGAAGTCCACGCAGCCGTCGAACTGGTCGGACGTACGGAGCCACTGGTTGAATTCGTTGCGGATGATGTCGCGGTTTTCGTTGTAGGTGCGCCAGCCGAAAATGGGTAACAAGGTCCCGCTATAAACTTTCAGTCCCAGCTTGCGGGCGTGGGCGAGGTAGATGTCCTGAACGCCCTGGATGAGGTCTGCGGTGGTGGGCATGTCGCTCCAGGGTCGGAACTTGTTCACCTCCACGCCAACAGGATGGATAATGTCGTTAATGCCGTGCTGGATAATGACTGCGTCTGCACCAGCCACGTTCATCTCGATGGGGAAGCGGGTGGCGCCTTTTAAACCGTAGGCGGCGTAGGTAATGCAACTGTATTCCCGAAGAATGCGGGTGCCGCTGACGGCCCGACGGATGATGGATACGTTGCGCTTGCCTGCGTCCCAGGCCTGCAGGGCCAGATAATCGGGCCAGCTCTGGGCGGTAATGGAGTCGCCGAAGCAGACCAGGGCGTGGTTGGATTCTTCCGTCAGTACATCTACCGTATTGAGGAAATAGAACCAGTTGGTGTTGCGGGTCAAGTCGGCGGGAAGTTCGACCGTAGTGGCGAAGTTTCCGTAGGCGTACTTGCCGGTGGAAAGAGGACCCGTAATGAGGGTTCCCGCATTCATTTGTGTGTAACCGGCAAAATACATGCTGACATTGACGGTCTCGCCTGCGGTGACCTCGAAGGAAATTTCGTCACTTTCGATTTCTTGACCAGGTCGGATTTGTACCGTTTGAAAACCATGGAACGTGATGGCCACAGGTTCCTTTGTTTTGCTGCTGCTCGAACCTGCGCGGGCTACAAAGGCATTGGTCATTTCGATGGGTTCCGTTCCCGTCAGGTTGGAAAAGCGGAATCGCAGCTTGCTTCCGGAAAAGCAAATGCGGATGGGGTAGCGCAGAGTGATGTCTTTTGCGTAAACGGCTGTGGTGCGGTCGGTGATGGATGTTGCGTTTCCCCAGCAGGCGACCCATTTGGTGTATTTCGTCTCGGACATTTTTCACTCCGTCTGTATTTGCGGGAAACCCGCGTTTGACTGGGCAAATTTAGTTTTTTATCTTTGCATTTTAAATGCGAGATTATCGTCTTTTGAACGAAATTTGAAGGCTTGAATATGAACGAAGAAAAAGAAACTTACCGCGAAGTGATGCCCGGCGAATTGCCCTGCGAAGTACCTGAATGTGACGGTGTCATGGTGGTGGACCCGGATAACAGCTACAAGTTCACCTGTGACAAGTGCGGACACATCAAAGATTAAAATCGGAGATTTTAATCTTTGAATTAACAATTAATAATTAACAATGAACAATTGAAATAAAGGCACCTACGGTGCTATAAATAGAGCGCGAAGCGCCATTAATATCATTGTTAATTATTCGTTATTCATTTTTCATTGATTATGATGGATTTATCTGCTTTAAAGATCGAGTATCCTGAACTTCCCGTGGTACAGAAGCGGGAGGATTTCCTGCGTCTGTTGGATTCTCATCAGGTGGTGATTGTCAAGGCGGATACGGGTTCGGGTAAATCCACGCAGTTGCCCAAGTTCTTGCTGGAGTATTTCGTTAAGAAGTGCGTCAAGGGAAATTCTGCCCTGGGTTCTTCGGCTGCTGCGCAGCCTCAGAATGACGCTGAATCCAGTAAGCCGCCCTTCAAGATTGGTGTTACGGAGCCTCGCCGTCTGGCGGCCATGTCCATCGCAGATCGCCTTCGTGAAGAACTGAAGGCCGATGAACTGGTCAGCACGAAAATCCGTTTCTGGGAGCAGGGAACAAACGACGCTCCCATCAAGGTCATGACCGATGGTATCCTGCTGCAGGAATTCCGCCGCGACAGGCTTTTTAGGCAGTACTCCGCCATCGTCATAGACGAAGCACACGAACGCTCCTTGAACATCGACATCCTTCTGGGAATTTTCAAGTCGGTGCTGAAGCAGCGTCCGGACTTCAAGCTCATTGTGGCTTCTGCTACTCTGGATGCCGCCCTTTTCGAGAAGTTCTACGATAACAGCTGTGTGCTGGAAGCGGAAGGCCGCACATTCCCGGTGGATGTGGAGTATTATTTCCGCGGACAAGGTGCTGTCAAGGGCAACCCCTGGGGCAAGGGTTTTAGCGGTCCTGATGACGACGAGGACGATAACCGTCGTGACGCTTCGGGCAAGGGCGATTCCGGCTTGATTGAAGAAGCCCGGGATGCCATTCTGGATCTGGAAAGCCGCCATCGGGATCACCTGCTTTGCTTCCTCCCGACGGAGCGTGACATTCAGGACTTGGCCAATGAACTGAAACCGGATCTGGATGCCGCCAGCTTTGATGTGCTACCGCTGTACGGTCGCATGAGTCCCGATGAACAGCGTCGGATTTTCCGCTCCACCAGCAAGACTCGTGTGGTTCTTGCCACAAACATTGCAGAAACTTCCTTGACCATTCCGGGCATTGCCTATGTGGTGGATACGGGTATGGCCCGTATTTCCCGCTATAACCCTCAGGCTCGCATCCAGGGGCTTCCGGTGGAGGAAATTTCCAAGGCCAGCGCCCGCCAGCGTACGGGCCGTGCGGGCCGCGTAAAGCCAGGCGTCTGTATCAGGCTTTATTCTCCCGAGGATTTTGAAAAGCGGGATGACTTTACGGAACCGGAAATCCGTCGCAGCAACTTGGCAAACGTGGTGCTGCAGCTTCGCAGTCTTGGGCTGGAAATGGAAAATTTCCCCTTCCTCCAGAGTCCGCCACATTCCGCTTTCCGCGGGGCTTACAAGTCCCTCTTTGAACTGGGTGCTTTGACGGCGGATAACGCCAGTGGCCAGGTGACTAAACTGGGTCGTGATATGACGAAGCTTCCTATGGATGTGGCTTTGTCTGCGGTTCTTTTACGAGCCCGCGACGCAGGTGTTTTGCAGCCCGCCTTGATTGTGTGTTCTGCACTTTCCATTCAGGACCCGCGAGTGGTTCCCAACGAAGAACCGGAACGCGGGCGTGTCCGCGGTCTCCATAAGAAATTTGCTGGACACAAGAGTGACTTCCTGACCTACGTTTCCATGTGGAATGCCTTCTGTGATGAATGGGATGGAAAGTCCTGGAATAAGCTGCGCAAGTTCTGCGACAAGAATTCATTCCACTTTTTGCGTTGCCGCGAATGGATTGATCTCTACGAACAGTTCGGTCGTATTCTGGATGCGAAGTTTGAAAACCGCGTTTGCGACCTGAAAACATTCCATGCCGACAATTTGCACATTGCTTTACTCTCTGGTTTTCTTGGTGGCATTGCCCGCAAGGATCTAGAAAATGGCTGTTACCGCCTGGTCAGTGGTCGCGAGACCCATGTGTTTCCTGGCAGCGATCTTTACGCCAAGGGCGTGGAATGGCTCTTCAGTGCGGAAGTCCGCGAGACTAGCCGAACCTTTTTGACCAAGGCCGCTGAAATCAAGCCGGAATGGATTATGCAGGTGGCGGAGCCTTTCTGTACCCGTCGCTGGTACGCGCCTGTCTGGAATAAGGAACGTGGCTTTGTAGAAGCGGTGGAGGAAGTGTCTTTCCGCGGGCTTGTAATCAGCCGCGGCCATCGGGTGGATTACGCCCGAGTCAATCCCGAAGACTGCGCCCAGATTTTCTGGCGTGATGCTGTCGTCATGAGTGACATTGCAAGGCCGTTCCCTTTCATGACGCACAACGAGCGGGTAGTGGAAAATCTTCACGCCCTGGAGGCTCGCAAGCGTCAGTTTGGCCTTGCTCCTCACGAAGACGCCCTGGTGGATTATTATGTGCGAATCGCCCCGAAGGTCAATTCCATCCGCACGTTGAAAGCATATTTGGCGGAAAAGGGCGATCAGTGGCTGAAGTTTGATGAAAAGTTTTGGCTGGACCAGAGTGAAACCGGCGTCAGCTACACGGACAGCGGTTTTAGCAACCGCATGGATCTTGGCGGACTGAATAAGGGTAAGAACGGTCGAGGTTCTAATCCCAACGCAGAGAAACCTAGCGCAGAAAACGGAGGCTCCGTCGAAAGTTTCCGCATTATGGGTTTCGACTGGAATGGCCGTCCCTCTTCATCTGTTGCCCGGGTGGTAACTGGTGAGATGGTCTTTGACGCCACCAAGAGCTGCGACGGAATTACCTTAAGGTTCCCCTACGATTTGCTGGCGGAAACGACTCCTGCGCTGTTGGCCTTGTCCATCCATCAATGGCGAGAATGGATGGTAGATTCTATTGTGCGGGAAATGCCCAAGGCTTCCAGAAAGCAGATGGAAGCTCGCCGTACTCAAATTGACGATGAATTCTGCGACAAATTGAAGAACGCTCCCCACAAGGCGCCCATGCTACTTCTTTACGAAGTATTCGGGGAGATGAAGAATCTGGAATGCGATATTCCCACCGTCACTCCGGAAAGGGAAAATCACTTGCGTCTGCACTTGAATGTATTCAAGAACGGCGTTGCGGAAAAGTTCCCGGTGGAACTTTCTCCCGAGTGGGGAAGTTTCCGTTTCTTCCTGGCGGTGCGTCCGGTGGTAGTGACTTACGGAATTGATTTCCCTCTGGAAAAGGCACGCTTTGGATGGCGCCTGGGGGAATCCGCCCTCATGACATCTGAGGAATCCAAGTTCTGGCAGAATTTCAGGAAGCGCCTGGAATCCACCGGCAAGGTCGCAGAGTCCGGCCGAGGAGCCGAGCCCAGCCGTGGTGCCGAAGCTTCTCTCATCGCCGACCGCCTGAATATGCTGGAAACCGGTGGTGTCTATGCCGATGACTTCAAGACCGTGATGAAAATCTGGGTGGCAAAATCCCTCATTGCGGACAACCTGGACGCAAATCGCTGCGTGCGTTTTTCCGGCCTGGAATTCTCCCGCGGAAAAAAGATGAAGGACTTCCGTAACCTGGCTGCCACTATCCGAAGCGAAGATGAGGAAACCCGCCTGGCGCTGGTCCGTGCCACCTACGAATCGGGCCTCATCGGAGCAGAAGCCTTTGTCAAGTGCTGGGACGCCCTCCGCGAATTTAGTGTCGCCATGCGTCAGGGAAAAGACCATGTGAATGATGCGGTAACGCCCTTTGTATCCAGGCTGGTTTCCCTCTACCAGAAGGAAAATACTTTGTTCGAAAGAACCAAGGCGATTTCTGAATTGGTGGTGCTTGGCGAAACCATGGATGCGGACACAGGCGGAACCTTGAAGGATGTTTTGGATGCGCGTGTTCTCCGTGACGCTTTTCGTCCTTTTCTGAAGGCTCGATACCTCAAGGATCATGAACTGAAGAACGCTCGCGACCTGCTTTCGAAAATTGAACGGACTGCAACCGATGACGCCGAATTTCCGGAACTGTTCCTGCAGGCTCGAGCCCTGGTGGAGGATTTCGAGATTCTCAAGTTCAAACGCAAGGCCGATGACGACCAGGAAGAAGTGGATAACCAGTCCTTGACTAAGTTGAAGGGCCTTTTTGGGAAATTGAAGTAGTTTTGTCACTATAGAATTTTCTAAATTCTGGTCATGAATTTTGTTGCCAAACTCTTTTTTGCCTTGACCATTGCGCTGTTTGCCGCATGCGATTTTCCCTTTGGCAAGGAAGACCCTGTGGTAATTTCCGTCGGAGATAAAAAACTTAGAGAATCTGAATTGTATCTCCTGTACCCCAATTGGGATAACATGAGCGACGAAGCAAAGCTGTCGTTTGTGGAACGATGGATTAATGAGGAGACAATCTACCAGGAAGCGGAAGCTCAGGGCCTCCTTGAGGATTCCCTGCTGAAAGCCCAGATCGAAATCGCGACTCGTAAAATCGTAGTGGACTACTTCATCCAGGGCTATATAGATTCCATGATGGTGAGCGACGCAGAAAAACTGGAATTCTACAAAAATCATCAGGATCTTTATGTTCGCGGAAAGACGATGGCGTCTGGAGCAATCCTTTCCTTTAGGGAATGGGGCAATGCAAACGACTACTACAATTACAACAAGTCCAAGAGCTTTGTTGCGCCTCCTCCCGAAAGTTGGCTCATTAAGAAAATCGACCGCTTTGATTCCGTGTCCGTAACGCCGGACAGTTGTATCATCCCGTCCCTTACGGAAGCCGCCTTAGGAAAGATTACGCCCATGAAGGTGTGTGGCGGTGCGTTGAAAATTGCCGTGGTAACTTCCCGCTTGGATTCCGCGGACATATTGCCTTATGCCGAAGTGGTGGAAGACGTGGGCGAACGGGCATGGGTAGAACATCAGAAAACGGTCATGGACCGCCTGAAGAACCAGTGGAAAAGTTCCAAGCCGATTTTTTCGAAGATCAAAGTTTTTAGCGAAAAGGATAAGAAATGAACTTCTTTAGCCGAGTGATTTTTGCTTTTTGTGCCGTGGCATCATTTGCCCTTGCGGAGCCCGTGCTTATGGAAGGTGTGGCGGCCGTGGTTGACGGTAAGCCCATTATGCGTTCGGATTTTCTGAATAGCCTTTACAAGTTCCAGGAAACTCCGGAAGGCTCTGCCATGTCGGAAGCCGACCAGAGACAGTATGTGCTGGATCGCCTGATCGAAGAAAAGGTCTTGCTTTCCCGTATCGACCGCGATTCCATTGTGGTGACGCAGGGCGAAGTGGACCAGCGAGTGAACTCTCACCTGCAGCAGCTGGCTGCGGGCCAGAACATTACCATGGCCACCCTTGAAAAGGCTATTCGCGCACAGCTGGGCATGAGCATGGCTCAGTACCGCGATATGCTCTCCAAGCAGATTCGTTCCAACATTGAGATGGCCCGCGTCCGTCAGCGTCATGTGGGCGCTATCGCTCCTACCCGTAAGGATGTGGAAAACTTCTACAAGGATTACAAGGATTCCATTCCCCGCCAGTACAATTGTGTGTTCCTGAGCCATATCCAGTTGCCCATCCATCCGGATTCTGCCATTGTGGATTCTGTCCGCAAGATCGCTGAAACCCTGATCGATACCTTGAACCTGGGCATGAGCTTTGAACTTTTGGCCAAGGCCCACTCTCAGGATAGCTCCGCGGCAAGGGGCGGCGACCTGGGTTACTACAAGCGCGGCCAGCTTGATCCCGCATTTGAACGCGTGCTGGACCAGCTGAAAAATGGTCAGTATGCCGCAAGTCCGGTGAAGACCGCCCTAGGGTGGCACATTGCCCGTGTTCTCGGCCGTAAGGAAGACGGCGTCCGTTCTGCGCAGATTCTCCTTCGCACCATTCCCACTGCGGCTGATACCGCTAAGGTAATCGCCCTTGCCGATTCCCTGCAGGCAAACCTGAAGACAGGCGAAGCTTTTGCTGAAGCAGCCAGGAAGTATAGCGAGGATAAGTCCAGCAACTATGCCGGTGGCCGTCTGGGCTGGTTCCAGAAGAATGAAATGGTTCCCGCCTATGTTGATCCGGTGGCTAACCTGCAGGTGGGTGAAGTTTCCAAGCCGGTGATGATTGATGGTGCCTACCATCTATTCCGCCTGGATGATTCCCGCCAGATTCGCGAATTGACTCTGGAGGAGGATTTCGGCAAGATCGAGATGATGACCGCTTCCCATCTGGAAAATCTGAAACTTCAGGAACTGATCAAGAAGTGGCGCCAGCAGGTCCATATAGAAATTCGCCTGACTGAGTAAACCTGGCGTAAAGCGATTCCATGATTCACTTCAACCATGTCACCAAGTCCTACGAGAAAAATTGGAAAGCGCTTTCCAATGTGTCGTTTCGTATTCGTAAGGGTGAGTTCGTGTTCCTGACGGGGCATTCTGGCGCAGGAAAATCCACTTTGCTGAAGCTGATTTATATGGACGAACGCCCCGATGAAGAGCGAGGCGGTCAGGTTATGGTGAAGTTTACCGAGGATTGCCTTTACGACAGCAAGAATACTGCGGATAAGTATATCCAGTCCCTGCGCCGTAAGATGGGTATTATCTTCCAGGATTTTAAACTGCTGCCGGATCGCAACGTGTTTGAAAATGTGGCACTCGCTCTCCGGATTGTAGGCGCTCCCGGCAAGACGATTAATGCAGCCGTATTCGATGCCCTAGCCCTGGTTGGTATTAGCCAGAAAAGGTTTGCCATGCCGTATACACTATCTGGCGGTGAGCAGCAGCGGGTGGCCATTGCCCGCGCCATGGTGCACAATCCCTACCTGTTGCTGGCGGATGAACCGACTGGCAACCTGGACCCGAAAAACGCCGAAGAAGTATTCAAGATTTTCAAGGAAATCAACGCCCGCGGTACTACAGTGCTGATGGCGACTCATAATCCTGATTTCTATATGAACAGTTCCTTCCGCCGTTTGACTCTTGATCACGGTGAATTGCTGAACAGAGATATTCTGTAATAGCGGTCTTGCTGAGGGGTTTCTGCCTCGGCTATAAAAAAGACCTGTCCCGAGGACAGGTCTTTTGAATGTCATAACGGATGCGGGGGTCGCCCGCATGGTCATTACAATTCAGGCTGCTTGCCGGTAAGGCGAACGTGTCATCCCGGACTTGATCCGGGATCGTCCTGTTGATTCTTCAACAGGACAAATTTTTGTTAGAGTTCGGGCTGTTTTCCTGTGAGTCTAACAAAAATTTCGATGTACTTGTCGAGGGTGTTCTTCACCACGTCTTCCGGAATTTCGGGACCCGGATAGCACTTGCCCCAGTCCAGAGTTTCCAGCCAGTCACGGATGTACTGCTTGTCGAAGCTTTCCTGGTTCTTGCCAACCTGGTACTTGTCTGCAGGCCAGTAGCGGCTGGAGTCCGGTGTGAGAACTTCGTCGATAAGGACGGTTTCGCCGTCGATTTCACCGAATTCGAACTTGGTGTCAGCCAGGATGATGCCCTTGGAGGCTGCATAGTCGCGAGCCTTGGTGTAGATGTCAAGAGACATGTTCTTCAGGTCGGTTGCAACCTTTTCGCCGACGATGTCGAAGGTCTGTTCGAAGCTGATGTTTTCGTCGTGACCTACATCCGGCTTGGTGCTGGGAGTGTAGAGGGCGTTTTCAAGCTTGTCGCAGAGCTGCAGGTTGGAGGGGAGCACATGACCGCAAATGCGACCAGTCTTCTGGTAATCCTTCCAGCCGGAACCCACGATGTAACCGCGGACGATGCATTCCACGGAATGACGGTGAGCCTTCTTCACGATCATGGAGCGGCCGCGGAGATAGTCGGCGTGCTTCTTCAGCACTTCCGGATATTCGTTCACGTCGGCGGTGATCAGGTGGTTCTTCATGCCAAGCTGCTTGAACCAGAACAGAGAGAGCTGGTTCAGGATCTTGCCCTTACCCGGAATGGGGGTGGGGAGAACCACGTCAAAGGCGGAAAGACGGTCGGAGGCGACCATCAGGAAGCTGTCGCCCAGGTCGTACATGTCGCGTACCTTACCCTGGTGGAACAGCGGAACTTCAGTAATCGGGGTTTCAAATTTTAAGCTCATAGTGACCTAAATTTAGTTAAAATCCATCGGCTTTGCTACCTAATTGAACTTACTTTTTTGTGAATAGCGCGCCCATATAGAAGGTTTGAACTTTTTATATTGTAGACCATGATAAAAAAGTCCCTGATAGCCTGCTTACTTAGCCTTTCCTTTGTTTTTTCGCAGACCTCGAACCCGCAAGACAATTCTGGGGAGTTTCAACTTTCCGAGGAAGACCTGTTCCTTGTGCAGATGCTTCTTTCCGATGGCTTGTTCCGCGATAATTTTGTCCAGGCTTGCGCAATGGAGTCCATCGAGTGGCTTGGGGCCCAGTGGGCGGAAAAAACCTGCTCCTGCGCCTATGACAATCTGGCGAAAAATCAGGCGCTCCTGTTAAAATTTCTCAATACCGACGACGAAGGAGCAGAAGCCGACAAGATGAGCTTTGAGCTTCTGGAAAAATGCCTGCCCCAGAAATTCCCGCCGGAAATGGAAACCGCCATTGTCCGGGAATGCATGAATGGCGGTATCAAAAAATCTGCCTGCGACTGTGTCGTTGGAAACATCAAGAAAAAGTATTCCGTGAAATCCTTTATGAAAGGAGTCCTGGAATCGCCGACGGCCCTGGAAAAGGTCTTTACAGATATAACCATTCAGTGTGGCGTTCAATAATTTTGACATTGCAGATAGAGAATTGCCGAAAAAAAAGAATCGTTATGAAATATTCAGCTACGAATAAGATCGTGCCGGCTGCGGTGTTTTTTATGTTAGTCGGTGTCGGAATAAGTTTTGCAAAAAAAGTCTGTTACGAAACTGAGTACGTAAGTTGCAATGCCCCCAGTGGCAAATGCGTCGTGTTTGAAAAAAGCGCCAGCGGCTCCAAAGCTTGGTACAAGTACGATGAGCGGGGAAATCAAATTCACTTCAAGGATTCCGAAGGTTCTGAAACCTGGAGTGAATACGATGACCATAACAACATGGTTCACGTTAGGCAGACCGATGGATATGAAGCCTGGTATGAACATAGCAAGGCCAATCAGATTATCCACATGAAGAATAACCAAGGCATGGAAATCGTGAGTGAAGCCGATTCCAACGGCTGCATCATTCACACGAAACATCATTCTGGCGAAGAAAGCTGGCAAGAAAATAACCTGGCCTGTAATCCTGTTTATTATAAGCATTCCAGCGGGAATGAACAGTGGTTTGAATACGACAAGAATGGCAACTTGATTTATGTCCGCCATAAGGATGGCTTTGAATTGTGGCAGGAATATGATAATTATAGCCGACTAATCCATACTAAGAATACCGCAGGTTATGAGTCCTGGACCAAGTATAACGCCGACGGCGAAATCGCAGAAACAAAAGATTCCGACGGCGACAAAACCGTTTATTCCTACACCAGAACAAAAACAAAAAATGGCTGGAAAGTAAGAACCTGCCAATAAGAAAAGTATGTGAAAACAAGAAGCATCTGGAAAGATCCAGATGCTTTTTGACGTTTGTAGAAAAAACGGCAAGTACAAGTATTTGCGTACAGTCCCAAAGGCGAAGGGTGTAAGTCACTAAGCAAAACAAAAAGAAGCGCCTGTAACCAGACGCTTCTTGACGTTCTTTCACAATAGCGAACGATATAAGTAAGTGCGAACGGTTTTAGGTGTGTGGGCTTGAGCAAGTTGCTAAGCCAAACAATCCGCAGCGAAGCGAGGACCCGTTTGGCGTGCAAGCTTGCGGCCCACGCGCCGAACCAACGTTATCACGTATTACTTATAGAGCAGAGCGAACACCATGCCAGGACGGAAGTACTTACCAGCGGTGTACTTCAGCGCAGTGCTGTGCATGAGGGTGAACAGCTTTTCTGCGTCGACCTTAGCGTCCTTAGCGATTGCGCCGTAAGCCTTGGTGAAGGCAGCCACGTTACGCGGCAGCTTCGGGCTAATGCGGGAATCAGCAAGGAGTGCGCCCTTGGCGAGCAATGCCTTGTGCATCTTGTCTGCTGCGGCAGCGCTCAAACCGAACTGGGCCACAAGTGCAGCCGGGTGCAGGCGGCAAGAACCGTTGAAACCTTCCGGTGCAGCGAAGGGAACCTTGGCTTCATCGTAGAGGTTACGGGTCATGGAATCGCCCAGGTCGGCAGCTTCCTTCACGAGACCGTGCATCATGCAAGCGGTCATGACGCTGTACTGAATACCGATCCAAACGTCGTGAGCCTGGAAGTTGAATTCATCCAGCGGGGAACCGTCCTTGTGAACGAGGTTTGCGGCCCCGATCAACGGGCTGTTTGCCTTGTAGTTGGTGTTGAAGACCTTCAGCAAGTTCTTCTTGGCCTTGGCTTCGTCACAGATGGGCTTCAGGCCCAGCATGCGGAGGTAAGTGTCTGCCAGCAGAGTATCGACGAACACGTCGTCGCAGTCGTTGGAAATCTTTGCAGACCAGGAAGCGGTGAAGGCGTCCTTGCACTGGGCAGTGAGCCATGCCTTCTTCAGGCCGCGGAGTTCAGACTTGGAAAGTTCAACATCGGACGGAATTTCTCCAGCGTTGAGCCATGCGTTGATGGCGGCAACGCCAGCCTTCGGGCATTCCGGAAGTTCGATGGATTCCTTCACGGCTTCACGGAGGGTTGCGTACTTTTCAACGTTCACATCCTTCATTTCCATGGGGGTCACGAAGAAGTGGTAGTAACCTTTATTTTCGTCCCAGAGGGCTTCGTCGAATTCCTTGTTGGCGGCAACAGACTTTTCGTTCCACTTGGCAGCCTGATCCTTGTCGCCCAGGAGTTCAGCAATCTTTGCTGCAGCGCGGAGACCTGCAATCCAGAGAGAACCGCAGTAAACGGAAATACCGTGAGAGCTCAGGTTGTCGAAGGTGTCGTCGGTACCGTGGGTCAGCGGGAAGTTTTCGCCATCGTTCACCATCTTTTCCAAGTATTCCATGGCGGCGTAGACGGCGTCCTTGCATTCCTTCAGAACATCAAGATTCTTGGTGGTCACGTAGTGGCGGAGAACCATGAGAACGTACTTGGGAGCAAGATCCTTCCATTCCTTCACGTTGTGCCAGTCGTAGGCATCCGGTTCTGCATCGAAGGGGCTACCCAGGTCGTGAATCACGGCGCCGCGAACAGCGCGGGGGCCTTCCAGCTTCGGATCCGGAAGATCAGCAAAGGGCAGGTTCACGTATTCGTGATGACGGCGGCGGTTTTCGTTAATGGCGAGGATAGCGTCACCGAAACGCTTCATCACAACACCGTCCAGGCGCGGCATCAAAGCCAGCAGGCTGAAGCTGCCGTAGAAGTAAACGTCCAGAGAGTTGAAGAACGGATAGTCTGCGCATTCGCGAACCAGGAAGCGGTCTTCCTTGTCCCATACGGTTGCTTCTGCCAGGAAGCTGAGGGTATTGATAGCGAGGCTCTTGAATTCCACCTGCTTCTTTGCTTCCTTGTAGATCTTTGCAACCTTGGCCTTGGGAACCAATGCTTCGAATGCCTTGAGGCGAGCGTCCATGGTCTTGTCTGCTGCCAGAGCTTCGTCCAGGATTGCACCAACGCGGCCATAAGCTTCGGGGTAGAAGGCGGTGTACTTCTTCTGGCTGGTGAGCTTCACAAGCTTGATTTCCGGGAAGTCCAGAACCATGTTGAACTGGAAGGAAACCTTCTGCTTGGGCTTGAGAACGACGGTCACAGCGATGGCGCCGGCGATGGTTTCGCGGCCGCTGTAAACGTTCTTCACGAAAGTGTTGTTGACGCGACCGCTCTGGAGGGCTGCCTTCACGGTAGCTGCGGCGTCGTCCTGGTAGAACATGGGCTTCACGGAAACGTTCAGGTTGTCCTTCTTGTTCCATGCAACAGAAATGCCCATGCAGCCGTTGAAGTCAGAAGCGGGCTGCTGTTCTTCGTTGTAGAATTCGATACCGCGGACTTCGCGGCCGTCGGCAGCTTCCATGCTGAAGCTTACTGCCTTGGGATTCTTGGCCATGGGAACCAGAACGAAGCTGGAGTCCTGCACGCCCTGACGGTCCTTGCGGGCGAAATAGCCGCAGAGGCTGTCCTGCACCTGGACCAAGGTCACTTCGCGGGTTTCCTTGGTGGTGTTTTCCAAGGTGAATACGGTTGCGTTTACCGGCAGGCTGGAGAGGCGTTCGTCACCCGGAGTCACGTAGCTGGACTGGGTCTTAGTAATCTGAACGCCCTTGCCTTCGTACTTGGTTTCGGCAACGGGGTAGAGGGCGGTGTACTGCATCTTGGCAGCGTCGTAGCCTTCCTGGCCCAGGAAAGTCTTGTCGTCTGCCCATGCGGCGGTCAGAGCGCCCTGGCGAGCAATCTTTTCACCAACTACACCGTCGAAGAAGTCAATAACCACTGCGCGGTTCACTTCTTCAACCTTAGCGCCTTTCTTTGCGAGGAGAGCTGCGGTGCGGTCGCTCCACTGGATGTGCCAGCGTTCGAAAGCGGCCATGTTGTTCTTCAGGAATTCCTTATCGGAAAGAATCTTGTTCAGCTTTGCTTCGGCCTTCTTCTGGTCGGTTTCGGTGAAGAGGGCGGCACCCTTGGCGTCCACCAGCTTGAACTTGCCCAGGTAGGTGGTGAATGCTGCAAAGTTGTAGATAACCAGCTGAGCCTTGTCGCTGATCACAGCTTCGCGGAAGAAGAAGTTGTTGAAGCGAAGGTCGG
Source organism: Fibrobacter sp. (assembly GCA_024398935.1). GTDB lineage: Bacteria > Fibrobacterota > Fibrobacteria > Fibrobacterales > Fibrobacteraceae > Fibrobacter. The sequence goes on along the minus strand of JAKSIH010000017.1, from coordinate 1,491 downwards.
AAGCATGCTCGGTACGGACCTGAACACCCGGCATTACGTTCATCACCGGAGTGGTGCCTGCGGGAGTTGCAGTAAAGGTAGAACCAATGCCGCCCACTGCGATACCGGTGGTAGACGGAGTGGTAGAAAGCGGGGTATACCAGGGCTGGATGAATTCCACGGCAAGACCCGGGGTCATAAGCTTCTGGACGGAACCGGCCATCTTGGCGCCGGCAAGGTATTCTTTAGTGCTCATATAGATTTCCATTGAATGGAGGGTTAATAAATTCCTCCATAATTATAGCTTTTTAAGAACAGTCAGTGTTTTTTGTGAGTTACGAAAGTGTTTACAACTGTACATACTGTTCGACGGACGAAAAAATATACCAGCGCAGGTGAACAGGCGTTGAAAAAAAATGTTTTTACATAAAATGAAAATAATAGGTGGAGTCCTTCTATGCTGTTTTAATTACGGCAAGGATTGATTGAAAATGGGGTGGGGATTTAAAGCCTAGAGCGGGTGTCGTTACATGGTTCGCATAGAAAATGGCAAACCTATACTTTTACATCTTTTGTAATTCTCGTTGGTTGTTTTACAAAATTTGTAACCACGAAGGGGCCGTGAATTGTTCGAAGATTCAGACAAGGATTGGAAGTTGGGTGCATTGAGATGTAATTAGCTTGAGTTTTACTTAAAATGTAAGGCTTTTCATTTTGTGTCGGTTTCTTATGCCTTTTTAAAAAGTTTTGGCACGCATTTTGCAATTAAGCCGCGGAAAATTAAAAACACAAGGAATAAAACAATGAAAGCTCAAGCTCTTTACAATCCGGCTAACGAACATGACGCCTGCGGTGTCGGCTTGGTGGCCAATATTAATAATGTAGCATCCCACCAGATTGTGCTTCAGGGCATTACCGTCCTGAAGCGTCTCATGCATCGTGGTGCGGCTGGTGGCGACCCGGAAACGGGTGATGGCGCTGGCCTTTTGCTTTCTATGCCCCATAAGTTCTTCCGCAAGATCTACAGCGACCTTCCGGAACGCTATGGCGTGGCTATGGTTTTTGTGGACAACTCCGTTGCTGCCGAATCCTATGACGCAAAGATCAAGGAACTTGCCGCTGCCGAAGGTTGCCCTGTGATTCACGTTCGCGAAGTTCCGGTGGATCCCTCCGCAATTGGACGCACCGCCCGCGAAACCCTCCCGCACATCCGTCAGTACTTCTTCGATGGTTCTACCATTGCGGCATCTGCCCAGGATAAGGATGGGGAAGGTTACAATCCCTTTGAATTGAAGCTTTTCGTACTCCGCCGCCAGATTGAAAAGTCCTGCGAAAGCGTCTATGTCTGCTCCTGCTCCAGCAGAACTATCGTTTATAAGGGTCTTCTCCTTGCCATTCAGATCGAAGCCTTCTACAAGGACCTGAACGACAGCGATTTCGAAAGCCCCATTGCCCTGGTTCACCAGCGCTATTCTACCAATACTTTCCCCACCTGGCCTTTGGCTCATCCGT
>JAKSIH010000016.1 GCA_024398935.1 Fibrobacter sp. | reverse complement strand
AGTTATTCCACAAATGGAGTTGATGTTTATTTGAGTTGCGCCCAAAGATAGAAAATTTTATGGGAGGTTCAAGGGTGGGGGAACCTGATGGGACTTGAAATAGGCCTGAGCGGTCTTTCCTACCTGTTTTGTATCCCAAAAGGAAATGGCTCCGTTGCCTACTGCACCTATGGCAGGAACCGCTTTTAGGGCTATTCTGCGGAGAAATTTGGATGAAAAATGCATACTTATCCTATCAAGGGCTTTTTTTAATGCTGCAGTTGATAATTTGTGCACTATTATGCGGGGACCGGTGTGGGTGACCAGGTCCTTGAGCAGGTGGGCCGCGCTATGCTTGAACAGGCAGACCATCATGGATTCCCTGTTAAGGATGGCCACTTTTCCGTAAGTCAGAGCTATGTCCGAAACCAGCTGTGCCTGAATCTTCCAGACGGCGATAATGTCTGGAATGGAGACGACGATTCCGGTGATGCCTGCCGGTATGGACAGGGTGGCGCTGACCGCAGCGGCCTTGACACTTGCCGTTTTAATCAAACCCTCGATATCCTTGTCCGGATGATCGGATGGCTTGCACATGGACTCGGGAATGTCCGTAATCAATTCAAAAAGAAGCCCCGCCAGGAGATTCGTTATTTTATTTGTGGACTTTTCTTTTGCCATGTCAAAAATCCGTCAGTAACACCTAAAAAATAATCTTGGCCAGCCCGCCGGCAAATTTCGGTAGAACCTGCCGAATAGGGTTGTCCGTCAGGTAAAATTCCAGAGCGTCGTTGATCCACTGCCTTTCGCAGAAAATTTTCTCACAGACGACGAATGTCCCTTCGTCAGTATCCTCGAACTTATAGGAACCATAGAATGTCATTGGAGCCGGTTCTCCGTGGAGAAGAACGGTAACGGTTGCACTTCCTTTTTCGGAATCGATTGTTATGGACTGGATTTCGCCGAACTTCTTCACAAGTTTGTGATTGCGTACAAACTTTTCGACAATGGAATCGCGAAATTTGGAGAGCAGAGACATGACGACAATTAACAACGAAACATGAAAGATGAAAAATGAAAAAAACGTAATTCGTAATTCATTTTAGCGGGGGAGAGTCAAAATTTCAATGCCGTCCTTGGTCCTTACAACGGTGTGTTCCCACTGGGCGCTCAAGGTGCCGTCGCGGGTCACTGCAGTCCATCCGTCGGAAAGCGTCTTTGTGCCGGGCTTTCCTGCATTGAGCATGGGCTCAACGGTAAAGACATTGCCGATTTCGATAAAGCTTGTCAGTTCGTTATTGCGGAAGTGGAGAACCAGGGGTTCCTCGTGGAATCCGCGACCGATGCCATGACCGCAGTAGTCCTGGACCACGCTAAAGCCGTGTTCGTCGGCGATGTCGTTGATGGCGTAACCGATATCGTTCCAGCGGGCGCCCTGTTCGCCGGCGGCACGGATACCTTCTTCCATGGCGAACTTTGCGGTATCTACCAGTTCCTGGGCCAGCTTGCTTACCTTACCTACGGTAAACATGGCGGAGGTGTCTCCGTGGTAGCCCTGGAGGATAGTGGTGATGTCGATGTTTACGATGTCGCCGTCCTTAAGGATTGTGTTTGCGTTAGGGATGCCGTGACAGACTACTTCGTTGATGCTGATGCATGCGTAACGGGGGTAGCCATGGTAGCCCTTACAGGCGGAGATTCCCTTGTTCTTGCGGGTGAAGTCCCCGATGAATTCGTCAATTTCCAGAGTGGATACACCGGGCTTGCACATTTCTCCTGCACGAATCAGGGTTTCTGCAGCCAGGGCCCCTGCATCACGGATCAGTTCAATCTCTTTTGCGTTCTTAACTTTAATCTTAGCCATAATAGTGGTTAGTGGTTAGTGGTTGGTGGTTAGTGATTAGTGGTTAGGACGTTCAATTTTTGCTTAATACTGTTTACTAACCACTGTTTACTAATCACTGTTTCTTCCAGACGTATCTGTCCAGCAGGTAGGCGAGGAGCATCTGTTCGTCCTGGCTGCCGTTTGCAAGTTCCTTGACCAGGGGGATGAAGTGACCGATGCGTTCCTTGGCCTTCTGGCCACCGAAGTGTCTGCTGACTTCTTCTAGGCGGAGTCGGGTACGTTCGCCTACTTTCTTCGCGATGGCTTCTTCCGTTAGCGGCTCCTGCTTAATGAAGTTGATGCCGAAATCTGCGGCGGTCTTCTTGATTTCAATTTCTTCCACCGGCGTGATGAGAGAAATACAGACGCCGCTACGGCCTGCACGGGCTGTGCGCCCGCTGCGGTGGACATAGACTTCGTGGTCGTCGGGGTGATCGTAGACAATCACGTGAGTGACATGGTCCACATCGATGCCGCGGGCTGCCACGTCGGTGCAAATCAGAATGCGCAGCTTCTTTTCGCGGAAAGCCGTCAAAGTTTTTTCGCGAAGGGACTGGCTTACATCGCCGGAGAGTGCACCAACATTGAAGCCATAGCCGGAGAGAACCTGTTCCAGATAGCTGACGTCACATTTCTTGTTGCAGAAAATCATGCAGCTTTCGGGATTTTCATATTCCAGAACCTTGATGGTCATGGAATCCTTGTCCATCACGTCGCAGGAGTACCAGCGGTGTTCCAGGTTGTTAGCAATCACCTTGTCGTAGGACAGGGAGAGAAATTCGGCGGAAGGACGCTGGAATTCCCGGGCAAGACTTTTCACGGTCTGGGGAATGGTTGCGCTGAACATGGTACAGGCCAGCTGCTTGGGCAGATACTTGCGAATTTTCTGCATGTCCGGATAGAAACCCATGGAAAGCATTTCGTCAGCCTCGTCCAGGATCAGGTCGCGGATGTCCAAGAAGTCCACATTGCCGCGCTGCACGTGGTCCATCAGGCGGCCGGGAGTCGCTACGATGATGTGTACGCCTTCCTTCAAAGCCTTCAGCTGGGGTTCATAGGAAACACCTCCGAAAATGGCGACGGACTTGATGCCCGTACCTTCGGAAAGCTTCTGTACTTCGTCCTGCACCTGGATTGCCAATTCGCGGGTAGGCACGAGAATCAATGCCTGGGGGAACAGATGGTCGCGAACGATGACCTGCAAGAGGGGGAGCACATATGCGCCGGTCTTTCCGGAACCGGTCTTGGACTGGACCAGCATATCGCGGGCCGCCAGCATATAGGGCATGGTCTTGCGCTGGACAGGCATCAGGTCGGTCCAGCCGTGCTTTGTAAGGATTTCCTTCTGTTCGGCCGGTAGCTGGTCGAATGTATAGTCGGGGAGCTTGTTCTTGGGCTCGATAATGTTGATGGGAGTCAGAAACGGATTGACGGGTTCTTGCTTCTGTACGTTTTCTTCTTTTACAACTTCTTGATTTTCACTCATAGTGAGCAAAAATTAGAAAAATCGGGAGTACCCTGCAGAAAAGAATTTATAAACTCCAGTGGTATTCCAGTCCAAAACTAATGAACCAGTCGATGGTGGATGCTCCAATTGTGGTAGGTTCCGCGGCGGCATCGGGGGTGGGGTCTGAATAGACATTCTTACCGCGGCTGGAAATTCCTGTGCGAATACTTATACCATAGTGTTCTGCAAAGACAAACTGGCTTCCTCCGCCGAGAAGTGCACCCTTGTAGACATCTTCAAATTTGATGCGGCTCTGGTAGGCTTTTGAAGGTTTGACCTTGTCGTCCTTCAGCCCGATGTCTTCCACATAGAAACTGTACTGAAAACCGAGGAATCCAAAGAGATGTATGTCCAGCCACTTGGCTGGGTCAAAGTCTTTGGAAAAGATGACATTCAGGCCGATTTCATGCTGGGAGAAGTTCCAGTGATCCAGTTCGTTGTAGATGGAATCCTTGGAATCGGTTTTCATGTCATGGTTGGCATAGCGGTAGAAAACTTCGCCACCGATAAATCCATACCAGACTCCGCCTGCATACAAAGTAAATAATGGGCCGGAATCGTCCAGGAAGTTCCAGAGACTGACCGAATCCTTGGTAATGCGATAATTACGGACTTTGCTCCCGGTGTGGCTGCTGTACCAATCATCGGGTGTCAGGGGAAGCTGTGCCTGGGCGTAACCTGCGGATACACCTGCCCATGCCCTAAAGTTGGGCACCTCCTTGTAGAAATCATCCGGTTCCGCCTGCTTTTTAAGACGCTCCTCGCGACTGAGACGGCGTTTGGTCTGTCGGTCGAAGAAAGTATCTGCAATATCGTCGCCCAGGGCAACCTTGTCCGGATTTTTCCTTACGGAACCAGCCGCTCTAGGGGTTGCCGCCGTTTCGTCGAAGATGGCAATCTGCAGGAAAGTTCCCTTGTCGGCGATAAAAAGAACGATCTTGTCTTCCAGGGTCTGGATTTTCGCTGACATGGCCGGGTGCCGGGCCTTTAAATAGCCCGCTTCCAGGTTCGGTTCCATGTTTGCGCTAAGCCAGCCTGCGTAGCGGACTGCCAGCGAGTCTCGTTCCCATTCTCCGAAGGTTCGGCATTTAGGATTTCCTATGCCGGAATTCGCACGACGGAGAGAAAGGCAGAATTCCTTGACATCGATGGCGGGTTCCTTATCGGGAGTCCAGATGAGAATATCGGGATCGCTCCACAGAGTCCAATTTGAATTGAAATAGATTTCCCCGGCGTATGCGAAGGTTGCAAGAATCGCAATAAGGAGGACTGGAAAGATCTTTCGCATTACTTTGCCCCCAGGTAAAGATTGCTACGGATCTGCTGGACCATCTCCTTCATAAGGGAATTCATATCCTCTAAGGTCAGTTCCTTAACGGGATGCTGAATTTCGTCAATGGCATTAAATAACGGGCGCTGCTTGATATTGTCCCATAAAGTGTAGGAAACGATAGCTGTAATGTTTTCTACGAGTTTTTTTGTCTGGGCCTCATTGTGGATGAGGGAGTAGTCGAAGTAGTCTTCCCGCTTCAGGTCTGTTCCGATGATTACTTCATGAATCAGAAGTATAACGGGTGGAACATTTCCCGTACTGTCCTTGACGACCACGCCCTGTTCCGGAAGTTTCCCCTTCAGGAAAATCCGTTCGTCGATTTTCTGGCTTTCTTCCGGGAAGTGGGAAATTGCACTTGCAGGTAGGATGTCCAATTTGGCGTAACCGCCGCGCAGTTCATCCAGGGCGTACTTTTCGCAAAGGGCGGTAACCTGCAACTGAATACTGTCATTTGATATGTTCAGTCGGTTTGCGAACCAGGGCGTTCGCGTAAGGACGAAAGCTTTCTGGGTTCCTGCTACGGCAAGTTCGCCGTAAGGCGCCTTGTGGTAGGCAGGATGTGCCTTGCTCCAATGAAAACTCTGGCTGCACCCTACAAGAGCGCAAGCCAGAATAGCTATCATCAGAACAAGAACATTTCTCATTTCAATTAACAGTTAACAGTGAACAATGAACAATTGACGATATGGCGAGCTTCGCTCGCGAACAGATAGGGCGGCAAGGCCGCGGCTATTAGTCATTGTTCATTATTCATTCTTAATTTTTCATTGTAAATCAAAGATTGAAAATCTTTGATTTACTTGGCGCCCCACTGTTCGCGGTAGGCGTACACCTTTTCGAGGATGCCTTCCGGAGCGTTGATTGCCTTGCGGTTTTCTTCCTTTTCCAGGAAGGCGATGATGTCATTGATGTTCACGATGGAGTGAACTTCGATTCCGTATTCTTCCTGAACGGTCTGGAGGGCGGACTTGCCGTTATCAAGCTTTTCCTTGCGGTCCACGGAAATCAGAAGACCGATCACATTGGCGTTCTCGATGTTCTTGAGGATCTGCAGGGTTTCGTTCACGGAAGTACCTGCGGTAATCACATCTTCGATAATGACAACGTTGGTCTTTTCGGCGTACTTGTAGCCCACCAGGGAACCGCCTTCGCCGTGATCCTTCACTTCCTTGCGGTTATAGGTGAAGGTCAGGTTCTTGGCGTATACGTCGGAAAGCTTCATGGCGGTGGCGGCGCACAGGGGAATGCCCTTGTAAGCAGGACCGTAGAGGTTGGTTGCCTTGCCGTCGAAATGTTCAACGAATGCAGCGGCGTAAAATTCAGCCAGCTTGGAAAGGGAGGCGCCGGTACGGAATTCTCCTGTGTTGATGAAGTACGGAGTGTTACGACCGCTCTTGGTAACGAAGTCTCCAAACTTCAGGGCGCCGGATTCTACGAGAAAGTGGACAAATGCGTCAGTCTTATTCATAAAACAACCTTGTTTGAAAATTAGGGATTGGGTGCTGTCCCGGGAGCTTGTGCAGGGGCTTCCTGTGTAGTCTGCTCTGCTGCAGGAGCTGCGCTGGGCGCTACGACGGAATCGTTCGCTGCGGGTGCGGCAGGAGCTGCCTGCTGAACGCTAACCTCGGGAGCTGCCTGAGGGGCCACAGGCGACGGTGTGGTAATGGAAACCTGTATTGTCTGGGTGTTGTTACCGAGCATCATGTTCACTGCCTTGGAGATATTATGACCTTCGGTAGCGAAATCTATACCGATGAAAGCGGCAAGGAGCAGTATGGCGAAGCCCAGATACCAGTAGAAAGTCTTTTTAAAGCCCTTGATCTTGACCTTGAAGATAATCCAGATGATTACGCTCAAGATGGCGCTGAATAGCCAGGTGGCCGTCAGGGGTAGTCCGTCCACAAGACGGCTGACTCCATAGGTAATGACCAGTCCGGGAGCAAAGAACAGGACAAGTCCGATGACGAAGATGAAGGCGAACCCTACATAATAGGTGAAGCCTCTTTCCTTCTGGATAACGACATTGGGTTCTTCTTCCTTCGGATCTTCCTTGGGTAGCTCCCTGGGGGCATCCTTGTGTTCTTCCGCAGGAGAGTTCTCCTTTACGGGGCATTCCACCTTCGGTTCTTCCTTCTGTGTTTCCTTGGGGGAAACTTCAGGGGTGGATTCAGTTTTTTCCTTGTGATCCAATTCTTCGGACATAAGATCTCCTTACAGAATAAAGGTGCGGCCTGCGACCACGAATACTCGGTGTTCCAGCCACAGCTTCAGGGCCTGGGAAAGGGTGCGCTTTTCGATATCCTTACCCAGTTCTACCAGTTCGTTGATGCTTGCCGTTTCGGGAACGCGCTGGATATCCTGGGCGATAATGGGTCCCTGGTCCAGATCCTCGGTTGCAAAGTGTGCGGTTGCGCCGATAATTTTCACACCCTTGTTCCACGCCTGGTGGTAAGGCTTTGCGCCCTTGAATGCCGGAAGGAAGCCGTGGTGGATATTGATGACTCGGTACTTGAATTCCTCGGTAAATGCGGCGGAAAGAATCTGCATGTAGCGGGCGAGAACGATGGTGTCCGTCTTTGTCTCTTCGATAATCTCGCGGAAACGGTTTTCCGGAATATTCTTGTCCGGGTTGGATGGAACATAGTAGAAGGGCACGCCGAAGGAACCGCCCACGGCGGCGAGGTCCGTATGGTTTCCGACAATGCAACTGAATTCGCAGGGCAGGTCGCCATCGCGCTTCTTTAGGAGCAGGTCGTAAAGGCAGTGGTCTGTCTTGGACACGAAAATTGCCACACGTTCGGTCTTGGAAGTGTCGAAAAGTTTCCAGTTCAGCTGGAGATGACCTTCCAAAGTCTGCAAGTGCTTGCGAACTTCTTCGATGTTTTCCGGTTCCGCTTCAAAAACGGCGCGGAGAAAGAATGTTTCGATATCCTTGGCGGTATGCTGCTGCAAGTCCACGATATTTGCGCCAGCCTTGGCGAGGACTTGAGTGGTACCGGCAATAAGACCTTTCTGGTCGGGGCAATGAATCTGTAGAATGTAACGTGTAATAGCCATATGGCAAAAGGTAAAAAAACAAGTGTAGTGAAAAGATTGTTTGAAGTGAAAATTTCGCCCTTTTGAACCTTATTTTCGTAGAAAGGCCTATTTGCAAGTTAGTTTGTAGAAAAGGGTAACCAGCGTCGCAAAAATAAGCTAACTTTTTGTATACCTAAAGGACAAGGTGTATTACAATGAATTTAAAGACTATTTTAATTGCCGCTATTGGTTTATCCTCCGTTTTGGCCATGGCAGCTCCGCCCAAGACCTGGGATGCCATCTATAATGCCGCAGGTGAGGGCGACTATACCTCTGGAAAGATTGATGGAAACATCCGTTTCGGTAAGTATACCCACTATAAGGAAGTTCAGCCGGTTTCTTTCCGCGTGAACGATGGGCAGTTTCAGTTTTCCGTAGCAGGAACATTGACTGTTCCTGCAAATAAGATTGAAAAGGAAGGTTTCTACGATAACTGTAATGAAACCAAGGAAGCCTGGATTTCCTACTTCAATAAGCCGAGGGCTTTCAAGAACGGTAAGTCCGAAGACAGTCTGATTATCAATATTGCGGGTGTTGACCTGGCCTGTGGCGATGAGTTGTTTGCTGTTGCTGATCTCAAACTTAAGTTTGATAATGCAAAGGCTGATGCCGCCTGGAAAGACGAAGTTTACGGCCGTGAAAAGTATCGCCGTGAAAAGGTGGTGGAATTCCGTCTGGCGGAACAGGAACATAAGGCGGCACTTCGTGAAAAATCCAGTTTCTTTACGGACCCCCGCGATGGTCAGACCTATCGTACCATCAAGGTGGAAGGCCGTGAATGGTTTGCCCAGAATGTAAACTATAATGTGGATGGACATTCCTGGTGCTACGAAGATAAAGATTCCTACTGCGCCCGTAGCGGTCGCCTTTACGATCTGGAAGGAGCCCGCAAGGCTTGCCCCGAGGGATGGCATCTGCCTCGTGACCGCGAATGGAACGATCTTCTTGTTGGCCTTACTCATTGCTATGATGGTGTGGATAAGTGCGATGCCTTTGCCAAGAAGATGAAGGCTACAACTGGTTGGCAGGGTGGTGGCGGAACCGATGAGTACGGCTTCTCCATTTTCTCTTCCGGATATCGTAAGGTAATCGGCAAGTCTACGGTTCGCTATGAAGATATGGGTGAATATGCTGGTTTCTGGAGCGCTCAGAATGGTCGTAACGAGACGATCTGGCTATGGTCCATGGGTCGCATGAGCGACCAGATGGTGCGCCAGCTGGTGCCTAGCAATTCAAAGAACAACGCCTACTCCGTACGCTGCATCAACGGGAATTAATGATACAGGGGGCGGATCCCCCTGTAACCCCCTAAAAAACAACGGTCCACGAGCGCTTCGCTCCGGGGCCGTTCTTTTTTGTCCAATGGCCGCTGAAGCGGCTCCTTGGAGGATGCGGGAAGTGAACGGAAGGAATTTTTTGGATGGGGGCGAATCCCCCTGTAACCCCCTAAAAAACAACGGTCCACGAGCGCTTCGCTCCGGGGCCGTTCTTTTTTGTCCAATGGCCGCTGAAGCGGCTCCTTGGAGGATGTAGGGATAAAAACGAAGGATGTTTGTGGAGGGTCTCGCTCCTCAAGGGAATGTAAAAAAGAACCGCGATAGATTCGCGGTTCTTTTTGATTGTCTTTGTTGCAGTTTTTGGGACTGCGGCTTCCAAGTTACATCTGACGAATTGGGAAGAGGCCGAGAAGGTCGAGAACGTTTTCCAGCACAATTTGGGTAGACTGCACCAGGAACAGACGGGACTTTTCTTCGGCGGAACCGAGAACGCGGTCTTCGTGGATGAACTTGTGGGCTGCTTCTGCAATTTCCAGGGCGTACTGCGCAAGAACGCTGGGCTCGTCGCCGGCTACAGCGCCGAGAATCTTTTCGCCCTTCTTGGAAAGCAGGTTGATGAGGCTGTAGGCTGCGTCGTCGCTGAGCTGTGCGTAGTCAATTTCAGACAACTTAACAGTGTAACCGGCCTTGCGCATGATGCTGCAGAGACGAACGTGTGCGTTCTGAACGTAAGGACCAGTGTCGCCTTCGAAGCTCATGACTGCATCCCAGTCAAAACGGACATCCTTCACGCGGCTGTTCTTCAGGTCGTTGAAGGTGAGAGCGCTAATGCCGATCTGGCGGGCGATCAGTTCCTTGTTTTCCAGTTCCGGATTCTTGGCGTCGATGAATTCCAGAATCTTCTTTTGGGCTGCATCAATCACATCGCGGAGAAGGCTTGCGGTACCGGTACGAGTCTTGCCCTTTTCCCACTTGCCGTCTACCATCTGGAGGATCACGCCAAAGGGAATGTGATACATGTTGGTGTACCATTCGCGGCCCATCTTCTTCAGTACATGGAAAACCTGCTTGAAGTGCAAAGCCTGACCCAGGTCAACCACATAGAGGCACTTGTCGAAGTGGTATTCCTTCATGCGGTAGTCGGCTGCAGCCAAGTCGCGGGTGGCATACAGGGTGGAACCATCGCTCTTGCGGATAAGGCAGGGATTCAGGTCGAACTCATCCAGCATCACCACATCCAGTTCATTGGACTTGATCATCAAATTCTTTTCGCGGAGTTCGTCAAGAATTGCGGGAATCTTGTCTTCGAAGAAGGATTCTCCGGTGTAGTGGTCGAAGCCGACACCCATCATGTCGTAGATACGCATCAGTTCCTTGAGGGTTGCTGCACGGAATGCGGTCCACAAGGTGCGGTAGAATTCGTCACCCTTTTCAAGCTTGGTAAATGCTGCGCGGGCTTCGTCTTCCAGACCCGGCTCTTCCTTGCTTGCCTTGGAGAAGGCGGCGTAAAGGATGTTCAGTTCCTTCACGGTAAGGGCGTCCAGAGTTGCCTGGTCGGTAGGAAGCTTTTCGCGGAGGTACATCACGATGAGCTTACCGAAGGCGGTGCCCCAGTCACCCAGATGGTTGATTCGTTCAACCTTGTAGCCTGCTGCCTTGTAGATGCGGCTAAGGCTGTTACCGATCATGGTAGAGCGCAGGTGATGGAAAGCCAGTTCCTTACCGATGTTGGGGGAGCTGAAGTCGATGCAGACTACCTTGCCGTTTGCGGCGGCGTGGCCGTACTCAAGGCCCTTGGCGTCAATTTCTTCCAGGGTGGACTTGGCAAGGTAACCGCGATCGATAAAGAAGTTCAGGTAGCCGTTGACAGCTTCCACCTTGGAAAGGCCTGCGGGGAGCTTTACCTGGGCGGCCAGTTCCTCGGCGATCATCTTCGGAGCCTTGCGCATCACCTTTGCTAGGGAGAAGCAGGGAATGGTGAAGTTGCCGTGGGTGGTGTCAGGCGGCACAGAGATAAGCTTGAGAGCTGCTTCGGCGGTAAAGCTGCCGGTTGCTTCCAGGGCATTTGCGATTTCTTGCTCAAACGAGTTCATTGTCGTCTCCAGACTTCTTTGCGGCTTCGCGGACGAAGTCGTCTTCATTCAGTTCTTCAATTTTTCCGTCTGCGTAAAGGCGGTCCAGGGAAATTTCGGCACGCTTTTCTTCTTCGAACAGGTGTACCATCAGGTCCAGGCCTGCGTCGAAAACAGCCCAGCGGACGCCTTCCTTGTATTCAACGCCTACGGTAGTAAGCTTGTTTGCCTTGAATTCCTTATGGAGTTCGTTCAAGATAGCCTGCATCTGGGCTTCGCTTTCGCAGGTGGCGACCAGGAAAAAGTCGGTCACGTCCTTGATGCCGCGAAGGTCGATGAGTTGAACATTCTGTGCGCGGAGCTCGAACAGGATGCTTGCGCCCAGCTGAATGGATTCTGGCAGGTCGTTTCTTGCTGTCATATTATTTTCCCTCTTCGGGTTCGATGATTTGTTTAAAGTCTTTTCCGATATACACGGCGGCGTCCACCACAGCCCGGTTATCCTTGATGTAGATCAAGTTGTTAGTCTTAAGAGTCCTGGCAAGGGCCTGCGCGCCTTCCCATTCCGGGTTTCGCAGCACGACAATGGTTTCGTCGTAATTTTGCAGAGCGTCGTTTCTAGAACTGACGATGTCGAAGCCGTTCTGACGTAGAAAGGCCCTCATCTTTGCCGCTGCGCCTTGTATGCCGCAGCTGTTCAGCAATTCCACATCGCCCTTATAGGTACGCGTCACCTTGGGCTGAGGAGCTTCCTCCTTTACCTCTTCGTTGCATCCCCAAAGGACAAGGCTGAATATCAGAAAGAAAACGATTCGCATTTACCTGCAAAAAATAGAATTTCTGTAGGGGTTGCAGTAAAGGCTGTGGTAGTTTAGGGGGCCGTAAGCTTTCAGGGCGTCCCTCTCGTTCGTGAACTGCAATCGGAAATAGGTGCTTTCGGACGGTCTGTATTCCAGAGCCACATCCGGGAGCACGAAACCTACGCGTCCCTGCCGGACATCTTCTCGGGCGACGGGGATATCGCTACGCCAATTGACATATAGGGGCATCCATAGTCCGAGATCGGCATACAGGTGCAGGTTCGGGGTGAACTCGTAGGCCAGGTGTGCCATGTAGCTCTGGTGTGCGAAAGTCCCGAAACTTCCGCTGGAAAAACTCAGGGTGTAGGTGTAGCCCACTTTCAGGGCTTCGTCGAAGGTCGGTCCCCGGCGGATCAGTCGTTCCCGGGGAAAGCCTTCCCGGTTCCAGGGGATACCGTCACTGACTTCGACATAGACCGTGTCTTCTGCGATTTGATTGGCGCTTGCCTTGTTTTCTTGCGATTCCCGGTCTGCGCTGGACTCTTTTTTTATTCCATCGTCCGTCTTCGCAGGCAGGGCCTGCTGCGCCTGGGAAAACCCTGCCGCAAAACAGAATAACGCTATGGAAGATAATTTCAAAAACCGCACAAGACGAATATAGAAAAAGGTCCGGCGGAAGTCCAAGTAAAAGATGACTATAAAAAGAGCGGGTCCAGACCCGCTCAATCCGTTTTCACCCGCGCAAAGAAGCTAGATGATTTCGTTCTTCTCGTTGACATGGACCACGGTGGGCTGCCAGCTCTTGGCTTCTTCCGGAGTCATGGTTGCGTAGGCCACGATAATTACCAGATCGCCAGGTTGCACTAGGCGGGCGGCTGCTCCGTTCAGGCATACGACACCAGACTTTGCAGGACCTTCAATTACATAGGTGTCCAGTCGGGAGCCGTTGTTCACGTCCAGGACGCTGACTTTTTCGTAGGGAAGGAGACCTGCTGCATCCATCAGGTCGCGGGCAATGGTAATGGACCCCTGATAGTTCAGGTTTGCATCTGTTACCGTTGCACGGTGAATCTTACATTTGAGAAGTTCAAGCTGCATGATCACTTAAACTAAGTTAGAACTTAATGTTAAGGAATCCTGCGACACCCATACCGGCGTTTTCGGTAGCGGGAGTGGGAATGATGCCGTAGCTAAAGCGGTTTGCGTCAGGATTGCTGTCCCACTGGGTGCTGAAGAATGCGTCGGCAAAGGACCAGATGTGGGCGCCTGCAACAAAGAGCAGGCCGTACCACCAGGCGGAATTGCCGTCGACAGCGAGATAAATCGTTGCACCGACACTCACGACTTCCAGGGCATCCATCCAGATTGCCTTCATGGACTGATCGGTCTTCCACTGGTAGTAGGAGGGGAGCAGGAGGGATACATAGGCGGCACCCTGGTCGCCGGTACGGTTGCGGTAGGAACGGTCGATGTCTGCATCTTCCATACCGCCGGTACGCTGAGAAAGCCATTCATCTTCGGAAACGCCCAACTTTTCCCAGGGGTGCTGGAAATATTCGGTCAGGCGAACGCCCATCTCGACCAGTTGAGTCAGCTTGTCACGGGAAATGCCGTCTTCCTTAGCCTGCTGGAATTCCCACTGGGAAATGCCCATCTCTTCGTAATTGAAGCCGGCCCATTCATCATCGGAAGCGTTGGCGGTTCCAACAGTCTTTTCTGAGGATTCTTCGGTTGTTTCGGAGGAACCGTAATCGTAAGAGTCAGAAGACTCGTCGTCAAACTGGGCAAATGCGAGAGATCCGCAAACGAGCGCCGCACTGATAGTCTTA
The DNA here is from genome assembly GCA_024398935.1 of Fibrobacter sp. GTDB lineage: Bacteria > Fibrobacterota > Fibrobacteria > Fibrobacterales > Fibrobacteraceae > Fibrobacter. The sequence goes on along the minus strand of JAKSIH010000016.1, from coordinate 39,949 downwards.
CTCCAGTTAAACATTACCTTCACCTCATTCCTGTAATGCCGGGGGAGGGAATCGAACCCTCACACTCTCGCGAGTACCGGATTTTGAGTCCGGCGCGTCTACCAATTTCACCACCCCGGCAGGGGTTGTTTCAAATATAGAACAGTTTACATTTTTTTTGGAGGGCGGGAGAGTAAAAAAACAGTTTTTTCTGTAAATTATTTCTTAAGAATGGGCTGATATTCCACTTTTAGCGGGACCAGGGCCTTTTCTCCGTAGGCGGTCGCTGCTTCCTTTGTTGCAAAATGACCCGTCTGGACGATGTACAGGATCCGCTCCCCGCGGGGAGATTCTACGATTGTGCTCTGGATTTTCTGTTTTTTTAGGTTGGAAACCAAGAGTGTTGCGTTGCTCTTGTTACCAAAAGCGCCCAACTGCAGAACCCAGAACTCTTCGGCCGGCTTTGCCTGGGGAACTTCGGGCTTCTGTTCCTGGGCTACCGGAGTTGCCTGCTGGGGGGCTGGCGTGACCGGAGTTTCTTCTACGGTCTTCGCTTCGGAACCGCCTTCACGGGGTGTTGTTTCCGCGGCTTTTTCCTCTGGAGATTTCTGTTCAGCCTGGACCACTTTTTCTGGTGCAGGGACGGTTTTTTCCGGTGTTGCAACTGGTTTTGCGGATTCCTGCGAATCTGTTTTTTTCAGCTCTTCACAGCGTTCGGAAAGGTCCTGGTTATTAGTTCTGGAAAGAACTGCGGAACAAACTTTCTGGAGAACGAGGTTGTGGTTGCTTCGGGAAGTCTCGATTGCGTGAATGAGATTTTCCGCAGCCTTGTCGTACTTGCCCAGATACAGCATAAACTGGGCTTTGGTCATTACCAGGTCGGCGTAGTTGGCATGTTGCGGATTCGTGCTGTTGATGAGGCTATCCAGTTTTGTTCCCGCAGTTTTAAAGGACTTGGCATCGCCAACCTGGGAAAGGGCGAGAATTCCCCAAAGATTGCAGCTGACTTGAGTCTCTGCGGGTTGGGCTGGGCAGACTTTTTCGTATGCGGAGGCTGCTTCCTTCCAGTTTCCTGCCACGTAGGCTTTCTGGGCGTCGGCCAAAGTGGGGGATGTCGCTGTTTGTGCGTTGACTACGATTGCTGTAGCAGTTGCAAATAAAAGAATGTTACGAAGGAACTTCAATTTAATTCTCCGAAAAATTCAATCTACCAATTTTAGTCCAACAAAGTTCTGCGTTAATCCAACAACGTTCCGCGTAATGTCCATCCGCGGATGTCGTCGATCTTTACCTTCACGTAGTCGCCGGGCCTCACGATGCGGCCTTCGGAAGGCTTGAAGATCACCTTCTTGAAGTTGTCTGTCTTGCCCATGAATTCGTTTTCGTCGCGGCTGGAGCAGCCTTCCACCAGGAGTGTCTCGGTACGGCCGATCATCAGCTCGTTACGCTTCTTGGTGATGCCGTTCTGCAGTTCCACCAGGCGGGTGTGGCGGGCCAGCTTTTCTTCGGCGGTGAGGGTTTCCGCTTCCTTGTAGGATTCGGTACCCTTTCGCGGACTGTAGATGAACATGAAGGCGTTGTCGAACTGGCAGGCTTCAAAGGCCTTCATGGTATCCTCGAAGTCCTGGTCGGTTTCGCCAACGAAACCGCAGATCACGTCGGTAGAGATTCCGTACAGCGGGTCCTTGCTGCGGAGCTGCTCGATGACGCTCATGTACTGTTCCATGTTGTGCTGGCGGCGCATCTTCTTTAACATGGCGTCGCTACCACTCTGGATAGGAATGTGGGCGTAGTGGCAGACCTTGGGATTGTTCAGCAGTACGTCAATCAGTTCGTTGGTGTAGTGCCTCGGATGGGGGCTGGTAAAGCGGATTCGTTCAATGCCGCCAATCTCGGACACGCGGGTAAGCAGGTCTGCAAAATTGTTGTCGCCGTTCTTGTAGGCGTTTACTGTCTGGCCCAAAAGCATGACCTCCGTAATGCCCTTGTCTGCGGCCTTCTGAACTTCCGTCAAGACGTCGTCCATGTCGCGGTATTTTTCGGGTCCGCGGAGGTAGGGCACAATGCAGTAGCTGCAGCGCTTGTTGCATCCACGCTGGATGGTAACGAAGGTGCTGAAGTCGTGCTTCACCTTGGCGTAATCGCCGACGTAGTTCTGGGTGATGTCTTCGTCCAGGAACATGCGGTGGTGTGTCTTGTGCAGCGGGCTATCGGGTTCGCCCAACAGCAATTCCGGAATGCTGCCGTACTGGTCCGGACCTACGACGTAGTTCACCACCTTCAGTCGCTTGAGAATTTCCGGACCGCGGTTCTTGGCCATGCAACCGCAAACCACCACCTTCAAGTCCGGGTTAGCTTTTTTCAGCTTGCGGTACTTGCTGATGTTGGCGAATGCGGTGTCTTCTGCCTTTTCGCGTACGGAGCAGGTGTTGACGATGATGAAATCGGCTTCGGTAATGTCGCCTGTTTCCATGCAGCCTTCCATGTCCAGCTTCTGGGCAATGAGGGCGGAGTCGTACTCGTTCATCTGGCAGCCGTATGTGGCCAAGTAATATTTCTTCATGAGGATCGTAATTTGCTGATGGTTTTAACGGCGGGTAAGATAGAAAATTTAAATTAACCTCATCAAATCCTTGATATGCCTGATGGTGTATTTGGGCTCCAGGGGCAAAAGATTTTCGGGACGGCCGAAACCTTCTAGACAAATAATGCTGTCGATGCCAGCGTTCTTGGCGGCCATCACGTCGGGGGTATCGTCGCCAATCATCACGGCCTTTTCGGGGGAGATGTTCAGCTCTTTCAAAATGGCGTAGATGCCGCCGGGACCGGGCTTGCGTTCCGGTGTGGTGTCGCCACAAAGGTAGTAGGAAATCTTGTTGTTCTGCGCAGCTCCGCTCAACAGTCCAAATTTTTCCAGAATCTTCTTTGCAGGTAACACAGGCTTGTTGGTCAGCATGGCGGCGATCTTGCGACCCGACGAATTGCCGGCACCCTCGTCGCGACCGTCACTTTCGCAAATCCAGTCGATAAATTCCAGGACACCTTCGTAAGGTTCCGTTTCTTCGGTGCAGTGGTCCCAGTAATAGCCGGAGTAAGTTTTCAGGACTTCGTCAATCTTGGCTTCGTCAAAGCCTGCGCTTTCCAAAATGGCGGAGACAGCTTCCTTATCGCGAACGTCCAGATGTTCCGCGCGGCTCTTGCCTTCGATGGGTTCGCCGGCGGTCTTGCCTGCGCCGTACATAATGCCCGACGCCACGGACCTGCGGATCAGATTCCTGGAACCGTTCCCGATGCAACTTCTCACATTGTCCTTGGAAATTTCCTGAATACCGAACTGCCTTAAGGCGTAATTCACTGCCGGAGCCAAGTCCCCCAGGCTGTTGAACATGGTTCCGTCCAGGTCAAAAATGAACAGTTCCTTGCCTGCGATCAATTCTTTAATTTCGGCCATAGAGTTCATGACTTGCAAGATAGAAAAATTGTATATTTCTTCCCATGAAAAAGATTTTTAATTCTTGCGGACTAATCCGCGCTTCTGTTGTTGCCGCTGCGTTAGCTTCTGCTGCATTTGCTGCTAGCCCTATAACCTTTGTTCCCCAGTCCTTTGATGAAGTAAACCAGGGTGATGTCAAGCATTTTGTACTGAAGGGGGCCAATATTTCCGGCAAGGATATAAAATTAGAAACGGTTATGTGCCAAGGGACAGGTTGCTCCAATTTCACTTATCCCGCAACAGTCTCTAATAACAATGGTCTCGTTGTTGAATTCGACATGGATTTTTCCGACAAGGAAGGCCCTGTTAATGTGGTGGTCATCTTGGTGGATACAAACGGCAAGACATATTCCGCATCCATTGATGGCTTCGTAAAGGCACCCTTTTTCTTCAATGAAAAAATGTTTGATGCAGGCTACTATGCGCCTGGTGAGACTCGCGAATGGTCCTTCTACGTTTGGGAAACGGATAAGAAGGGGCGTCCTGATTTGACATTATCTGATGAAAGTGCCAAGGATTTCGTCATAAAAACCAAGAATGTCAAGGTAAAGGTTGACGAAAATGGGAAGGTGACCGAGGGCGGTAAGATTCCAGCTCTGAAGATTACTCTTTCCACCAAGGGAATGAGCCGTGAAGGTTGGGAGCTGAAGCAGAGGAGTATCCGTAAGATTGTAAGTTTCAAAAGCAAAAAGTACCCCAAGGCAACCTCCGATGTCTTGGTAATTGGCTTCTGGAAGTAAATTTTCGGAAAAAATCAAGTTTTTTTCGGATATTGCCTTGCAAAAATTGGAATATTAACTACCTTTGGTTCACTCTTAAATGAGTCCTCGGGATGTAGCTCAGCCTGGTAGAGCGCTTGAATGGGGTTCAAGAGGTCGCTGATTCGAATTCAGTCATCCCGATAAAAAAGCCTGTCGCTATCGCGACGGGCTTTTTTTAATGCAAAGGGCGGGGCTGTCCCCGCCGAGGTTATTTTTCCGTATTTTCGGAATCTTCCAAGGATAGTTCTTTCTTCTGAAGTTCGGCAAGTTCGATAGCCGCCGCTTCGTAATCCGCTTCTGTCACCCATTCAGGTTTCCACACGACTACCTGGTTTCGTCCTGATTCCTTGCCTTGGTAAAGGGCCTTGTCCGCCAATTGGATGCTTCGGTCGGCTCCCAGCTTGTGGTCAAATCGGGAAACTCCCAGGGTGATGGTGACATTGATGGTGTAGTCTCCGTAGTGGACCGTCATCATCTCGATCTTTCTGCGGAAGCGCTCGGCTACGATGGCGGCTCCTTCCAGATCGGTTTCGGGAAGGAGCGTCAGGAACTCTTCACCGCCGTAGCGGGCGAATACGTCGTACTTGCGCAAAAGACCGCGGACGGTCTGTGCCACGGCTTTCAGAATTTCGTCGCCGCAGGCATGCCCGTATGTGTCGTTGATGGCCTTGAAATGGTCTATATCGATGAAGATGAAGCAGAAGGGCTTGTTGGTGCGCTGGGTTCGCCCGATTTCGTGGGCGATTGTTTCGTTCATTTCTCGACGGTTTGGTAGGCCGGTCAACTCGTCAGTCTTGGAGATGAGGTCCAGCCTCCTGTTGGCTTCTTCCAGATCCTTAGTCCGTTCCTGGACTTCCTGTTCCAGAATGTCCCTGTGGGAATTCAGTTCTTCAATCTGCCGCTTGATGGTTTCGTGCATCTGGTTGAATGCGGCGCTAAGCTGGCCGATTTCATCCTTCCGTTTACCGACGTCTATTTCCGCAATGTCAAGTTCTCCACTGGTAATGCGGTTGATGTGTCGAATGAGGTTGTTCAGGGGAACGCCTAGAAGCTTGAACATCCAGAATGCCACGAAGAGTATCAGGACAAGGAACATGGCCATGATGATAAAGCTCATCTGCCTTGTGCTGGCGACCTGGTCGTCAATATCGCTCTTGGGCTGCAGCAGGAACAGGCCGAGATCGTATTCGGGGTTGTACTCAAAATTTACTAGATACTGTTTCTGGGTATAGTAATTGATGAACTGCGGTTCGTTGACACTATAAGTCCGGATGTTTTCAATGTTGAAGCCGAGTTCGGAAATCTTGTGGGGGGACTCCACCCACTTGTTCAGGTCTGGGTGGTAAAGAATTTCTCCGTTGCCGTTTACCGCGATATAGATGTCCTTCTGGCTCGTTCCATTGGACTGTAGCTTTTTCCAGATGCGGCTTGCGGAGAACTTTACGATCAGGTTGCCGTTGCCGGAGGCCCTGTTCAAGATGTTTATCCCAAAAATACGCTTTCGGTAGGAATCGCTCTTGTCCCTAAACCAGGGGGAGATGTAGGGGTGGTGTGGCGTAATCTTTGAAAATTCAATGGGGAAGGTGTTTTCGTCATCTATGCCGATCATGGAATTGTTACAGACGAAATTACCTGTCCTGTCATAGATGGATACAAGCTCGGTCTTGGTGAACAGGTCTGATACGGTATAGCTCTTGAGGTAGCCTGCGACGACGATAGGGTCCATGCTCTGGATTTCCGAAGTTCGAGCGAGCAGTTTCAGTCGTTCACCGAACTGGCGGATTTCGTCATTTGCAAAGGCGGCCTTCTGGGAAAGGAGGTTCTTACCGTTTGTAAAAGCCCTTTCCACAATCTGCGTCATTTGCCTTTGGGTATAGAAGTATACTCCACCCATGACGGCGAGCGTCATGGAAATCGTCAGGATCAAGATGCATTTCAGGATAATGCTTCTTGAAAACTTGATGTTATAAGATTCTGGCATAGTAACTTCTAGAGTGGAATGGAGTGATCTTTATTTCTGTTTGCGTTTTCTCGCGAAGTTCACGACAAAGCTGATGAGCAGGATCGTGACAAAGACAAATGGAGCTTTCTTCAGGTTATCCGCGATAAAGGCATCCCTCGCCGTGGTCTCGTCGATAACCGGCTCTATTTTCGGATTGGGAGCGTTTCTGTTCCATATGTCCTGGAATTCCGCAAATGTCATAGGGTTGGTCACATTGTAGTTGAGGATCCTATCGATTTCGCTGGAGTACTTTCCGAACAGTTCGTAAAGTTTTTCATCGGTGTAGAGCGCGGGGATTTCCATCAGGTCCCAGACGCTGCTGAACATGTTGACGAGAATTTGCTCGATGGCGCCCCATTCCGGAATAGGTACATAGGTGTGTCCGGTCTCCAGGTTCTTGACCAGTTCCTTGTACTCTTCGTCCTTGGACCAGGATTCCAGGACCTTCTTGGAAGTGGGCAGGAAACCAATTTGCTTGGTATAGGCGTCTAGAGCATCGTCGCTAATCAAAAACAGCAGCAAATCCTTTGCTTCCTTACGGTTGTTGCTTGCGGGAATGGCCAGGTTGCTTCCGCCGATAAAGCTGACTGAACCTTCGTTGCCGCGAGGGATGGGAAGGACCGTGACGCTATCACTTCCGATACGGGCGTTTGAAAGGCCTCCGATGGCGCCTTCATATCGGGTTTGCATGACCACTTCTGCTGTATTGACGATGAAGGCTAGTTCGCCATTATTGAAACGCTGCACGATCTGGGCGGTGTTCTGCTGGAGGGCGTCCGTAGAAACGAGGCTGTCCCGGACAAAACTCAGGTATGCTTCGATTCCTCCCAAAGTCTTTTCGTTCAGGATGTTGGAGTGCCACTTGCCGGTGGAATCCTTTGCCAGGAAGGCGCCGCCATTGCTCCAAATCCAGGGGGCGAAGTTGTGGGGAATGTTCCAGTCCCGTTTGCCGGGTAGGGCGTAGGCCTGAACGACCAGTCCGTCATCCAGGACTTCCTGGGAGGCATTGATTTTCTTGAGGGCTTCCACAAAGCCCTCGTAGGTTGCGACGGATTCCCTGGTTATGCCGTTCTTTTTGAGAATTCTCTTGTTTGCGAGAACCGGACGGATGTCGATGAACCAGGGGACGGAGTAAATGGTGGTGTCGCTGTCGATATGGGTTGTGTTCCAGCTGACGGACACAAAGCGGTCGGGCTTGATTTCATTTAGCCACCCGTTGAGAGGCTTAATGGCGTTGCGGGAAGCGAAGTGGGGAATCCAGGTCGTGCCCAGCTGGAGTACATCCGGCGCTTCCTGCTTGCCTTCCAGGGCGATGGAAATGCGGCTCCAGGCTTCACCCCAGTCCAGGACCTGTACGACAGTGGGGATTCCAGTCTTTTTTGTAAACTGCTCTAGCTGCTGTTCCAGTTTTTCCTGGGGGGAGGCGCCGTTGGGCATAATCCATACGGTCAACGGCTTCGGTGCCGCCGCAGAAAATGAAACGGTTGCTGCAAAAAAAGTTGCCAGGGTGGCTATTTTCAATTTTCCAAACATAAACGTTCCTTAGACTGGATAACTCTTTTTTTGACTATTCACCTTGTGATATAGGTCAAATTTCACATAAATTATAATAATAAATCAAAAAATGAGATTGGCAGTTCCTTTTTTGATGGCCATTTCGGTTTAAATCCGAATAATGCTAATTTGTGCAGTTTTGTGAGCGGTGTCACATGTGCGTTTTTTGTAAATAAATCTGCATTTGGATTTTGAAAAAAAAGTGAGAGGTGTTGCTAATACGATTTGTTTTTTAATTATATTTCCTGCAGTTGTTGAAAAACAATAATACCTAACCTTAAGGAGTATTACAATGAAAAAAGGTATCATCACTCTTCTCTGCGCTGGCATGATCGTCCTCACCGGCTGCTATGGTAAGAACGCTTGCTTCGAAAAGCTGCACCAGTGGAACGGCACCCTTGGCAACAAGTGGCTGAACTCCATCGTTCACTTCTTCCTGCAGATCTTCGGTGTCTATGGCATCTGCCTGTGGCTCATCGATGGTCTCGTTCTCAACACTGTTGAATTCTGGACCGGTTCCAATCCTCTCGCTGCTGGCGACACCTACTTCGAAAAGGACGCTCAGGGCAACTCCATCGCAGCTGTCAAGAATGCTGACGGTTCCATGACTGCTGAACTGACCACCGCTGCTGGTGAAAAGGCAACCTTCACTCTCCAGCGCGACGAAAACGTTGTCCGCGCTCTTGACGCTGAAGGCAACCTCGTTGCTCAGTACGAAATCAACAAGTAATAAAATTCGCCCCATGGCGGTTTGATTACTGCAAGATTTTGCAAAAAGACCCCTGGCCCTGTGCCAGGGGTTCTTTTTGTATAATGGAGCCACCGTCTAAGGAGGAGCTTTAGCTCCCCTTAGACAAAAAAGGAAAGGCTAGCAAGCTCCCGCTTGCGCAGCCGTATCCTTTTTTCGGGGATCTTAAGGGGCGGAGCCCCTTAATCTCGTTATTCTCCCCTTAGACAAAAAAGGAAAGGCTAGCAAGCTCCGCTTGCGTAGCCGTATCCTTTTTTCGGGGGTCCAGGGGGCAGCGCCCCTTGTAGCTTAGTAAGCGCCGTCGCCTTTAAACACGACCTTGAAGGTCTTGAGGATTAGCTTGAAGTCATCGCTGAGCTTGCCGTTGCGTCGGATGTAATCGTTGTCCAGACGCATCTGCCCCTCAAAGCTGATGTTACTACGACCACTGACCTGCCAAATGCAGGTAAGACCTGGGGTCACGGACAGACGCATTCTGTGCCACGGTTCGTATTCTGCCACTTCGGACGGAATAGGAGGACGGGGCCCCACGATACTCATGTCGCCTTTAATGATGTTGAAGAACTGGGGAAGTTCGTCGAGGCTGAACTTGCGAAGTACGCGGCCGAAGGGATAGATTCGGGGGTCGTTCTTCATCTTGAAGGTCTTGCCGCCGGTCTCGTTCTGCGCCATCAGTTCCTTCTTGCGTTCCTCCGCGTCTACATACATGCTGCGGAACTTGTACATCTTGAACAGCTTGCCGTTACGGCCCACGCGAATCTGCTTGAAGATAATAGGTCCCTTGGGGTCGCTGAACTTTACCGCAAGGGCGCAGAACAGGAGCAGGGGGGAGCAAAGCACGATTGCAATGCTTGTGCAAACGACATCCACAATGCGCTTGATGACATGGCGGTAGCGAATCTTGTGGGGGTGCTGCCAGATGTGGTCCAGGTTCAGGCGCTGGAGGCTGAAAAAACTTCCGTTGGTGCTGTTGAACTCATCAAGTTTTTCTTGCTGTTCCAGGGCGTCTTTTTCGGTAAGCCCGCTATAGATATAGGCTTGGAAAATAGGACGCTTCGGCTTGATGCGAAGGGCCTGAATCATGCCTGCGTCATTGAGCTTGTGGAGAATTTCCTTGCGGATGGATTCCAGCTTGTTCAGGTCGGAATTCAGGAGGATGATGCCGATGCCGCTTCCGTCATCCAGGTATCCCAGTACGTCGATAAAACGCAGGTGGGAGAACATGGTGAGAAGGCTGATTCGCCAGGTCTTTGCGACGGTCTCGTCGTTGCGCCCCCAGCCGAACATGTCGTACTGGTGGGAGTAAATCTTGATAAACAGGAACGGTCTGCGGGTCCGGTTCGCCCGCAGAAATTCTTCGTTAAGCCTTGCTCTAAAAAGGCGAGCTGGGTAGACGATGTTTTTAAGCTTCTGTTCGTTAAGAAGGTTGTCAATCGCCGGATTTGAAGATTCTTGTTCCATAGGTAAAAATATAGAAACTTTTCTTTTTTGCTGACTGATGGGGGAGCTCTTTGCCTGTTTTATTTGATCCATATATATGGATCTGTGATTTCCCTTATAGTTGTACAAGGATGGACTGAAGTTTTTTTGCATTTTTTCTAGATTTTCGCCGTAAAATTTTAATATGGAGGCGCTCATGTTGCGCATTGGTCTTATTGGTACTGGTACCGTCGGTGGTGGCGTTATTCAGATTTTGGAACAGAAGATTGCTGAATACAAGGAAAAGCTCGGCGTCGAAATGGAACTGGCTTGCATTTGTGCCAAGTCCGACGAAGAAGTGGCTCCCTACAAGGCTAAGGGCTACAAGACTTCTACCAATGCCGATGAAATGATCGCCGGTAACGACATCGACGTGCTGGTGGAACTTGCCGGTGGCTACAACATGCCCCGCAAGTGGATTCTTGCCGCTCTCGAAAATGGCAAGCACGTGGTTACCGCAAACAAGGCTCTGTTGGCTAAGTATGGTCACGAAATTTTCCCCCTGGCTGCTAAGAAGGGTCTGCATGTCCTGTTCGAAGCTGCTGTTGGCGGTGGCATTCCTATTATCCGTAGCCTCCAGGAAGGTCTTCTGGGTTCTACCGTTGAAAATCTCAGCTGCATCATTAACGGCACCTGTAACTACATTCTTTCCCGCATGGCTGAAGAAGGCCTGGACTTCGACGTAGTTCTGAAGGATGCCCAGCGCCTCGGTTTTGCCGAAGCTGACCCCACCTTCGATATTGAAGGTATCGACTCCGCCCACAAGACTGCCTTGCTGGCTTCTCTCTGCAGCGGCCATCGCGTAGACTTCGAAAAGATTCACGTCACCGGTATTTCCAAGATCACCGCCCAGGATATCGCCATCGCCAAGGAACTTGGCTGCTGCGTCAAGCTCCTCGGCATTTACCGCCGCGAAGGTGACCGCGTGGACGCCCGCGTCCATCCGTGCCTGGTTCCCATGGAACACCAGCTTTCCAGCGTAAACCGCGTTCTGAACGCAGTCTACCTGCAGTGCGACAACCTGGGCGAAACTTTGCAGACTGGTGCAGGTGCTGGCCGCCTGCCCACTGCTTCCGCCGTTGTAGCCGACCTGGTTTCCCTGGCACGCTCCACCGATTGCGGTTCCCGCAAGGCTTTGCCCATGGGCTGGTTCAATGTGGAAAATTCTGCAACTCTGGTTCCTATTTCCGAAACCAGCGCCCGCTACTACCTGCGCTTCACCTCCCGTGATGCTTGCGGTGTTCTCGCCAAGATCACCAAGATTCTTGCCGACAACAACATCTCCATCGAAACCATCATCCAGAAGAACGTCAAGGATCCGGGTAAGGTTTCTGTGGTTGTCATTACCGAAAACACCCAGGACAGCAAGGCCCAGAAGGCTGTGGATGCCATCGACGCCCTGGCTGAAATCGTGGAAAAGAGCCAGGTTATCCGTTTCTTGGCATAATATTACGGTTTTTCGATGATTCGAGCTACGACACTTGAACGAATCCTTCTGGTGCTGGCGGATTTTATCGCTTTGTCGATATGTTTCGTCCTGGCCTTCTGGGTGCAGTTTCACAGTGGTTGGATTGTGGATAAATTTGACCCGACCAAGTCCCTTGGGGAATATTTTCACATGGGGCTTGTACTGAATGTTGGGTGGCTGTTCCTTTTTACCTGTGCGGGCCTTTATAGGTCCTGGCTTTTGATGTCCAGGACCCATCAGGTTCTTCGGGTGGTAAGAGCGGTCGTCATCGGGATTGTACTTATCATCATCTGTCTTTTCGGTGCTGAGTTTGTAGGAAAGCTTTTTGCAAACGCGCCCCTGAACAGTGGCTACTTATATGGTTCCCGCTTTCCCTGGATATTTATCTATGGGGGATTTGCGTTAGGACTGGTAGGATTTTTCAGGATGGTGCTTTATGCCTGCCTTCGTGGTTTTCTGCGCATGGGTTACGGAGGTAACAATGTGCTGGTTCTCGGGGCTACGGAGGCTGGCAGAAAAATTGCGGAAGATCTGGCTAGGACTCCCGCCCGGGGACAGCGTGTTGTCGGCTTTGTCGATGAACGCTATCAGGTCATGGAAAAGGATTTTGCCGGCGTTCCCGTGCTGGGAAAATATTCTGACTTGCCGTATCTGGTAAAGAAGCATAAGATTTCTGGAATCATCATTGCCCATGAAAGTTCCTCTCCCCAGGAGATTATGCGTGTGCTGGTCTGGATCTGTGACCTGGCCCTGCACATCTATATTGTTCCTGAGCTTTACAGTGTGGTGAATGGCCGCTTCAAGGGGAACCTCGTCTATGGCTTTGAGTTGCAGGAACTGTTCGCCTTTACCATGCCTCCCTGGCAGGTTCGGATCAAGCGTTTTGTAGACATTGCCTTTGGAGCGTTCCTCGGCGTAATTTCCCTGCCTATTTGCCTCCTTGCGGCCATTGCCGTTAAGCTTGAGGACCATGGCCCGGTATTCTATTCTCAGGAACGAATCGGTCTATACGGAAAGCCGTTCATGGTCTATAAGTTCAGGACCATGCGTACCGATGCGGAAAAGTTCGGCGCCCAGTGGGCGACAAAGGATGACCCCCGCATTACGAAAGTGGGTAAGTTCCTGCGCAAGACCCGTATTGACGAACTTCCCCAAATTTTGTGTGTTCTGAAAGGCGACATGAGTATGGTGGGACCTCGTCCGGAACGAGCTGTGTTTATTGCAAAGCTCCGTGAAGAAATCCCATTTTATATTAGCCGCCTGAAAATGAAGCCGGGTCTTACGGGCTGGGCCCAGGTGTGCCATCACTATGACACCAGCACCGAAGATGTGAAGATTAAGCTGCAGTACGATATGTACTACTACGAGAACATGAGCCTGCTTTTGGATTTTCAGATTCTCGTAAGAACAGTTTATGTTGTTTTAACAGGAAAGGGCGCACAGTAGCGCGGAGCGCTACTGTAATGGATGATTGAGAATTGATAATGGAGAATAAAAATAATCGCGGCTACGCCGCCTAATTAATAATTATCAATCATCAATTGTCAATTGTCAATTGTCAATTTTTTTAACCGAAGGTTATAATATGTACGGTGATAATTCTACTCCGGTATTTCCTACAGAAGATGCTTTGACCATGATCCGTCTGGCTTTGGCCGAAGACGTTCGCACTGGTGACGTAACCAGCATGTGGACTATTCCTGCAGACCAGAAGCAGCATGCTCGCCTCATTGCCAAGGAAGACGGCGTTCTTGCTGGTCTTCCCATTATTGAACTGGTGTTCAAGGAAATGAAGGCTAACGCTACCGTGACCCTCCACAAGAAGGACGGTGACGTGGTGAAGAAGGGTGACCTGATTGCTGAAATGGATGGTACCACTCACGAACTTTTGACTGGCGAACGTACCTTGCTGAACTTTATCCAGCAACTTTCCGGCGTGGCTACCGTTGCCCACACTTTCCAGGAAGCGTTGAAGGGTGGCAAGACCAAGGTCCTCGATACCCGTAAGACTGTTCCTGGTTTCCGTACCCTGCAGAAGTATGCCGTTCGCGTGGGCGGTGGTTCCAACCATCGCATGGGTCTCTTTGACATGGTGCTGGTGAAGGACAATCACATTGCCGCTGCAGGTGGTGTTCTCGAAGCTCTCGCTGTTGTCAAGAAGAACAATACCCAGAACCTCATGGTTGAAATGGAAGTTGAAACTTTCGATCAGCTCCGTGCTCTCCTCAATAAGGGCGTGGATGTGATCATGCTGGACAACATGAGTAACGAAACCATGGCAGAAGCCCTGAAGATCATCAAGGAAAGTGGCGACAAGTGCCTGGTGGAAGGCTCTGGCAACATGACTCTGGAACGCGCCAAGGAAATTGCAACCCTGGGTCTGGACTTCATCTCTGTAGGTGCATTGACCCACAGCGTGAAGGCTCTGGATATTTCCATGAGAATATAAGGGAGTGGTTAGTAAACAGTGGCTAGTAAACAGGATTTGCGGGTGAAGTTCTTCTCCATCGACTCTAGCCACTAATCACCAACCACTAACCACTTGCAAAAAAGAAAACGCCTGCAGAAAAATAGATTATGGCAGATTCTGTAACATTAGTTGTTGACGTTGGTAACACCCACACGGTGCTTGGTATTTTTAAGGGTACCAAGGTTGTTGATTATTGGCGCCTTACTACCCGCAAGGAAACTACCTCCGACGAAGTGATGAACAAGGTGGGCGGGCTTCTGGGTTTCTCGAAAATCAAGCCTAGTGAAATTACCCATGTAGGTCTTTCCACGGTGGTTCCTGCGTTGGAACGTCCCTGGATTAAGGCTTTGGATTCCCTGTTGAAAAAGCATGTGCAGGTGGTAAACTCCAAGAATTGTCTTGGCTTAAAGATTGAATATCAGAATCCTTCCATGGCTGGTGCAGATCGTCTTTGCAACGTGATTGCCATGCGTGAGGCTGGATTTGAAAATGCCATCATCGTTGACATGGGTACGGCAACGACCTTCGATGTCATGAAGAATGGCGCCTTTGTAGGTGGCGTTATCATTCCGGGTATTAATGCAAGTCTTGATGCCTTGACCGAAAAGGCGGCCCGCTTGCTTCCTGTGACTATCGAATGGCCGGAAAAGGTTATCGCAGATAATACCGACGATGCCATTCGTGCGGGACTTCTTTTCGGCTTCCTTGCGGAACTTGAAATCCTGATAGCCCAGATCAAGAAGGAACTGGGTTGCGAAAGCGTGCCTGTCTATGCGACGGGTGGCTGGGGCAAGACCATTGCCCGACGCACGACTCTGATTGACAAGTACGATCCTTTCCTTACGCTGCGCGGCATTCGATTGGTGGCTTTGAACGGAAGCGTTGCTGGCTTTGAAGTGGGGCGGGAAAGCGAAGAAGATTAAGTTCTTGACGGAAAAAATTTTATATTAGACTCCAGTAGAAATACTGGAGTTTTTATATGCGCTGTTTAGTTACTGGTGGTGCTGGATTTTTAGGAAGCCATCTTTGTGAACGTCTCTTGAATGACGGACACGAAGTTATTTGTCTGGACAACTATTTCACGGGTCGTATGGCAAATGTTGCACACCTGCGGGATAACCGCAGCTTTGAACTGATTCGCCACGATGTAACGGAACCCATCCTTCTGGAAGTAGATCGCATTTTTAACTTGGCATGCCCTGCAAGCCCGATTCATTACCAGTACAATCCGGTAAAGACCATCAAGACTAGCGTGATGGGCGCCATCAATATGCTGGGTATGGCAAAGCGAGTTCACGCCCGTATCTTGCAGGCTAGTACCAGCGAAGTTTATGGTGACCCTGCCGTCCACCCGCAGACTGAAGACTACTGGGGAAATGTAAACCCGATTGGCATTCGCAGCTGCTATGACGAAGGCAAGCGTGTGGCTGAAACCTTGTTCATGGATTATCATCGCCAGAACAATGTGGACATTCGCATCGTGCGTATTTTCAATACATACGGCCCGCGCATGCTCCCGAACGACGGCCGCGTGGTAAGCAACTTTATTGTGCAGGCCTTGAAGGGCGAAGACCTTACGATTTATGGTGACGGCTCCCAGACTCGCAGTTTCTGCTATGTGGATGACCTCATTGAAGGCTTTGTCCGTATGATGAATCAGGACAAAATCATTGGTCCTGTGAACATCGGCAATCCTGGTGAATTCACCATGCTGGAATTGGCCAAGGAAGTTTTGGACCTGACTGGTTCCAAGAGCAAGATTATCTATCAGCCGCTGCCAGGTGACGACCCGAAGATGCGTCGCCCGAATATTGACCTGGCCAAGAGCGCTTTGGGTTGGGAACCGACGATTCCTTTGCGCAAGGGCCTTGAAAAGACCATCTGCTATTTTGATGAATTGCTGAAAGGCTAAACCTAAAAGGACATTGCAAAAGGTCTAGTCTGAAAAATTGAAAAAGGTTCCTCCTTGTGGGGGAACCTTTAGTGTTTTGATTTTAAAATGTTTAATCGAGGTATTCTTCAAAGGAGAACGGAATTGTAACCGTTGTGTTACCAGACTGGACAGGGCTGAACTTCCAACGAGAAACTGCGGTCTTGATTTCGTTGTCAAATTCTGTGTAACCCGTAGTAGAAGATGCGATAGAGATGCTGATGATTTCGCCACTCGGAGCAATTGTGAGCTTCAGGGTAACCTTACCAGCAAAGCCAGGCTTCTTCTTCAGGAACTTGTTATAGGTGTGACGGAGACCCGGAGTACGCTGCTTGATAACCTTCATGATGTCGGCCTTATTACGAGAGCCGTCACCACCACTCATGCTGATATCATGTTCGGACGGAGTTCTGAAGGAACCCTTAGCCTTGGTGGAAATACCCCCGCTGTCACCGCCAAGAACTGTCTTACCGGAAGTCTGCAAACCTGCGACTTCCTTCAACACCTTATCGATGTCCTTAGAGAACTTCTGGTTCTTCATCAGGTCATAAGCGCCGGCGCTGGCGTTCTTGGTCTGAGCGGTCAGGAGCTTCAGGATGCCACGAGTCTGGAGAGCGTTATTGGTTATAGGAAATTCATCATTCGTTAAACGACGGAGTTTATTGCTTTCATCGGGAGCGAATGCTCCATAGAGTACATGACCACAGAATTTTTTTGTGTATACAGCTTCCATGTGCAACGTTGCTGAAATCCCTAAAGAATTGTAATAGTCGAGTTCTTCTTGGGCTTCTTCATCGAGATTTGAATATTGAGTGTGGAGTTCTATTAAATAACCATGGGCATAGATTGAATCAATTAAATTCTTGAAGGCGGGATCTCGTTTTTCTACAAAAAGGTTGACAATGTCTGCGCTGGGCGAATTCAAATTGCTGTTGGTAATTTTTTCCAACTGTTGAATGATTTCACTGATGTTGATTTTTTGTGGCGTCGCCTCCTGTTTATACTCTGTACCGGAAAGGTAGGATTGATGGTTGACGCTGCCGTCCCTGGAAAGGTGGTGGGATTGAAGGCTGACGATGTCGTCCTCCCATAAAGATAAGTTGATAGAAATGAAGTCGGAGCAGTCACTTTGATGCATCCAGTTAATCTTAGCATTGGGTGTGCGACCTGGAGCTTGAATACACCCTGCAGACGCAGTGCGGGATTCGATTTTGCTGCGGTCGCGGTCGCGGCGGTACTTCCTCTGTGTGAAACCTTCTGGAAACGACTCTTGCAACAGGCAATCTCGATCTACACACCTAAATGTGTCGTTCAGATCAAATTCAGAGATGATTTCTTCTTTGGGGACGTTAGGCCATGAAAAAAGATCTTTATTGATTGGAAAAAGTTCGTTGTCTTTATTTATGGTAGATCCTTCGTAGGTCCAGGTTTCGGGGGCTCTGTCTGAGAAAGCTGCGAAAAATCCGAATTCATCAAATGTGGAGTAATTCATAAAGTCACTGTCGTCATACATAAAAAAATCACAATAATCGCCGCATTCCTGCGTGTGAGAGCCGAAACTACTGTTCTGGTATTCCTTATAAGCCCTTTTCACTAAATCTGCATAGATAGGGAGTGTTAAATCGGTTTGAATGGAAGATATATTTGGATACTTGTCCGCGAGAACATTTTTACCGTTGGTAAACTTGTCAATTTCAGAGTTCTTTTTGATATAGTTCCAAAGAATTCGATATTCACGTTTTGTGGCAAGTCGTGTTCCGTCGGGACAATAGCTGACGGCTTTATTCCAATTAATTCCAGATTTTGGGATGCCGGATAACCAAACCTGATTACCGATTTGAATCAGTTCCTGACCGTTGTCTAGCGAAGATACAATTTTTTTATTTTTTTGATAGTTGAAATTTTCTTGCTTGCAGAAATCATAATCTTTTTTTCGGGGATATCTTTTTGTTTCATCGCTTAATACTTCATCGGGGGATTTGCTAAAATCAAGCTCCCCTCTTTCTGTAATGTAAGACATGGCGTTGGAGTAGCTCCAATTTTTTTCAGTATCGTTGGAACATGTCCTCTTTAGAAGTTTTTCGCCATTAGGGGTGTACGATATTTTTTCGATATTTTTTACGGTATAGTCTTCGTACTTTAGATTGATTTCTGCTGATTTCTTTCCATTGCCGAAGTATTTAATGATTTTTTTTAGTCGGCCTTTTTTGTCGTAGGAAAATTCCCCAGCCAACTCCCCTGCAGCAGGACCATGCACGTAGTAGACTTTTACAGTTCCTTTGCAGGTGCTTGTCAAAATCTCCTGTTTTTCGGGGAGTCCCTTCGTGTAACAGAATCTAATAAGCTCTAGTTCGGACTGTTCCTTGGAATCCATTTTTTCGAAGTCTTCCTGAGTCAAGGCTCTTGGATTGGCGTAAGCACCCTTGCGACTCAGGACGATTTTCTCGGTACTGTCCTTTTTCTTAGGATCGTAAATTTGAGCTTTTACATAGTATTCGAAAGGGCCGTCAAGCATCCCTTTTTTATAGGTTTCCATGGAGTCCACTTCGCCACTGGGGAAATAGACTATTCTTTTTCCGTCTAAAAGACCTTCGGAGTAGTTGGCCTTGAGCAAAAGATTGCCTTCCGGGTCATACATTTTGGTAACGCCATCAGGCTTATTTTCTTTGTACTCGGCCTCAAGCTTGACGAAACCGTTGTCATGATATTCCTTACGAACTTCTTTGCAGGCGACGAGGCTTAATGCCGCACACGCTGTGATTAGAATTTTTTTATTCATAATTTTTTTCTCTTTGGGTGGCAAAAAATGTAACGATAGAAATATAGCTCTTTATATAAAGAAAATTAGTGGCAAACCACCATTTTCCAACAAAAAAGCCCCTAGACTTTAAATCTAGGGGCCGTCTTTTAGAGGCTTGCTGATTGATTTATGGATCTTGCAAGCAGCGGGCTGTTAGCATGGTGGTTGTGAAAGTGTTGCTTTTAATAGCTTCGTCCATGGACGTGGAATTGACGACCCAGGCTCCTATGACACTTCCGTCGCGGGAAATGGTGGAGGAGGTGTAATAGAATGCGGCGTTGCCTTCGTCGCCAAAGGGCCAGACGCCGGCGGGCAAAACAGAAAAGCCAAATTCATCCTGGACGTCTTCGATTCCGGGGGCCTTTGCAATGCTCCAGCTTGTGGATTTAAGATGCTTGCTTGCCACATCAGCACCACCCACGGCGTCAAAGAGAATGCGCCATTCGGTGGTGTCGGGGAGGTGCCATCCCTTTGGGCAGGCAATCTGGTCGTAGGTGTAGTAGTAGCCGTACCGCTTGCAGTATACTTCGTCGTCGTTGTAGCAGTGGTGCCCATTGCCATCGAAACGAAGATTTTCTGCCATCCAGACCTGCTCTCCGATTTTGGTGGTGCGGTAGGTTTTTCCATCCCTTTCATCGGTGATGAATCCGTATTGGTATTCGGGATTAAAATAGTAGGGAGCCCACTTGCCTTCGCTGCACTCAAAGTTTGTGGTGTGGTAATTGCTCTTTTCGTTTTGGTTCTTCTTGATTTCGCTTTCGTTGCTGTGGTCGCATTCGCCCAGGCCATAGTTGTGAACCCAGAAGGCATAAATGAATTTTTCAAAATCAGGAACGGAGCCCTTGTTGAATGCCTTCATGTTGTTGCGAATTTTTGGGGTATTTATGAAGAATGCTGCGAAGTCTGCCATGCCCGCCTTGACAGTTTCGTTGTCGTAGGATCCGTCCGTTTCGAGGTCTGTAGAAATGAGGGATAGTAATTCAGAGAATTGCGCGTCGCTGTTGTTGGCGAGAACAAGAACTGATAAGGCTAGAAGTTTGGCGTCATCGTCGGTGGTTCCGAAGATGTTTAACTCTTCGAAGTTTCTGGAAGAGAGATCTCCGAAGAAGGTGCTTATGATTTCTTTTTCTGCTTGCTTCTTGGCTTCGGAAAGTGTGATGCCCTTTTCTGTTACGAGATGCATGACGCGGTCGTATTCCAGATGGGTAAGGAAGTTGATGTTTACAGTTTCCTTTCCGGATACGTCAGCAATGGCGGTCATAGTAACTTGGCTTTCGGATTTTTTTCCGGTCACTTCGTTGATGTAAAAACCAGAAGCTTCCAGCAGAGCGTATTTAGAGTCTAGAGAAATGTTTGTTAACTTGAATTCGCCGTTTTCTCCGGTCTTTCCCCTGTAGGATTTGCCTGTCTGGACCAGATTCTCTCCGTCGAGTTCGTAAATGTAAACAGAGGCTCCGCTGACAAAAGGACCCTTTTGAACAGCTCCGCTAATGGTTGCCTTCTGAATGACAGGAATGTTGCTGGAATCCTGGACAAGAATGGTATCTTGCTTAATGATAGTGTCCTGCTTGACAATCGTATCCTGCTTTATAAGGGTATCCTGCTGGATAATCGTATCTTGCTTGATTATGGTATCTTGTACGACGATGGTGTCTTGGGCGATGGCGTTGTCGGTTTCCGTTCCGCCGCCGGCTGTTGCGGAGGAATCGTCGGAACAAGCGATTAACAATAGCGTGATAATGGCAAAAAAAAGCGAGGAGCTTAAAAGTAGGTTTCTTCATTATTTAGACCTTTTCTTGTTGGTCTTATGGGTGAGCGGAAACATGTTGATATGCATGCAATAGACTCGTTCCATTTCTTCGTTTTTGGTAGCGATAGCGAGAATCCTCTTGCGGAATGCTCGGATTTCCTTGACGATTTCGTCGTAATTTTCCTTGGTGATCCCTACGACTAGATCGGAAACGTTTCGTTCTTCTAGAGGCTCATTCTTGATAGCGTCGGCCGCAAACTCAGACATCTTTTGGTGAAAGGCTCTGACGGACTGGGAAGAAATATTTTTGTCGCCGGTGGACAGGACTTTATCAGTCTGTTCAAAGGTTCCATCTTCTTTCTGCTTGATCAAGCCTTTTCGCTTTAGAAATTTCAGGGATTGGCTGACTTCGTTGGCGGTGACCGGCTGGATAAATTGACGGGCGATATTGAAGGACTTTGCCTTGGCAGGAAGCTGGGAAACCATTTCACGCAATACGATGTTTTGCCAGTTGCTGTAAAAATCGTATTCGTCATCCTTCAGAATGACTGCCTTGTACTTAGAGGCAATCTCGGTGATATTCTTGAAGGACTCTTCTTTTTCGGCGGCAGAAACGGCCTGGTCAAAATGGACCAGTTCCCGGAAGTAGTCTTTTTCGTAGCCTACCAGGTTCATGGAGCGAGCTGTTTTTTCGATACCTTCGTCGCTGAGGTTTGCCTTGTTCTGGCTTACAAGCTTGAGATAGGAGACTGCAGCAAAGCCTGCACTTTCGGCAAATTTTTGCCAGGTGAGGGCGTTGCGGACTTTGTATTCAGAGTAAAAGTCCAAAATGTAGTCTCTGTAGTTATGGTAGGTGAGAATTGACTGCATGCCACAAATATAGACATTTTCTAAAAAAAGAGCTGGTTTATTGTGCTTGAAATGTTTTGGATAAAAGCTAAAAAGGTTCCTCCTTGTGGGGGAACCTTTAGTGTTTTAAGGGGTTGCTGGGTTAAGCATCCTTAATGCAGCGGACCGAAAGAAAATCAGAGATCGCTATAGTATCTATTCCCCACCGGTCTTTTTTGAACTTTCCGTAGAAGGCGAATTCATTGAGGTCCCCTTCTTCAGGTTCTTCTTTATTTGAGGTCCAGTACCAGTTTTTAAAACCGTCAATATCGAATAGTCCAAGGTTTTTTGACGAAACATCTCCAATGGTTTCCCAAAGAGTCTGGAATTCTTCTGGGGAGGGAATATGCCAACCCTCGGGGGCGATTCCAGAAACAGCATCGTCCCAAGTATAACCACAGCTATAGCCATAATTTTGACATTCAGATGTTTTGAACCGCAGGTTTTCTGCCATCCAGACTTGATTGCCGACCTTGACGGTGCGATATTTCTCTCCGTCGCGTTCATCGGTAAACTCTCCGAATTCTGCATTCACCCCGCGGGAGCATCGTGCAAAGATTTCTTCGTAAGTTTCATTCTTGATGCAACGGACTGGAAGACCGTCCTCGGAATCCCAGGCCTTGATTCCCCAAAACTCAGGGCGCATTCCAAAGCTTTTTATGCGTTCTTCCCGATGAATGAATAGGCGGTAAGCCGTCGACTTTCCTAGAGCGCCATACTTATTCTCGCCGTTCCTATAGCCAGTGGGCTTGATATTCAGTCCGAATATGTCCAGACGATCGACCACGTTCATTTCCACCGGGTAGGCGGCTCTATCCCCATTGTGGCCTCCCAGTACATACTTCTCGTTTTCCGTTTCCCAGCCATCATCCGAAAGCATGGGACCTTCGGAAAGTTCGTCCCGATGTAAGCCCAGCGATGTTGCGTAGTCCATCAATTCATTCCATTCGGCATAGGAAGCAAGATGCCAGCCCTCGGGAGCAACTCCCTGGAATGTCCTAGTCTGTATGGCGTCCGCATCCATACTGCCTTGGCAGCACGCGTCTTCTGTGTATAGTCTTCCAAACCGCTTGGCGTTTGACTCGTCATCGTGATAGGCATAAGAGCCTTTGCATTTGTAGCGCAGGTTTTCCGCCATCCAGGTGACTCCATTGATGGTTACTGTCTTATAAACTTCTCCGTCGCGAGGGTCCGTAAAAGTTCCAAAAGCTTGATGTTCCGCAGCAATTTTCTGCAGTTGTTTTAAACGGAGTTGATAAATTTCCTCTCCCGCTTCTTTGGGCTTTTTTCCAATACAACAGGCAACACCTTCGCAGAATGTAAACAAGTCTTCTCTGAAGCACTTGTTGTCTTCGTCGCTGTAGCTAGAATCTCTCATCAAACGCAAAGGACGATGGTCCTTTTCAAGATCCAAATATGTCAGGGAATTTATAACAATGGATCCCTTGGTCCATTCTAAAATTTCCCAAAAACGCCCTTTCTTTAAAGCAAGGCCGGTTGCATCTACAACACCCGTAATCTCTTTGAAAATTTCATTATCACAGACAAAATAATTTTCTGCAACATGGCAATACAATTTTCCGATATCTTTACGAGTCGGAATTCTCCAGCCATCGGGAATTGCGGTTAAAAAGTCTGGCCAGTTGTAGCCTTCTGCCTTATTGCCAAATCGCAATTCCTCTGCGAACCATTCCTGTTCTCCGCATTTTACGGTCTTATAGGAATTTCCATCTCTTGAATCCACGAAGGTTTCAAAATTTTTTTGCGGTTCAAATTCCAATTTTGCATCGGGGTTTGATGGTGTTCCATCCCAAACGGCGCGAATGCAGCAGTTGCCGTAACTTTCCTGCCTTTCTTCAGCGGGATCGCTCATAGCCAAACCAAACCACTTAAATTCTATAGAATCAAGAACTCCGTTGTCCTGCATGTACCAGAAGGATTTGTTATTCCAATTAAAACCAGACGCTCCTAGCTTTGTAAAATGTCCAAACTCATAAAACCAAGGTTGCTCGCTGGATTGTGGGGCAAGTAAGGCTAGTACCGGAGTGCAGCCATAAGTTTTTCCAATGTAATTTTCCAGTTCAATCACGTCGGAACGGGTGGGGAATCGCCAGCCCTTGGGCAAAGCCTTTTGGGCCTGTTTGGCTGTGAAAAATCTGGTGTCTTTCACTACAAGATTTTCAACCATCCAGACCTGATTGCCAAATCGTTTTGTTGAAAACTTAATTCCTTTACGGGAATCTTCAAAAATACCTGAATCCGGATTCCATTCTGCCTTTTTTGCATTAGCCTTGGTTGCCATAGTGTTTTCCTTTTTACTTTTTCCAAACTTTCAGCATGATGGGGGCCTTCAGGCCTGGCAGGGAGAGTCCCAGAAATTCTGCAGAGTCGCCAAAATTTTCCCTTCCGTTTTCAATAACTTTTTCAATGTCGATATCCGCTAGCTTGCAAGCGGGCTCACCGACGATATCTAGCAAAGATGTATCGTATCCCTGTTCCAAATGGAAGTCTTCACATTCAAGCGCTTCACTGACATCGCTACAATCATTCGGATTGATGCGAATAGGTTCAGTTTCTTCGCCGTCATCGGTCTTAAAGACAAGGCGGACTTCGCCGACGTCAGAGGTTTCGTAATTCTTTGCAGCAAGAAAATCGCAAAAAGAATCCGGAGCAAAGCAGGGCTGGAAGTCTTCCAGTTCCTCGCAATCGTCAAATATGCCTGATTCCATATCAGGAAATTCATTGTATTGCAAGTCGGTATTTGTACGTAATTCGCCATCTTCCAGCATTGCCACGATTTTTCTGTATGGATACTGTGACCCAGTTTCGGAAGCGTCAACAGATACGCTGACTTTCAGCTGTTCCGGCTTGCATTCTTCGCATGCTTCCTGCAACCAGCCGATAGGATCATCAAGCAAGTCGCCAGCATACTTCATGTCAAATCCATCAGCGTTCTCAAAGGCGGGAGCCGTGGAAATCACATTGTCTTCTATGCCGAAGGGCCCTTCGCCCCATTCCATGAACCAATCGTGGTGTTCCTTGCAGTAGTCAAAAATTTTTTGAGCCATTTCTGCATCTTCGCAGTTGTTCTTGTCGTTGACTGTAATTTTATAGGATGCCCATACAGCACTCATATTTTACTCTTTTTTTTGTTTTGCAATTTTTTGTGGTTACCCACATTCTTATGGAACAGCCGCTTTCGATAATTGCTGAAAGTCGGTGCTGACCATTCAAAAGATTCCCGCATTCATCTATGAGCAAGCCGTCACGACGAGTTTCAAAAGCCCCTTCTTTCATTCGGAACGCAAGTTCATGCACCCAGAATTTCCGGAGTGGCCGGTTGTGATCGTTGTGCTCCAGATATTTGCGGGCAATATCTGGAGTTATATCCACAAGTTCGTGTTTCGTTGGGGTGCAACCTCTTGCTATTTTGGATATTGAAATTACTTAAATTTTGTCGGCGAGTTGTTTCTTGTATTCTTCGATAAGTTTGTCCGTAGGCCAATATCTTTGATTTGCTGGGGATGATGAAGGCAGTTTTACTGCCTTTATGCCTGTTTCCTTAGCGCAAAGTTTTTTGTACCATTTTTCAGAAGCATTGCCCGTACAGAAAACGAAACCGGTTTTCTTGACCTTTGATTTGAGAATAACTTCGTTTAGCGGATTCGGTTTAGGATCAGTAATGGTATTGTCATCAGCCCCCTTGATGTAGCAACCTTGAATGACATCCCATAATGCAATATGGTACTTTAGGCAGAAGGCAACCTTTTCATCTCTGGTTTTAGGCTCTTGAACTTTGGGGTGCTTGATTTTTACCACTTCGGTAATTGCTGGCCAAAAACGGTTGCTGGGGTTGCTATAGTAGTATTCGTTCTTAATGGAGTCCTTGGAGGGCATTGTTCCGACAATCAGAATCTTTGAATTTTCGTCAAAGGTCGGGTCGAATTTGCGATCGGACCAAACGAGTTTTGCATGCTTAGAGTCTGCTTTTTTTGTGGACACATCTTTAATTTCCTTAAAGGTGTTTGAACAGGTCCCATCGAAATAATCGATGTGGGTGATGATTAATTTGCTGAGTTTTTTCATAAAATCTCTTTATTTACTCAATTAGCAAAAATAATATAAATAAAACAAATGCTTGTGGTGTCGTATGTTTAAAATATTTTTTTTGTTTGACAAATGTAAAATTGCTTGTTTTTGAAAAATGTTTGAAAATAAAAAAGAAAACCGGCCTTGAAAAAGCCGGCTTCTTATAAAGAGATGGAAGTTTCTACTCTTCCGTGTCCTTTATGCAGCGCACCGGGGTGGCTACGCTAAAGAACATGTTGCTGTAGCGAATATCCTTGGCTGCCGTAATTACGATGTTTCGGCTTGCGACGGGAGTGGTTTCCCCAGCTCTAGACAAAAGGTCGGCCGATGGGTAGTAGGCGGTGTTGCCTTCGTCTCCGTAGGGAATGACTCCGGCAGGGATTGCTGAGAAGCAGAATGCATCCTGGTCTTTTTTGTTGCCGGGGTGCTTGTTGATATTCCAGCCGCCAATGGCTCGCAGGTCATTTGCCGCCAAATCAGGTTCGCTTACGGTGTTGAACAGCTCGTCCCATTCGGCAATGCTTGGAATATGGTAGCCAGCAGGGCAAGCAATGTTTTCGTAGGTGTAATAGAAACCGTACTTTTCGCAATAGGCCTTGTTGTCGTTTTGACATTTGTAGGTATCGGCTGCGTAACGCAGGTTTTCTGCCATCCAGGTCTGATTCCCGATTTTTGTGGTATGGTAAACCTTTCCGTCGCGCTCGTCAACGAACGTGCCGTAATCGCAGGCTGGGTTCAGGTAGTACGGTTCCCAAATATTATTTTTGCAAATAAAGTTTGTGGTGCTGTAAGCGCTCTTTTCGTTCTGGTTTTTCTTGATTTCACCTTCGTTTTCGGCTGTGCACAATCCAAGCCCGAAAGTATTTGTCCAGTAATCGTAAATTGCCTTTTCAAAGTCAGGAACTGAGCCGCCAGCAATTTTTTCGACGTTCTTTCGAATGCTCTTGATATCCATGTAGAATGCAGCATATTCTGCCATGCTGAGCTTTGTTTTTTCATCGTCGTAGGAGCCGTCGGTTTCGATGTCTTCTGAAATTTCTGCAAGGGTCTTCGAGAACTTTGCGTCGCTCTTGTCGCTAAGAATGAGGATTGATAGCGCAAGTAGCTTGGCGTCATCTTCAGAGGAACCGAAGATGTTTAGGTTTTCAAAATTTTCTCCTGCATTTGTTCCGAAGAAGGTCTTGATTATTTCTGCTTCGGCCTGCTGTTTGGCCTGGTCGATGGACATTTCTTTGTTGAGAACCAGGTAGGAGATTCTGTCGTAGGCAAGCTGCGTCAGGAAGTTGATATTTACCATTTCCTTGTCGCTGATGTCTGCGATAGTACGCATGGTAATTTGACCGTCAGATTCCTTACCGGTAATTTCGTTGATAAAATATCCTGTTGCTTCTAGGATTGCGTACTTAGAAGTAAACGAGGCGTTTGCAATTTTGAATTGCCCGTTGCTTGTGGTTTTCCCGTGGAATGCACGGCCTGTTTGCAGCAACTTTTCGTCGTCAAGTTCGAACGCGTAAACTGAAGAGCCTGTAAGGAATGGTCCTTTTTGGACAACGCCAGAAATCGTTGAACCATCTTCCTTTGGAGTTTCGTTAGAATCCGGCTTCTGGACGATGACCGTATCGATGATCGTGTCCTTTTTTACAATCGTATCTTGCTTTACGATTGTGTCCTGTTTCATGATGGTGTCTTGCTTGACAATCGTATCTTGTTTGACAACCGTGTCTTGCTTTATTACTGTAATAGTGTCTTTCAAGAAAATTGTGTCTTTTGCGGTAGTATCCGTTGCGATGGAGTTGCCTACATCAACGGCGCCGCCGGCATTGTTTGTGCTGTCTTCGGAACAGGCAAAAAGAGAAAATGCGAAAATACCAAGAACAAGGCCAGAAAAAATAGGGGATTTCACTTATTTATCCTTCTTTCTTTCGCAGATTTTATGTGAAAGCGGAAATAGGTTCGTGTGCAGGCAGTAGACCCTTTCCATGTCTTCGCCTTGCGTTGCGATCGCTAGAATCTTTTTTCTAAAAATTTTTATTTCTTCGACGATCTGTTCGTAATTTTCGCGAGTGATGCCGACGACCGTTTCTGTAAGATTTCTCTCCGTCACGGGGATGTTGTCGATGGCGTCTAGTCCAAATTCGGCCATCTTCTTGTGGAACGAGCGAATTGCAAGGGATGATAGTTCCGGGTCGCCGGTAGAAAGCGCCTTGTCGGTTTGCCTGTATGTTCCGTCTTCAAGCTTTTCAAGCATGCCGGTCTTTACAAGGTAGCGAAGCGCCTTGCCTGCTTCGGCTGCCGTAATTTCTGGGAGAACCTGCCTTGCGATGTTTGATGATTTTGTGTTCGCAGGCGCATGGGGTGCGATTTCGCGTATGACTGCGTTTTGCCAGTTAGAAAAGAAATTGAACTGGTCTTCGTCAATGATTTTTACCTTGTACCTTTCGGCAATTTCAGTCATGTCGGCAAAGGCTTTTAATTTTTCGGAAGTGAGCTTTGCCTGATTGAACCTTACAAGGCCCTTGAAATAGTCTTTTTCAAAGCCGACCAGGTTCATGGAATTTGCCGCTTTTTCTATGCCTTCGTTGCTTAAATTTACTTTGCCCTGGCATACGAGCTTAAGGTGCGAGGATGCTGCGAAACCGGCCCTTTCTGCAAAACTCTGCCATGTCAAAAGGCCGAGTTTCTTTTGCTCGTTAAAAAAATCGAGAATGTAGTCTCTGAAGTTGCGGTAAGATACTATAGATTCCATATGATGAAAAATATAGTAAAATTGATTTTTTAGAAATGAGTAAATGAGACCGCTACTTCCCCTTGCAGCCTACAACGCTGCAAATAGGGCATTCCTCTTTTTTATGTCCCATGGCCTTGCAATAGGTTCTGCCGAAAAGAATAATTTGCAAATGCTTGCGTTCCCAGTCTTCCTTCGGGAAGACCTTTTTCAGATCGGCCTCGGTGCGTTCTACGGAACTGCCGTCGGAGAGTCCCCAGCGGGCGGCAAGGCGATGAATGTGAGTGTCCACGGGGAAGGCGGGTGTCTTGAAGGCGTGTATCATCATGACGCTTGCGGTCTTGTGGCCGACTCCGGGGAGAGCTTCTAGCTCTTCAAAAGTGCGGGGGACTTCGCCACCGTATTTTTCCACAAGAATTTGAGAGAGCTTGTAGATGTTCTTGCTCTTGTTCTGATAAAGTCCGCAGGTCCTGATGTATTCCGCGATTTTTTCGATGCCGAGTGCAACCATTTTTGCTGGAGTATCTGCGACCTTGAAAAGTTCCGCTGTCACAAGGTTGACCCGGGCATCGGTACATTGCGCGCTCAAGGCTACGGCAACCAAAAGCGTGAAGGGGTCCTTAAAATTCAGCGGAATGGGCGGGTCAGGGAACAGCTCGTCTAATTTCTGAGTGATAAAGGCGATGCGATCTTTTTTTGTCATAGATATGAATTAACAATGAATAGTTAACAGCTTCATTCTTCATTGTTCACTGTTCATTATTAAGCGTCTCTCGTAAAGTCCTGCTCCATGTTGAAGCTGGGCATTTCGTCGTGGGGGCGGCCAACCTGAACTGCGGGGACACCTGCGTATGTTGTATGGGCGGGAACATCTCCTACTACAACCGCGCCTGCGCCGATCTTTGCGCCGTCGCCGATGTGGATGTTGCCAAGTAGCTGGGCATGGGCGCCAAGCATCACGCCGTTGCCGACTTTCGGGTGGCGGTCGCCAACTTCGTTGCCGGTACCGCCCAGCGTTACACCATGCAGGAAGGATACATTGTTGCCTACGGTTGCCGTTTCGCCAATCACGATATTGGTGGCGTGGTCCACCAGAATGCCGTAACCGATGGTTGCCGCCGGGTGGATGTCCATGCCGAACTTGCGGCTGATAATGCTTTGCAACATCTTGGCGGGGAATGTTCGTCCCTCGCTCCACAGGATGTGTGCTGCACGGAATGCCTGCAATCCCTGGAATCCCTTGAAAAATAGCAGCGGTTCCAGGTAGCTGGTGCAGGCGGGGTCTCGTAAAACGGTCGCGTGTAAATCCTTTGCCGCACTGGTCAGGAGTTCCGGATATTTTTCATAGAGGGCGCCGAACATTTTTTCCAGTTCTGCCCGGTCAATGACTTCCCCAGCAAGCTGGCAGGAAAGTGTCACGCCAAGCATTTCGGAAAATCCCTTGCGACAAAGAATCTGCTCGTTCAGCATCAGCACAGAGAGCGGTTCCCTCTGTACAAGAATCTCGGCTTCTTCACGAATGGATTTTTCTATGTCGGCAATATTCATTTCTTTTCCTTGGAGGAATCGTCTTCTTCTAGAACAGGAATGTTCTTGTTTTCCTGGCAGAGATTTTCTTCGCGGATTTTAAAGGTAAAGTCTACGAGATTGTTTTCGAACATTTTTTGGTAGGGCTTCTTTTTCTGAACGCTTTCCAGTGCGCAGGTACAATAATTTATTCGCTGAATCAGAATCTTATCGTTGTTGGGATTGCCCTGTGCGAATACGCATTCGTGCATAATGGCATACTCCATGGCACGGTCGTAGCGGTACTTGCATTTGTTGGGTAGATCGGGCTGGGCTGCAATTTTTTCGATGGT
Source organism: Fibrobacter sp. (assembly GCA_024398935.1). GTDB lineage: Bacteria > Fibrobacterota > Fibrobacteria > Fibrobacterales > Fibrobacteraceae > Fibrobacter. The sequence continues at coordinate 9,954 of JAKSIH010000016.1, read as the reverse complement.
GCCTACGGTGGGCGTCTTGTTTGTCATCTTGCAGGTAATGTATCCTCCGCCAAAGAAGATCAGGCAGATTACAAGATTGATTAGGAATCGCTTGCCACGTCCAATTCGGTTATAGCTTCGCCCCACCGCCTCGAATGTTTGGGTGGCGTGAAACTTTACTTCATCTAAATCGTTGTTTGCCATTCGTTTCCTTCAGAAGCCTATTTAAAATTGAACTTCCTCTAATGTCCAAATTTCCGGTAGAGTTCTGTAGTTGTCGTCGTAATCCAGTCCGTAACCCACGACAAATTCGTTTGCGATTTCAAAGCCTACGAAATCTGCGTGGTAGTCTACGGTTCGGCGTTCCTCCTTGTTCAGGAGAACGCAGGTGCGAAGGTCCGATACGCCCATTTCCTTCAGCATGCTCACCAGGGTATGCATGGTCCTTCCGGTATCCAGGATGTCGTCTACCAGCAGGATTCTTAATCCCTTCAGGTTCAGCTTGTCTAAACCGGTGACGGTAAGCTTTCCGCTGGACTCGGTTCCGGAGCCATAGCTCGACGCCTTGATGAATGCGATCTTGTGACTGGGATTGGCCATGGCGCGGACCAAGTCCGTCGAGAACATGAAAGAACCGGTGAGAGCGGATAGCACGATGTCAAACTCAAAGGATTCCGCAATTTCCTTAGCCAGGGTTTGAATCCGGGCTTGGATTTCCCTTGCTGGAATCATGGGCTTTTTAGACATCTGGTACATTTATACCTCGTAGTTCAGCCAGATGAACATGGGCTTCAGGGCAGAGAGCTTGCCTTCCGGGTTCTTCTTGTATTCCTTATAGAAGGGGAAGACCTTGTTTTCAAGGCTGGTCTTGTCGATGCCCAGATGGAGCCAGTCGGCGACAGTAATGAGCCCGGTAATGTGGCTTACGGACTTCTTGTCCAACTTGTTGGAAACGGTTTCGATGAGTTCCACCAGCTTGGCGTGGAACATGCGGCCTGTACCGCCAAAGGAGAAGGTGGTTTCCAGGGCGTTGGCTTCGTCCACCAGGTTCCGGATTTCATCAAAAATTTTCTTGTCGTCGCTTTCCATATAGGAAAGTGCAAGATGATGGATCCTGGAGTTGATTTCCAGGGACAGGATCTTGCGCATGGTATCCGGCAGGGTGTGGTCGGGGTCGGCCAGGCTGTCGATGGAGAGACCATGGGACAGGGCGAAACTGCTGTAGGAGGCCGTAAGGTCGGTCAGATATTTGCGGGTGGAAATCTGGTTGATGCGCTTCAGGGAGTCGCTCATGAGGTTACGCATGCGAACTACGTAAGCGGTGGGATAAAGTTCCTGCAGATCCTGGGTGCTCATATTGGGATCGTCAGCAAACTTGAGACCGTTCTGCTCGTTTTCGCCATCGGCAACCACCAGGTTGATTCGGCCTAGCTGGTCGGTAATGGCAAGAACTGTAGACACGCGGCTGTCGCCTACCAGCTTGTCGTTAAATTCGGCGCGAACCAGGGTCTGGCGGCGACGGGAGGCAATCTTAGTAGCGCTGATGCGGGCGTCCTTGTTGTCGTAGCTGTCTTCGAGACCCAGGTGGAAGATGGCTGCGCGTTCTGCCATTTCCTTAACGACGACGGGAACCTGTTCTTCGGCGTAGCGGGTAAATACTTCGGCACCGTTCCATTTGTGTTCGTTACTGGTGGCGCGGGCGAGAATGCTGATGAACTCGTTACGGATATGATGACCGTAGGGGAGGAACTTTTCCAGCAGTTCCATGGCACGGAGAGCGTAACGCATGTTCTGTACCGGTTCCAGACCTTCGATGTCGTTGAAGAACCAGCCACAGCTGGTGAAGCTGAACAGGCAGAACTTCTGGATTTCAAGAAGGCGGATGGCGCGGGCGCACTGTGCCTCGTTGGAAGGATCCTTGATGGTTTCTTTCAGGAAGGCGACCACGCGGGATCTATCTTCCGGTGCGACCAGGGTTTGCACGTACTTGTTTCGGGCGTCCCAGGGGTTTACGTCGGAAAGTTTTTCAAATTCCCGGACGAACACGTCATCTGCCAGATCCTTCAGGTGGTTAAAGGCGTCGCGGAGAGGACCGCGCCACTTCTGGTTCCAATCGGGACCACCGCCAGTGCAGCAGCCGCAATCCCTGTACCAGCGGCCAACACCGTGGGCGCAACTCCAGGCGCAACCTTCGCTATAGAAGTTCTTGAGGAGTACTTCGTGCTTAGGCGGGAATTTTTCCAGGAACCAACCATAGTTCACCGGCACCATGTTGTTCTCGGGTGCGTAGTGATTGTAGAGCCATGCGGCGCACATGTCGCCAAAAGGTTCGTGGTGACCGTAGGATTCGCCGTCGGTACCGATGCTTACCAGCTGGGCTTCTTCGCGATTTTCGTCCCAGGCGCTCTTGATCTTGTTGCCGAAGGTGCCTGCGTCACGGAGCAGGTGCTCAAAGCCCACTGCGGAAGAAAGCCAGGGGTTGTAGAAGAATACATCCAGGTAGCCGTCGCACACCAGGTTACCTTCCTTATCGCGGGGATAGATGCGGTAGGGGCGGGTGGTGTCAATATCGGTGTTGCTGCAACCAGTCCATTCGCCATCCTTTGCGGAACTGTCCTCGGCCAGGGCGCGGAAACTGTCTGCCTGGGTGGGGGAGAGGATGGTGAACTTGATACCCGCCTTGATGAGGGCGACAACCGTTTCAAAGTTGATGGCGGTTTCTGCCAGCCACATGGCTTCGGGCATACGTCCGAAATGGAACTTAAAGTCTTCGATACCCCATTCAATCTGAGTCTTCTTGTCCTGTTCGGAAGCAAGAGGCATGATAATGTGGTTGTACACCTGGGCGATGGCGTTACCGTGGCCAAGGCGTTCGATGCTTCGCTTGTCGGCTTCCTGGATGCGCTTGTAGGTGTCGGGGGTATTGGTGCGGATCCAGCCCATGAGGGTGGGACCCATGTTAAAGCTCATAAAATCGTAGTTGTTGACGATGTCTACGATGCGACCGTTGGGGGAAAGAATACGGCTTGCGGAATTCGGACTATAGCACTGGCTTGCAATGCGGTCGTTCCAGTCATGGAAGGGACGTGCGCTGGGCTGGTTTTCGATAACGCCAGTCCAAGGGTTTTCGCGGGGCGGCTGATAGAAGTGGCCGTGGATTGTAAAATACAGAGGATGTTTTTCAGACATAATGACACCAAATTTTTTTTGGTAAAGATAGAAAAATGGAACCCTGATTACAAAAAAGGCGGACCGAAGCCCGCCTAGATTCTTTACTTAACATTGATGGTTTGCATCAAAATCTGGTTTCCAACCTTTGCCCTTAGGAAGTAGATTCCCTTAGGGATTCCGTTGAGGGATATGTTACGAATTCCTGCCTCCATGTTTCCTTGGAATAGATTCCTGACTTTTTTACCCTGCATGTCGAAAATAGCAGCGAAACCATGACCTGCTTTAGGAATATACAGGGTAAGAGTTTTCTGGGTAATATCTGCTATTATGTTGTCTGTAGCAATGGATAGGCGATTGGTAATTGCGTCCGGTGCGATTACTGCACCTTCGGTAGACTTGTCTGCCGCAACCTTATCCCAGCCGGGCATATTGTCCAGGGCGATAATGCGTTCGTCATCCAGGTTACGCTTCCACATATCCGTAGGAGTCTTTTCCAGGAAGTTTCCGCTCCAGGTCTGGCTCCAGGTCATCCAGTAGCTCCAATAGGACTTATCTTCGGCAATGCTGTCGATGTCGGGAATTGCTCCGTTTTCGCTAAGGGCAATCATCTTGTTGGTGCCAACTTCTTCAATAATCTTGTTCCAGTAATTGGCGGCGGAATTGTGGTTGTTCAGCGGGTCGTAAATGTCTACGGCCACAATGTCTACATACTCATCGCCAGGATACCAGGCGCCATTGAGTGCGGAGTAGTCGTAGCCAAACTTCGGGTCCGTATTGATGTTCCAAACCCAAATCAGGTTCTTGTTCTTGTTGACATTCACCATGCGGTCAAATACCAGTCGCCACAGCTGGACGTAACATTCGGGGGAACCTACGCCCCACCAGAACCAGCCTCCGCTTGCTTCGTGCAGGGGGCGCCAAACTACGGCGATGTCCTTTTCTTCCAGCTGCTTGAAGTAGCCAGACACGATATCCACATCGGCCATCATATCCTGATATTCCTTAGAGGCTGTGTCGATTTCCTTGCACTGTTCGTCCTTAAATGCCTTGGTATAGTTAAAGCAGGTGTTTCCATCGCCAGTGCCCATGACTCCTTCGGTACAGCCGGCGTTCTTGAAACCATCCATCTTGCTGTAGAATACTGTATCTTCGCCCACCTTCCAGTGCCAGGTATAGGTGGGGATGCCGCCCATTTTCCACAGGTCCTCGGTCATGACTAGGTTGTTCTCGGTATAGCCCTTGAACCAGCCTTCCTCATGATGGCCGCCGGCGGCAAACAGCATATCAAAACCGCCGATAGCGGGGTAGTGGCCGGAACGTTTGTAGAATTCCGCAATGTCGGTCTGTCCCTTCCAGCTAACTTCCGCATCGCTAAACTTGCAGGAGTCTGCAGGGGTGCAGCCCCCTGGCGGAATCAGGCGCATATTGCCGTAGTCGTAGTTGAAATTCTGGTCGCTAATCATCATGCCGCTGATGGTCTTCTTCAGGAAGTTGTCGCGGAGGAAGGTCTTAACCTTCATGGCGCTTTCCGTGGCGCCCGGAGTGACAGGCAATGCGCTAATCTTGAATTCCGGATCCGGATGGCGGTCTACCGTAATGTAGTCTACGCCGATGGCCCCGTTACCTACGGTTATCTTGTTCTCGCCAACCCTCATCTTTGCGGATGCAGAAACCACATAGGTGGAGTCGCAGTTGCGCGGGGTGGTGAGCATGGATCCCACTTCAATTCCGTTGACCAAAATCTTGGAGGTTGTCCAGTCGAATTGCTTGATGAGCACGCTGGTGGAGATGTCGTACATTGCGGTTTCATCCACCTTGACGGTAAAGGTCATGGCGTCTGAACCCGGCTTTACGTACTTACCACCAGAAAATTCAGTGCCGCTCAGAATTGCTGCTGCATCTACGCCAGCCTGGTCTTCTGCTTCGTACTTTGTAGGGGCGGCAGCATTTGCTGCGGTAGCTAAAACCGCTATTGTCACCATAGAAATGATGTATTTTGCGGAACCAAAACATAATCCCATAAACACTCCTTAATTAAACCACCTTAAATCTATATTCACAGATCGTTTTTTCAAAATGGGAGAATGTTCTAAAAAACTTAAATCGTTGAAATAATCGCATCAGTAATAAAAAAAGAGCCTCGAGACAAATCCCGAGGCTCTTTATCTTAAGAAGAAAAAGCGTATTACTTAATCTTGACTGGCTGAGTTGCTGCAATGCCTGCGCCCTTCACGCGAATGATGTACTGCCCCTTGGAAAGTTCGGACATGTCAAATGCGTGGGTTCCTGCGTTTAGAATGCCGTGGAACAGAGTTGCTACGCGCTTGCCGTTCATACCGAATACGTCTACGCTGACGTCTCCTGCGGAGGCTGCGGTGAACATGATGCTGTTGCCAGTTACGGTCATCTGGCTGGGTGCGCTCTTTGCTGTGGCGTGGAATGCGGTGGTGCCACTGCCATTGGGATTGCCGCCCATGACATAGTCTTCGTTATACACGATCTTGATTTCTGGAATCTGGACTTCGGTGTTTCCGTAACCGCGGCCGAAAGCGTCGTACTTGTCTTCGTTGAAGTTGAAGAGCATCTGGTCGCCGGCGGCGATATCGTCATAAATCACAGTGCCGGTATATCCTGCAGCATAGTTGGCAAGAACGATGGCCAATGTCTTGTTGCGGTCGGCAAAGCCGGAAATATCAATGGAACAGGTGACCTTTTCGCCGGCAGGAACGGTGCAGCTGCCGTCGGTTTCTGTCCAGGTCCAAGCGTCTGTGAGTTTCAAGATCAGGTAGATATCTGCATCGCTAGCGCCATTGTTCTTGGCTGTCCAAGTGAAGGTGGTTGCCTTGGAAAGGTCCCAACCGCCCTTGTTCTGGTATTCAATCTGGGCATTGTCATCGCCGTAGGTTACGGCCATCTTGCCATCGCCACCGCCTGCAGCAATTTCCACATCCTTGATCTTGATGGATGCTTCCGCTGTAGCTGCCAGCTTGGTCATGGCGTCCAGTGCGGGGTCGATGGTGTAGCTATAGCCACCGAAGTTTGCTTCGGTCTTGTCGCCAATGTACTGCCAGGCCAAAGCACCGGCATAACCGCTTTCGTAGGCGAATTTGTAGGCCTGTTCTGCAGAAATCTGGGTCTTTGCAGCCATGGATGTGGTGTAGGTCGTTCCGCTCCAGCCGCTAGCCGGGAATTCACCGATAATCATGGGCTTGGCGTCATACTTGTAGGTAGACTGCATCTGGGCTGCCGTATTCACGAAGGGAGAAACGGCATCGCCCTGGTAATAGGGGTAATAGTGAGTCTGGAAGAAGTCCAGGGTACCATTGGCTTCGCCACCGGCTGCAATCAGGTTTGCGTCATTCCACCATTCCTGATACTGAATGTTCACGCTTCCGGTAGAAACCAGCAATTCTGGGTCTGTGGTGTGGATGGCTGCGGCAATCTTGTTGGTAAACTTCTGGAGGGTGGCCTTGTCCAACTTCTTGGTGGTCCAGCCCACGCTGGTCATGCCTTCCGGTTCATTGAAAACTTCCCAAGTCATAAGGGCGTTATGATTTCCGACACCCTTCACAACGGGAATAAGAACGTTGTTGATGAAAGCAGAGGTACCTTCGTCGGTGAACAGCTTTTCGTTGGCGGTAATATCCAACTTTTCGCCGGTATAAATACCCCACTGGTTAGGTTCCATCAGATTGTGGCTAAACAAGCACATGGACACCATCACACCGTATTCTTCGGCGATGTCCAGAGCCTTCTTCATGTTAGCTAAAGTGCTTGCCTTCAAGCCGGAAACCAGGTGAGTGGTTTCGTCAATGGCGGGGCTTTGGCTCATGTTGTTGAAAAGCCACCAGCGGATAGCGTTACCACCTGCTGCACGGGTGCCTTCCACGGCCTTGCGCCATGCGTTTTCGTCCAAGGGGGATTCGCCAACGTCGGAATTGTAGTCGGCCCAGGCCAAATTGGTGCCGGAGAAGAAAATCTTCTTGCCGTTGTACATAAGGTCGGTGCCGCTAACTTTAAGGCCCGGAGCTGCAAAAACTGCAGTGGCGGAACCGGCGAGAGTGGCAATAAGGGCTGCCTTGGCGAATTTATTCATTGGAACTCCTTTTTCTTTTTTACGGCATCAAATCTATACAAAAACTCAAAAAAATGAACTAAAGAAAGGATAACGTAAACTTTCCTGTGCGATTTATCAAAAAAAGGTGTATGAAAGCGCGGGCTAGGAATTTCTGAAAAAGAAAGAACGCCGCGGAGATTTCCGCGACGTTCGGTCCCAAACACTAAACTCATTGAATTACTGGATCTTTACAGCCTGAACTGCATTAACACCAGCACCCTTCACGCGGATGATGTACTGACCCTTGGTGAGATCAGCCATGTCGAAGGCGTGAGTACCGGCAGAAAGGGCTCCGCGGTAGAGGGTAGCGACACGCTTGCCGTTCATGCCGAAGACATCGACGCTGACCTGGCCTGCGGTAGCTGCAGTGAACATAACGCTGTTGCCCTGGATGCGAAGGCCGGAAGCCTTTGCTGCAACAATCGGTTTGATGGCGGCGGGAGTACCATCTTGATTGTAAAGTTCAATCTTAGTGATATGTCCCTTGCTCTGGGTTGCTGCGGTGAACAGGGTCTTCTTGTCGTCAAAGGCGTTGATGACCTTGCCGTTATCTGCTACCATATTATTGAAGAGAACTACACCGTTGAAACCAGCTGCACCGCCTACCATAAGGGTCACGGAGAAGAGGTTGCCCAAGTCGGTGGGATGTTCTACGCCATCATCGTCCTTGTAGGTGGTGATTTCGAATTCGCAGGTGGACTTTGCACCGTCATTGATCCAACAGCTATCGGACGGGGACATTTCCCAGGTCCAGCCATCATCTTCCATACCGTTACGGACGAAGGCGAGGCCAACCCAGATACCGCCATCTGCACCACCAGAACCCATGTTTTCGATGTCGACGGCGATGGAGGTTGCGCCAGTCAAGTTGGGTACCTTCTGGTATTCGATATTGGCACCGCTATCGTTCAAAGCCTTGAAGGTCACGCCCATGAGCATGTCCACGATTTCCTGGTTGGCCTTGGCTGTATCTGCACTGAAGAGGGCGCTTTCCTTGGAAGTGGGGCAAGTCTTTGTACCGGAATTAGCTTCGTTATAGCTGTCCCAGCCAGGCATCATATCGAGAGTGATAATGCGTTCGTCTTCCATATTGCTTTTCCATACGGAGGCGGCTGTCTGACTGATGTGCTTGTCGGATCCCCAGGAATCGTACCAGGGCATCCACCAGCTCCAGGGAGCATTTTCGGAGTACATTGCCTGAACATCGGGAATGGGACCGTTTTCGCTGAGGGAGATAATCTTGTTGGTACCACCCTTATTGGTGAAGTCGATAAATGCAGAAGCGTTGCTCTGATGATCGTTTGCCTTGTTATAAATGTCAACAGAGAGCACGTCGTAGTAAGTTTCGCCTGGAGTCCAGGTAATCTTGGAAACATCCTGGGGGTTGAAGTCCCAAATCAGGTTGTTGACGCCGTGCTTGAACACAAGACGTTCGTAAACCAGCTGGTAAAGGGCCGCGAACTGCTTGCCTGTGTGGGTACTCCACCAGAACCAGTTACCACCGGATTCGTGGAGCGGACGGAAGATGGCTGCGACACCTGCTTCCTGAAGTTCAAGGAAAAGCTTTGCCACCTTGTCGATGTCACCAGCAAGAGCCTTATATTCGGTGCTCAAGGTGTCCCAGCTGGTGGTTCCCTTGACGAAAGCCTGGGTAAAGTCGAAGTCGGTATTGCTAGTCTTGTTGCCATTGCTGGTATAGAATTCACTTTCTTCACCAGGACGCCAATGCCAGGTAATAGCAGGAATACCACCCTTCTTCCAGGTGTCCTTGGCAATGTCAATAGCCTTTTCGGTGTACTGCTGGAACCAGCTGGATTCGGAATTTCCGCCAGTGGCGTTCATTAGGTCGATACCAACCAGTGCGGGATACTTGCCGGAGTATTTATAGACTGTTTGTACATCTTCGTGCTTGGTTGCGTCACCCATGGTATAGTTATCCATGTTGCCGGTCATGACGCCGGAGATGGTCTTCTTGCCGAAGTTGTTAGTAAGGAAGTTGTAAAGTTTCACTGCAGAAGGAGTTGCCTTTGCGGTGACAGGAGCGTTACAGAGAGTGAATTCCTTGGGCTTGAAAGGCTCGATGGAAATGTAGTCCACGTCGATCCAGCCCCAGCTATTGGTAATGGAAACCTTGTTTTCGCCAGCCTTCAGCATCAGAGTGGTTTCTACATCAGCGAATTCACCCTTGCCGGTTACTTCGAAAGAAACCTGGGAAGATCCGCCGTTGGCTTCCAGGTTGTTGATCTTGGAACCGCCATAGTTATTCATGTAGTGGATGACCGCAGTGTAGGTACCGGCAGCTTCTACAGAAACGGTGAAGTGGATGTTACCACCGTTCAGCTTGACCATCTTGCCGCCGGAAGCGGCTGCGTTGGATGCGATAGCTGCGTCATCGGTAATTGTTGCGGATTCTGCTTCGTACTGGGCCGCAAAAGTAGATGCCGTTGCGGCCAGGCCGAATGCCAAAAGGGTTTTAGAAATCTTCATAAACACTCCAAAAAATTGTTTCAAGGTAAAATTATATTCATCCATGTAATGTAGGATTGAAAAAAATTTCCAAATTGGAATATCGTTGAAAAAAACTCAACAAGTTACAACAACGAAAAACGGCGTTTTCTTGCGAAAAACGCCGTTTTTGGTATAAAGAAAACTACCGGCTAGGCCGGTAGTTCCAAAGAGCCTACGGC